>NZ_NKID01000012.1:0-142952 GCF_002256045.1 Pseudomonas sp. PGPPP4
CCACCTGATCCCTTCCCGAACTCAGAAGTGAAACGATGCATCGCCGATGGTAGTGTGGGGCTTCCCCATGTGAGAGTAGGTCATCGTCAAGCGCCTAACACCCAGCACCCCCGCTCAGTTCACTCTGGCGGGGGTGTTGTCTTTAGGGCGGGAAAAGTTTGGCCGGGGCGGCAGGGTGCCTGGGCGCTGGGGGCAGAGAATCGGCCAATGGAAGCCTGGGGCTGCGGAGTTGAGATTGCCCTCACCCTAGCCCTCTCCCGGGGGGAGAGGGGACTAGAAGCGGAGTAGCGGAGAGCTTGGCGCAGGCCTGTCAGATGGATGCTGCCTGAAGCTCGTAAAAGCCTAAGAGCCACGACAGCCCGGCTGCGCCGGGCTGTTGTAGCCATGGTTGTCCGCCGATGCGTCCGCTCCTACAAGGAGGCATGCCGTAGGAGCGGCCCATGGCCGCGATCGAATGGCTGGAGGTGCGCTCGACCCAACCTACCGCAGCGTTACGCGAGCAAGAAAAGAAAAAGCCCGGCATTTGCCGGGCTTTTTGCGTTCTGGAAGGGGTTCAAACGGGTTCGGGCAGGGCCAGGTCGCGTTTGGCGATGTACTTCCAGTCGGCTTCGTCGATGTAGATGCCGCCGGGGCCGCTGCCGCCTTCGAGGTCGATGGCAACCTGGGCGCTGACCTGGGGTTTGACGCTGGCCAGGATGGGCACGAAGCCCAGTTGCTGGCTGGTTTCGATCAGCGCCTGCTGGTTGCGTTCGTCGATGTCCGCGGCTTCGTCCAGGTAGTAGGGCAGGCGGATCTTGGCGGCCTGCTCCCGGTCCATCAGGTGCAGCAACAGGTACATGTTGGTGAGCGCCTTGATGGTCATGGTGGTGCCGTTGGAGGCGGCGCCGTCGATATCGGTGTGCAGGATCGGCTGGCCGCCCTGCTTGGTGATCTCGAAGGCCAGTTCGAAGAGGTCCTTGAGGCCGAGCTGGTTGCCGTTGGCGGCCACCAGGCGTGCCAGGTATTCCTTGGCGTCCTCGTTCTTCTGGTCCTGGCTGCTGTCCTGGGTGAGATCGAAGACCGACAGGGTTTCGCCTTCCTCATACTGACCGGCGCTGTGGATGATCTGGTCGATGTGCTTGAGCGCCTCCTTGTTCGGCGCCAGGACGATGCGGAAGCTCTCCAGGTTGGAGACCTGCTTGCGATTGATCTCGCGATTGAACAGCTGCAGCTGGTGTTCGAGGTTGTCGTAGTCGCTGCGGATGTTTCTCAGGGTCCGGGCGATGTCGGTGACGGCGGCGCGGCGGGCCTTGGCCAGGGTCAGGGCTTCGTCTTGGCGATGGGCATAGGCGTTCACCAGCAGCTGCAGGCGGCGCTCGGGGTCTTCCTCGTTGTCGAACTTGGCAACGCCCTTGAGGCGGACCTGGGCATAGAGCGCCTCGATCTGGGTGTCGGCGCGCTGCAGGGCCTGCCAGGTGTCCTGGTAGTCGTTGAGCAGCGGCAGCAGGTTTTCCAGGGAATCGTCGACCGCTTCCATGAAGGGCGTGCCCTGGGGCAGGTCGGTGGGCAGCAGCTGGCGGCGGCGCAGGGCGTCGGCCAGGGTGCGGTCCTTGGCTTCCAGGTCGGCCAGCTGGCGACCGATCAGCTGCAGCTTGGCGGAGAGTTGCTGGACGCGTTCGGTGAAGGCGTCGCCGGCGCGTCTCAGTTCGTCCTGGGCGGCTTCCAGCTGGGCCAGCTGTTCGAGCTTTTCGTTTTCCTCGGCACCGAGGGTCTGGCAGCGACGGAAGTCTTCCAGGGCCTTCTGGGCATCCAGGACCTGCTGATAGAGGGCTTCGGCCTGGGCCTTGCTAGCCTGGCGGTCGAGGCTGACGCCCTGCTGCGCCTTGAGTTGCTTGAGTTCGCGCTCCAGGCGGTCCTTCTGGTCACGCAGGGCGGCGCGATCGGCCAGCGCCTGCAGGGTGGGTGGCTCTATCCCAGACAGGTCGAGGGACAGACCCGGCAATTCGAGGCGATCGCCCTGGAAACGCGCCAGGATGCCTTCGAAGGTCTTTACCCAGTTGCCGTCTTCGCTCAGTTCGACGCCCTTGGGGCCGAGCGGCAGGCTGAACAGCTGGCCGTTGAACAGTCGCATCAGGCGGTCGACGTCGGCCTGGCTGAATTCCTCGCGCAGGCGGGCGTAGCTGTTGTTGTCGGCGTGGTCGAGTTGCTGGCGAATACCCTTGAGGCGCTGCTCCAGTTCGCGGACGCGCTGGTCGAGGTCTTCGCTGCTGAACTGACGCGCTTGGGACAAAGCGCCGGCCAGTTCGTCGTGGGCGTCCTTGGCGGCCAGCAGCTGGGCTTCCAGGGGCGCGGTGGACTCCACCAGGGCGAAGCGGTGCTTGAGCTGGGCCAGCTCGGCGAGCCAGCGCTGCAGGCCGCTGATCTCGCGCTCGCGGCGCATCAGTTCGCTGGTGCCGTCGCGCTGGTTCTGCTGCAGACCGTCCTGTTCCTGGCGGTAGTGTTCGGTCTGGGCCAGGAGTTCGTCGCGACGGTCGAGTGCGTAGTGCTGCCAGGTGCCGAGCAGGCTGTCGAGCAGCGGCGAGAGGCGATGCAGCTTGCCCCTCAGGCGGTCGCGCTGCTCGACGCCATTGGCCAGGGCTTCCACCAGCGGGCCGGCGGCGACCAGCGACTGGTAGTCCTGCTCCATGCGGCGGACGTCGCGGAAGGCTTCCTCGCAGGCGGCGATGTAGTCGACGCTGCCGGATCTCAGGCTGTGCTCGAAGGCATCGAGAAACAGCTGCTTGAGCTTGGCCGCGGTGATCTCGCGCATGTGCAGCAGGTTGATGAACAGGGCGCGGAAGGTCTTGAGACTCTGTTCGCTGGTGGATCGCAGCGGGATCAGCGTCAGGTCCAGTGGAATGCTGGTATGGCCACCGACCAGCAGGCGGCGCAATTCCTCGGGTTTGACCTCATAGGCCTTGAGGCCGGCACGCTCCAGACTGGCGAAGAGTTCGCGCTGGCGCAGGCAGGCGCCGTCGCGCTGGTAGTGGGCCAGATCCAGTTCGCCGGCATAGGCGAAGAACTGGTGACCGAAGCCACCTCCCGGGCCGCGACCGGCCACGCCGATGACGTGGGGGCCGTGGGCCAGGCGCAGTTCGATGAGGATGTAGCTGGTGTCTGTGGCGAAGTAGAACTTGCGCGACTGCTCGTTGCTGTACTTGCCGAAGCTCATGTCGGAGAGCCGCGCCAGGATGGGGAATTGCAGGGCGTTGATCGAGGCGCTCTTGCCCAGGTTGTTGGCGCCGTAGACCGACAGCGGCTGTTCCAGCGGGAAGAGGCCGAGGCTGTAGCCGGCGGTGTTGAGCAGGGCGAAGCGGCTGATGCCGTAGCGGATCATAGGTCGAACTCCCGTTCTGCGGCGATGGCGCGGGCCAGGGCGGCCTCTTCGTCATCCTCGTCGGCGCCTTCCTGCTCGCTGTCGTCTTCGTCGCTGGCGAGGGTCGGCGCCGGCAGCGGCAGGTCGCTGGCATGCAGGCCGGCGGCCAGGTCGCGATCCTGTTGCACGGTCAGGCAGACATCGAGAAAGCGGTGCATGGGCGGCAGGAAGCGGTAGGTGCCGTTGCTGTCCAGGGCGAAGCCGAGCTGGGTCAGGCGGCGCAGGATCTTTTCCTCCAGCTCTTCCTGGGTGGTGACCTCGGCCTGCAGGAAGAGGTCGCGGTACTTGTCCAGCAGCGCCGGCAACTCGTGCCGGCCCAGGGTGCCGCCGTCGAGCACGGCCAGTGGGTCGCGACCCTGGTCGGCCAGGTGCTCGACCAGGATGAAGGTGAACAGCGCCAGGCGCTGGGCGGTCTTGTTGACCTGGGCGCCCATCTGCTCGGGCACGAAGTAGTAGAAGCCGCGCGGATCGCAGACCAGTTCGAAGCCGAGGGCGCGGAACAGCGCGCGGTACTGGTCCTGCTGCTGGCTGAGCTGGGCGTAGCTTTCGGGCTCGCTGCGGGACAGGTGATAACCCTTGAACAACTCGCGGAAGATGGGCGCGAGCTGGGTCATTTCGTTGAGATCAAGTTGCATGGGCGTCGCTCGCGAGGGATCGGGCGGTCAGGGCGTAGGAGCACAGGCTGACGCGGTGTTCGAGGGTGTCGTAGTGGCGGCGATCCAGGCGCTGGCGCTGGAAGCGCGTATCGCGGGACAGGCGCGAGAACCAGTAGAGCAACTCGTCGGTGTCGCCGGCCGGTTCCTGTTCCAGCAGCCAGGCCATGAGATCGGGCAGCGGCAGGGCGTCCTGGCAGAGATCGAGCATCTCGCGGGCGGTACGGGGCGCGGCCGGGCGTTCGCTGTCCCGCGGGCGACTGTTCTGGCTGGGGAAGCGCGCCGGCTTGGGCTCGAAGCGCGCCAGGGCGTAGACATAGCTTTCCACCTGGGCGGTGGTGCCGAGAAAGACGCTCTGTGGCCGGCTGAACAGGGGCAGGGCGGCCTGGGGCACGGCGTCGAGGCCCTTGCGCCGAATGGTGGCCAGGGCCAGGGCGGCGCCGCGGGTCACGGCGTTGTGCCGACGCGCTTCCTCGCGCAGCGGCAGCAGCAATTCGCGGGCACGTCTCAGGGCCAGCTGGGCGGCGTTGTGCATCTCCAGGATGCGTGCCTGGGTGCGCAACAGCAGGTCGTCGTCGACCAGCTGGCCGAGGCGCTGCTGTTCGCCCAGCAGGTGCAGGAGGACCTGTTCGACGCGGTGCACCCCGCGCTCGAAAGCGCCGTCGGCGGCCACCAGCTGGATCATCGGCTCGACGTATTCGTCCCAAGTGGCCAGCACCTCGGCATAGCGCTGGCGCAGGGGGATCTGGCGATCGCTGGTCTTGGCGCGCTCGGCGACGCCCTCCAGGGCATGGCCGTCGTTGGCCAGCTTCTTGAGGACATCGCGCACGCGCATGTCCAGCAGGCGCAACTGGCGGACGAGGTCGGGGCCGTCGCGGTTGTCGAAGGCTTCGCGGATGTGGCCGGCGAGGCGCTCCAGGTGGCGCAGGTAGGCCTCGATCTCCAGGCACAGGCCCAGCCGGTGTTCGCGCCTGAGATAGCCGAGGAAGTCGTGGATCTGGCCATTGAGTTCGAAGCGATTGGGGCTCTTGGCCACCGGCACCAGGATGTCCAGGCGGATCCAGGTGTCGAGGAGGGCGGTGAGGTCGGCCGGCGTGCGCTCGGGCAGCTGTTCGGCCAGGCGGGCACGCAACTCGGCCAGGCCCAGGGTGCCGCTGTCGAAGTGGGCGCACAGCGGGTCGATGAGGTGCCAGTGTTCGGCGAGGGTACGCAGGACGCGTTTGGGGTCGATCATGGCGGGGACCGCACCAGACAAAAGCGCCATTGTACTCCAGACGCCAGAGCCTTCGATGTGACCGCGGTGGGACCGATGGGCAGGGCGGCCTTTCGATCTGAGGCGATCCGCGCGACAATGCCGCCCCGCATAATCCTGCCGCGTGTCAGAGCAGGCTCTTAGGATCCGCCCATGTCCGACCCCGCCCCCTCCATCAGCCCCTCGCTTGCCGCCGAGGCGCGTCGTCGCGCCTATCTGCAGGCGTTGCAGCTGGATGTCTGGGTGCCGCGCACGGTGTTGCCCTTCGCCGCGCCTTCGCGGCCGGAAGCCCTGTGGGTCGAGGCGCCGGAAGAGGCGCCCGTTGCCGCCCGGGTGGTCCGCCCGGAGCCGGTGGCCAAGGCCGCGCCGGCCGCTGCGGCAGTCGAGGCACCGGCGGCGCATCGACCGCGTATCGAGATCCCGCGACCCGCGACGCTGAAGCCCGTTGCCACTCCGGTGGCAGAGCCGGAACCGGAGCGGGCGCCGCCGCCACCACGGGAGCCGGCGCCGCGCTTCGCCCTGCAGCTGCTCCAGGCCGGGCGTTGCCTGCTGCTGCTGGAGTTGCCCACCGGCGACACCCTGGGCTCGCGCGATCCAGCCTATCTGCTGCTGCGGGATCTGCTGCGCGCTGCCGGCCTGCCGGACACGCCGCGGATCGTCAGCGAGGAGCCCATTCGCTGGCCGCTGCTCAACAGCGGTCAACTCGACCAGGGCCCGGCGGCGGCGGCCGAATTCGTGCAGAGCTTCGTCTCGGGGCACCAGGAACGCCTGGGCGAAGGCCTGGGCCTCTGGCTGATCGGCGGCGCCGCGCGGCGCTGCAGTGGCGTTGCGGATGCGCAGCTCACCGGAGTGGAGCGGGACACCGCCCTGGGACCGGCCTGGCTGGTACCGGGACTGGATATCTTGATGGAAGAGCCGGCCGCCAAGGCCTCGCTCTGGCAAGCCATGCGCCCGTTGCGGCGCCGCTGGATGGAACAGCAATGAACGATGCGGTGAGCTTTCGGCGGATGACCGAAGCCGATCTGAACACGGTATTGAAGATCGAGTATCAGGCCTTCAGCCACCCCTGGACCCGTGGCATCTTCAGCGATGCGCTCAAGTCCTACGACTGCTGGGTGATGACGGCCGGCGAGCAGCAGGTGGGGCATGGGGTGATCAACGTCATCCTCGACGAGGCCCATCTGCTCAACATCACCATCAAACCGGAAAGCCAGGGCCGCGGTCTCGGCCTGCGGCTGCTGGAACACCTGCTGCAGGAAGCACGCAAGGCCAAGGCCAACGAGTGCTTTCTGGAGGTGCGCGCCAGCAATCAGGCGGCTTACCGGCTGTATGAACGCTATGGCTTCAACGAGATCGGCCGCCGGCGGGATTATTATCCCGCGGTCGGCGGCCGTGAAGATGCGCTGGTGATGGCCTGTACGCTGCTCGACTAGGCCTTCAGCGGTTTCAGTGATCGGCGCGCTTTTCGTCCAGGTCCAGACCGGTGTCTCCGGCGAGGTCTTCGTCGTTGGCGTCCAGATCGGCGTAGCGGGCGTCTCTCTGGGTCTCGGCTTCGTTGGGTTCGTCGGCTTCGCCGTCCCAGGCCTGGCCGTCCAGGGGGTGACTGCGACCGAGTTCGGCCTCGTCCTGGCCGGAACCACCGCCGATGTCGCTGTCCTCGACCACGCTCAGCTCCTTGTCGTTGGGCCAGGCATCGCCGTAGTCGGTTGGCGAGCGGGCACCTGTCTCGTCCAGCAGGGTCTCCGGACTGGCGTCGTCCATGGTCGGTTGATGATCCAGGGTCTCGCCACCGGTCATGCCGGCCTGGCGCACGCGCTCTTCGGGAAACTGGCCTTCGTAGTCGCGTTCATCCATCTCGTCGCCGGCACGGCCCTGACGCTCGTCCTTGCGATCGCTGAAGTCGAGTTCGCGCATGTCACCCATGCGATCCTGGATGTCGTCGATCTCTTCGGGGGTCTTGGTGATTTCGGGCTTGTTCATGGTGGTCTCCAAAGGCAGGGCTGCTAGAGCATCTCCCTGAATCCGACTACGAGCCGGCAAGGGGAATTCCTCGGCACCGCCGGAAGGTGTGAACGAACCATACGGTGACCCGGCAGTCGTACCTCTCATGATCGACCTCGACAGCCTCACCTCATCGGGCCAGCCGCTGGCCTTCTTCTTCGATCTGGATGGCACCCTGGCAGAACTGCAGCCACGTCCGGAACAGGTTTTCATTCCCGCCGAAACCCTCGCTGCGCTCGAGCAGCTGGCGCGCCACCATGGCGTCGCCGTGGTCTCCGGGCGACCGCTGGCGGAGATCGACGGATTCACCAGGCCGCTGCAACTGCCGGCGGCTGGCGTACATGGTGCCGAATGGCGCGATCCCCAAGGCGAGATCCATCGGGTGACCCTGGACGCCGCGGTGCTGGCGCAGGTCGGCGCCCGCCTGGAAGCGGCCCTGGCCGACCATCCGGACCTGCTGCTGGAGCGCAAGAGCGTGGCCTTCGCCCTGCACTATCGCCAGGCGCCGGACAAGGAAGCCCTGGTGCGCGAACTGGCCGAAGGCATCGCCGCCGACCATCCCGAATTCAAGTTGCAACCGGGCAAATGCGTCTTTGAACTCAAGCCCGCTGCGGCGAGCAAGGGCGAGGCCATCGCCCGTTTTCTCGAACTGGAACCCTTTGCCGGCTGCCTGCCGGTGTTTCTCGGTGACGATCGTACCGATGAAGAGGGGTTCACCGTCGTCAATGCGCGAGGCGGTCTGACCGTCAAGGTAGGAGAGGGGGAGACGGTCGCCAAGACCCGCCTGCCTTCGGTGGAAGCGGTGGCCCTCTGGCTGCAGCAGCTGAGCCGTGACCTCGCGCCACATTATAAGCAAGGAGATTAGGATGAGCCGTTTAGTGGTGGTATCGAATCGGGTGGCCCCGATCGAGGAAGGCAAGGCGACCGCGGGTGGTCTGGCAGTGGGCGTACTGGACGCCCTGCGCAAGTCGGGCGGCATCTGGTTCGGCTGGAACGGCGAGACGGTCAAGGAAAACGGGCCGGCCAAGACCCAGACCAAGGACAACATCGACTATGTGACCTTTGGCCTGACCAAGCGCGACTACGACCACTACTACCGCGGTTTCTCCAACGCCACCCTCTGGCCGATCTTCCACTACCGGATCGATCTGGCGCGCTACAACCGGGAAGAGTACGACGGCTATCGACGCGTCAACATGGCCATGGCCGAACGCCTGAAGCCGCTGCTCAAGCCCGATGACATCATCTGGGTGCACGACTATCACCTGATTCCCTTCGCCGAAGCCTGCCGCATGCTGGGCATCCGCAATCGCATCGGCTTCTTCCTGCACATTCCCTTTCCGGCGCCGGAAATCCTCACCGCGATCCCGCCGCACAACGAATTGCTCAAGACCCTGTGCTTCTACGACCTGATCGGCTTCCAGACCGATACCGACCAGCTGGCCTTCCAGGATTACATCACCCGCGAGGTACGCGGCGTGCTGGAGAAGGACGGTAGCCTGACCGCCTACGGGCATAACTTCCGGGTGGGCGTCTATCCCATCGGCGTGATGCCGGACGTCATCCAGAAGCAGGCCGAGTCCTATCGCACGCGGCGCCAGTTCATCTCGCGCAGCATCGAGGGCGTGCCCTACAAGACCATCGTCAGCGTCGACCGACTCGACTATTCGAAGGGACTGGTGGAGCGCTTCCAGGCGTTCGAGAAGCTGCTGGAGCATTTTCCCGAGCATCATCGGGCGGTGCAGTTCGTGCAGATCGCGCCTTCGTCGCGGGCGGACGTGGTCTCCTACCAGAACATCCGCCGTCAGCTGGAGAGCCATGCCGGCCATATCAACGGCCATTTCTCCGAGCTGGACTGGACGCCGATCCGCTACCTGAACAAGAGCTACGACCGCCGCACGGTGATGGGGCTGTTCCGCTCCTCCGACGTGGGTCTGGTGACGCCGCTGCGCGATGGCATGAATCTGGTGGCCAAGGAGTACGTGGCGGCTCAGGACCCGGAGAATCCGGGCGTGCTGGTGCTGTCGCGCTTCGCCGGGGCGGCGCGCGAACTCAATTCGGCGCTGATCGTGAATCCCTACGACCATGTCGGCATGGCCGAAGCGCTGGACCGGGCGCTGCGCATGCCGCTGGAAGAGCGCAAGTCGCGTTACGAAGACATGATGCGGGTGATCCGTAAAGCGGATTTGGCCTCCTGGCGCGACAACTTCCTGCGCGACCTGCGGGCCTTCAGCTCCAAGGCACTGGTGCAGTCCATCGACACCCAGGACGCGGCGGCTGTGGAAGAGGTGGAGAGCAAGCAAAAGGTCGCGCTGTAAGCTGCTTACGCGGTGATCGAGCCCGGCCTAGGCCGGGCTTTTTCATGGGTGGGGCTGAGGTTGGCGTGAAGCGGGCCCTCACCCTGGCCCTCTCCCGGGGGGGAGAGGGGATGAAGAGCGGTGCTGCCTGTGGCTTGAGTCTGCTTGGGCGGGGCTTATCTGAGGGGTGGGCAGGCTGTTCAGGAGAGGGGCGGCGGTACCCTCACCCTAGCCCTCTCCCAGAGGGAGAGGGGATTAAAAGCGGTGCCATCGGCTGGATTTTTTCGTGGGCAATAAAAAAGGGCCAGCTTACGCTGACCCTTGAAAATAGGTGGTGGCTACGCAGGGACTTGAACCCCGGACCCCAGCATTATGAATGCTATGCTCTAACCAGCTGAGCTACGTAGCCATCCGAGGCGCGCATTATTGGCAAGGCGCTGGTGGCTGTCAAGCCTTCTGCTCAAGAAATTTCTGTTTGTCGATCAAGCGTTTGCGCAGCCCTGCCAGGGCCTGTCCGGCTGCTGCGCCCGTTCGCTGCCGGCTAGTCGTCCTCGTCCAGCGGCAGCTGGATCTCGTCCATCTTCAACTCCAGGCGATAGCCCAGGGCCAGGAACAGCGCCTGGCACAGGCAGAGGGTGGCGCTCAGCGACCGGAAGGCGAAGGCGCTGCCCTCGTTGACCAGCAGCAGCGAATCGGCGCGCTTGGCCAGGGGCGAGAGATTGCTGTCAGTGATGATCAGCGTCTTGGCCTTGTGGTGCTGGGCGATGCGCACGCACTGCTGACTTTCCTTGCCATAGGGGCTGAAGCTGATGGCGATCAGCAGGTCGCCCTGGGCGATGCTGCGCATCTGCTCGCGATAGCCGCCGCCCAGGCCGGTGATGAGGTGGATGCGCTTGTTGGTGTGCTGCAGGTTGTAGACCAGGTAGTCGGCCACGGCGAAGGAGCGGCGCACCCCCACCACATAGATGTTCTCGGCGTTCACCAGCAGGTCGACGGCCTTGTCGAAGGCGGCGTCGTCCAGTTCCTCGGCGAGTCGATCCAGGCCCGAGCGGGTGGCGTTGATGCATTCGCGGGCCAGATCGCCACTGCTGGCGCGCTGGCTCTTGTTGGCGATCATGCTGCGGATGCGCTGCTGGTAGTTCTGCACCGGCGTGGTCTTGTGGGTGTAGGCCTCGCGAAACAGCGCCTGCATCTCGCTGAAGCCCTTGAAGCCGAAGCGCTGGGAGAAGCGCACGATGGCCGAGGGGTGCACCTCGCACTGCCCGGCGATATCGCTGATGCGATCCACCATGACCCTGTCGCTCTGCTGGCTGACATAGGCGGCTACCCGTTTCAGCTGGCGCGGCAGGGCCTCGTAGTCACGGGCGATGCAGGCCAGCAACTGCTCGACGTTGCCGGGCGGATCGGCCAGCGACACGCTGCTGAGGGGGTCGTCGGCCGGGGAGTCGGAGGACATGGGCTATCTCACGGTAGGGATTCTTGTGCCGGCAACTTAACCCATTCGCCGGGCGGCGTCGAAGTGGGGCGGCAGGAGCAGTGTACGCCACTTATGGAAATTAAATTCCATAAAATCTCATGTGGAAAATTTGTTGATTTGTCCGCGGCGTCGTTCTAGCCTGAGCTCACTCACACGTTCGGCCCCTCGGGTCCGCGCGGTTGGCCGATAACAATAAGCAGGAGCCACCCATGGGTGATCATTTCTTCGCCAGCGGACGCCAGTTGGACGTCATCTGCCTGGGGCGACTGGGCGTCGACCTCTATGCGCAGCAGATCGGGGCGCCGCTGGAAGACGTCAGCAGCTTCGCCAAGTACCTGGGGGGATCCTCCGCCAACATCGCCTTCGGCACTGCGCGCCTGGGGTTGAAGTCGGCGATGCTGACCCGGGTCGGCGACGACCACATGGGGCGCTTCCTGACCCGGACGCTGGCGCAGGAAGGCTGCGACACCCGTGGCATCCAGGTGGATCGCGAGCGCCTCACCGCCCTGGTGCTGCTGGGCATCAAGGACCGCGAGACCTTTCCCCTGGTGTTCTACCGCGAGAATTGCGCCGACATGGCACTGGGCGCGGACGACATCGACGAGGCCTTCATCGCCAGCGCCAAGGCGCTGTTGATCACCGGCACCCACTTCTCCACCGCGGGCGTGTTCCAGGCCAGCAGCCGGGCCCTGGACTATGCCGAGCGCAATGGCGTGAAGCGGGTGCTGGACATCGACTACCGCCCGGTGCTCTGGGGGCTGACCGGCAAGGCCGATGGCGAGACCCGTTTCATCGCCAGCGCCGAGGTCAGCGCCCATGTACAGCGCATCCTGCCGCGCTTCGACCTGGTGGTGGGCACCGAGGAGGAATTCCAGATCGCCGGCGGCAGCGAAGACCTGCTCACCGCCCTGCGCCGGGTGCGCGAGGTGACCGCGGCGACGCTGGTGGTCAAGCTCGGCGCCCAGGGCTGCACGGTGCTCCACGGCGCCATCCCGGCGTGTCTCGAGGACGGCGAGATCCATCGCGGCATCCGCGTCGAGGTGCTCAATGTGCTGGGCGCGGGCGATGCCTTCATGTCCGGCTTCCTGCGCGGCTGGCTGACCGGCGGCGACGATGCCGAATGCTGCCGGCTGGCCAATGCCTGCGGCGGACTGGTGGTGTCGCGCCACGGCTGCGCCCCGGCCATGCCGACCCTGGCCGAACTGGACTACCTCCACCACAGCCCGGTGCCCATCACCCGGCCCGACCTCGATCCCGTGCTCACCCGCCTGCACCGGGTCAGCGTCCGCCGCCGTACCTGGCAACAGCTGTTCATCTTCGCCTTCGATCACCGCTACCAGCTGGTGGAAAGTGCCCAGCAGGTGGGCGCCGATCCGGCGCGGATTCCGGCGCTCAAGCAACTGTTCGTCCAGGCCATCGCCGAGGTCGAGCAGGCGCTGGCGGAGCAGGGCGTGGCGGCGGATGTCGGGCTGCTTGCCGACGAGCGCTTCGGCCAGGATGCCCTGAATGCCGCCAGCGGCCGTGGCTGGTGGCTTGCCCGGCCGGTGGAACTGCAGAATTCGCGACCCCTGGCCTTCGAGCATGGCCGCTCGGTGGGCAGCACCCTGCTGAGCTGGCCGAGCGAGCAGATCATCAAGTGCCTGGTGCAATTCCACCCCGATGACGAGCCGCTGCTGCGGCTGGAGCAGGAGGCCCAGCTCAAGGGGCTGTACCAGGCGGCTCAGGCCAGCGGTCATGAACTCCTGCTGGAGGTCATCCCGCCCAAGAACCATGCGTCCAGCCGGCCGGACGTGCTCTATCGCGCCATCAAGCGGCTGTACAACCTGGGCATCTATCCCGAGTGGTGGAAGATCGAGGCGCAGCCGGCCGCCGTCTGGAGGCAACTCGACCAGTTGATCGCCGAGCGCGATCCCTATTGCCAGGGCGTGGTGCTGCTGGGTCTCAACGCCCCGGCCGAGGAGCTGGCCGAAGGCTTTCGGCAGGCCAGCGCCAGCCAGCGCTGCCAGGGCTTCGCCGTGGGCCGGACCATCTTCGCCCAGCCGAGTCGGGCCTGGCTGGCCGGCGAGATCGACGACCGCGCGCTGATCGCGCAGATCCGCAGCAACTTCGAATTCCTGATCCAGGCCTGGCGCGACGCCCGCGCCTGATCGCCTCCTGACGAGCAAGGCTGACATGACCGCACAACAACAACTCAAGATCGGCATCAACCCCATCTCCTGGGCCAACGACGACCTGCCGGCGCTGGGCGGCGACACCCCGCTGGAAACCATCCTGCGCGAGGGCAAGGAAATCGGCTTCCAGGGCTTCGAGCTGGGCGGCAAGTTTCCCAGCGAACCCAGGGCGCTGGGCGAGGTGCTCGGCCAGCACGACCTGGAGCTGGTCTCCGGCTGGTATTCCAGCGGTCTGGCGCACCGTGAGGTCGAGGCCGAGATCGAGGCGATCCGTCCCCATTGCCGGCTGCTGGCCGAGAACGGCGCCAGGGTGCTGGTCTATGGCGAGGTGGCCGGTTCCATCCAGGGTCAGCGTATTCCCCTGATCGAGCGGCCGCGCTTCCACAGCGACGCCGCCTGGCAGGCCTATGCCGAAAAGCTCGATCGCCTGGCCGCCTTTACCCTGAGCCAGGGCCTGCGCCTGGCCTATCACCACCACATGGGCGCCTATGTGGAAGCGCCCGAGGACATCGCCCGGTTGATGGCGCTGACCTCCCCGGACGTCGGCCTGCTGTTCGATGCCGGTCACTGCTACATGGGCGGTGGCGACCCCCTGAGCGTACTGCAGCAACATATCGACCGGGTCTGCCATGTGCACTTCAAGGATGTGCGCAAGGCCGTGGTGCAGCTGGCGCGCAACAACCAGTGGAGCTTTCCGGACTGCATCCTCAACGGCACCTTCACTGTGCCGGGGGATGGCGACATCGACTTCTCGGCGCTGCTCAAGGTGCTGGTGGCCGCCGGCTACCAGGGCTGGCTGGTGGTGGAAGCCGAGCAGGACCCGGCCGTGGCGCCGGCCTACGAATACGCCAAGAAGGGCTACGACCATCTGCGCCAGCTGGTGGCGCAGGCCACTGCCTGAGGAGACCTGCAATGAATCTGCTCGTCAAAGCCGACCGGAGCGCCCGTGACATCGTCAGCGTCCCGGCCGGTGCCCTGGACTATGTCGGCTTCGCCGCCCATCGCCTGCAACCGGGGGAATCCCTGCCGGTGCTGGCGGGTGACCTGGAGGTCTGCATCGTGCTGCTCAGCGGCGGCGCCAGTATCGAAGGCGGGCATCCGCAACTGGGCGACTTCGCCTGGCGCGGGCTGGCCGGTCGCCAGAGCGTCTTCGAGGACGTCTCGCCCTATGCCGCCTACCTGCCGCCCGGCAGCGAGGCGCGGGTGACCGCCGACAGCGCCGCCGAAATCGCCGTCTGCACCTCGCCGGGCAATCCGGTGGTGGCAGATCGGCTGCCACCGCGGCTGATCGAGCCGGCGAGCATGCAGCGTTCCACCCGCGGCAAGGGCGCCAATACCCGCTATGTCTGCGACATCCTGCCGGACACCGCGGCCGCCCATTCGCTGCTGGTGGTGGAGGTGCGCACCCCGTCCGGGCATTCCTCCAGCTATCCGCCCCACCGCCATGACCGCGACAACCTGCCGGCGGAGAGTCTGCTGGAGGAGTCCTACTACCACCGCATCGATCCGGGCCAGGGCTTCGTCTTCCAGCGCGTCTACACCGACGAGCGCGATCTGGACCAGGCCATGGCGGTGGAAGACCACGACGTGGTGCTGGTACCGCGCGGCTATCACCCGGTCAGCGTGCCCTATGGCTACGAATCCTATTACCTCAACGTGATGGCCGGCCCCCGGCGCGTCTGGAAATTCCACAACGATCCGCAGCACGAGTGGCTGCTGACCCGGTAACCCCCCTTTCGCACGCGCCGCAGCGGCGACCCCAGGACACGAGGATTCAGGACATGAGCGACACCCCCGTCATCGGGCACTACATCAACGGCGCGGTCTCGACCCAGGCCGAGCGCTTCAGCGACGTCTTCAACCCCGCCGAGGGCGTGGTCCAGGCGCGGGTCGCCCAGGCCACGGTGCAGACCGTGGACCAGGCCGTCGCCGCCGCCAAGGCGGCCTTTCCCGAGTGGTCGGAGCAATCGGCGCTGCGCCGGGCGCGCATCCTGTTTCGCTTCAAGGAATTGCTCGACCAGCACCACAAGGAGCTGGCGGCCACCATCACCCGCGAGCATGGCAAGGTGCTGTCCGACGCCATGGGCGAGGTGACCCGCGGCATCGAGGTGGTGGAATTCGCCTGCGGCGCGCCGCACCTGGCCAAGACCAGCTACAGCGACAACATCGGCGGCGGCATCGACAACTGGAACCTGCGCCAGCCGCTGGGCGTGTGCGCCGGCATCACCCCCTTCAATTTCCCGGTGATGGTGCCGCTGTGGATGATTCCCATGGCGCTGGCCACCGGCAACACCTTCATCCTCAAGCCTTCCGAACGCGATCCTTCCGCCAGCCTGTTGCTCGCTGAGCTGCTCAAGCAGGCGGGGCTGCCGGATGGCGTGTTCAACGTGGTCCAGGGTGACAAGGTGGCGGTGGACGCCCTCCTGCAGCATCCGGACGTGGAGGCCATCTCCTTTGTCGGCTCCACGCCCATCGCCGAATACATCCACCAGGAAGGCACCCGCCGCGGCAAGCGCGTCCAGGCCCTGGGTGGCGCCAAGAACCACATGATCGTGATGCCCGACGCCGACCTGGACCAGGCCGCCGATGCCCTGATCGGTGCCGGTTTCGGTTCGGCCGGGGAGCGCTGCATGGCCATCTCCATCGCCGTGGCGGTGGGCGAGGTGGGCGATGCCCTGATCGAGAAACTGCTGCCGCGCATCGACGCCCTGCGGGTACGCAACGGCGTGGAAAGCGACGCCGACATGGGCCCACTGGTGACCGGTCAGCACAAGGCCAAGGTCGAGGGCTATATCACCAAGGGGGTGGAGGAGGGCGCCAAGCTGCTGGTCGATGGCCGTAACTTCAAGGTGCCCGGCGCCGAGAACGGCTTCTTCGTTGGCGCCACCCTGTTCGACGGCGTGACCCCGGAGATGACCATCTACAAGGAAGAGATCTTCGGCCCGGTGCTGGGCATCGTGCGGGTACCGGACTTCGCCAGTGCGGTGGCGCTGATCAACGCCCACGAATTCGGCAACGGCGTCTCCTGCTTCACCCGCGACGGCGGCATCGCCCGCGTTTTCGCCCGCACCATCAAGGTGGGCATGGTCGGCATCAACGTGCCCATCCCGGTGCCCATGGCCTGGCATTCCTTCGGTGGCTGGAAGAGGTCGCTGTTCGGCGATCACCACGCCTATGGCGAAGAAGGCCTGCGCTTCTACACCCGCTACAAGAGCGTGATGCAGCGCTGGCCCGACAGCATCGCCAAGGGCGCCGAATTCAGCATGCCCACCGCCAAGTGACCGGGGAGAAGCCATGAGCACCCAACGTCTGACCATGGCCCAGGCCCTGGTGAAATTTCTCGACAACCAGTACCTCAGTGTCGATGGCGTCGAGACCAAGTTCGTCGCCGGCGTCTTCACCATCTTCGGCCACGGCAACGTGCTCGGTCTGGGCCAGGCGCTGGAGCAGGAGGCCGGTGACCTGGTGGTGCACCAAGGCCGCAACGAGCAGGGCATGGCCCATGCCGCCACCGGTTTCGCCAAGCAGAAGCTGCGCCGGCAGATCTATGCCTGCACCTCCTCGGTGGGCCCGGGCGCGGCCAACATGCTGACCGCCGCGGCCACCGCCACCGCCAATCGCATTCCGCTGCTGCTGTTGCCCGGTGACGTCTATGCCAGTCGCCAGCCCGATCCGGTGCTGCAGCAGATCGAGCAATTCCACGACCTGTCGATCAGCACCAACGATGCCTTTCGCGCGGTGAGCAAATACTGGGATCGCATCAACCGCCCCGAGCAGCTGATGAGCGCGGCGATCAACGCCATGCGCGTGCTGACCGATCCGGCCGAGACCGGCGCCGTGACCCTGGCGCTGCCCCAGGATGTCCAGGGCGAGGCCTACGACTATCCCGACTACTTCTTCGCCAAGCGGGTGCACCGCCTGGATCGCCGGCCGCCGGTGGCCGCCGCCATCGAAGAGGCGGTGCAGCTGCTCAAGCGCAAGCGCAAGCCGCTGCTGATCTGCGGCGGCGGGGTGAAGTATTCCGGCGCCGCCGAGGCCCTGCAGCGCTTCGCCGAGCGCTTCGAGATTCCCTTCGCCGAGACCCAGGCCGGCAAGAGCGCGGTCGTCTCCAGCCACGAACTCAATGTCGGCGGCATCGGCGAGACCGGCTGCCTGGCCGCCAACCTGCTGGCCAAGGAGGCCGACCTCATCATCGGCGTGGGCACCCGCTACACCGATTTCACCACCTCCTCGAAATGGCTCTACCAGCATCCCGAGGTGGAATTTCTCAACCTCAACGTGGCCGCCTTCGACGCCGGCAAGCTCGACGGCCTGGCCGTGGTGGCCGATGCCCGCGAAGCGCTCCTGGCGCTGACCGAGGCGCTGGGCGCCACCGACTATCGTGCCGGCTGGGGCGCCCAGGTGGGCGAGGCGCGCGAGCGCTATCGCCAGGAGGTGGAGCGGGTCTATGCAGTGGGCTACACCGGCGCCGACTTCGTACCGGAGATCGACGACGACCTGCCGCGCGCGGTGCTGGAGGAATTCGTCCGCCTGACCGGTTCGTCCCTGACCCAGAGCCAGGTGCTCGGCCGCCTCAACGAGCGGCTGGACGACGACGCCATCATCGTCGCCGCCGCCGGCAGCCTGCCGGGTGACCTGCAGCGCGCCTGGCAGAGCAAGGGCGTCAACACCTATCACCTGGAATACGGCTATTCCTGCATGGGCTACGAGATCAACGCCGCCCTGGGGGTGAAGCTGGCCGAGCCCGAGCGCGAGGTCTATGCGCTGGTGGGTGATGGTTCCTACCAGATGCTGCACTCGGAGCTGGCCACCTCGATCCAGGAGCGGCGCAAGATCAACGTGGTGCTGCTCGACAACATGACCTTCGGTTGCATCAACAACCTGCAGGTCGGCCATGGCATGGGCAGCTTCGGCACCGAATTCCGCTACCGCAATCCGGAGACCGGCCGGCTCGACGGCGACTTCGTGCCGGTGGACTTCGCCATGAGCGCCGCCGCCTACGGCTGCAAGACCTACAGCGTGCGCACCCTGGAAGAGCTGGAAGCGGCCCTGACCGATGCCCGACGGCAAACGGTTTCCACCCTGATCGACATCAAGGTGCTGCCCAAGACCATGCTGCACGGCTACCTGTCCTGGTGGCGGGTCGGCGGCGCGGAGGTCTCCACCAGCGAAAAGATCGCCGCCGTCGCCCGGGTGCTCAGGGAAAAAGCCGCCCAGGCCCGCCAGTACTGAGCGCCGCTCACTCCACAACAAGTCCAAATCGGAGAATGAAGTCATGACCTTGAACATCGGTGTCATCGGGACCGGCGCCATCGGCCGCGAACACATCCGCCGCCTGAGCCACACCCTGCTGGGCAGTCGCGTGGTGGCGGTGACCGACATCAACGCCGAACAGGCCGCCCGGGTGGTCCAGGAGCTGGGCATCACCGCAGAGGTCTACGCCGACGGCCATGCGCTGATCGCCGCCGCGGACGTCCAGGCGGTGCTGGTCGCTTCCTGGGGCCCGACCCACGAGGAATACGTGCTGGCCGCCATCGCCGCCGGCAAGCCGGTGTTCTGCGAAAAGCCCCTGGCGACCACCGCCGAGGGCTGCCGGCGCATCGTCGAAGCCGAGCAGGCCCACGGCAAGCGACTGGTGCAGGTGGGTTTCATGCGGCCCTACGACGCCGGTTATCGCCAGCTCAAGGCAGTGGTCGACGCCGATCGCATCGGCGCGCCGCTGATGATCCACGCCGCTCACCGCAATCCCACGGTGAGCGAGCACTACAGCACCGACATGGCCATCACCGACACCCTGATCCACGAGATCAATGTGCTGGCCTGGCTGCTGGACGATCACTATGTGTCCGCCCAGGTGGTGTTCCCGCGCAAGGCGCCGGCGGCGCGCGAGCACCTGCGCGATCCCCAGGTGGTGCTGCTGGAAACGGCCAAGGGCGTGCGCATCGACGTCGAGGTGTTCGTCAATTGCCAGTACGGCTACGACATCCAGTGCGAGATCGTCGGCGAGCGCGGCATCGCCCGCCTGCCGGAGCCGACCTCGGTGCAGTTGCGCAGCGAGGCGCGGCTGTCCAACGAGATCCTGATGGATTGGAAGGACAGATTCATCGCCGCCTACGACGTGGAGCTGCAGGCCTTCATCGACGACCTCGCCGCCGGCCAGCTGACCGGACCATCGTCCTGGGACGGCTATATCGCCGCGGTTACCGCCGACGCCTGCATCAAGGCGCAGGACAGCGGCGCCATCGAGCCGGTGACCCTGCCCAGCCGGCCGGCCTTCTACGACTAGGTCGCCCGCGGGGATGAGCTGCCTGCAGGGGAGGCTCCGCACGTGAGAATCGGACTGGTCGGCTACGACGGCCCCGGGCGCCTGCTGCAGGCACCGCTGATCGCCAGTACCCCGGGCGCCCAGCTGGTGGGGGTGGTGACCAGCTCATCGGCGCAAGGCGCCGAGCTGAGCAGGGCGTATCCCGGCGTCACCTGCCATGCCGACATGGCCGGTCTGATCGCCGCCGGGGTGGACAGCCTGGTGATCGCCACGCCCCTCGGCGAACGGGCGGCGCAGGTGCGGGAGGCGTTGCTGCGGGGCCTGCCGGTGGTCTGCGCGGCGCCGCTGGCGAGGACCCTGGCAGAGGCCGAGGAGCTGCTGGCGCTGGCCGAACGGCTCGGCGTCCCGCTCTGCATCCATCAACCGCGCCGCTGGGATTCGGATCTGCTTACCCTGGCCCGCCTGCTGCGCGAGAAGCGCCTGGGCCGGGTACGCCTCTTCGAGTCGCGCCTGCAACTGACGGACCTGGCCGCGGCGGGCCTGGGCATCGAGGCGGGACTGCTCCTCGAACTGGGCAGCCATCTGGTGGACCAGGCGCTGCTGCTGTTCGGGCCGGTCGAACGGGTCTATGCCGAGGCGCAGTTCCCCCGTGGCGATCCCGCCCGGGAGCGGGAATTCTTTCTGTCCCTGCGCCATTGCTCGGGGGTGATCTCGCACCTTTCGGGCAGCGGCCTGCAGCGCTGTCCGCAGCGGTTGCGGGTGGTCGGCGAGCGGGGCGTCTATAGCGTCGATGGCCTGGATGGCCAGGCCGCGGCCCTGCGCCAGGGGCGTACCCCGCGCAGCGAAAAGGGCAACTGGGGCGCCGAGGAACATCAGCGCTGGGGCTGGCTGAGCGTGGGCGAGGAGCGCGCGCGGGTGCCCAGCGAACGGGGCCGCTGGGACCTGTTCTACGAAGGCTGGCTGGCCGCCCTGACCGAGGGCGCGCCCTTGCCGGTCACGCCGCGGGAAACCCTGGCCTGCCAGGCAATCCTGGAGGCGGCGCGGCAGAGTGCCCAAACGGGTGAAAGCCTGGCGGTAGAGAGCCTCGCAGCGGCGGCGGAGCAGCCGCGAGCAGGTGCCCAGGGGCACACACGGCAGTCATCCATGCATGTCGAATGAAATTTCTATTTTGCTCTTGTTGTGGAATTAAATTTCCAATAGAGTCGAGAGCAGTTGCAGAAACGAGTCACCAGGGCCCTGCGCCCCGACAACAATAATAGGTGCCGTCACATGAACCACTCCACGCATTCCTTCCGTCTCGCCCTCTCCACCGTGCACCGCCTCGAGGTGCAGCGTCCCTCCCGGCTGCTCGCCTTGCTCGGCCGGCTGTTCTGCCACGAGCGCAGCGGCGCCGTGCTCTGCGCCTCGCCCGGCGCCGCGGTGTTCTACCGCCCCCACTGATCCCCACGCTGTCCGGCGTCCGCCCAGGCTTCGCCCGGTTCTAGACCGCGTGGCGCCCGAGGTGCGCCTGGCCGTTGCGCCCGCCTGATCCTCTTGCTGATCGTCACCCCACGAATGGAGCCTGAACCATGCAGAAAAAAACTCGCTTTGCCACTCTGGCGCTGTCGCTGCTGCTGGGCAGCAGCGCGGCCCTGGCGGACCTCAAGGTCGGGGTGACCATGTCGTCGTTCGACGACAACTACCTCACCTATGTGCGCGAATACATGACCAAGAAGGCCAAGACCGACGGCGTGCAACTGCAATTCGAGGACGCCCGCAACGACGTGGTCAAGCAGCTCAGCCAGGTGCAGAGCTTCATCAGCCAGAAGGTCGATGCGGTCATCGTCAATCCGGTGGACACCGCCGCCACCCGGACCCTGACCGAGGCCGCCACCAAGGCCGGCGTGCCCATCGTCTACATCAACCGCCGCCCCGACGATCCCAAGCTGCCGGCGGGCGTGGTGGCGGTGACCTCCGACGACAAGGAAGCCGGCCGCCTGCAGGCGCAGTACGTGGCGGACAAGCTCGGCGGCAAGGGCCAGGTGGCCATCCTGCTGGGCGATCTGGCCAACAACTCCACCCACAACCGCACCGCCGGGGTGAAGGAAGTCCTGGCCAAGTACCCGGACATCAAGATCGTCGAGGAGCAGACCGCGGCCTGGCAGCGCGACAAGTCCATGGACCTGACCAGCAACTGGCTGCTGGCCGGCAAGGAGCTCAACGCCATCTTCGCCAACAACGACGAGATGGCCATCGGCGCGGCCATGGCCCTGCGCCAGGCCGGCAAGAAGGACGTGCTGGTCACCGGGGTCGACGGTACGCCGGATGGCTTGGCCGCCATCAAGCGGGGCCTGGTGACGGTCTCGGTGTTCCAGGACGCCAAGGGCCAGGCCGAAGGGGCCCTCGATGCGGCGCTGAAGATGATCAACAAGACCCCGGGCGAGCAGAACGTGCTGATTCCCTTCCGCCTGATCACCCCGGAAAACGTCGCCGAATTCCAGGCCATGACCAAATGACCTGAGGCGGCGGCGCCGCCCTGCAAGAGGGGCAGGGCGCCGCGCCAGCACGGTTTTCCACACCAAACGGGCAGTCCGACAGCGGACTGCCCGTTTCGTCTATTCGGGGCCTTTCCACCCGGCGCCGATCAGGTCGGAGACCGGTGATCGTTATCACCTAAAAATTCCAAAAAGATATTGACTGGAATTTATTTTCCAATAGAGTCGAGAGCAAGCCAAGACGTACAGCGGCCCGCTTGCCTCGGCGAGCGCGCCCTTCAACAAGAATAAAAGGTGCCGTCATGCCATCCCGCTTCCTGTCCCTGCATGGGTCTCCGATCTCCTGTCCGCCAGGCACCTGCCCGCACCTGGCGAATGCCGTCACGGCCCGCCCTGCGCCCCGCACCCCTCACTGACCAGCGGCCCGCGCCGCCCGGTCGGCGCCCGCGAGGAGATCGTGATCATGCTCAGTTCCGCCACCCCTGCCACAGCTCCCGCCCCTGCGGCCACGGCCGCACCCAGCGACTACCTGCTGGAAATCGTCGATGTCACCAAGGAGTTTCCCGGCGTCAAGGCGTTGTCCCACGTGCAGCTGCGGGTGCGTCCCGGCACCGTGCTGGCGCTGATGGGCGAAAACGGCGCGGGCAAGTCGACGCTGATGAAGATCATCGCCGGCATCTACCAGCCCGATGCCGGGGAGGTGCGGCTGCGCGGCGTGCCGGTGCGCTTCGAGACGCCGCTGCAGGCGCTGCAGTCGGGGATCGCCATGATCCACCAGGAACTCAACCTGATGCCCTTCATGACCATCGCCGAGAACATCTGGCTGGGTCGCGAACCGCTCAATGCCCTGCACCTGGTGGATCACGGCAAGATGCGTCGCCAGACCCAGGCCCTGCTGGACCGGCTGCGCATCGCCCTGGATCCGGAAGACAGCGTGGGCAGCCTGTCCATCGCCGGGCGGCAGATGGTGGAGATCGCCAAGGCGGTGTCCTACGACAGCGACGTGCTGATCATGGACGAGCCCACCTCGGCCATCACCGAGACCGAGGTGGCGCACCTGTTTTCCATCATCGCCGACCTCAAGGCCCAGGGTAAGGGCATCGTCTACATCACCCACAAGATGGACGAGGTGTTCCAGATCGCCGACGAGGTCGCGGTGTTCCGCGATGGCCAGTACATCGGCCTGCAGCGCGCCGACAGCATGAACGGCGACGGCCTGATCGCCATGATGGTGGGGCGCGAGCTGACTCAGCTGTTCCCGGAACGCACCGCGCCGCGTGACGAGGTGCTGCTGTCGGTGCGCGACCTGGGGCTGGACGGGGTGTTTTCCGGCGTCTCCTTCGACCTGCGCGCCGGCGAGGTGCTGGGCATCGCCGGGCTGATGGGCTCGGGGCGCACCAACGTCGCCGAGACGCTGTTCGGGGTGACCCCGGCCACCGCCGGCGAGATCCGCATCGACGGCCAGCCGGTGCGCATGAACGATCCTTGCCTCGCCATCCAGAAAGGCCTGGCGCTGCTTACCGAAGACCGCAAGGACACCGGCATCTTTCCCTGCCTGTCGGTGGGGGAAAACATGGAGGTGGCGGTGCTGAACGGCTTCGCCAGCGGCGGCTTCGTGCAGCAGCAGCGCCTCGATCAGCTCTGCGAGGAGATGCGCCAGCAGCTGCGGGTGAAGACTCCCTCGCTGGACCAGTGCATCGCCAACCTCTCCGGCGGCAACCAGCAGAAGGCGCTGATCGCCCGCTGGCTGATGACCCGCCCGCGCATCCTCATCCTCGACGAGCCCACCCGCGGCATCGACGTCGGCGCCAAGGCCGAGATCTACCGGCTGATCGCCAAGCTGGCCGCCGATGGCCTGGCGGTGATCATGATTTCTTCCGAACTGCCCGAGGTCCTGGGCATGAGCGACCGGGTGATGGTGATGCACGAAGGCACCGTCACCGGCTTTCTCGATCGCGGCGAAGCCACCCAGGAGCGGGTCATGCACCTGGCCTCGGGCAATCCCGTACTGCACTAGCGCGCGTCACGCGCGGCGGGTGCCTGCCTGCCGCCTCCGGCCTATAACGAGGTAGAACAAGATGAGTGCCCTCCTGGACAAGAAAACCGCCGAGCTACCCACCGCGCGCCCGCGGCGCCGCATCCCCACCGAACTGGGCATCCTGCTGGTGCTACTGGGCATCGGCCTGGCCTTCGAGGCCTTCGGCTGGGTGCTGCGCGACCAGAGTTTCCTGATGAATTCCCAGCGCCTGGTGCTGATGATCCTGCAGGTCTCGATCATCGGCCTGCTGGCCATCGCCGTGACCCAGGTGATCATCACCACCGGCATCGACCTTTCCTCCGGCTCGGTGCTAGCGCTGTCGGCCATGGTGGCGGCGAGTCTGGCCCAGACCTCGGACTTCGGCCGCGCGGTGTTTCCCTCGCTGACCGACCTGCCGGTCTGGGTGCCGGTCATGGCCGGCCTCGGGGTCGGGCTGCTGGCCGGTGCCATCAACGGCAGCATCATCGCCGTCACCGGCATCCCGCCCTTCATCGCCACCCTCGGCATGATGGTCTCGGCTCGCGGCCTGGCGCGCTACTACACCGAAGGCCAGCCGATCAGCATGCTGTCCGACAACTACACCGCCATCGGCGCCGGGGCCATGCCGGTGATCATCTTCCTGGTGGTGGCGGTGATCTTCCACATCGCCCTGCGCTACACCAAGTACGGCAAGTACACCTATGCCATCGGCGGCAACATGCAGGCCGCGCGCATCTCCGGCATCAACGTCAAGAAGCACCTGATCATCGTCTACAGCATCGCCGGCCTGCTGGCGGGTCTGGCCGGGGTCGTGGCTTCGGCCCGCGCCGCTACCGGCCAGGCCGGCATGGGCATGTCCTACGAACTGGACGCCATCGCCGCGGCGGTGATCGGCGGCACCAGCCTGGCGGGTGGGGTAGGGCGCATCACCGGCACCGTGATCGGCGCCCTGATCCTCGGCACCATGGCCAGCGGCTTCACCTTTCTCGGGGTCGACGCCTACGTCCAGGACATCATCAAGGGCCTGATCATCGTGGTCGCCGTGGTCATCGACCAGTACCGCAACAAGCGCAAGGCCAAGCGCTAGGGCTGGCGCTTTTCCCTTTCCCTGGGAGAGGGCCGAGCCTGCACCCGACCGCTCTTCCCCCTCCCTCTGGGGCGGGCGCCGAGCCAACACCCGACCGCTTTTCCCCCCTCCCTCCAGGAGAGGGGCGGGGTGGGAGCCGAGCCAATACCCGACCGCTTTTCCCCCTCTCCCTCCGGGAGAGGGCCGGGGTGAGGGCGAGCCTGCACCCACCCTCCCTTTTACCCGGTCGGCTACTGGCTTGGCCGGCCGGGTCTTTCCATACCTCTGACGGAGAACGACATGCGCGACATCGGCATCGGTCTGATCGGCACCGGCTTCATGGGGCATGCCCATGCCCAGGCCTTCCATCACGCGGCGAGCAGTTTCAGCCTGCCGGTCCGTCCGCGGCTGGTGGCCCTGGCCGACGCCGATCCGGAGCGCGCCGCCCGCTGCGCCGACGCCTGGGGTTTCGTCCGCAGCTGCGACTGGGAGCGCCTGATCGCCGATCCCCAGGTCGAGCTGGTGGCCATCACCACCCCCAACCTGCTGCACGCACCCATGGCCCTGGCCGCCCTGGCGGCGGGCAAGGCGGTCTACTGCGAGAAGCCCCTGGCGGTGAGCCTGGAAGAGGCCACGCGGATGCGCGATGCCGCGCGCCAGGCCGGGGTGGTCAACCGGGTCGGCTACAACTACCTGCAGAATCCCATGCTCAAGCAGGCGCGCGAGTTGATCCAGAGCGGCGAGCTGGGCGAGATCGTCAGCTTCAGCGGCGAATTCAGCGAAGACTTCATGGGCGATCCCCTGGGGCCCTTCACCTGGCGCTGCGAGACCCGCCAGGCCGGCGGCGCCCTGGCCGACCTGGGCAGCCACATCCTGTCGCTGGCGCGCTTCCTGCTCGGCCCGGTCGCGGCGCTCTGCGCCGATCTGCACACCGCCCATGGCCAGCGGCCCCACCAGGGCGGCACCCGCGCGGTGGAGATCGACGACCAGGCCCATCTGCTGCTGCGCTTCGCCAATGGCGCCCGCGGCACCCTGACCACCAGCTGGCTCAAGCACGGGCGCAAGAATCGCCTGGCCTTCGAGGTCTGCGGCACCCGCGGCACCCTCAGCTTCGACCAGGAGCGCCTCAACGAACTGCGCCTCTACCAGGTCGGCGATCGCCCGGGCCTGGGCGGTTTCCGTACCCTGCTGGCCGGTCCGCACCTGCCGGACTACGCCGCCTTCTGCCCGGCGCCCGGCCACCAGCTCGGCTACAACGAACTCAAGACCCTGGAGGTCCGCTCGCTGCTGGAGGCCCTGGGCGGCAACCCCGGCCATACCGGCGTCGACTTCCAGGAAGCCTGGGAAGTGGAACGCCTGGCCCAGGCCGCGCGGCAATCGGCAGGGGAGGAGCGCTGGGTCAGACTCTAGTCTGGGGTAGGATGCGGGGATCATCCTGCATGAGGATTATCCCCTTTCCATGACCACACTCTCCGGCGACGGCCTCACCCCGGTCCGGCGCATGAAGCTCATCGCGCTGCTGCTGCTGTTCCTGGCGGCGGCGCTCTACTGCCTGGCCACCGCCCTCGAAGCCCGCCATCCGGCCTGGGGCTACGCCGCCGCCTTCGCCGAGGCGGCCATGGTCGGCGCCATCGCCGACTGGTTCGCGGTGACCGCGCTGTTCCGCCATCCGCTGGGCCTGCCGATTCCCCACACCGCCATCATCCCGCGCAACAAGGCCGGGGTTGGGCGCAAGCTGTCGGACTTCATCTGCCTGCACTTCCTCGCCACGCCCCAGGTGCTGGCCAAGCTGGAGGAACTGGACGCCGCCGGGCGCCTGGCCGGCTGGTTGCGTCAGCCGGACAACGCCACCGCGGTGGCCAGCCAGGCCACCGGCGTCGCCCGCTATTCCCTGGAAGCCCTGCGCGAGGTGCGGGTGCAGGCCTTCATCCGCCGGGTGGCGGTGGAGCGGCTGCAGCGCCTGGACGTGGCGGCGCTGTCCGGCGAACTGCTCGACATGCTGACCGCCGACGGCCGCCACCAGGCGGTGCTCGACGAGGTGCTGCAGGAGATCGATCGCCTGCTGCAGGACGAAGACACCCAGGCGCTGATCGCCCGCACCATCGGCGGCGAGTTGCGCACCCTCAAGTACCTGGGCCTGGACGAGCGGGTCGGGCGCTGGTCGGCGATCAAGGTGGTGCAGGCGGTGTCGCGGCTGATTGGTGAGATCAGCCATGACCGCGAGCACGAGTTGCGCCGGCATTTCGATGGCTATCTGGTCGGCTTCATCGAGCGCCTCAAGGAGGACCCGGCCTTTCGCCTGCGCGGTGAGCAGCTGCGCGACCGGCTGCTGGAGCATCCGGCGCTGGCGGGTTATCTGCAGGAGTTGTGGGACGAACTGGTGAACTGGCTGCAGGCGGATCTCGCCGCGCCGGATTCGCGCATCCGCCGGCGCCTGGGCCGGCTGCTGGCCGAGCTGGGCGAGACCCTGAGTCGCGACGAGGCCATGCGACGCTGGATCAACGAACAGCTGATAGCGGTGGCGCCGCCCTTCATCGACCGCAACCGCCAGCGCATCGGCGACTACATCGCCGAGCGGGTAGCCGCCTGGGACACCGACGAGCTGGTCCAGCAACTGGAGCAGAGCGTCGGCAAGGACCTGCAGTTCATCCGCATCAACGGCACCCTGGTGGGCGGCCTGGTGGGGCTGGTGCTGCATGCCCTGACGCAGTGGTTCGGGCCGGGGTAGGGCAGCCCGAGCACGCGTGGAAAAGGCTGCGCCGTTTTCCACCCTACACCTGACCTCTCGTAGCGTGGAAAACCGCAACGCGTTTTCCACTGGCTGCCTACTGCGCTGATGATGCAGGCCCATGCCGGACCACCCCCTCTCCCCGTGGGAGAGGGCCGGGGTGAGGGCAGGCCCAGGCACCACATTTCCAGGTGACACCCCTCCACCCATCACCCCATCCGCACCCAAGCGGCGCCGCGCGGACTAATCCCTATAGTCATCGACCCGAGCGTCCCATGTATCGAATCGGCTTTGCCTGCATGTACCGTCACCCCGAGCGCAGCCTGTCGCTCAAGGAACTGGAGCAGGTCGAGCGGGCCTTCAACACCCGCACCACCACCCTGCGCTGGCTGGGCAGCGTCGAGCGCGCCGCCGCCGAGGCCAAGTTGCTGGACGTGGTCACCCACAACCTCGATGCCCAGCTGAGATTCGTCGAGCACGTCGCCGACCTGCCGGACAATCTGCGCATGCTGCGCCTGAGCAGCGACCTGCTGCCCTTCTACAGCCACGCCGAATTCGCCTACTTCTATCGCTCCCAGGAATTGCAGGCGCTGCTGGAGGATCGCTTCGGCCGGCTGGGCGAGCTGGCCCGCCGCCGCGATGTGCGGCTGTCGCTGCACCCCGGGCAATTCTGCGTGCTGGGCTCGGATCGCCCGGAGGTGGTGGAAAACAGCCTGAAGGAATTCGAATACCACGCCGACATGATCCGCCTGATGGGCTACGGCCAGACATTCCAGGACTTCAAGTGCAACGTGCACATCGCCGGTCGCCTGGGCGTGCCGGGCATCCGCGCGGTCTGGCCACGTCTTTCCAGTGAGGCGCGCAATTGCATCACCTTCGAGAACGACGAAAAGACCTATGGCGTCGACGACTGCCTGCAACTGGCCGACCTCGCCCCGGTGGTGCTGGACATCCACCACTGCTGGATCCACGAAGAGGCCTACATCGATCCCTGGGAACCGCGGGTGGCGCGCATCATCGACAGCTGGCGCGGGGTGCGTCCGGCCATGCACTACTCCCAGCCGCCGGAGGCGCTGATGGAAATGGGCGTCTCGCCTACTGAGCGCATCGACATCAAGTTCCTGTTGCAGCAGATCAGCAAGCGGCTGCTCTATGCCCACAGCGACATGATGTGGAACGACTGGTGCAACCGCTACGCCTGCCAGTTCCTCGACCGCTTCGACATCATGTTCGAAGCCAAGCACAAGAACGTCACGGTGCGGGATTTCTACGACCGCTACCTGGGTGGCGATGGACGTTTGCCGCCGGCGGATCATGGGATTCTTGCGGGCCAGGATGTCGCCGACCCGTAGCGTGGAAAACCGCGCAGCGTTTTCCACAGGTGTGCGCTAATGCCATTAGTGGACAAGGCTACGCCGTTGTCCACGCTACGGGAGCTAGCCACGCAGGTTGGGCTGGGACGGCTCCAGCGTCGAAGCCAACAGGGATGTCCAACCTTGGGCACTGTTGGGCTTCGCTGCGCTCAACCCAACCTGCGAGAGCGCCGCAACATGCCGCAACGAGCCGGGTGGGCGATCGGCCGGAAGAACCGCTTAACTCAAGGGTCACCTTTCCGAATCCGATCGTCGCGAGGCCCGCCATGCCGACCCGTCGCCATTTCCTGCAGACCACCACCGCCCTGGCTGCGGCCGTGACCGCCGCGCCCTGGCTGTGGCGGAGCGCCCAGGCCGCCGAGCCGCTGCTGACCCGCAAGATCCCGCGCACCGGCGAGGCGCTGCCCGTCATCGGCCTGGGCACCTCGGGCAATCTCGATGTCGACCTGAACGACGCCGCCCTGGCGCCGCTGCAGGAGGTGCTCAAGGCGTTGCTCGACGGCGGCGGCACCCTCATCGATACCGCGCCCAGCTACGGCAATTCCGAACGGGTGGCCGGCGAGCTGGTCAGGCGGGCCCAGGCCCGCGACAAGGTCTTTCTCGCCACCAAGATTTCCTCTACCGGCCGCGAACGCGGCGCGGCGCAACTGGCCGCCAGCTTCAAGGCCCTGCAGACCGAGCGCCTGGATCTGGTCCAGGTGCACAACCTGCAGGACACCGCCAACCAGCTGGCCCTGCTGCGCGAACAGCAGCAGGCCGGCAAGGTGCGCTACGTGGGCGTCACCCACTATCGCGAAGCGGCGCTGGACGATCTGCTCGCTACCTTGAAAAAGGAAAAGGTCGACTTCGTGCAGTTCAACTATTCCGTGGGCGAGCGCGAAGCCGAAAAACGCCTGCTGCCCTATTGCCGCGACCAGGGCATCGCCGTGCTGATCAACCGACCCTTCCAGCGCGGCAATCTGCTCGCCGGCACCCGCGGCAAGCCACTGCCGCCGCTGGCGGCCGAACTGGGCGCGACCAGCTGGGCGCAGCTGCTGCTCAAGTTCATCCTCGCCGACCCGGCGGTGACCGCGGTGATCCCCGCCACCAGCAACCCGCGCTACATGGTCGACAACCTCCAGGCCGGTCGCGGGCGGCTGCCCGATGCGCGCCAGCGCGAGGCCATCGCCGGGCTGTTCGCCTAGATGAAGGACTGGCTCGGTCGCGTCCTCGACGCCCGCGCCGGTGAGTCGTCCGCGGCCCTGGCGGGCTTTGCGCTGTTTCTCTGCCTGTTCGCCGGCTACTTCATGCTGCGGCCGATCCGCGAGGCCATGGGCATCGCCGGCGGCGTGGAGAATCTGCAGTGGCTGTTCACCGCCACCTTTGTGGTGATGCTGCTCGCCGTGCCGCTGTTCGCCTGGCTCAATTCGCGGGTGGCGCGGATTCGCTTCGTCGACTGGGTCTATGGCTTCTTCGCGCTCAACCTCCTGGCCTTCGCCGCCTGCTTCGCAAGCTTAGGCGACAGCGTCTGGCTGGCACGCACCTTCTATGTCTGGATCTCGGTCTACAACCTCTTCGTGGTCTCGGTGGCCTGGAGTCTGATGGCCGATGTCTTCGACGGCGCCCAGGCGCGGCGGCTATTCGCCTTCATCGCCGCCGGGGCCAGTGTCGGCGGGCTGCTCGGGCCGGTGCTGGCCGCCGCCCTGGCGCCCCTGATCGGTGAAGCGGGCCTGGCGCTGCTGGCCGCCGCGCTGCTGCTCCTGGCGCTCAGGCTCAAGGCCTATCTGATGGGCTGGCGCGAGACCCGCGGTGCCGGACGCCCGGGTGCGCCGCCGACCGAAAGTCCGCGTCGCCCGGTGGCCGGCAATCCCTTCAGCGGCCTGACCCGGGTGCTGGCCTCGCCCTATCTGCTGGCGGTGAGCGCCTTCGTCATCCTGCTGGCCACGGTCAGCACCTTTCTCTACTTCGAGCAGGCGCGACTGGTGGCCGAGCTGTTTCCCGATCGCGCCCGCCAGGTGCAGGTGTTCGGCCTGCTGGACTTCGTGGTCCAGGCCGGCGCTCTGGCCAGCCAGGTGCTGATCACCGGTCGCCTGGCCCAGCGCCTCGGGGTGCGGGTGCTGCTGGCCGGGGTGCCGCTGCTGATGTGCATCGGCTTCCTGGGCCTCGCGCTGCTGCCCACCTTCGCCGTGCTGGCGGGGTTGATGATCGTCAGGCGGATCGGCGAATACGCCTTCATCCGCCCGGGTCGCGAGATGCTCTTCGCGCCGCTGGACGCCGAGACCCAGTACAAGGCCAAGAACTTCATCGACACCGTGGTCTATCGCGCCGGTGACGCCGCCAGCGGCTGGGCCAAGAGTCTGCTGGACCTGCTCGGCCACGGCGCCTGGCTGCCGGCGTTGGTGGGTGCCGGCTGCGCGGCGCTCTGGGCCTGGCTCGGCTTCTACCTGGGCCGGCGGGCGGATCAGGCGGCCCAGGCCGGCGAGACGGAGCAGCGCTGAATGCCGGCTGAATCGTTGTAGCCGGAAACACTCCGGGGCTCCGAGGGGCGACCGGCGGGGTGCTAAGGTAAGGCCTCTTCCTCGCCTCAGGGCCCTCCATGTTCCGCTCCCGCGCCATGATGTATCTGGTTCTCTTCGCCCTGCACCTGTTCATCGGCCTCAGCGTCATCGGTGACCTCGGGCTGACACCGGCCGCCCAGCTACCCTTCTGGGCCCTGCTGCTGCTGTCCTTCGTCCTGGTGCCCCTGGGCTTTCGTTCGCGGGACATGAACTCGCGCCTGCTGGCCTGGGCGGCGCTGATCGCCATGGGCGTGTTCTCCAGCCTGGCGGTGTTCAGCCTGCTGCGCGGTCTGGTGGTGGCCCTGGCCAGCCTCATCGGTCAGCCGCTGGACGCCGCCTGGCGCGTCGGCAGTGCCTGGGCGGTGCTGGGACTGGTGCTGCTGGTGGCCCTGCGCAGCGTCTACAACGCCCGCCGCACGGCCAGGGTCAAGGAAGTGGAAGTGGCCTTGCCGAGCCTGCCCTCCGGCCTGGACGGACTGCGCATCGTGCAACTGAGCGACCTGCACATCGGCCCGACCATCAAGGCCGGCTATCTGCAGCGCATCGTCGACCGGGTCAACGGCCTGGACGCCGACCTGGTGGCCATCACCGGTGACCTGGTGGACGGCAGCGTGGCCGAGCTGCAGCACGAATTCCTGCCGCTGCAAGGGCTCAAGGCGCGCCTGGGCACCTACGCCATCACCGGCAACCACGAGTACTACTCCGGCGCCGAAGCCTGGGTACGCACCTGGCGCGACCAGGGCCTGACCGTGCTGCTCGACGAGCATCGGGTGCTGCAGCACCAGGGCACGCCCTTCGTGCTGGCCGGCATCACCGACTACTCGGCGCCGCTCTATGTGCCCAGCCATCGCAGCGACGCTGCGGCCGCCTTCGCCGGCACCCCGGAAGGCCTGTTCCGCCTGCTGCTGGCCCACCAGCCGCGCTCGGCGCCCAAGGCCGAAGCCGCCGGCGCCGACCTGCAGCTCTCCGGCCACACCCACGGCGGCCAGTTCTGGCCCTGGATGCACTTCGTGCGCCTGCAGCAACCCTGGGTGGCCGGCATCCACCGCCTGGGTCGACTGACCGTCTACATCAGCCGCGGCACCGGCTACTGGGGCCCGCCGCTGCGTTTCGGCGCGCCGAGCGAGATCACCCTGATCAGGTTGCGGCGGGGGTAGCGCCAACAGCAGGTCCACAAGAACCCTGAGCCAGAGGCCTTCCTTTCGTTGGCCCCTGATCGCGCGTGGCAAAAGGCAGATGGATGGCCTTTTGCTACTGCTTGTCCTCGGGGGAGAGATCCTTATCCTCGTCCCTATCGTCCCTATCGTCCCTATCGTCCCTATCGTCCCTATCGTCCCTATCGTCCCTATCGTCCCTATCGTCCCTATCGTCACCCGGACGCGCCAGCGTCCAAGGACAAACTGCAACACGGATAAGGATGTATCGCCATGACGAGGACAGTGGCTTTCTTGCTGGTCCCCGAGGTGCTGATGCTGGATTTCGCCGGGCCGGTGGAGGTGTTCTCCATCGCCAATCGCTATCTGCCGGCGGCCGACCACTATCGCATCGTGACCATCGCCGCGGGGCGGCGGCGGACCCTGCGTTGTTCAAATGGCATGACGATACGCACGGAGCTCACCACCCAGCAGCCGCCGGGGGCCTACGACGTGCTGCTGGTGCCCGGCGGGCCGGGTGCCTATCTGGAGCCCCATCCCGACGTCGCGGCCTGGCTGCGGCAGGTGCCCGCGCAGTGCGCGCGCTACGGGGCGGTCTGCACCGGCACCTTTCTGCTCGGCAGCGCCGGTCTGCTCGATGGCCGGCGGGTGACCACCCACTGGAATTATCGCGAACGTCTGGCGCGCCGTTTTCCCCGCGCCCAGGTGACCGCCGACGAGATCTACCTGAGCGACGGCCCGCTGCTCACCTCGGCCGGAGTCACCGCCGGCATCGACCTGGCGCTGGCGCTGGTGGCCGAAGACCACGGCAAGGCCATCGCCCGGGAGGTGGCCAAGGTGCTGGTGGTGATGACCCAGCGGCAGGGTAAGCAGGCCCAGTTCAGTCCGCTGTTCGACGAGCCGGAGGCGACCACCGCCATCACCCGGGTGCAGCAGCATGTCGTAGCGAACATCGACCAGGCCTATTCGATCAGCCGGCTCGCCGAACTCGCGACCATGGGCACCCGCAACTTCGCCCGGGTGTTCAAGCGCGACACCGGCATGACGCCCCTGGAGTTCGTGCTCAGGGCGCGCATCGATCATGCGCGCGAATTGCTGGAGACCTCCGAGCTGCCGCTGAAGACCGTGGCCTTTCGCAGCGGCTTCGCCAGCGATCGCTGCATGCGCGCCGCCTTCCAGAGCCATCTGGGGCTGACCCCGGCGCAGTACCGCTACCAGTTCAGCTGAACGCAGCTGCGGATGGCGGTATCACGCCCATCGATGGCAGCTTCTGGCCGTAGATCGTCATACGCCTTGCCTGGGCAGCGGCCAGAATGGTCATACCTATCGGCAAGGAGAGGCGCCTACTGGCGAGGGGCTGCGGAGCCAGGTGCCCGCAGGACCCGCAGCGAGGGGGCGCGACATGGTCATGCAAGAGCCCAAGTCCCTGGAAGACGCCAGTGCCTTCCGCTTCTGCGGCCTGGTCCTGGATGCGCGCCGGCGCCTGCTGCTGGATGGCGAGCGGCCGCTGCCTCTGAGCGGGCGTGCACTGGACATCCTGCGGGTGCTGCTGGAGCACCCCGGCGAGTTGCTCGGCAAGCCGACCCTGATGGCCCGGGTCTGGCCCGGCGCCGTCGTCGAGGACATCAATCTGCGGGTGCACATCTCGGCCCTGCGCCGGGTGCTGCGGCCCTACAGCGGTCGGGATCCCATCCTCAGCGCCCGGCAGCGCGGCTATGGCTTCGCCCTGGCGGTGGAGCGCCTGGGCGACGCGGACCTCACGCCACTGGCCGAGACGCCGCTGCCCCTGACGCCCCTGGAGGGGCGCGACACCAGCCTGGTCGAATTGCGCCGCCTGCTCGCGCAACGCCGCCTGGTGTCGGTGGTGGGCACCGGAGGGGTCGGGAAGTCGCTGCTGGTCCAGCACCTGCTGCCCACGCTGGCGGAAGACTTCGCCGACGGGATCCAGAGTCTCGATCTCGCGGCGCTGGGCCACATGATGGCGCTGGTGGACCGTCTCGCCAGTGACCTAGGCCTGGCCGGCGGCAGTGGCCTGCCGGCGCTGCAGGAAGCGCTGGCCACGCGACGCCTGCTGCTGGTGCTGGACAACGCCGAGCGCCTGGTCGAACCCGCGGCCTGGCTGGTGGAAAACCTGCTGCAGGGCTGTCCGCAACTCAGGGTGCTGGTCACCAGTCGCGAAGCCTTGCGGGTGGAAGGCGAGGCCGTGTTGCGCCTGGCGCCGCTGCCGGTCGCGCCGCCACTCGCGCGGCAGCTGCGCGACGCCATGCGCGAGCCGGCCTTTCGGCTGTTCGTCCGGCGTGCAAGAGCGCGCCTGCCGGGGCTGCAATTGCGGCCGGCCGAGGTACAGCTGGTGGACGAGATCTGCCGCCGCAGCGAAGGCGTGCCCCTGGCGCTGGAGATCCTGGCCGAGCAGGTGGCGGCCCTGGGGCTGGCGGGGGTACTGGCGCAACTCGACGGCGGCTATTACCTGAGCGTGGCCGGGCGGCGCACGGCGGCGCAACGCCAGCGCAGCCTCGGCGCCATGCTCGACTGGAGTCTGCACAGCCTGAGCGAGTCGGAATTCGCCGTGCTGGCGACCCTGGCCGAGGCCGGCGAGCGCTTCAGTCGTCAGCAGGCCTTGCGGCTGGCGGCGCAGCGCGGGCTGGAAGAGGCGCTGTTCATTCCCCTGCTGGGGCAACTGGTGGACAAGTCGCTGATCCTGGTGGAAGGCAGTGGAGCGACCCTAGGCTACCGCCTGCTGGCGATGCTGCGGCTGCACCTGCGCCAGTTCCGCCAGCAATCGCCGCTCCAGGGCCTGCTGCTGCCAGGCCAGCGGCGGGACCCCGACGGCGCGGGTGAACACCCGGCTCAGATGCGCCTGATCGAAGAAGCCGCACTCCAGGGCGATCGCCGCCAGGGGTAGCCGGCGCTCGGCCAGCAACCGCTGGGCACGCAGGATGCGCTGCTGGCGCAGCCACTCCAGCGGGGCGAGTCCGGCACTGAGCTTGAACTGGCGGGTGAAGTGACTGCGCGACAGGCCGCAGACGGAGGCGACCTGGCTGACGCTGATGCCGCGCTCCAGGTGCTGCAGCAGGACTTCCTTGGCCAGCCGTTCCTGCCAGGCCGCCAAACCGACCAGTCGGGTACTGGATAGAGCCAGGGTGCTATCGACGGTCATGGACATGGCGCTCTCCCTATCAAACCAGCCGCGTGGCGCGACCGCCTGGATGAGAATGATTCCGTGCAGTTGTCTGACGTGCGAGTTGGCTATCGTTAATTAGCGTTAAGACGGCAACCGGCTAGGCGCAATACTGTCGCGACGGCTCCGGCCGCGCGTGCCGGCGGGCCAGCAGGTGCCAGCCCAGCAGGGCGAGGCCGAGCAGTCCGGCGAGCAGCAGGGGCGCCGGGCCATAGGCCTGGAGTCCGTCGAGCAGGGCCAGGATGTGCGCCTCGAACAGCCGCCCCAGGGCCAGACCGGAGCCGATCCACAGGGTGGCGCCGCCCAGGTCGTAGGCCAGGAAGCGCCGCAGGGGCATGGCGCTGGCCCCGGCGCTGAGGGTGGCGAGGGCCGCGGCGCCGGGAATGAACTTGGCCACCAGCAGCAGGCCGGGCAGGCGCGTGGCGGCCGGGACATGCCCCGGCAGATGGCGCAGCAGCCAGGCACCATGCCGCCGACCGGCCCAGTACCAGAGCAGATCGGCGACGCCGGTGACCGCCACGGTAGCCAGCAGCGCCAGGAGCAATTCGGCCTCGTCGGCTGCCGCGCCCATCACCACCAGCGAGGGATAGGCCGGTACCGGCAGGCCCAGCTGTTCGCCAGAGACGTTCAGCGTCAGCCAGAGGGTGGCGTTACCGGCAACCAGGGAGGTCAGGGCTTGGGTGCTCATGGCGCGTTCTCGGCAAGGGGAGGCCGTTGAGGCGGCCTTCTAGCGCAAACGGGGCCTACGATTTCGCGAGCTAGAGCCAAACAAGGCGAAAACAGTCGAGGAAGCGGATCGGACTTGCGCTCAAGTTTACGAGTGGTAAATGAGCATTCCGACCGGGCGGGCGATCCCGACTGTTTTCAACGCAGTGCGGCCGACGCGCAGCAAATCGTAGTCAGGGCATTTGCGGCAGTTCGTTGGGCCGCAGATCGAACACCAGCACCTCGGCGTCGGTGCCGTGGGCCAGCTGCAGCTCGCGTTCGCCGCGCAGCCTGGCGCCGTCACCGACCTGCAGCAGGACGCCGTTCAGCTCCAGGCTGCCGCGGGCGACGTGCACATAGGCATGGCGCTCGGGGGCCAGTTGCAGGCTGGCGCTCTCGCTGCCGTCGAACAGCCCGGCATAGACGCGGGCGTCCTGGCGCACTTCCAGCGAACCCTCGGCGCCGTCCGGCGAGATGATCAGGGCCAGGCGACCACGCTTGGCCGCGGCGCTGAAGTGCTGCTGCTGGTAGCGCGGTTCGGCGCGGCGCACGTTGGGCACGATCCAGATCTGCAGGAAGTGCACGCTCTCGCGCTCGGAGTGGTTGTACTCGCTATGGCTGACGCCGCTGCCGGCGCTCATCAGCTGGACGTCACCGGGGCGGATCACCGAGCCGGTGCCCAGGCTGTCCTGATGCTCCAGGGCGCCTTCGAGCACATAGGAGAAGATCTCCATGTCGCGGTGCGGGTGCTCGCCGAAGCCCTGGCCCGGAGCCACGGTGTCGTCGTTGATCACCAGCAGATCGGAGAAGCCCTGCTCCGCCGGATTGCGATAGCTGGCGAAGGAGAAGGTGTGGAAGGACTTGAGCCAGCCGTGGTTGGCGGCGCCGCGATCGGAAGCTTTGCGAATGGCCAGCATGATGATGCTCCTTGTCTGCAGGGGGCGCGGTCTGTTCCGACGCCATGGAAGTCATCCTACTGTGGTGCCGCGGTTTGATTAACGGGCTGGAAGGAGAATGGTCGTCCTATCCTGGTTGACGATGCCTTGGGCTGGCCGGCGTCAGATCCTGGTCCGCGATCACCGAACCGGGCGCGGACGGCCAGGCCAGAGCCGTACCGCCAGAGCCAGCAGAGCGGTGGCCAGCGCCAGTCCGGCGACCCCGCTCCAGCCCAGCCGGGCCAGCAGCAGACTGCCCAGGGCCGCACCGCTGGCCATGCCGATGAATATGCCGGTGAAGAGCACCGCGTTCAGCCGGCTGCGCGCCTCGGGCTCCAGGCCGTAGACCTGGGCCTGGTGGGCGATCAGGGTGGCCTGGACGCCCAGGTCGAAGATCACCGTCGCCAGTGCCAGCAGCACCAGACCGGTCACGCCCGGGAGCCAGGTCAGCAGGAGCAGGCTGGCGAAGGCCAGGGCCGCCAGGCCGATGCCCAGGCGTGTCACCCATTCCGAGCCGTGGCGATCCGCCAGGCGGCCGGCCCAGGGCGCGGCCAGGGCGCCGGCGGCACCGGCCAGGCCGAAGGCGCCGGCGGCGGCGCTGCCCAGCTGGAAGGGCCCGGCGTGCAGATAGAGGGCGAGGGTCGACCAGAAGGCGCTGAAGCCGACCGACAGCAGGCCTTGCGCCAGGGTCGCCCGGCGCAGGGCGGCATGGCGGCGCCAGAGGGCGCCCAGGGAGCCGAGCAGGGCCGGATAGCTGAGTCGGGTGGTGGCGGCGAAGGCCGGCAGGCCGCGCCATACCGCCACGCCGATGGCGGCGATGCTCAGGGCGGCGAACAGATAGACCGCCCGCCAGCCAAGCCACTCGCCCACCAGGCCGCTGACCACCCGCGACAGCAGGATGCCCAGCAGCAGGCCGGTCATCACCGTGCCGACGATGCGGCCACGTTCGGCCGGCGGCGCCAGGGTCGCGGCGGCGGGCACCAGGTCCTGGGCCACGGTGGCGGCCAGACCGGTCACCAGGCTGGCCAGCAGCAGCCCATGCAGGCCCGGCGCCAGGCTGGCGCCCAGCAGCGCCAGCAGCAGCATGGCCAGCTTGGCCAGGATGATGCGACGGCGGTCGAAGCGATCACCCAGAGGTGCGAGCAGCAGCAGCCCCAGGGCATAGCCAAGCTGGGTGAGGGTGGGGATCAGCCCCACGTCGGCAGCGGGCGCGGGCAGGGCACTGGCCAGGGTGCCCAGCAGCGGCTGGCTGTAATAGAGGTTGGCCACACTGAGGCCGGCGCCGGTGGCCAGCAGGCCAAGCAGGGCAGGGGACAGGCCGGTACGGTGCGCTGAGGTCTGGCTATGCGGAAGTGGAATGTCGGTCATGGCGGTTCATCCGGTGGGAAGACGATGAGCGCATTCTTCAGCAGAACCATCGCCCCCTGTAGCCGAACGTCCGGTACAGGGGGTATACGTAGGCCGTATGAACAGTTCCTTTTCCCATGACCGTCTCGACCTGCTTGAGACCTTCGTCCGCATCGTCGAGGCCGGCAGTCTGTCGGCGGCCGCGCGCCAGCTCGGCACCACCCAGCCCACCGTCAGCCGACGGCTGCAGGCACTGGAAGCGGCGCTGCAGGTACGTCTGGTGCAGCGTTCGACCCATGCCCTGCGCCTGACCGAGGACGGCCAGCGCTGCTATCGCCAGGCCCAGCAGCTGCTCGGCGACTGGCAGGCCTTCGCCGCCGCCCTGCACGGCGCCCATGCCGAGCCCGAGGGACGGCTACGGGTAGTGATGCCCCACGCCTTCGGCCAGGAACAGTTGCTCGATCCGCTGGAGACCTATCTGCGGCGTTATCCGGGCATGCAGGTGGACTGGGTGCTCAGCGACCGGGCGCCGAATTTCGTCGCCGATGGCGTCGACTGCGCGATTCGGGTGGGGGTGGTGGAGGATCCGGACACCGTGGCGGTGCGCCTGGGCGATGTCCAGCGCATCCTGGTGGCGGCGCCGGAACTGGCAGGCACGCTGAGGGCGCCCGAGGAGCTGACGGCGCTGCCCTGGATCGCCATGACCCAGTTCTACCAGACCGAATTGCGCCTGCAGCTGGGTTCTTCTGGCGAAAGCCGGCTGATCCCCTTGCGAGCGCGGCTGGCCACCGAGAGTCTCTTCGTCGCCCGGCATGCCGCGGTACGGGGGCTGGGCTGCGCGGCGCTGTCGCACTGGATGGTACGCGAGGACGTCGCCGCGGGGCGGCTGGTGCACCTGCTGCCGGAGTGGCAGGCGGCGCCCCTGCCGATCTATCTCATCTATCCCTACGCCCGGGTCTACCCGGCGCGGTTGCGCCTGTTCCTCGAGCTGGTGCGCGAGGCCTGCGCCAGGATGCTGGATGTGACGGCGCCCGCCTGAACCCAAGGATCCAGGCGGGCGCAACGAGCGAGGGCGATCAGGCCAGCCGGGCCGCCCGCGCCGGCCGCCGGCCATCCACGCTCAGGGCCCCGGCGCCGAAGGCCGCCACCTGCAGCAGCCCCCCGGCGATGGCGACGTTCTTGAGGAAGTGGATCAGCTGGTTCTGGTCGGCGAAGTGGCTGTGGAACACCAGGGCGGTGACCAGGGTGAAGGCGGCCATGGCCAGGGCCACCGGCCGGGTGCGATAGCCGATCAGCAGCAGGCTGGCGAGGCCCAGCTCCACCACCAGGGCGCCCAGGTAGGCCAGGTCCGGGAAGGGCAGGCCTATGGCGGCGATGTAGCCCTTGGTGGCAGCCGGAGCGAGCAGTTTGCCCACGCCACTGAACAGGAAGAGGCTGGCGAGCAGCAGGCGGCCGGTGGTGGCGGTGAGGGCTTGGGTGTTCATGGGTGAGGGTCCTTTCCAGATCCGGCATCCGGCGTGGATGCGATGGGGCTAGATTACTGTCCACTCTGCATTCGAATAAGTAGCGCTCGCGGGTTAAACAGTCCCTCTGAGGTTGACTATCCTGCCTTGGCTGTGACCTGAATCCTTTCAGCCCTACGCCACAGCACAGGCGTACAAAAACCAGCACAGACGTCCAAGGCCGCCAGCCGTCGTCCGGGCGAAAGTCCGCTCCATCGACGGCGCGGGGTCTTCTCGCGGCCGACTCTATCTGCGGGAGGCTGGGCCATGGAACGTGTGCGACTGGATCTGGGACTCTTGTTCCTGCGCCTGGGTGGCGCCGGGCTGCTCCTGGCGGTGCATGGCCTGCCCAAGGCGCTGCATTTTCGCCAGCAACTCGGCCTGATCGAGGACCCGCTCCATCTGGGCGCCTGGCCGACCCTGGGCTTCGCCGTCTTCGCCGAGGTGCTCTGCCCGCTGCTGATCGCCCTGGGCTGGGCGACGCGCCTGGCCTGCCTGCCGATCCTGGGACTGCTGCTGATCGCGCTGCTGGTGGTGCATCCGCAGTGGTCCCTGGAAGAGGGCCAGTTCGGCTGGCTGCTGCTGGTGCTGTTCGGCACCCTGGCGCTCACCGGGCCGGGTCGCTACTCGCTGGAAGCGCGGCTGGCCAGGCGCCACGCCGCCCAGGGCGGTTTCGCCAGGGCGCTGTCGTGAGCGCCGCGCTCGGGCAGGACCTGCAGCAGGCCCACAGCCGCATCGTCACCCTGGTGATCCGCCACCAGCCCCTGGCCGGCCAGCACCAGGCCTACCAGCGCTGGCTGCAGCGCGCGGTAACCGCCGCCCGCGCGGCCTGCGGTCATCTGGGCGTGGATGTCATCCCGCCGGCCGAGGAGGGCGCCGCCTTCACCACCCTGGTGCGCTTCGCCGACGTCGACCAACTGCAGGCCTGGCTGGCCTCGCCAGAGCGCCAGGCGCTGATCGCCGAGGTGGCGCCGCTGCTGCGCGAGGCCGATGCGCCCGAGGTGCATGCCGACGCCGAATTCTGGTTCAAGCCGCCCCGCCCTGGCGTGCGCCCGCCACCCGCCTGGAAGCAGGCGGTGCTGACCTACCTGGTCATCGCGCCCCTGACGATGCTGATCCCGCCGCTGTGGCAGCCGCTGTTCGCGCGCTATCCGCTGCTGGCCGGCCCGGTGCCCAGCAACCTGCTGATCACCCTGTGCATCGTGCCGCTGGTGGTGTTCCTGATCATGCCGAGGGTGAGCCGCCTGTGCGCGCCCTGGCTCAACGCCCGCTCGGGCGCCTTTTCCACTCCCCCAACCGCTAGAGGCGAACAACCATGAGCACCTTTACCACCCGCGACGGCGTCGAGATCTATTTCAAGGACTGGGGCAGCGGCAAGCCCGTGCTGTTCAGCCACGGCTGGCCGCTGGACGCCGACATGTGGGAGTACCAGATGCACCACCTGGCCAGCCACGGCTATCGCGCCATCGCCTTCGACCGCCGCGGCTTCGGGCGCTCCGGCCAGCCGTGGAACGGCTACGACTACGACACCTTCGCTGACGACATCAAGGAGCTGATCGAGCATCTGGACCTGCGCGACGTCACCCTGGTGGGCTTCTCCATGGGCGGTGGCGACGTCAGTCGCTACCTGGCGCGCCACGGTTCGGCGCGGGTCGCCAAGCTGGCGCTGCTCGGCGCCGTCACTCCGCTGTTCGGCCAGAAGCCGGATTTCCCCCAGGGCGTCGACCAGGGCGTCTTCGACGGCATCCGCGACGGTCTGCTCAAGGACCGCGCCCAGTTCCTCGCCGACTTCGCCCCGGTCTTCTATGGCACCAACCAGGGCCAGCAGGTCTCCGCGGGCGTCTTCACCCAGATCCTCAACATCGCCCTGCTGGCCTCGCTCAAGGGCACCCTGGACTGCGTCACCGCCTTCTCGGAAACCGACTTCCGCCCGGACATGGCCAAGGTCGATGTGCCGACCCTGGTGATCCACGGCGATGCCGACCAGGTGGTGCCCTTCGCGACCACCGGCAAGCTCGCCGCCGAGCTGATCCGTGGCGCCGAACTCAAGGTGTACGCCGGCGCGCCCCATGGCTTCGCGGTGACCCACGCCGAGCAGCTGAATCGCGACCTGCTGGCCTTCGTCGCCCGCTGAACCGTCCTGGGCGCCCTGCGCCCGGGCTTCTGACCCTGGTCCCGGAGGCCACATGCAACACGCCGATCTGATCCTGCACAACGGCAAGCTTCACACCGTCGATCCCGAGCGCCCCGAGGCGACGGCGGTCGCCATCAGGGACGGCGTCTTTATCGCCGTGGGCAGCGACAGTGACGCCATGGCTCATCGCGGTCCGGCCACCCAGGTGGTCGACCTGCGCGGGCGCCGCGCCATCCCCGGCCTCAACGACTCCCATCTGCACCTGATCCGCGGCGGTCTCAACTACAACCTGGAGCTGCGCTGGGAGGGCGTGCCGTCGCTGGCCGATGCCCTGCGTCTGCTCAAGGACCAGGCCGAGCGCACCCCGGCGCCCCAGTGGGTGCGGGTGGTGGGCGGCTGGAACGAATTCCAGTTCGCCGAGCGCCGGCTGCCGACCCTGGACGAACTCAACCAGGCGGCGCCGGACACCCCGGTGTTCATCCTCCACCTCTACGACCGGGCGCTGCTCAATCGCGCCGCCCTGCAGGTAGTCGGCTACACCAAGGACACGCCCAATCCACCGGGTGGCGAGATCCAGCGCGATGCCCGCGGCGAGCCCACCGGCATGCTCATCGCCCGGCCCAACGCCATGATCCTCTACGCCACCCTGGCCAAGGGGCCCAAGCTGCCGTTGGAATACCAGGTCAACTCCACCCGCCAGTTCATGCGCGAACTCAATCGCCTGGGCCTGACCAGCGCCATCGACGCCGGTGGCGGCTTCCAGAACTACCCGGACGACTACCAGGTGATCCAGCAGCTGGCCGACGCCGACCAACTCACCGTGCGCATCGCCTACAACCTCTTCACCCAGAGACCCAAGGAAGAACTGACCGACTTCAAGAACTGGACCAGCAGCGTCACCCTGCACCAGGGCACCGACTTCCTCCGCCACAACGGCGCCGGCGAGATGCTGGCCTTCTCCGCGGCCGACTTCGAGGACTTCCTCGAACCGCGCCCGGACCTGCCGCCCACCATGGAAGCCGATCTGGAACCGGTGGTGCGCCACCTGGTGGAGCAACGCTGGCCGTTCCGCCTGCACGCCACCTACGACGAATCCATCTCGCGCATGCTCGACGTCTTCGAGAGGGTCAACCGCGACGTGCCCTTCACCGGCCTGCCCTGGTTCTTCGACCACGCCGAGACCATCAGCCCGCGCAACATCGAGCGGGTCAAGGCGCTTGGTGGCGGCATCGCCATCCAGGACCGCATGGCCTTCCAGGGCGAATACTTCGTCGACCGCTATGGCGCCCAGGCCGCCGAGCAGACCCCGCCGATCCAGCGCATGCTGGCCGCCGGCGTGCCGGTAGGGGCGGGGACCGACGCCACCCGCGTCTCCAGCTACAACCCCTGGACCTCGCTGTATTGGCTGGTCAGTGGCCGTACCGTCGGGGGCCTGGCGCTCTACCAGGAAGGCCTGCCACGGGCCACCGCCCTGCAGCTGTTCACCCAGGGCAGCGCCTGGTTCTCCTCGGAGCAGGGCAAGAAGGGCCAACTGCGGGTGGGCCAGCTGGCCGACGTGGCGGTGCTCTCGGCGGACTTCTTCACGGTCGAGGAAGAGGCCATCAAGCACCTGGAGTCGGTGCTCACCGTGGTCGGCGGCCGTATCGTTTACGGCGCCGAGGAATTCGATCGGCTTGGCCCTGCGCCCCTGCCGGTTACCCCGGACTGGTCGCCAGTGGTCAAGGTACCCGGCCACTGGAAAGCCGGTGCGCCGCTGCAGGCCGCCGTGCACCAGTGCGCCGGCGCCTGCGCCGTGCATGGCCACGGCCATGAGCGGGCACGCCAGAGCCGGGTGCCGGTCAGCGACTTCAGTGGCTTCTGGGGCGCTTTCGGCTGCTCCTGCTTCAGCTTCTGAGGAGCGTCGCCATGACCGCCGCCGCCGTGACGCCCAACGCCGCCTCGCCCTGGCAACCGCTGCGCCAGCGCACCTTCCGCTGGCTGTGGCTGGCCAGCATCGCCTCCAACATCGGTACCTGGATGCACGAGGTGGGCGCCGGCTGGCTGATGACCTCGCTGTCCGCCAGCCCCCTGGCGGTGGCCCTGGTCCAGGTGGCGGGGGCCTTGCCGATGTTCCTGCTGGCACTGCCGGCCGGCGCCCTGGCCGATATCGTCGACCGGCGCCGCTATCTGCTCGGCGTGCAGCTGTGGATGGCCGCGGTGGCCCTGGCCTTGGCCGGCCTGACCCTGGCCGGCTGGATGACCGTACCGCTGCTGCTGGGGCTGACCCTGGCCATGGGCGTGGGCACCGCGCTGATGCTGCCGGCCTGGTCGGCGCTGACCCCCGAGCTGGTCGACAAGAGCGAGCTGCCCGCGGCCATCGCCCTGTCCAGCCTGGGCATGAACGTGGCCCGCGCCCTCGGCCCGGCCCTGGCCGGGGTGCTGGTCAGCCTGGCCGGTCCCTGGCTGACCTTCGCCCTCAATGCCGTCTCTTTCCTTGCCGTCATCGTCGCGCTCCTGACCTGGCGGCGAGCGCCTGCAGCCGCCGTGCTGCCCGCGGAGCGCCTCTTGGGCGCGGTCCGGGTCGGCCTCCGCTATGCCCGCAGCTCCCCCCGGCTGCAGGTGGTGCTGGCCCGGACCGCCGCGTTTTTCCTCGGTGCCAGCGCCGGCATGGCCCTGCTACCGCTACTGGTGCGCCAGGCCCTACAGGGCACCGCCCTGGATTTCGGCATCCTGCTCGGTTGCGTCGGGCTGGGCGCCATCGGCGGCGCCATGCTCTTGCCGCGCCTGCGCGAACGGCTGTCCAGTGACCTGCTGGTAGCCAGCGCCAGTGCGCTCTATGCCTTGGTCTTGCTGGGTCTGGCCTGGATTCGCGACTTCGCCTGGCTGCTGCCGGTGATGCTCGCCAGCGGCCTGGCCTGGATCACCGTGCTCTCCAGCCTGCAGGTAGCGGCCCAGACCGCCGTGCCCGGTTGGGTGCGCGCCCGCGCCCTGGCCGTCTACATCCTGGTGTTCTTTGGCACCAGCGCCCTGGGCGGCTTCCTCTGGGGCGCCCTGGCCAGTCATTTCTCCCTGAGCCTGGCGCTGAGCGCGGCGGCCGGGGTGCTGCTGGCCGGCATCGGGCTGACCTGGCGTCTGCGCCTGCCGGTCACTCCGGCGGCGGACATCGCTCCTTCGCTGCACTGGCCGGCGCCCATCCTCGACGACTCCCTGGATCGCGAGCGCGGCCCGGTGATGGTCACCCTGGAATACGACATCGCCCCCGAGCACGGCCCGGCCTTTCGCCAGGCCATGCAGGCGGTGGGCGCCATGCGCCGGCGCAACGGCGCCTTCTCCTGGGCCCTGCTGCAGGACAGCGCCGAACCGCGACTCTGGCAGGAATTCTTCTGCGACGAATCCTGGGTGGAGCACCTGCGCCACCACCACCGCGTCACCCAGGGCGAACAGCGCCTGGAAGCGGCGGCGCGCCAGTACCAGACCCCTGGCGTGCCCATCGCCATCCGCCATCTCCTGGGCGGCGCCTAGCGCAGCCCGTTACCTCATCAACCACCACCCCCGAGGACTCCACCATGAGCAAGCCCTACAACCGTCTCGACAAGAACGATGCCGTCGTCCTGCTGATCGACCACCAGGCCGGTCTGATCTCCCTGGTACAGGATTTCACCCCCAGCGACTTCAAGAACAACGTCCTGGCCCTGGCCAACAGCGCCAAGTTCTTCGGCCTGCCCACCATCCTCACCACCAGCTTCGAGCAGGGCCCCAACGGCCCGCTGGTGCCCGAGCTGATCGAGCTGTTCCCCGAGGCGCCGTACATCGCCCGCCCCGGCCAGATCAACGCCTGGGACAACGAAGACTTCGTCTCCGCCATCAAGGCCACCGGTCGCAAGCAGCTGATCATCGCCGGCGTGGTGACCGACGTCTGCGTGGCCTTCCCGGCCCTGGCCGCCATCGCCGAGGGCTTCGACGTCTTCGTGGTGACCGATGCCTCCGGCACCTTCGACAAGACCGTGCAGCAGGCCGCCTGGGCGCGCATGAGCGCCGCCGGCGTGCAGCTGATGAACTGGTTCAGCGTGGCCTGCGAACTGCACCGCGACTGGCGCAACGACATCGAGGGCCTGGGCGCCCTGCTGTCCAACCACATCCCCAACTACCGCAACCTGATGACCAGCTACGCCAAGCTGGCCGCCAAGTAAGGTAAACGAAGGTCAGGCGCCTCTCCCGGCGCCTGACCTTCGCGGAGGGATGCCGTGAACCGCAACGACCTGCGCCGCATCGACCTGCACCTGCTGGTGGTGTTCGAAAGCCTGATGCACGAGCGCAACCTCACCCGCACTGCGGAAAAGCTCTTTCTTGGCCAGCCGGCCATCAGCGCCGCCCTGGTGCGCCTGCGACAGTTCTTCGACGATCCCCTGCTGGTCCGCAGCGGTCGGGCGATGGAGCCCACCCCGCGCGCCCTGGCCATTCTCGAACGGCTGCGTCCGGCCCTGGACGGCCTGTCCAATGCCTTGAGCGAGGTCGACGACTTCGACCCCGGCGCCAGTCGCGCGGTGTTTCGCCTGGGCATGTCCGACGACGTCGAATGCGGCCTGCTGCCGCCGCTGCTGGCCCATCTGCGCGAGGTGGCGCCGCACTGCGTGCTGGTGGTGCGCAACGCCAACTTCCTGCTCCTGCCCGGGCTGCTGGCCAGTGGCGAGGTCTCCCTGGGCATCAGCTACACCACCCAGCTGCCGGCCAACGCGAAGTGCCGCACCCTGAGGCACATCCGCGCCCTGGTGGTCCGCGCCGACAACGACCCCGCGCCCCTGAGCCTGGACGACTACTGCGCCCGGCCCCATGTGCTGGTGTCCATGTCCGGCGATCTCTGCGGCAACATCGACGACGACCTGGCGCGCCTCGGCCGAACTCGCAAGGTGGCCCTGGGCGTACCCCACTTCAACGGCCTCGGCGCCCTGCTGGCCGGCAGCGAATTGCTCGCCACGGTGCCCGACTACGCCGCCCGGGCGCTGGCCGCCGGTGGCAGTCTGCGCCTCGAGGAACCGCCGTTTCCCATCGTCCCGGCCAAGCTGTCGCTGGTCTGGCGCGCGGCCCAGGACCAGGACCCGGGCGAGCGCTGGCTGCGCGGCGAGATCATCAGATTCATGGGCGAGAACCCCTAGCGCCGCGGCTATCAGCGCTGTCGATAAGCGCTATCCGCCGGTACGATTTATGGGAGAGGGGGTTGGCTTTCTAGGATGGCTGCATGTCTTCCGGAGCCACGCCCATGAACCTTGCCATCCTCCGCAACGCCCTCCGCCTGCTGGCCTGCGCCGGCTTCCTCGCTCTGCTGGCCGGCTGCGCCAGCTCCCACAACGCCTACCTCAGGGATGGCAGCACGGCCTACCTGGTGCAGTGCAACGGGGTCTTTGGCAGCTGGTCCGGCTGCGCGGGCGAAGCCGCGGCACGCTGCTCCACTGGCAGCTATCAGGTTCTCGCCCGCAACCACCTGGACGGCGCCAGCGAAGCCCAGGCCGAAGCCAGCGTCGCCGGCCAGTCCTACCCGGTGCGCAACCTGCTGGTGCAGTGCCAGGGCGAACAGCTGGCCTGGCGGGTGGGTAACTTCGTCCGCCGGCTGCCGGTCAGCGAGGGTTGAGGGCAGGTCAGCAGGTTGTCGAGCGTTCTGCCGCGGCTGAACAGCGGCTCGGATAACCCCCTCTCCCTCCGGGAGAGGGCTGGGGTGAGGGTACTCCCCGCACAACGATGTCACCCCTGGAAAAGGCTGCGCCGTTTTCCAGGCTACGGTTCAGATAGAGCTGAACGCCTGCACGGCTAGCTCCCTCTCCCTCCGGGAGAGGGCTGGGGTGAGGGCACGCCCCGCACAACGACGTCACCCCTGGAAAAGGCTGCGCCGTTTTCCAGGCTACGGCTCTGCAATCAGACCGTAGGTTGGGTTGAGACGGCTCCATCGTCGAAGCCCAACAGGGATATTCAGCCTCGGGCAATGTTGGGCTTCGCTGCGCTCAACCCAACCTACGCGGGCTCCAAGGCGCGGCCGCATCAGAATCGCGGACCAAGAAGCGCCTCACGCCCCAGGGCTCCGTCACCGGACCGTACTCCGGCACGTAGCCCGCGCATATCGTCTCAACGGCTGTACGGCCGACCGATAAGCGAGGGCTAATCCGCCAGCGCCTCCTCCAGGACCTTGAGAAATTCCCGCGTCGCCGGCGTCGGCAGCGGTGACCAGATGGCATGGACGTTACGCTGGGGCGCATCGCTGACCGGCACCCGGGCCAGGCCGGCAAAGGTGCTGGCGATACTCTGGGGCACCAGGCCGATCGCCAGGCCGCGGCGGACGAAGCGCTCCAGCAACTGCATGTTGCCCGTCTCGAAACGCACCCGATGGGGCAGGCCCAGGGCAGCGAAGGCCTCGTCGGTCTGCCGCCGCGCGCCGCTGCCCGCGGGCAGGTCCACCAGCGGCAGATCCACCAGCTCGTGCAGCGACAGCCTGTCCCGCTCTGCCAGGTCGTGCGCGGCGGGCAGCACCGCCACCAGTTCCTCGCTGAGCAGCAGGCGGCTGTCCACCGCCTCCAGGGCCACCTGGCGCGACAGCCCGATCAGGGCGAAATCCAGTTGCCGCTCGCGTACCGCCGCCAGCAGCGTCTCGCTCTTGTCCTGGCGCAGGCGGATGTCCACCTGGGGATGACGGGCATGGAAGGTCGCCAGCAACTCGACGATATCCAGGCGCGGCACCGAGGAGATCAGGCCCAGCGTCAAGGTGCCGCGAATGGCGCCGACCGCGGCGGCCACGTCCTGCTGCAAGCGCTCCACCGCCGCCAGCGCCTGGCGTGCATGCACCAGCAAGGCCTCACCGGCAGGAGTGATGCGTACCTGGCGCGGCAGGCGCTCGAACAGGGTGGCGCCCAACTCGGCTTCCAGGCGGGCGATCTGGTGACTGAGCGCCGACTGCACCACATGGCAGCGCTCGGCGGCGCGGGTGAAGTGGCATTCCTCGGCCAGGGCGACGGCGAATTCCAGCTGCTTGAGATTCATGCGCTATCTTGAAATGAGATCAAGGCCATCTTAACGATTCATTTAACCGATAGCTGCCGTTGTTCGATACTGACCAGCCTTTTCCCTGCCGGATCCTGCGGATGTCCAATCCCACGCCTCCTCTCAGCCGCTGGCTGACCCTGCTCATGGCCGTCGCCACCGGCATCGCCGTGGCCAGCAACTACTACAACCAGCCGCTGCTGCACACCATCGCCCAGCGCTTCGACCTCAGCTACACCCAGGCCGGTAGCATCGTCACCACCGCCCAGCTCAGCTACGCCGCCGGACTCCTGCTGCTGGTGCCCCTGGGCGACCTGCTGGAGCGCCGGCGACTGATCGTCACCATGAGCGTGATCGCCGCCGCCGGCCTGGCCCTGAGCGCCACCGCCACCAGTCTGACCTGGCTGCTGCTGGGCACCGCCATGACCGGGCTCTTCTCGGTGGTGGCCCAGGTGCTGGTGCCCTTCGCCGCGACCCTGGCCGCGCCGGAGCAGCGGGGCAGGGCGGTGGGCACGGTGATGAGCGGCCTCATCCTCGGCATCCTGCTGGCCCGCACCGTGGCCGGGGCGCTCTCGTCCCTGGGCGACTGGCGCACCGTCTATGCCGTGGCGGCCGGTCTGATGCTGGCCACCGCCCTGGCCCTGCGCCTGGCGCTGCCGCGCTATCAGCAGTCGGCCGGCCTGAGCTATCCACGGCTGCTGGGTTCGGTGTTCGAGCTCTTGCGCGACGAGCCCCTGCACCGGCTGCGCACCCTGCTGGGGTGCCTGGGCTTCGCCGTCTTCGCGGTGTTCTGGACGCCGCTGGCCTTTCTGCTCGCCGCCGAACCCTATGGCTTCAGCGACGGCACCATCGGCCTGTTCGGTCTCGCCGGCGCCGTGGGCGCCCTGGCCGCCAACCTGGCCGGGCGCATGGCCGACCAGGGCAAGGGCAGTCTCGCCACCAGCATCGGCCTGGCCTCCCTGACCCTGGCCTGGCTACCCCTGGCCTTCGCCCAGCAGTCGCTGGCGGCGCTGCTGGTTGGCATCCTGGTGCTGGATCTCGCCGTGCAGCTCAGCCACGTCAGCAACCAGAACGTGGTCTATCGGCTGCGCCCGGAAGCCCGCAGCCGCCTCAACGCCGGCTACATGACCGGCTACTTCCTCGGCGGCTCCCTGGGTTCGCTGCTGTCGGCGCGGCTCTACGAACACTTCGGCTGGACCGGCGTGAGCCTGTCCGGGTGCCTGCTGGCGGCCACGGCGCTGGCGGTCTGGGGCCTGTTCCTCATGCGGCAGCGTCAGGCGCGGGCCTGAACGCCATCATCAGCGCGGTCGATGATCGCTATCCCGAGGGACGATTTCTAGGCGCGGGGTGGGCTGGCGACAATGAGTCCACACCCACCCGACACAGGTACTCGCCATGAAAGCCCTCACCGCCCTCTTCGCCGCTACCCTGCTCACCACCGCCATCGCCCAATCCGCCCAGGCCGAGGAAAGCGCCCTGCGCCCCCTGGGTTCGCTGATCGAGAAACACCAGCAGCAGGATCGCACCCTGGCCGAAAACGGTGCCGATCGCAGTCTGCAGCCCTCGATCCAGCGCCAGCAGCAGCGTCTCGACCCGCGCCGCGCCCTGGCCGAAAACGGCGCCGATCGCAGTCTGCAGCCGTCGATCCAACGCCAGCAGCAGCGTCTCGATCCGCGCCGTACCCTGGCCGAAAACGGTGCCGAGCGCAGTCTACAACCCTCGATCCAGCGCCAGCAGCAGCGCCTGGACGGCCAACGCCTGGCCGCCGACGGCGCCGAGCGCACCCTGCAGCAGTGGCCCCAGCGTCAACCGACCCGCGGCGCCGTGGCGTGAGTCGGCCGGACCGTCAGGCGGTCGCGCAGATAGTCCGAGAACAGCTGGACGATGCGCGCCGACTGACGATGCTGGGGATAGACCGCATAGACTGCCGCACTGGGTAGGGCGAAGTCTTCCAGCACCTGCACCAGCGCCCCTGAGGCCAGCGCCGCGCCGATGATGAAGGTCGGCAGCACCGCGATGCCCTGACCGGCAATGGCCGCATCCCGCACCACCTCTCCGTTGTTGGCCCGGAGCTGACCCTGCATGGGCAGCACCAGCGGCTTGCCCCCGCGCTGGAAGCGCCATTCCACCTGGCGACCATGGCCATAGAGCAGACAGCTGTGCTCGGCCAGATCCTCCGGCTGCAGCAGCGGCGGCGCCTTCCGTAGATAATCCGGACTGGCACAGGTCACCAGTTGCATCTCGGTCAGCCGCTTGGCGATCAGGCTGGAATCGGCCAGGGTGCCGATACGGATCGACATGTCGTAGCCCTCCGCCAGCAGGTCCACCGCCCGGTCGTTGAGATCCAGCTCCAGGCGGATCTGCGGATAGGCTGAAAGAAAATCCGGCAGCAGGGGACTCAGGTGCAGGGTGCCAAAGGTCATGGGCGCACTCACGCGCAGCACTCCCTGGGGCACCGTCCGCCGGCTGGAGAGCAATTCCTCGGTGTCGTTGACGTCTTCGAGGATCTTGACCGCCCGCTCATAGAGCAGCATTCCCAGTTCGGTGGCCTGCAGGCGCCGCGTGGTGCGATTGAGCAGCCGCACCCCCAGACTTTCCTCCAGTGCCATGGTCCGCCGGCTGACGAATTGCTTGGACAGCCCCAGCTTGTCGGCGGCGGCGGTGAAGCTGCCCTCGTTCAGGGTGGTGACGAACAGGCGCAGGTCTTCGAAATTCATGGCGGCATCCAGGCAGCGGAAAGAGCCCAAGCGGGCGGTCGAGCGAGGGTCATTGTGCCAAATCGACGCCCCGCCAGCCGTGCCTTTGCACTGCGACAGCCAATCGCCGCGCAAAAGAAAACCCCCTCGCCACCTTGCAGTGGGGAGGGGGCTCTGGCCTTCGCCGTCGCTTAGACGTTGAAGCGGAAGTGCATGACATCACCGTCCTTGACGATGTAGTCCTTGCCTTCCAGGCGCCACTTGCCGGCTTCCTTGGCGCCGTTCTCGCCCTTGAAGGCGATGAAGTCGTCATAGGCCACCACTTCGGCGCGGATGAAGCCCTTTTCGAAGTCGGTGTGGATGGCGGCGGCCGACTGGGGCGCGGTGGCGCCAACGCGGACGGTCCAGGCGCGGACTTCCTTCACCCCGGCGGTAAAGTAGGTCTGCAGGTTGAGCAGTTCGTAGCCGGCGCGGATCACCCGGTTCAGGCCCGGCTCTTCCATGCCCATGGACTCGAGAAACATCTGCTTTTCCTCGTCGTCGTCCAATTCGGCGATTTCCGCCTCGATCTTGTTGCACACCGGCACCACCACGGCGCCTTCTTCTTCGGCGATGGCACGGACCACGTCCAGGTGCGGGTTGTTCTCGAAGCCGTCTTCGGCGACGTTGGCGATGTACATCACCGGCTTGCTGGTCAGCAGGTGGAAGCTGCGCACCAGGCGCTTCTGCTCTTCGTCCAGGCCCTTCATTAGGCTGCGGGCGGGCTTGCCGGCCTCGAAGTGGGGAATCAGCTGTTCCAGCAGGGCCTTTTGCGCCAGGGCTTCCTTGTCACCGCCCTTGGCGTTGCGGGTCACGCGCTGCAGCTGCTTTTCGCAGCTGTCGAGGTCGGCGAAGATCAGCTCCAGGTCGATCACCTCGATGTCCCGCTTGGGGTCCACCGAGTTGGCCACGTGGATGACGTTCTCGTCTTCGAAGCAGCGCACCACGTGGGCGATGGCATCGGTCTCGCGGATGTTGGCTAGAAACTTGTTGCCCAGGCCTTCACCCTTGGAGGCACCGGCCACTAGCCCTGCGATGTCGACGAATTCCATGGTGGTGGGGATCACCCGCTCGGGCTTGACGATCTCCGCCAGGGCGTTCAGTCGCGCATCGGGCATGGGCACGATGCCGCTGTTGGGCTCGATGGTGCAGAAGGGGAAGTTTTCCGCCGCGATACCGGATTGGGTCAGGGCATTGAACAGGGTGGACTTGCCGACGTTGGGCAGGCCGACGATGCCGCAATTGAATCCCATGGTGTGTGTCCTCGCGGAAGAAAAGGAAGAGGGTAGGGTAGGTCAGGCCTTGCGGCTGTGCAGGCGTTGCATGGCGCGGGTCAGGTCGCCGTCCAGCAGCGTCGGTACCACCTCCAGGGCGGCCTCGATGCTGGTGTCGAGCAGGTCCTGCTCGCTACGCGGTGCGCGGCCCAGCACGAAGTTGGAAACCAGGCTGGCATGCCCCGGATGGCCGATGCCCAGGCGCAGGCGCTGGAAGCCGTTCTGATTGCCGAGCTGGGCGATGATGTCGCGCAGCCCGTTGTGCCCACCGTGGCCGCCGCCGGTCTTGAGGCGCGCGGTGCCGGGTGGCAGGTCGAGTTCGTCATGGGCCACCAGGATGGCCGCCGGCGGGATGCGGAAAAAGCCGGCGAGCGCCGCCACGGCCTGGCCGCTGCGGTTCATGTAGGTGGTGGGGATAAGCAGACGAACATCGTTGCCCGCGTGGCGAAAGCGCCCCACGAGGCCGTGATACTTGCGGTCGACAGCCAGGCTCGCGCCCTGGGCGGCTGCCAGCCGCTCAACGAAAAGGGCCCCTGCATTGTGCCGGGTCTGGTCGTATTCGGGGCCCGGATTACCCAGGCCGACGATCAGTTGGACGGCAGTCATGTCAGGAGCCCTTCTCTTTCAGGCGTGCGAGAACTTACTCGGCAGCGCCTTCTTCGGCAGCGCCGTCAGCAGCTTCTTCACGGATGCGCGGCATGTGGATGCTGGCAACCGGCAGATCGCTGCCGTGGGCCAGGGACACCAGCTCGACGCCAGCCGGGACGTTCAGGTCGCTCAGGTGAACGATCTGGTCCAGCTCGACCTTGGCCATGTCGACTTCGATGAATTCCGGCAGGTCTTTCGGCAGGCAGGAAACTTCGACTTCGTTGATGGTGTGCAGGATCTCGCCACCCTGTTGCTTCACGCCCACGGAGGTTTCCTGGTTCATGAAGTGCAGGGGCACGTGAGCGGTCAGCTTCTGACCGGCGACGACGCGCAGGAAGTCGGCGTGCATGACGTAGCCCTTGGAGGGGTGACGCTGCAGGGCCTTGACCAGGACGCTTTCGTTGCTGCCACCGACCTTCAGGGTGATGACGCTGGCGAAAGCGGCTTCGCTTTCCAGCATCTTGGCCAGGTCTTTGCCGACCAGGGTGATGGAGGTCGGAGCCTTGTCGCCACCGTAGATCACGGCGGGAACGTTACCGGCATTACGACGCAGGCGGCGGCTCGCACCTTTCCCCAGGTCGGAACGCACTTCGGCATTCAGAGTGAAATCAACCATTGTGAATCTCCAGGATAAGGAATCGGCAGACCGAGACTTGCGACCAGTTCTACGGCCCTACCGACTAAAAAGCCCCGGTAGACCGTCACGGCCTACGGGGCGCTTCCAGAGCGGCTATTCCAGAAGCAATTCAAGACCTGCTGCGCGTCGGCCAAACTGCGTTGAAAAGGCCTTCGGAATGCTCATTTACCCTTCGTAAACTCCGCTTCCTCAGGCCTTTTCGCCTTGTTTGTCTCTAGCTCGCGAGGTCTTGAACCGCGTCTAACGGAACATCGCGCTGATGGATTCTTCGTTACTGATCCGGCGTACCGCCTCGGCCACCACCGGCGCGATGTCCAGTTGGCGGATACGGCTGCAGGCCTGGGCCGCGGCGGACAGCGGAATGGTGTTGGTCACCACCAGCTCGTCCAGCACGGAGTTGTCGATGTTCTCGATGGCCCGACCCGACAGCACCGGGTGGGTGCAGTAGGCCAGGACCTTGGCGGCGCCGTGTTCCTTCAGGGCCTTGGCCGCGTGGCATAGGGTGCCGGCGGTATCGACCATGTCGTCGACCAGCACGCAGGTGCGGTCCTGGATGTCACCGATGATGTGCATCACTTCCGACTGGTTGGCCTTGGGACGACGCTTGTCGATGATCGCCAGGTCCACACCCAGGCTCTTGGCCACGGCACGCGCACGCACCACGCCGCCGATGTCCGGGGAGACGATCATCAGATTTTCGAAACGCTGGTCTTCGATGTCATCCACCAGGGCGGGGGAGCCGTAGATGTTGTCCACGGGAATATCGAAGAAACCCTGGATCTGGTCGGCGTGCAGATCGACGGTGAGCACCCGATTGATGCCCACCACGGTCAGCATGTCGGCCACGACCTTGGCGGTGATGGCGACGCGCGCGGAACGCGGACGGCGATCCTGGCGCGCATAGCCGAAATAGGGGATGACTGCGGTGATACGAGTGGCCGAGGAGCGGCGGAAGGCGTCGGCCATCACCACCAGTTCCATCAGGTTGTCGTTGGTCGGCTCGCAGGTGGGCTGGATGATGAAGACATCCTTGCCCCGAACGTTCTCGTTGATTTCGACGCTGATCTCGCCATCGGAGAACTTTCCGACGGAGACGTCACCGAGAGGGATGTGCAGCTGGCGCACGATGCGCCGTGCCAGATCGGGGTTGGCGTTCCCCGTGAAGACCATCATCTTGGACACGCTGCAGTTCCTGCGGCTTGAGGTGGGTCTTGGAAGGAAAATGGCAGGGGCGGCTGGATTCGAACCAACGCATGGCAGGATCAAAACCTGCTGCCTTACCGCTTGGCGACGCCCCTGTATCTTGCAGAGTACTAGCTGTACTCATTCTCTGGTCAGACTTGCTAGCGCCCGGTGCAACATGGAAGTGTTGCTGCCTTTGGCTACGAAGCCTGGAAGTGATGCTGGTAGCTGGCTTGCTACTGTATCAGCTTCGGTCTTATTTGGAAAGCTTCCAAATATGCAACCTCCAGTGCCGGTTAATCTAGCTGAAACAAATTTGTTTAGCAAGATCAAAGCGTTACGAATTTCTGGGTAACGCCTTTCGACCGTACTCTGGCAGTCGTTTCGACCTGACCACTTGAGAACGGCGCAAACTTTAATGGCGGGAGTGTCCCGTGTCAACAGCGGATCTGAAAAAATTTCTGCTGTACTTACAGAGACTTGCGGCACGGCCACGAGATACCAGGGTTCCGGCGGTGCGACCGGGGTGAGCTTTTCGCCCACGCCCTCGGCGAAGGCGGCCTGGCCGCGGACGAACACCGGTACGTCGGCGCCCAGGCGCAGTCCCAGGGCCGCCAGGTCGTCGAGGCTGGCGCCCAGACCCCAGAGGTGATTCAGGCCGAGCAGGGTGGTGGCGGCATCCGAACTGCCTCCGCCGATGCCGCCGCCCATGGGCAGCCGCTTGGTCAGCCAGAGATCGGCGCCCTGCCGGGTACCGCTTTCCTGCTGCAGCAACCGGGCGGCGCGCAGGATGAGATTCTGCTCGGGGGCGACGCCCGGCAGGCCGTCGTGCAGCTGCAATTCGCCGTCGTCGCGTCCGGCAAAGCCCAGGTCATCGCCCCAGTCGAGAAACTGAAACAGCGTCTGCAGTTCGTGATAGCCGTCCGCGCGGCGCCCGAGGATGTGCAGGAAGAGATTGAGCTTGGCCGGCGCCGGCAGGGTGAAGGCGGGCGCTGGGATCATTTGCCCAGCTCGCGCGGCTGCCAGGTCTTCACCACCAGGATGACTTCCAGGTCCTTGCCGGTGAGCTTGAGGCGCTCGGGCAGGGTGTAGCCGTTCTGCTCGGTGTAGCGGGTGTATTCCACGGTCCAGCCGTCCTGCACCAGGCGCGCCAGGTGGCTGTCGGCGTCCAGGGTCAGCTGGCTGCGGCTGTCCGGGGCCGGCAGGCCGCGCACCCACCAGAGCAGATGCGACACCGGCAGGCGCCAGCCGAGCTGCTGTTCCAGCAGGGCCTCGGGGGAGTCGGCCTGGTAGCTGCCCTGGCCGGAGACGTCGAGGGTGACGGCGCCCGGACGCCCGGTGAGGCGGGTGGCGCCGCGCCCCAGGGGGCCGGCCAGACGGATGTCGTAGTAGTCCTGGCGTTGCAGCCAGAACAGGGTGCCGCTGCCGGAATCGCGCGGCGCGCGGATGCCGACCTTGCCGTCGATCTGCCAACCGTCGAGGGCGGCAATACGTTTTTTATGGGCCTGCCACTGGGCGGCGTTGCCCTGGCCTTCCACGGCCTCCTGGCGAGAGGTGCTGGCGCAACCGGCCAGCAGGGCGAGCAGCAACAGGGTGAAGAGGGTACGCAGGCGGATCATCGGAGGGTTTCGCTTCCAGTCAGGCGTTTGAGGGTACTGCGCAGGATGGCGTCATCGGCGTCGGCGTCGAGGCCCACGCGCCAGACCTTGCGCGCTTCGCTGCGCTTGCCCTGGGCCCAGAGCACCTCGCCCAGGTGAGCCGCCACCTCGGCATCGGGGAAGCGTTCGTAGGCCTGGCGCAGATAGCGTTCGGCGTCGGCCAGCTGGCCCTGGCGATAGCGGATCCAGCCCATGCTGTCGAGGATGGCGGGATCGTCCGGACTCAACTGGTGCGCCTTGTCGATCAGCTGGCGCGCCTCGGTCAGGCGCGGGGTGCGATCGGCGAGGGTGTAGCCGAGGGCGTTGAGCGCCATGGCGTTGTCGGGGTCGTGGGCGATGATGTAGCGCAGATCGGCTTCCAGCTGGCCGAGATCACCGCGCTTTTCCGCCAGCATGGAGCGGACATAGAGCAGGTTGAGGTCGTTGGGATACTGCTGCAGGGCCTGCTGCACGGTCTGGTCGGCGAGGGCGGTCTGGTCGGCACTGGCCAGGCCTTCGACTTCCAGCAGATAGAGCGGCACGGCGTATTCGCTCTGGCGCTTGCGGGCGTCGGCCAGGCGCTGACGGGCCTCGGCGATGCGCCCGCTGCCCAGCAGGATTTCCGCCTGGCGCTGCTGGGCGGCCAGGTAGTCGGTGCCCGGTCCGACCTGGGCGTATTCGGCCAGCGCCTGTTCGGGCTGGTCAAGTTCTTCGTAGCTGCGCCCCAGGTTGAGGTGCGCGGCGTCCACATGGCTGCCGCGGTCGAGCAGTTCCTTGAGATAGATCTGGGCTTCGCGCCAGGCCTGGGCTTCCAGGCAGACCAGCGCCAGGGAGAATCTCAGATCGTCGTCATCCGGGAACTGGGTGACCAGCTCGGCGAATTCGCGCTTGGCCTGGTCCAGGCGATCCAGCTCCACCAGCAGCCGGGCATGGGCCAGGCGCAGGCGGCGGTCTTCCGGGTGCTGGCGGATGCCGGCTTCGAGCAGCGGCAGGGCCTCGGCGCTGCGGTCCTGGCTCTGCAGCAGGCGCGCGCGCAGCAGCAGCGGGGCGACCTCGCGCTTGGCCGCCGGGTTGCGCTCCAGCAGTTTCAGCGCCTCGTCGGTGCGACCGTCCTGCTGCAAGAGCAGCGCCTTACCGAACAGCAGCTGGCCGTTGCGCGGATACTTGGCCAGCAGTCGATCGAAGCTCTTGAGCAGCCCGGCGCGGGTGGTCTCGTCGGTTTCCGCCGCGGACAGGGCGAGGAAATCGAAGTGGGTGTCGCCCTGGCCCTGGAGCACGCGCTCCATATAGGCCATGGATTCGTCATAGCGACCGGCGCGGGCCAGCATGATGGCGGCGGCGCGCTGGGCATCCAGGTTATCGGGGGCGTTGCGCGCCCAGATCTGCGCGGTTTCCAGCGCCGGGGTATCGGCGCCCAGGTATTCGGCGATGCGGAAGGCGCGCTCGGCGACCCCCGGGTCCTGGGTCGACTTGGCCTGCTCGACATAGTTGGTCAGGGCGATGTCGAAACGGTTGCGCTGACCGGCCAGCTCGCCGACCAGCAGGTCATAGAGGGTGTCTTCGCGAAAGGAGCCGGCCGGTTGCGGCGTGCTGGTCTTGGCGGTGGGTGGCGGGATGGCGGCGGCGGGCGTTGGCTGCCGGCCGAGGTTCTGGCAGCCGGCGAGCAGCAGGGCGGTCGTCAGCAGCGCAAGGTATCTGGTCATAGGGTCAGGGCGGCCTTTTTACAGTCGGTCCATCATGCCACAAGAGTCGCCGTGGCCGCGTCGCACATGCGGAGCGGCGGGCCGAGAAGTGCGGTGGTCGAGGCTGTTGACGCCTTTTGCCCGGCAAGATTCATTCGCCCAGGCTATGACGGCGATTGTCCGACGTCTCGTCGCTGCTGGTTGTCGCCACCGCCCGCGCGTAGGACAATGTTCGGCTTTCCCAATCCGTTCGACTGCTTGCGTCCATGGCCTTTCTCGCGCTCGGCATCAATCACAAGACCGCCTCGGTTGAGGTGCGCGAACGCGTGGCTTTCACTCCGGAGCAGACGGTCGAGGCCCTGCGCCAGCTGGAGCAGGCCACCCACAGTCGCGAAGCGGCGATTCTGTCCACCTGCAATCGCAGCGAACTCTATCTGGAGCTGGAGCCCAGTCTGGCGGACGCCGTGCTGGCCTGGCTCGCCCAGTACCACCGGGTGCCCCTGGAAGACCTGCGCGCCAGCATCTATCTGCACCAGGACGAAGCCGCGGTGCGCCACATGATGCGAGTGGCCGCCGGGCTGGACTCCATGGTGCTGGGCGAGCCGCAGATCCTTGGCCAGCTCAAGTCGGCCTATGCCGTGGCCCGCGAGGCCGGCACCGTGGGTCCGCTGCTGGGCCGGCTGTTCCAGGCCACCTTCAATACCGCCAAGGCGGTGCGCACCGACACGGCGATCGGCGAGAATCCGGTGTCGGTGGCCTTTGCCGCGGTCAGCCTGGCCAAGCAGATCTTCAGCGACCTCAGCCGCAGCCAGGCGCTGCTGATCGGCGCCGGCGAGACCATCACCCTGGTCGCCCGCCATCTGCATGAGCAGGGCGTGCGCCGCATCGTCGTCGCCAACCGCACCCTGGAGCGCGCCAGCCACCTGGCCGAAGAATTCGGCGCCCATACCGTGCTCCTGGCCGACATTCCCGACGAACTGGTCAACAGCGACATCGTCATCAGCTCCACCGCCAGCCAGTTGCCCATCCTCGGCAAGGGTGCGGTGGAGCGGGCGCTCAAGCAGCGTCGGCACAAGCCCATCTTCATGGTCGACATCGCCGTGCCGCGCGACATCGAGCCGGAGGTGAGCGAGCTGGAAGACGTCTACCTCTATACGGTGGACGACCTGCACGAGGTGGTGGCGGAAAATCTCAAGAGTCGTCAGGGCGCGGCCCAGGCCGCCGAGAAGCTGGTGCTGGCCGGGGTCGACGACTTCATGCAGCGGTTGCGCGAGCGCGCCGCGGTGGATGTGGTTCGCGCCTATCGCCAGCAGGGCGAGCAGATCCGCGACGACGAACTGGCCCGCGCCCAGCGCCAGCTGGCCAATGGCGCCGATCCCCAGGAAGCCCTGGCCGCCCTGGCGCGCAGCCTCACCAACAAGCTGATGCACGCACCGAGCGTGCAGCTCAAGAAACTATCCGCCGAGGGACGCGTCGATGCGCTGACCCTGGCTCAGGAACTCTTCGCCCTCGACGAGGGTTTGGACAAGACATGAAGACCTCTCTGTTGCACAAGCTCGACGGTCTGCAGGACCGCTTCGAGGAGCTGACCGCGCTGTTGGGCGACGCCGAAGTCATCAGCGACCAGACCCAGTTCCGTGCCTATTCCAAGGAATACGCCGAACTCGAGCCGGTCAGCCAGGCGTTCACCGAATACCGCAAGGTGCAGGCCGACCTGGAGGGCGCCCAGGCGCTGCTCAAGGACAGCGATCCGGATCTGCGCGAGATGGCCGAGGAAGAGGTCGGCACCGCCAAGGTGCGCCTGCAGGAACTGGAAGACGAATTGCAGCGCATGATGCTGCCGCGCGATCCCAACGACGGCCGCAACGTCTTCCTGGAAATCCGCGCCGGTACCGGCGGCGACGAGGCGGCGATCTTTGCCGGCGATCTGTTCCGCATGTATTCGCGCTATGCCGAACGCCAGGGCTGGCGACTGGAGGTGCTCTCGGAAAACGAGGGCGAGCACGGCGGCTTCAAGGAGGTCATCGCCCGGGTTGAGGGCGACAACGTCTATGCCAAGCTCAAGTTCGAGTCCGGCGCGCACCGGGTGCAGCGGGTGCCGGAAACCGAATCCCAGGGTCGTATCCACACCTCGGCCTGTACCGTGGCGGTGCTGCCCGAGCCCGACGAGCAGCAGGCCATCGAGATCAATCCGGCCGATCTGCGCGTCGACACCTATCGCTCCTCCGGCGCGGGCGGTCAGCACGTCAACAAGACCGATTCCGCGGTGCGCATCACCCACCTGCCCACCGGCATCGTGGTGGAATGCCAGGAAGAACGCTCCCAGCACAAGAACCGCGCCAAGGCCATGGCCTGGCTGTCGGCCAAGCTCAACGACCAGCAGGACGCGGCGGCGCACAAGGAAATGTCCGACACCCGCCGGCTGCTGGTGGGTTCGGGTGACCGCTCCGAGCGCATCCGCACCTACAACTTCCCCCAGGGGCGGGTGACCGATCACCGCATCAACCTGACCCTCTATTCCCTCGGCGAGGTGGTCAACGGCGACGTCCAGCAGGTCATCGACCCGCTGCTGCAGGAATACCAGGCCGACCAGCTGGCGGCCCTGGGAGACTGAACCATGGCCACCATCGGCGCCCTGGTGCGCGAAAGCCAGTTGCCGGATTCGCCCAGCGCCCGCCTCGACGTGGAGCTGCTGCTGGCCGCCGCCCTGGACAAGCCACGCAGCTATCTGCGCACCTGGCCGGAAAAGCTGGTGCCGCGCGAAGCCCTGGCACGGTTCCAGGCCGATCTCGAACGCCGCCGGCAGGGCGAGCCGGTGGCCTATATCCTCGGCCAGCAGGGCTTCTGGTCGCTGGACCTGGAGGTCAGCCCCGACACCCTGATCCCGCGTCCCGACACCGAGGTGCTGGTGGAAACCGCCCTGGCGCTGCCCCTGGCCGACGAGGTGCGGGTGCTGGATCTGGGCACCGGGACCGGCGCCATCGCCCTGGCCCTGGCCCATGAACGACCGCGCTGGCAGGTCAGCGGCGTGGATCGCATCCCGGCGGCGGTGGAACTGGCGCAACGCAACGCCCAGCGTCTGCGGCTGGGCAACGTCGGCTTCCAGCAGAGTCACTGGTTCGCCGCCCTCGCCGGACAGCGTTTCGAGCTGATCGTCAGCAATCCGCCCTATATCGCCGGCAGCGATCGCCATCTCGACGAAGGCGATGTGCGCTTCGAACCGCGCAGCGCCCTGGTGGCCGGCGCCGATGGCCTGGACGACATCCGCGAGCTGATCGCAGCGGCGCCCGCGCACCTGCAGCCGGGTGGCTGGCTGTGGCTGGAACACGGCTTCGAGCAGGCCGCCGCGGTACGCGAACTGCTGGTGCGCCAGGGCTTCATCGAGGTCGAGAGTCGCCAGGACCTGGGTGGTCACGCGCGTATCAGCGGAGGCCGCTGGCCATGCTGAGCGACGGCGAACTGCTGCGCTACAGCCGGCAGATCCTGCTGGACCAGGTGGATATCGCCGGACAATTGCGGCTGAAGGACGCCAGGGTGCTTATCGTCGGCCTCGGCGGTTTGGGGTCGCCGGTGGCGCTCTACTTGGCCGCGGCCGGCGTCGGCGAATTGCACCTGGCCGACTTCGACCAGGTCGACCTGAGCAATCTGCAACGCCAGGTGCTGCACGACGAAAGCCGCATTGGCCAGGGCAAGGTGGATTCCGCCCTGCAGCGGCTGGCGGCGCTCAATCCCGAGGTACGCCTGGTGCCGCTGCGCGAGGCGCTGGACGCCGACAGCCTGGCGGCGCGCATCGCCGCGGTGGACCTGGTGCTGGACTGCTCGGACAACTTCGCTACCCGGGCGGCGGTGAACGCTGCCTGCGTGTCCACCGGGCGGCCGCTGGTGAGTGGCGCGGCCATTCGCCTGGAAGGCCAGCTCAGCGTCTTCGATCCACGTCGCGCCGACAGTCCCTGCTACCACTGCCTCTATGGCGAGGGCAGCGAAGCCGAGCTCAGTTGCAGCGAAGCCGGGGTGCTTGGTCCGGTGGTGGGGCTGGTGGGCAGTCTGCAGGCACTGGAAGCCCTCAAGCTGCTGGCCGGCTTTGGCGAGCCCCTGGTGGGACGACTGCTGCTGGTGGATGCGGCCGGCAGTCGCTTCCGTGAATTGCGGGTCAAGCGCGATCCGGGCTGCCCGGTGTGCGGCGCCCGCCATGGCTGACGAGGCGCCGGTCGGAGTCTTCGACTCGGGCGTCGGCGGCCTGTCGGTGCTGGCGGAGATCCGCCAGCTGTTGCCGGCGGAGACCCTGCATTACATCGCCGACTGTGGCCATATCCCCTATGGGGAAAAGACCCCCACCTTCATCCGCGAGCGCTGCCAGCTGATCGCGGCGCGGCTGCATGCCCAGGGCGCCAAGGCCCTGGTGGTGGCCTGCAACACCGCCACCGTGGCGGCGGTGGCCGATCTGCGTGAGCGCTATCCCCGCTGGCCCATCGTCGGCATGGAGCCGGCGGTGAAGCCGGCGGCCGCAGCCACCCGCAATGGCCGGGTCGGGGTGCTGGCGACCACGGGCACCCTGCAGAGCGCCAAGTTCGCCGCCTTGCTGGACCGATTCGCCCTGGGCGTCCAGGTCCTCACCCAGCCCTGCCCGGGACTGGTGGAGCAGGTCGAGCGCGGCGATCTGCACGGCCCCGAGACCCGGCGCTTGCTGCAGGGCTTTCTCGAGCCGCTGCTGGCGGCGGACTGCGACACCCTGATCCTCGGCTGTACCCACTATCCCTTCCTGCGTCCGCTGCTGGCCGAGTTGGTGCCGCCGGAGGTCATCCTGGTGGACACCGGCGCTGCGGTGGCGCGCCGACTGCAGAGTCTGCTGGCACAAGACGGGCGCCTGGCCGCAGGGTCGGCCGGCCCGACGCGCTTCTGGACCTCGGGCGATCCCGTCGCGCTGACCGGGGTACTGCCCCAGCTCTGGCCGGCAGGGGCCGAGGTACGGGCGTTCGTCTGACTTTCTCCCCTGGTTTCGCTCGCCAAAGTCCCGTCCAGCGACTAGCATCCGACCCTGTAGGTAAATAAATCCAAGCCTGTGAACGCCTTCACGTCTTAGCGGTCAATGCTGGCAGTTCGTAAAAACTAGAAACATCCATAAGGGCACTCTCATGAACAAATTGCTTTCGCTCGCAGTAGCCGCCGCGCTTGCGCTGGGTGGTGTGGCATCGGCACAGGCTGTGGAAATCACCGGGGCGGTCGGCGCCACCAGCCAGAGCGGCATGACCTACCGCATCGGTGCCGGCTGGAATTGGGACAAGAGTTGGTGGCAGAGCTCCACCGGACGCCTGACCGGCTACTGGGACGCGGGCTACACCTACTGGGAAGGTGACAACGGCCATTCTTCCGACCAGCATTCGCTGTCCTTCGCCCCGGTGTTCGTCTACGAATTCGGCCACGGCCAGGTGAAGCCCTTCGTCGAGGCCGGTATCGGCGTCTCGGTCTTCTCCAGCACCAAGGTCGGCGAGCAGGACCTGGGTTCGGCCTTCAACTTCGAAGACCGCATCGGTCTGGGCCTGAAGATCGGCGATACCCAGCGCGTCGGCATCCGTGCGACCCACTATTCCAACGCCGGCATCAAGCAGCCCAACGATGGCATCGAGTCCTATGCGCTGTTCTACAGCCACACCCTCTGATCCAGGGCTGCTGTGAAAAAAAGCCGGACCTAGTCCGGCTTTTTCGTTTCCGTCTTGCGCGCCATGCCGCGGTAGGCGGCCAGGGCGCGCTGGCGACTCTCGCCCAGGTCCACCAGCGGCGTCAGGTAGCGGCCCCCGGGAGTGTGCACGGCCTTGCCCTTGAGGTCGGCCAGCTCCGGTACCCAGGTGCGCACATAGTCGCCCCGGGCATCGATCTTGAGCGCCTGGGTATGGGGATTGAACACCCGGAAATAGGGCACCGAATCGGTACCGGTGGAGGCGCTCCACTGCCAGCCGCCGTTGTTGGAGGCCAGGTCACCGTCGATGAGGTGCCGCATGAACCAGCGTTCACCTTTACGCCAGTCGATCAGCAGATTCTTGCAGAGGAACATGGCGGTCAGCATGCGCATGCGGTTGTGCATCCAGCCGGTCTGCAGGAGCTGGCGCATGGCGGCATCGATGATGGGAATCCCGGTGCGCCCCTGTTGCCAGGCGTCGAGGCCTTCGGGGTCGTCGCGCCAGGGCAGGGCGGCCAGGTCCCGGTTGAACGGCTGGTGCCGCGAGACCCAGGGATAGCCCACCAGCACGTGGCGATAGAATTCGCGCCAGAGCAACTCGGTGATCCAGGTGGCCGCCCCCTGCTTGCCGCCGCTGAGCAGGCCGTCGTTGGCCTGGACGGCCGCCTGCAGGCATTGCCGGGGTGTCAGCACGCCGGCGTTGAGGTAGGCGGACAGCTGGCTGGTACCGGGCGTAGAGGGAATGTCCCGCGCCTGGTGATAGTCTTCCAGGTCGTCGTGGATAAAGGCCTGCAGACGTTGCAGGGCGGCCTCTTCACCGGCCGGCCACAGTTGTTGCACCTCGGCCGGAATGGCCGCGAAGCCGGCGACCGAGGTGGGCAGCTCATCCGCCTGGACCCGATTTTTCTTCTGCTTGCCGGGAGCGGGCAGGGGCGTCGGTAGACCGGTTTCCAGGCGCGCCAGGCAGGTCTTCTTGAACTGGCCGAAGACCTTGAAATAGCCACCGCTCTTGGTCAGCACCGTACCCGGCGCGAACAGCGTCTGGTCCAGATAGCGATGGGCCGTCAGCCCCGCCGCTTCGAAGGCTTCAGCCACGGCGTCGTCGCGCGCGGCTTCGTTGACCCCGTATTCGTCATTGAAGTGCAGGTGTTCGACGTCCAGTTCCCTGGCCAGATCGAGCAATACCTGGGGCGCCTGTTCCCAGCGTTCGGCGCTGCGCACCAGCAGGGGGATACCGAGAGAGCCGAGCGTCTTGCCCAGTTCGGCGAGATTGCGCAGCCAGAAATCGACCTTGACCGCCGCCTCGTCATGTTCCTGCCACTGTGCAGGACTCGGCAGGAAGACGGCCACCACCGGACCCTGTTCGGCGGCGGCGTGGAGAGCGGGATGATCGAGGGTGCGCAGGTCGGTACGAAACCAGACGAGCTGACTCATGCAGGGCGTTCCTGACGCAGGAGGCCGGCACTCTGCAGGCGATCAAAGGCCTCGCCAGGACTGCGCGCCGGTGCGGCGTCGGCGGTGAGGGATTCGCCCAGGGCGCCCAGGGTCAGGCAGGGGCGGGCATGGCGGGTGGCGAAGGTCTGCAGCTGGCGGCGCAGCTCGCTGTCGGGTCGGCTGTCACGGCAGAGCACCAGCGCCCGGGGTTCCAGCTGCTCGACCAGGCGATCCAGATTGCCTGCGGGGACCGCCCATTCGACGATCTCGACCGGGCACTCGGCGGCGCTGATCAGCCAGGCGCAGAGCCACAGGGAGACATTCATCGGGGTGTCGTCGAGATTGAGCAGCACCAGAGGGGCGCCTCTCAGGCTGTGCTGGCTGTGGTAGATCCGCGCGCCCAGCTTGCTGCGCAGCCAGGACTGGAAGAACACCTGTTGCAAGCGGCCCTCGTCGGTGGCCTGGCTCAGCCGCTCCAGCTCCCGCAGCAGCGGCCAGAGCAGCTGGTCCAGCAGCACCCGCGGAGGATAGAGCGAGGCGGCGCGGTTGTAGGCTTCGTCCAGGGCACGCGAGGCGAGCCGGCCGATGGCGTCCATCATCTCCTGGTGGATGCCCTGCCAGGGCGTGTCGCTGGGTATCGCAGCGGGCCGTTGCTCGTCGAGCAGGCCCTTGACCTGGCTGACCGCCACGCCGCGGGCGATCCAGGCGAGGATCTGCTGCACCCGGACCACATGGGCCTCGCTGTACAGCCGATGGCCCTTGGGGGTGCGCTTGGGCACCAGCAAGCCATAGCGCCGCTCCCAGGCCCTCAACGTCACGGCGTTCACGCCGGTGCGCCGGGCGATTTCCCGGATGGGCAGCCAGCCCTCATGGAGGGCGGACTGGTAGTCCTGATCTTCGGCGTTGGATGACGAAGGCAAGGGAGAGGCGCTAGATGGCATTTCGCAGACTCAGACGTTCGGGGTGCGGTTGAAGATAGGCCTGCTCGTTCACATAACGATCCGGATGCTGGCGGAAGTGGTGCTTGAGCAGCGTCAGGGGCACCACCAGAGGCACGATGCCCTCGTGGTACTGCTCGATCAGCTGCTGCATTTCCTGCTTCTCGCTGTCGCTCAGGACCCGACGCAGATAACCGAATAGATGATAGAGCACATTGCAGTGGGTACCCCGGGTGGCACACTTCTTCAGGGCAGCCATCAGGCCGCTGAAGTACTCCTGCCCCAGCTCGTCCAGATTGCGCTGGCCGATGCTGCCGACCAGTTGCCCCAGTGCCCGGGCGCGATGGGCGTCGTGGGCCATGAGCTGGTACTTGTAGCGTGAATGATAGGACAGGAGCGCCCGTGCCGTCAGACCCTGTTGCACCAGTTGCAGCCAGTGGGCGTGGGCGAAGACGCGGGTGACGAAGTTTTCCCGCAGCACCGGATCGTTCAGGCGCCCGGCCTCTTCCACCGGCAAGTCCGGTCGTAGACGCATGATGGCGGCGGCGAACAGGCCGCGACCGTCGGTTTCGCTGCCCTGGCCATTGGCGTGATAGACCTTGACCCTTTCCATGCCGCAGGAGGGCGATTTCTGCATGAAGATGAAGCCGGACAGGTCGTCAAGCTCGCCCGCCATCTTTTCCCCGTAGCCGGTCAGGGCGGCGGTCACGTCCAGGCTGGGGTCGACGGTGCCCACCGCGCGCGGCGCCTGGGAGTCGCCCACCAGACGGATGGGTTCGCGCGGCGTGCCGAGTCCGATGGCCATTTCCGGGCAGACCCGGACAAAGTCGAAGTGCTCGGCGAAGGTCTGGCTGCAGAGCCGGGATTCCTTGTGTCCACCGTTGTAGCGGACTTCGTCACCCAGCAGGCAGGCACTGATGCCCAGGCGCGGGCGGGGCAGGCTGGAGGAGGCGTTGGCAAGCATGGAGATCCCCTGTCGTGTATTTTCTTGTACAAGGTTTTCCTATTTGTACAAGTTTGGTGCAACTTTCGACAGGGGGCTGCGGCAAAAGATTCGCCGCAGGTTACAGACGGCGTGCGCTTCGTCGATTAATCCAGACTGCCCAGGAGCTGCTGCGCAGCCTCATGACCACTCAACCAGGCCCCTTCCACCCGCCCGCTGGAGCACCAGTCGCCACAGACGAAGACGCCCATGTCGGGATCGGCCAGGGCGCCCCACTGGTGGGGTTGCGCGGGGCGTGCATAGAGCCAGCGATGGGCCAGGGTAAAGGCCGGGGCCGGCAGCGGACAGCCGATCAGTTCGGCGAAGGCGCCATGCAGGCGTTCGATCACCTCGTCCTTGGAGGCGTCGAGGTGCGCCTTGCTCCAGGCGCTGGTGGCGTGCAGCACCCAGGTGTCCAGGGTGGTGTCGCGCCCGGGCTTGCAGCGATTGCGCGCCAGCCAGTCCAGTTCGCTGCCCTGCACGAAGCAGCCTTCCACCGGGGTCTGCAGGGGCGTGGCGAAGGCCAGGGCCACCGACCAGGTCGGCTCCATGCTGACGCCGGCCACGGTGGCTGCCAGCTTGGGCACGCTGGAGAGCAGGGCGGTGGCCTGAGGCGCCGGCATGGCGATGACGACCTGAGCGAAGGGGCCGTGGGTCTCGCCGCTGGCGTCCAGCAGATGCCAGTGCTGGGCGCCGCGAAAGACCTCGGTGATGCGGCAGTCGAAGGTGACCGGCAGATCGGCCAGCAGGTGGCGGGTGATGGCGCTCATGCGCGGCACCCCGACCCAGCGCGGCTGCTCGTCCTGGGAGGGACTCAGGCGCCCGTCGCGATACTGGTAGAGCACCGGATTCCATTCGGCCGCGCAACCGGCTCGCCGCCACTCGTTGAGGGCGTCGATGAAGCGCCGGTCGCGGGCGGTGAAATACTGGGCGCCCAGGTCCAGGGCACCGGCTTCGCTGCGCTTGCTGGCCATGCGGCCGCCGCTGCCGCGGCTCTTGTCGAAGATCTGGACCTGCTGCCCGGCGCGAATCAGCGTCTGGGCCGCGGCAAGTCCGGCTATTCCTGCGCCAACGATGGCGATGGGGGCAGTCATGATGGACCTCGCTTGTCTGACGATTCGCCCTTGTCGAACGTTTGCGTGCGCAAGGGCTCTACGGCTACGACTGGCAACCGTTCTGGATCTTTCGACCCACGACCATACCAAACAATCCTCTTCCCTTCGTTCAGATGCATACGGGCGGCAGGGCAATACGAGAAGGAAGTGACGACATGCATATCCTGCTGACAGGTGGCACCGGATTGATCGGCCGCGCGCTGTGCCGCCAATGGGCGGCTGCCGGGCACCAGCTCACCGTGCTCAGCCGCGACCCGGCGCGGGTAGCGCGCGAATGCGGACCCGGCGTGCGCGGCATCGCCCAGCTGGACGCGCTGGGCGACGAACACCTGGACGCGGTGGTCAACCTGGCCGGCGCGCCCATCGCCGACAAGCCCTGGACGCGCAGTCGCAAGGCCGAACTCTGGCAGAGCCGCATCGGCACCACCGAGCGGCTGATCGAGTGGCTGCGCGGGCGCCCGCAGAAACCCGCGGTCCTGCTCTCCGGCTCGGCCACCGGCTTCTATGGCGACAGCGGCGAAAAGCCGGTGAGCGAGGCGGACAGCCTGGCCGGTGCCGATTTCGCCGGTGAGTTGTGCCTGGCCTGGGAGCAGATCGCCAACGAGGCCGAGGCGCTGGGCATTCGCGTGGTGAATCTGCGTACCGGGCTGGTGCTGGCCGCCGACGACGGCTTCCTGCTGCGCCTGCTGCCACCCTTCCGCTTCGGCCTGGGCGCGCGTCTGGGCAACGGACGCCAATGGATGCCCTGGATTCATTTACAGGATCAAATCGGGGCCATCGATTTTCTTCTCAACCGAAGCGACGCCCGGGGTCCCTATAATCTCTGTGCCCCCCAGCCGGTCCGCAACCGCGAGTTCACCGAAGCGCTGGGGCGGGCCTTGCGGCGCCCGGCGCGATTGCTGATTCCCGCCTTCGCCCTGCGCCTGATGGGAGAGCTGTCCATCCTCCTGCTGGGTGGTCAGCGCGCCCGACCCGAGCGCCTGCTCGCGGCCGGGTATGTCTTTCGCTATCCCGAGCTGGATGCGGCCCTGGCCGACCTGCTCGCTGCCAAGGATTCACGATGACTACCAACGCTCTGCTGCTCGCCAACCTGGGTTCGCCCGATTCGCCCCACGTCCCCGACGTGAAGCGCTATCTGAACCAGTTCCTGATGGACCCCTATGTGGTCGATCTGCCCTGGCCGCTACGCCGTCTGCTGGTGTCCCTGGTGCTGATCAAGCGACCCGCCGCCTCGGCCGAGGCCTATGAGTCGATCTGGTGGGACGACGGCTCGCCGCTGATCGTGCTCAGCCGCCGCCTGCAGGAGGCCGTGCGGCCCCTCTGGCGCCACGGTCCGGTGGAGTTGTGCATGAGATACGGCGAGCCCTCGGTGGAATCGGTGCTCAAGCGCCTGGCCAGCCAGGGCATCCGCGAGGTGACCTATGCGCCGCTCTATCCGCAGTTCGCCGACAGCACCACCACCACCGCCATCGTCGAGGCACGCCGGGTGATCGAGGCCCACCAGCTGCCGCTGACGCTGAAGATCCTGCCGCCCTTCTACGACCGCCCGGAATACCAGGCGGCGCTGGCGGCCAGCGTCGAGCCCTATCTCGCGGAGCCCTACGACCACCTGCTGCTGTCCTTCCACGGCCTGCCCGAGCGGCACATCCGCAAGCTGGTCAAGGATCGCAGCCACGACCTGCGCGCGCCCGACAGCAGCAAGGTCACCGCCAAGGCCCTGGCCGTCTGCTATCGCAGCCAGTGCCAGCGCACCGCCGAGCTGGTGGCCCGGCGCCTGGGCATTCCCGATGGCAAGTGGTCGGTGTCCTTCCAGTCAAGGCTGGGCAAGGACAAGTGGATCGAGCCCTACACCGAGGCGCGGCTGGACGAGCTGGCCAAGGCCGGCGTGAAGCGTCTGCTGGTGATGTGCCCGGCCTTTGTCGCCGACTGCATCGAGACGTTGGAAGAGATCGGCGATCGCGGGCGCGAGCAGTTCATCGAAGCCGGTGGCCGGGAGCTGGTGCTGATTCCCTGCGTCAACGACAACCCGGCCTGGGCGCAGGCGCTGGTAGAACTGTGCGAAGAGGTGGCGGAGCTGCCGCCGCAGCCGATCGAGCAACCCCGGATGCCGGCCTAGACCGGCATCCTGAGGCCACTCCCTAGAGCAGCGGACGCTCTGGGGGTTCGGCGTCCTTCTTCCAGGCGTTGTGCCCAGGCAGGACCAGGTTGAGGCCGATGGCGATCAGGCCGCAGAGGGAGATGCCCTTGAGGCCGATCTCGCCGTTGCCGAAGACGATGCCACCGATGCCGAACACCAGGGTCACCGAGACGATCACCAGGTTGCGCGCCTCGGACAGATCCACCTGGTGGCGGATCAGGATGTTGAGGCCCACCACCGCGATGGAGCCGAACAGCAGGCAGAGGATGCCGCCCATGACCGGCACCGGGATGGTCTGTAGCGCCGCGCCGAACTTGCCGATGAAAGCCAGCACCATGGCGAAGCCCGCCGCCCACAGCATGACCCGCGGATTGTGGTTCTTGGTCAGCATCACCGCGCCGGTCACCTCGGCGTAGGTGGTGTTGGGCGGTCCGCCGAACAGGCCGGCGGAGGAGGTGGCCAGGCCGTCACCCAGCAGAGTGCGGTGCAGACCGGGTTGCTTGAGGTAGTTTTTGCCAGTCACCCCGCCCACCGCGATCACCCCGCCGACATGCTCGATGGCCGGCGCCAGGGCCACCGGGACCATGAACAGGATGGCGCCCCAATGGAATTCCGGTGCGACGAAGGCCGGGATCGCCAGCCAGGGCGCAGCGCCGATGCCCTCGGTATGGACGATGCCGAAGACGAAGGCCAGCGCGTAGCCGACAAAGACCCCGGCGAGGATGGGCACCAGGCGGAACATGCCCTTGCCGTAGATGGCCACCAGCAGGGTGGTGACCAGCGCCGGCATGGAGATCATCATCGCCGTGGCATAGGGCACCAGCTGGGCGCTGCCGTCACCGGCCTTGCCCATGGCCATGTTGGCCGCCACCGGCGACAGGCCCAGGCCGATGGAGATGATCACCGGGGCGATCACCACCGGCGGCAGCAGGCGGTCGATGAAGCCCACGCCACGCAGCTTCACCGCCAGCCCCAGGAAGGTGTAGACGAAGCCGGCCGCCACCACCCCGCCCAGCACCGCCGGCAGACCGAATTCGGCCTTGGCGGCGATGATCGGGGCGATGAAGGCGAAGCTCGAGGCCAGGAACACCGGCACCTGACGACCGGTGACCAGATGGAACAGCAGGGTGCCGAAGCCTGCGGTGAAGAGGGCCACATTGGGGTCCATGCCGGTGATCAGCGGCATCAGCACCAGGGCGCCAAAGGCCACGAAGAGCATCTGGGCGCCGACCAGGATCTCCCGCCAGAGCGGTTCCCGCGCGGTCACGCTCAGGCGTCCTTCTGCTTGGTGCCGAAGATCTTGTCACCGGCATCGCCCAGGCCCGGCAGGATGTAGCCGTGCTCGTTGAGGCGCTCGTCGATGGATGCGGTGTAGAGGCGCACGTCCGGATGGGCTTGCTCGACCGCGGCGATGCCCTCGGGCGCCGCGACCAGCACCAGGGCGCGGATTTCCTTGGCCCCGGCCTTCTTCAGCAGATCGATGGTGGCGATCATGGAGCCGCCGGTGGCCAGCATGGGATCGATGATCATGGCCAGGCGCTGGTCCAGTTCACCGACCAGCTTTTCCAGGTAGGTGTGGGCCTGCAGGGTGGATTCGTTGCGGGCGAGGCCCACTACGCTGACCCTGGCGCTGGGGATCAGGCTGAGCACGCCGTCGAGCATGCCGATGCCGGCGCGCAGGATGGGCACCACGGTGACCTTCTTGCCGGAGATCTTTTCCACCTTGACGGTGCCGCACCAGCCCTCGATGTCCACCTCTTCCACCGGCAGGTCCTTGGTCGCCTCGTAGGTCAGCAGGGCACCGACTTCCTGGGCCAGTTCGCGGAAGTTCTTGGTGCTGATGTCGGCGCGCCGCATCAGACCGAGCTTGTGACGGATGAGCGGGTGGCGGATTTCGTGGACGGGCATGGGATTCTCCAGAGACGGTAGGGCAGCGGATCGAGGGCGGTTTCGGTACGACCGGCGGCCCGAAGGCCTGCCGCAGGAAGGGCAGGCGCACAAAAAAACCGCGGTACATTAAAGCATCCGACTCGAGGTGGGCAGTACCCTGCGACAATAGTAGCCGCCTGGCGGCGCTTGAGATCGGTCCGCGGTGTCTGTACCTTTGCCGCCTTTTATCCGCGCCAACCACCCGGCAGGCGCCCCGTCCCCCGGAGAAGCCCCATGTCCGCCGATCTCGCCCACATCCGCCAGGTCATGCAGGAAGCCGATTGCCTGTATGACGAAGCCCAGGTCGAAGCGGCCATCGACCGGATCGCCGCGGCTATCACCGCCGATCTCGCCGAGCGCAATCCAGTGGTCTTCTGCGTCATGAATGGCGGCCTGATCCTGACCGGCAAGCTGGCCACCCGGCTGAATTTCCCGCTGGAAATGTCCTATCTGCACGCCACCCGCTATCGCAACGAGACCACCGGCGGCGAGCTGTTCTGGAAGGCCAAGCCCGAGGTGTCCTTCATCGACCGCGATGTCCTGATCGTCGACGACATCTTCGACGAGGGCCACACCCTCAAGGCCATCATCGACTTCTGCCGCCACGCCGGTGCCCGCGAGGTCCATACCGCGGTGCTGATCGACAAGACTCACGACCGCAAGGTCAAGGGCCTGGAAGCCACCTATGTCGGCCTGCCCTGCATCGATCGCTACATCTTCGGCTACGGCATGGACTACAAGGGCTACTGGCGCAATGCGCCCGGCATCTACGCCGTGAAGGGGCTGTGACCGCCCGGCTGTTCGATCAGGCGCTGTTCGCCGACCTGCTCCGGCAGGCGAAGGCCAGTCCGCGCCGGCGCGCCCATCACAACCTGCACGCCATGGACGAGCCCTGTCACCGGCTGGTGGTGGGGATGTGCGAGGACAGCTACATCCCGCCCCATCGCCACCTGGATCCGCGCAAGGCCGAGAGTCTGCTGGTGCTGCAGGGGCGACTCGGGCTGCTGACCTTCGATGAAGCGGGTGAGGTGCTGCTGCGCCGCGAGCTGTCTCAGAGCGCCGGTTGCCCGGGCGTCGATCTCGCCCCCGGGCACTACCATGCGCTGGTCGCCCTGGAGGGCGATTGCCTGTTCTTCGAATGCAAGGCCGGGCCCTTCGTGCCCCTGGGCGAGGGTGAGCGACCAGCCTGGGCACCGCTGGAAGGCGCCGCCGATGCCGAGCGCTATCGCCGCTGGATGTGCGCTCAATTCGATTGAACTTTTGATCGGAGTCGCGGTATTGCCTTGGCTTTGTCACTGGCGGGCAGGCGAAGGGCAGGGTTAGAATCGGTCCTCCTTTTCTCCAAAGAATCCCCCAGCACAGGTAGCCAAAGGATGCGCAAGGATAAAAAGCAGGTCATCGGTGAAGAGATCAGCGACGAGCAGATCAAGCTGTTTCTCGCGGTCGAGCCGGCGGACGATACCCCCGCGTCTCTGCACAAGCTGGTCAAGGCCTATCGCGGTCTGCGTCCGGACGATTTCGAGCGCTTCGTCGGCTTCTTCGTCGAGGCCGGTTACGATCTGGATGCCCGTAACGATCAGGGTGAAGACTTCATCGAGCTGATCCGCAGCCATCGCCAGGCCGAGCCCTATATTGACGCCCTGCGCGCCGCCCACGCCTGATTCGGTTGATAAGTGCCTGCGCTTGGTCATGCTGCGTTAAAAACCGGCTGGATCGCCAGCTCGGTCGTAATGCTCATTTACCCTGTGTAAACTCGAGCGCGAGCCCGGTCCGCTTCCTCGCCGATTTTTGCCTTGCCTGACCTTCGCTCGGCGACTTCTCAAGCGAGCTTAAAAAAGAAACCCCGCCAAGGCGGGGTTTCTTTTTGCCCGGAGTTCGGGCCGCCTGAGCGGCCCGCACTTCATCAGGCTTCGCGGTTGCGGGTCAGCAGCGCGGGCTTCTCGCTGCGCGGCCGGCTCGGCAGGTCTTCCAGCTGCTCCAGGGTCGGCAGGCGGTCGGCACGCGACGGCTTGTGCACGATCTTCGGTTGCGGCTTGCTCGATGCCCGCTCTTCCTGGGCATAGGCCCGCGGCTCGCTGGGGGCGGCCTCGTAGGGGCGAGCGGCGCGGGGCTGGCCATTCTGGCCACGGCGCTTGCCGGGCTGCTGCTGTTGCTGGCCACGCTGGGCACGGGCAGCGCCCTGGCCCTGGCCTTGACCCTGACGGGGCTGCTGACCGTTGCTGTTCGCGGCCGCCGGACGGGCACCGTTGCCGCCGTTGCCACGGCGCTGGCCGTTGCGACCCTTGCCTTGGTAGGGGCTGACGTAGTCGACGCTGTTGCCGAAGTTGTCGTAATCGTCGTCCAGGAATTCTTCCGGATCGCGATTGCGCGGCTGCTGGGCCGCGGCCTGGCCAGGTTGCGCAGTGGCCTGACCGGCGTCGTCGCGATCACGGCGGTCGCGACGATTGCGGGTACGGCCCTTGCGCTCGCCCTGGGGCTGGGCACCGGACTGCTCGCCACTGGCGGCCTTGCCCTGGCCCTGATTCTGGCCTTTGCCTTCGCTGCGCGCCGGCTTGTCGGCCTTTTTCTGGCGATTCTGCTGCGGCTTGCCACGCGGCTCGCGCGGGGCACGCACTTCCGGCTGTTCCGGCGGTACGGACTGCGGGTCGAAACCCTGCATGTCGCCGTCGGGGATGCTCTGCTTGGTCAGACGCTCGATGGCCTTGAGCAGCTTCTCTTCGTCGGGCGAAACCAGGGAGATGGCTTCGCCGCTACGTCCGGCCCGACCGGTACGGCCGATGCGGTGGACATAGTCTTCCTCGACATTGGGCAGCTCGAAGTTGACCACGTGGGGCAACTGGTCGATGTCCAGGCCGCGGGCGGCGATGTCGGTGGCGACGAGGACGCGGACCTCGTTGCTCTTGAAGTCGGCCAGGGCCTTGGTGCGGGCGTTCTGGCTCTTGTTGCCATGGATCGGCGCGGCCGGCAGGCCATGCTTGTTCAGGTACTCGGCCAGGCGGTTGGCGCCGTGCTTGGTGCGGGTGAACACCAGCACCTGTTCCCAGGCACCCAGGGTGATCAGGTGGGCGAGCAGGGCGCGCTTCTGATTGGCGGGGATACGGAACAGCCGCTGCTCGATGCGCTCGACGGTGGTGTTCGGCGGGGTGACCTCGATCCGCTCGGGATCCTGCAGCAACTTGCCGGCGAGGTCGGTGATGTCCTTGGAGAAGGTGGCCGAGAACAGCAGGTTCTGGCGGCGGGCCGGCAGACGGGCCAGGACCTTCTTCACGTCGTGGATGAAGCCCATGTCGAGCATGCGGTCGGCTTCGTCCAGCACCAGGATCTCGACGGCGGACAGGTCGACGCTCTGCTGACCGGCAAGGTCCAGCAGACGACCCGGGCAGGCGACGAGCACATCGACACCCTTGGCCAGGGCGGTGACCTGCGGCTTGAGGCCGACGCCACCGAAGACGCAGGCGCTGCGCATGGGCAGGTCACGGGCATAGACCTTGAAGCTGTCGTGGACCTGGGCCGCCAGTTCGCGGGTCGGCGTCAGGACCAGTACGCGCGGCTGCCTGGCCACGTGCTGGCGGCCATCGGGATGACCGTTGGGAAACAGGCGCTCGAGCACCGGCAGCGCGAAGCCGCCGGTCTTGCCGGTGCCGGTCTGGGCAGCCACCATCAGATCGCGACCCTGCAGGACGGCCGGAATGGCGCGTTGCTGAACAGGAGTGGGATTCGTGTAGCCAGCGTCTTCCACGGCGCGGGCAAGGGCCTCGGAGAGACCGAGGGAAATGAAGGACATGCGGGGTTCCTGTCTCTGTCGGCGTCCCGCCGACGTGGGGGCGCGGTTGCGCTTCCGGTTGACGTCCGAAAGGTTTCGGACGTCTCGCCCGCCCTCGTCATCCTGCGCTGGATGAAGAGTCGGGCGATGACCGGTAGCGGTAATCACGATTGGGTGAAGTCGCCGCCAGTTCGCGTGGCCGACTTCAAAAACCGAGGTTTCGCCAGATGGCGATACACGGCTCCGCTTGGTTCAGGGTGTAGAAGTGCACACCGGGTGCCCCGCCTTCGAGCAGTCGCTCGCAGAGGGCGGTCATGACTTCTTCGCCAAAGGCCTGGATGCTCTGGGTGTCGTCACCGTAGGCTTCCAGTTGCTTCCGCAGCCAGCGTGGCAGTTCAGCGCCACAGGCATCGGAGAAGCGCGCCAACTTGCTGTAGTTGGTGATCGGCATGATGCCAGGGATCACTGGGGCTTCGACTCCCAGTTTGCGGACACGTTCCACAAAATGGAAGTAGCAGTCGGCGTTGAAGAAGTACTGGGTGACCGCGCGGTCAGCACCGGTCTGCATCTTGTACACGAAATTGCGCACGTCGTCCGTAAAGCTGCGCGCCTGCGGATGGGTTTCCGGATAGGCGGCGACCTCGATATGGAAGTGATCGCCGGTTTCCTCGCGGATGAAGGCGACCAGATCGCTGGCATAACGCAGTTCGCCACCACCGGACAGGCCCATGCCGGACGGCAGGTCGCCGCGCAGGGCGACGATGCGGTTGATGCCGGCTTCCCGGTACTGCTGCAGCAGCTCGCGCAGCTTGGCTTTGCTGTCGCCGACGCAGGACAGGTGCGGCGCGGTCGGTACCCCGACCTCGTCGTTGAGCTGGCGCACGGTGCGATAGGTGCCGTCGCGGGTGGAGCCGCCGGCGCCATAGGTGCAGGAAAAGAACTCCGGCCCATGACTCGCCAGCTGCCGCGCGGTGGCGATCAGCTTCTCGTGGCCCGCTTCGGTCTTGCAGGGAAAGAATTCGAAACTCAGACTGGGTTTCACGGCGTCTCTCTCGTGAGCGGCCCCGCCCTGGCGGGCGGGGCTGGCCATCAGTAGCGGTAGCTGTCGGGCTTGAAGGGGCCTTCCTGGGTCACGCCGATGTACTTGGCCTGAGCCTCGGTCAGGCGGGTCACCACACCACCGAAGCCCTTCACCATTTCCAGCGCCACTTCTTCGTCGAGCTTCTTGGGCAGGACCATGACGGTGACGTTGGCGGTCTTCTCAGCGACCGGCAGGTCGGCGAACTTCTCCTGATACAGGTGGATCTGCGCCAGCACCTGGTTGGCGAAGGAGCCGTCCATGATGCGGCTGGGGTGACCGGTGGCGTTGCCCAGGTTCACCAGGCGGCCTTCGGCCAGCAGGATCAGGTAGTCGTCGTTGGCCGGATCGACGGTCAGGCCGGTGCGGTGGATCTTGTGCACCTGCGGCTTCACCTCTTCCCAGCCCCAGTGCTGGCGCATGAAGGCGGTGTCGATCTCGTTGTCGAAGTGACCGATGTTGCACACCAGGGCGCGCTTCTTCAGGGCCTTGAGCATGTTGGCGTCACAGACGTTGACGTTGCCGGTGGTGGTAACGATCAGGTCGATCTTGCCCAGCAGCACGCGATCCACGGAGGCTTCGGTGCCGTCGTTGAGGCCGTCGACATAGGGCGAGACCAGCTCGTAGCCGTCCATGCAGGCCTGCATGGCGCAGATCGGATCGACTTCCGAGACCTTGACGATCATGCCTTCCTGACGCAGCGAGGCGGCTGAGCCCTTGCCCACGTCACCGTAGCCGATCACCAGCGCCTGCTTGCCGGACAGTAGGTGGTCGGTGGCGCGCTTGATGGCGTCGTTGAGGCTGTGGCGGCAGCCGTACTTGTTGTCGTTCTTGCTCTTGGTGACCGAGTCGTTGACGTTGATCGCCGGGACCTTGAGGGTGCCGTCCTTGAGCATGTCCAGCAGGCGGTGCACGCCGGTGGTGGTCTCTTCGGTGATGCCGTGCACGCGCTCCAGCACCTGCGGATACTTGTCGTGCAGGATCTGGGTCAGGTCACCGCCGTCGTCCAGCACCATGTTGGCGTCCCAGGGCTGGCCATCCTTGAGGATGGTCTGCTCGATGCACCACTCGTATTCGGCTTCGGTCTCGCCCTTCCAGGCGAACACCGGGATGCCAGCGGCGGCGATGGCGGCCGCGGCCTGGTCCTGGGTGGAGAAGATGTTGCAGCTCGACCAGCGCACTTCGGCGCCCAGGGCCACCAGGGTCTCGATGAGCACGGCGGTCTGGATGGTCATGTGGATGCAGCCGAGGATCTTGGCGCCAGCCAGGGGTTGCTCGCCGGCGTACTTGCGTCTCAGGCCCATGAGGGCGGGCATTTCCGATTCGGCGATGATGACTTCGCGACGACCCCAGTCGGCCAGGGAGATGTCGGCGACCTTGAAATCGTTGAAAGCGGCAGGCGTGAGGACAGCGCTCATTGAAGAGTCTCCATTCGTTAGGTGCGAATGGGCGCCGTTGATGCGTTCTGATAACGCTCCGCTCGAGCCTGACAACGTCTGGCGTCATGCCCGCCGAGGGTCCCGCGCCAGCGGCGGGTCGGCTAGGATGGGATAACGCAGCGTGCTGCAGCGCCCCTCGAACGGAAGGCGGGGCGGCCTGGTGGCCGCGATGCGCGGGCAGTATAACGAGGATCGCGATAAACCCAAAGGGTGGCGCTCTGCCTCATGTCGACCGGAATCTACCGCGCGCGCCCTGATCTGATGCCTTAAGACCCTGGAAATTCAAGGAGCCCTGATGAACTTCCATACCCGCAAGTGGGTGAAACCCGAAGACCTCAACGCCAATGGCACCCTGTTCGGCGGCAGCCTGCTCAAGTGGATCGACGAGGAGGCGGCGATCTACGCCATCGTGCAGCTGGAAAATCCCAAGGTGGTGACCAAGTACATCTCGGAGATCAACTTCATCAGCGCCTCGCGCCAGGGCGACATCATCGAGCTGGGCATCACCGCCACCGAGTTCGGGCGTACCTCCATCACCCTCAGATGCGAGGTGCGCAACAAGATCACCCGCAAGAGCATCCTCACCATCGACAAGATCGTCTTCGTCAATCTCGACGAGGACGGCAATCCGGTCCCTCACGGCAAGACCGAGATCACCTACGTCAAGGACAGGTTCAAGGAGTCGCCTTGAGGCCCGCGCGGGTCACGTCCAGCCGCCGTCGCTCGGCCCAGTAGAGCAGCAGCTCGCGCAACTGCGAGAGTTCGATCGGCTTGCCCATGTGGCCGTCCATGCCGGCCTCCTGGGCACGATCCTTGTGCTCGGCGAGGATGTGCGCGGTGAGGGCCACCACCGGGGTGCGCGAACGATGATTCTGCTGTTCCCAGGCCCTTAGCCGGCGCGTCGCACCGAAGCCGTCCAGCAGGGGCATCTCGCAATCCATCAGGATCAGGTCGTAGGTGTTCTGCTGGAGCTTTTCGAAGGCTTCCAGGCCGTTGCTCACGGTGTCGGGTTCGACGCCGAGCTTTTTCAGCATGCCGCGGATCACCTTGACCGAGATGCTGTTGTCCTCGGCCACCAGCACGCGGAAATCGCTGGGGATGCCGCTGGGCTGCTCCTCGGGCTCGGGTTCGCTGACCCGCTGGCCGCGGCGCGACAGCTCGTCGGCCAGGGTCGCCCTGAGGGTATAGCCGGCCACCGGCTTGGCCAGCACCCGCTTGATGCCGGCGTTGCGGGCGATGACCTTGCTCGGCGCATTGCTCAGGCCGGTGAGCATGATCAGCAAGAGGTCGTGGTTGAGATTCTCGTCTTCGTTGATGCGCGCGGCCAGCTGCATGCCGGTCATGCCCGGCATCTGCTGGTCGAGCAGCACCACGTCGAAGTATTCCCGCAGGTGCGACTGGGTGCGCAGCAGGGCCAGGGCTTCGCGTCCGGAGGCGGCGGTGACCGCCTGCATGCCCCAGGCGCTGCACTGCTGCTGCAGGACCTTGCGGCAGAGCTCGTTGTCGTCGACCACCAGCACCCGCACGTCCTGCAGCGGATAGTCGCTGTCGCCGCGCGACAGCACCAGCGCCTGGGCCGGGATGGGCAGGCTGATCCAGAAGCTGGAACCGCCCTCGGCGTTGTTCTGGATGCCGAAGTCGCCCTGCATCAGCAGCACCAGCTGGCGGGCGATGATCAGGCCGAAGTCCAGGCTGTCGGTGTCGCTGGCGAGGAAGTCGCGGCGGTCGAGGTGGGTGGACAGCAACTGGCGACTCAGGGCCGCGTCCAGCGGGGTGCCGCTGTCCTGCACCGAGATGCGCAGGCGCGGCGGCTGGCCGGTGGCCTCTTCCAGGGAGATCACCAGGAGGATCTCGCCTTCCTCGGTACGCTGGAAGGCGTTTTCCAGGAGGTTCAGCAGGATCTGGCGCAGGCGGGTCGGATCGCCGATGAAGCGGCGGGGCACCTGGGGCTGGATGAAGCTGAGCAGTTCGACCCGGTGCTCCTCGGCGCGCGGCCGGAAGATGTCCAGGCAGTCGTCGAGCAGGGCATTGAGGTCGAAGGTGACCTCTTCCAGTTCGATCTGGCCGCTTTCCAGGCGGGTGATGTCGATGATCTCGTTGATCAGGTTGAGCAGCTCGGCACCGGCGCTGTGGATGGTCTGCACATAGTCGCGCTGCTTGGCCGACAGCGCCGTGCCCTGCAGCAGTTCGGTCATGCCCAGCACGCCGTTCATGGGGGTGCGGATCTCGTGGCTGATGCGCGAGAGAAATTCGGCCTTGCCCTTGAGCTCCGCATGGTTGGCGGCTCTGTCGCGGGTGCGGGTGAAGTGCTCCTCACGTAGAAAGCGACGGCGCTCCTCCAGGGCCAGGGTGAGCAGGATGCCGCTGAGCATGCAGCTGGCGATCAGGCCGCGGCCCATCCACACCGGCGGATTGGCGTAACCGGCCAGGATCGGCAGGGCGATCAGCCCGGCCAGGGCCAGCAAGGCGCAGCTCACCACCAGCAGCCGCGCATAGCGGGCGCCCTGGTGCCAGCGCTCCAGGGCGATGCTCAGGCAGGCGAACAACGCCAGGGCATTGACCACCATCAGCCAGTCGCCGACATAGAATTCGCCGGCGGCGATGCGCACCACGGCGGCCAGGGCGACCAGGGCCAGCAGGCCCCTGAGCGTGCGGCGGATCCACAGCGGCAGTCGCCGCCAGCCAAAGAAGGCGCCCACGAAATTCAACCCGGCGGCGCTGCAGGCCAGCACCGACAGATCGGTCAGCAGCGGCGTCTGGCCCTTGAAGCTGCCGAGGAAGAACTTGCTCAGCCCAAAGATGTTCAGGGCCACGCAGACCAGCATCACCAGCAGCAGGGTGAGGGCGCTGGTGGCGCGGCTGCGGTGATAGAGCAGCTGGGCGCCGTTGTACAGCGCCAGCATGGCCAGGCAGCCGAGCAGCACGCCGAACATCACCAGCCGATGGGTGATCTCGGCTTCGGCACTGCTGCTCAGGGTCAGGGCGATCCGCATCGGCTGGGGCGATTCGAATCTCAGGAAGAGGTCGAGCGGCTGGTCGCTCTGCGGAATCGGAAAGACGAAGTCGCGACTGAGTTGCTGCGGATTGAGCAGCGGCCGCGACAGACCATCGCGGATCTCGCTGAGCAACTGGTCGTCGCGATAGGCGAAGAAGTCAAGATAGCCGACATTGGGCGAAATGATGCGCAGCAGGCGCTGCTGGGTGTCGGGCTGGATGCGGGTGTGCAGCCAGAGCGCCCCGGGACCGGCGGGGCGGTGGGCGCGGGCGGTGGTCAGCGGCTTGAAGGCGGACAGCCGGTCACGGACGTCGTCGAGCGAGAATTCGCCGGTAGCATCCTCGTATTGCGCCCAGCCCGCATCCGGCGAATTCTCGGCCTGCACGGAATTGGCCACCAGCAGCAACAGCAGCCAGCTGACCACAAAGCCTATGGCGATCCAGAGCCGGTGCACGAGAGTTCCCTTCGCAAATGCGGACGTCGAGTATAGATCAGCCCGTCACGTCTGTTGACGTAACAGTGTAACAGGCTGATCCCTTAGGCGAGCTTCACTGTCGCTCGCGGGCGATGGCGCGGTAGCCGATGTCGCTACGGTAGAAGCCGCCCTTCCAGGTGATTTCCCGGGCCAGCGCATAGGCGTTCTGCTGGGCGGCGGAGACCGTTTCGCCCAGGGCCGTGGCACACAGCACCCGACCGCCGGCCGTGACGACCTGACCATCGCGCAGACTGGTGCCGGCGTGGAACACTTTGCCCGGCAGCGCCGCGGCGGCGTCGAGACCGGCGATGGCGTCACCCTTGGCGTAGTCGCCCGGATAGCCGCCAGCGGCCAGGACGATGCCCAGGCTTGGACGCGGATCCCAGCAGGCTTCGATCTTGTCGAGGGCCTCGGCCAGGGCGGCCTCCACCAGCAGCACCAGGCTGGACTGCAGGCGCAGCATCACCGGCTGGGTCTCGGGATCGCCGAAGCGGCAGTTGAATTCAATGACCTTGGGCGCACCGCTCTGGTCGATCATCAGACCGGCATAGAGAAAGCCGGTGTAGACATTGCCTTCGCTGGCCATGCCGGCCACGGTGGGCTCGATGATCTCGCGCATGACCCGCTCGTGGACCTCGGGGGTCACCACCGGCGCCGGGGAATAGGCGCCCATGCCGCCGGTGTTGGGACCGCTGTCGCCATCGCCGACGCGCTTGTGATCCTGGCTGGTGGCCATCGGCAGCACGTGCTTGCCGTCGACCATGACGATGAAGCTGGCTTCCTCGCCGTCGAGGAATTCCTCGATCACCACCCGCGCCCCAGCATCGCCGAAGGCATTGCCGGAGAGCATGTCACGCACCGCGTCCTCGGCTTCGGCCAGGGTCATGGCGACGATCACGCCCTTGCCGGCGGCCAGGCCGTCGGCCTTGATCACGATGGGCGCACCCTGCTCGCGCAGATAGGCCAGGGCCGGCTCCACCTCGGTGAAGTTGGCGTAGGCGGCGGTGGGGATCTGGTGGCGCGCCAGGAAATCCTTGGTGAAGGCTTTGGAGCCTTCCAGCTGGGCCGCACCGGCGGTGGGGCCGAAGCAGGGCAGGCCGCGGCTGCGGAACAGGTCGACCACGCCGGCCACCAGCGGCGCCTCGGGGCCGACGATGGTCAGCTCGACGTTGGCGGCGGCGAAGTCGGCCAGTTGTTCCAGGGCCAGGACGTCGAGGGCGACGTTCTCGCATTTGGCTTCGGTGGCAGTGCCGGCGTTGCCCGGGGCCACATAGACCTTGGTGACCCGGGTGTCTTGGGCGACCTTCCAGGCCAGGGCGTGTTCGCGACCGCCGCTGCCGATGATGAGTACGTTCATGCAGTGTTCCTCTGGCGACCGCCGGGTGGCGTCCGCACGTGAAATTGGAGCGACGGCGAGGCGCGTGCGGCCTCGCCGTGACGGGCCCTTAGTGGCGGAAGTGACGCATGCCGGTAAAGACCATGGCGATGCCGGCTTCGTCGGCGGCGGCGATGACCTCGGCGTCGCGCATGGAGCCGCCCGGCTGGATCACCGCGGTGATGCCATTGGCCGCGGCGTTGTCGATGCCGTCACGGAAGGGGAAGAAGGCGTCCGAGGCCATGACCGCACCGGCCACGGCCAGACCGGCGTGCTCGGCCTTGATGGCGGCGATGCGCGCCGAATTGACGCGGCTCATCTGGCCGGCGCCGATGCCCACGGTCTGTTGGCCCTTGGCGTAGACGATGGCGTTGGATTTGACGAACTTGGCTACCTTCCAGGCGAAGATCAGGTCCTGCAGTTCCTGCTCGCTGGGCGCGCGCTGGGTCACCACCTTGAGGTCGGCGGCGGTGATCATGGCGATGTCGCGGCTCTGCACCAGCAGACCGCCGTTGACACGCTTGAGGTCCAGGCCGGGCTTGCGCTCGGCGGGCCACTCGCCGCACTCCAGCAGGCGGACGTTGGCCTTGGCCGCAACGACCTCGCGGGCCTCGACGCTGACGCGCGGGGCGATGATCACCTCGACGAACTGGCGCTCGACGATGGCGCGCGCGGTCTCGGCGTCCAGTTCGCGGTTGAAGGCGATGATGCCGCCAAAGGCCGACTCGCTGTCGGTGGCATAGGCCAGTTCATAGGCCTGGCGGATGTCGCCGGCCACGGCCACGCCACAGGGGTTGGCGTGCTTGACGATGACGCAGGCCGGCTCTTCGTAGCTCTTGACGGTTTCCAGGGCGGCGTCGGTGTCGGCGACGTTGTTGAAGGACAGTTCCTTGCCCTGCAGCTGAGTGGCGGTGGCCACGCAGGCTTCGCTGGCGTGCTCGACGTAGAAGGCCGCCTGCTGGTGCGGGTTCTCGCCGTATCTCATGTCCTGCGCCTTGATGAACTGGGCGCTGAAGGTACGCGGGAAGGCGGCGCGGCCTTCGGTGGACAGGGTCTCGGCCTGCTGGTCGATGCTGCCCAGGTAGTTGGCGATCATGCCGTCGTAGGCGGCGGTGTGCTCGAAGGCCTTGAGCGCCAGGTCGAAGCGCTGGGCGTAGGTCAGGCCACCGGCCTTGAGGTCGTCGAGGATGGCCGCGTAGTCGCTGGCATTGACCACGATGGCGACGTCCTTGTGGTTCTTGGCCGCGCTGCGGACCATGGTCGGACCGCCGATGTCGATGTTCTCGATGGCGTCGGCCAGGCTGCAGCCGGGCTTGGCCACGGTGGCGGCGAAGGGGTAGAGATTGACCGCGACCAGGTCGATCGGGCGGATGCCGTGCTCGCTCATGACCTCGTGGTCGATGCCGCGACGGCCGAGGATGCCACCGTGGATCTTCGGATGCAGGGTCTTGACGCGGCCGTCCATCATTTCCGGGAAACCGGTGTAGTCGGCGACTTCCACCGCCGGGATGCCTTCGTCGCGCAGCAGCTTGTAGGTCCCGCCGGTGGACAGGATTTCCACGCCGATGGCCGCGAGTTCACGGGCGAAGTCGACGACGCCCGTCTTGTCGGACACGCTGATCAGCGCACGGCGGACGGGGAGGCGAGAGGTCTGGTCGGTCATGGTCATGTCCATCAGGAGGAGAGAGACCGCCGGTCAAGCCCCCTGGGCCGCCGGCGATGAGGCGGATCAGAGCAGGTCGTATTGCTTGAGCTTCTTGCGCAGGGTGCCGCGATTGAGCCCGAGCATCTCCGATGCCTTGGTCTGGTTGCCCTTGACGTAATTCATCACGCTTTCGAGCAGGGGTGCTTCCACTTCGCAGAGCACCATGTTGTAGACGTCGGTCACCGGCTGCCCATCGAGGTGGGCGAAATAGTTGCGCAGCGCCTTTTCCACGCTGTCGCGCAGCGTCTGGCCCTCCTGCAGGGGAGCGGTCAGGTGCTGCTTGAGGTCGCCGTTGTCACTCACGGGCGCTGTTCCAGTCAAAGTCTCGGTCATCGAATTCATGCCACCTGCTTCCCGATCGGGGGCTGCGCGAAGAACGCGCGAATGCTGGCGTGCTGGGCTTGGGTGTCTTGCAGTCGGTTGAACTGGGCGCGCGATTCCGCGGCGCCCGGCCGGTCGGCCAGGTACCAGCCGACGTGCTTGCGGGCGATGCGCACGCCCATTTCCGGGCCGTAGAAGGCGTGCAGGGCGTCGAGGTGCTCCAGCAGGATGGCCTCCACCTCGGCATCGCTCGGCGCCGCCAGGTGCTCGCCGGTCGCCAGGTAGTGGGCGATCTCGCGGAAGATCCAGGGGCGGCCTTGGGCAGCGCGGCCGATCAGCAGGCCGTCGCAGCCGGTGTGCTCGAGCACGCGCCGGGCCTTTTCCGGGCTGTCGATGTCGCCATTGGCGAACACCGGGATGCCGACCGCCTGCTTGATCGCGGCGATGGTGTCGTACTCCGCGGCACCGAGGAATCTGTCGTCACGGGTGCGGCCGTGCACGGCAAGCGCCTGGATGCCGGCGGCTTCGGCCAACTGCGCGATGCGCAGGCCGTTGCGATTCTCGGGATTCCAGCCGGTGCGGATCTTCAGGGTCACCGGAACGTCCACCGCGGCCACCACGGCGGCGAGGATCTCGGCCACCAGGACCTCGTCCTTCATCAGCGCGGAGCCGGCGGCCTTGTTGCAGACCTTTTTCGCCGGGCAGCCCATGTTGATGTCGATGATCTGGGCACCCAGTTCGACATTGCGCTGGGCCGCTTCGGCCAGCATTGCCGGATCGCCGCCGGCGATCTGCACCGAGCGCGGTTCCTGCTCGCTGGCGTGGATCAGGCGCAGCCGCGACTTGCGGCTGTCATAGAGCCGCACGTCACTGGTCACCATTTCCGACACGGCCATGCCGGCGCCGAGTGCCAGGCACAGGCGCCGGAAGGGCAGGTCGGTGACCCCGGCCATGGGCGCGAGAATCAGCGGATTGGGCAAGGTATAAGGGCCGATGCGTACCATCGACATATCTTTTTCCCTGGCGAATAGGCGCCTGTTCCGCCTGCGCCGGAAACCGGCCGCGGACAGGGGCTGCTGTGCTTGAAAAGGGTTGGGAATGATACCCGCTCGCCGCCTCCGGATAAAGCGCGAGTTGGCTAGTTTATGAGCAATTCGCCCTGGCGCTACTCCGGCGAGAAGAAGCTCAGGCTGTAGTTCACCGCGCGCGGACCGGGGTCGAGAATGTCCAGGGCGATGTGGATCGGCGTCTGCGGCGGCATCTCGTCCTGGCCCTTGAGCTCGCCGTTCAGGTACTCGCCGGGCTTGAAACGGCGGCTGGCGAGCAACTGGCCGTTGAGGTCGGCGAAGCGCAATTCCAGCAGCGGAAAGGGCTGCGAGAAGGGCGCCCGGTTGTAGAGGATGGCATCGACGCGCAGGGCCCCGGAAAATTGCGGATGGCTGCGCACCACCAGGTTGCTGCTGCGGATCTGCTGGACATCGACCTTGGACGGCACCTTGCAGCCCAGGCTGGCGCAGGCCTGGACGAACAGCGGGCGATAGCTGTCCTGCCGCGCCAGTTCGTCGAAGTGGTAATAGACGTACTGGCCGGCCAGGCCGAGCAGCGCCAGCAGGCAGAGCAGGATCCACAGCAAGCGGCGACCCCAGTGCGGGCGCCGTGGCTGGCTGTCCAGCTGCAGCGGATCGTCGTGCAGGTCGAGCAAGGGATCGTCCTGCCATTCCGGTTCGCTGCGCAGGGCGGTCGTGGCCTTGGCTGGCAGTGGCTCGTCGTCGTCGCCGTCGCGCGCGGCGCTAAGGGGTTCGGCAACGGGCTCCTGCCAGTCGTAGAGCCGACCCAGGCCGGGTTCGGCGCGTTCGTCGTCGTCGGCTTCGACGCGGCCGAGCGCGGGCTCCTGGCGCTCGACCGGCGCGGCGTTGAGGGGCGCGGGCGGCGTGGCCGGGGCAGGCTTCAGCGGGGCGCGGGTGGCCGCGAGCGGTGCCACCGGTGCGGCCGTCGGCACGGGAGCGATGTCCGGCTCCGGCCGGGCCTCCACGGCGGGCTCGGGCTCGGGCTCCGGTTCCGGTTCGGCGGCGGGAAGCGGCAAGGGGTCGGGCTGCGGTTCGAACTCCACCTCGGGTTCGGCCGGCAGGCGCAGGGATTCCGGCTCAGGTTCGCGCTCGGCGGAGGCGGCGCCGAGCGACGGCAGTTCGAAGGGGGCTTCGTCGTCCTGGGAGCGGTGGGCCGCCAGGCCCTGGACCGGCGCCGGTTCTTCCCGCGGCGTGGCCACGGCAGGCGGCGTTGCCTCCGCGGGCGGGGCTGCCGGCGCGACCGGCGCGCGGCGCTGTTCTTCGAGGGCGCCCAGGCGGGCGACCTCGGCGTCCAGCTCCAGGTGGCTCAGGTCCAGTTCGTCATGGGGCCAGGCCGCTTCGCTGGGCGTCGGCGCCGGTTCGGCCACGGGCGCAGGTGGCACGGGCATGGGCTGCGGCGCCGTCAGGGGTGCGGCCTGGTTGCTGGCGTTGAACACTTCCAGGCAGACGCCACAGCGTACGTCGCCGTCCGCTGCAGCCAGGTGTTCCTGGGTGACGCGGAAGCGGGTATGGCAATGCGGACACTGGGCGACGAGGGATTCGGTCATGGCGAGGCGACAGCCAGGGAGTGAAGCGCGCTAGTGTACCCGAAGGCCCTGGCGAAAGAAGGGCTTGCACCGGGCCGCTGGGTGAGCGGACCGGTGGCGCCCTGATCGATCAGCGACGGCGGGTGCCGCTGATGCGCACCCAGCCGTCCAGGGTGGCGGTGGGTTCCAGGTCGAAGCAGCCGGCGTAGGCAGCGCGCACATCCTCGGCCTGCTCGGCGAGGATGCCGGAAAGGGCCAGGCGCCCGCCGATGCGGGTCAGGCGGGTGATCTGCTCGGCCAGGCCGACCAGCGGACCGGCGAGGATGTTGGCCACCACCACGTCGGCCGGCTCGCCTGGCAGATCGGCGGGCAGGTACAGCGGAAAGCGTGCCGGGTCGATGCCGTTGCGATTGGCATTCTCCCGCGAGGCTTCTAGGGCCTGGACGTCGATGTCGGTGCCCACGGCGCGCGCGGCGCCCAGCAGCAGGGCGGCGATGGCGAGGATGCCCGAGCCGCAGCCGAAATCCAGCACCTGCAGGCCCTGGACCGGTTCGCCGTCCAGCCACTGCAGGCACAGCGAGGTGGTGGGGTGGGTGCCGGTGCCAAAGGCCAGGCCTGGATCCAGCAGCAGATTGACCGCCTCGGGTTCCGGGGCCTCGTGCCAACTGGGCACGATCCACAGTCGCTGGCCGAAGCGCATGGGCTGGAAGTTGTCCATCCAGCTGCGCTCCCATTCCTGGTCTTCCAGGCGCTCCACCTCGTAGACGAGGCCGTTGGCCAGGAGCTGCACGCGCTGTTCCAGAGCGGCGGCGTCGGTATCGCCTTCGAACAGCGCCAGCAGGTGGGTCTGGGACCACAGCGGGGTGGTGCCGAGATCCGGCTCGAAGATCGGCTGGTCCTCGGCGTCCATGAAGGTCACCGAGACGGCGCCCAGTTCGAGCATGAGGTCTTCGTAGGTTTCCGCCTGGGCGGGGGTGAGGGCGAGGCGGACTTGCAGCCAGGACATGGTGGGCTACCTGAATCGGGTCAAAGCGGGGAGGGTAAATGAAAACGGGCTGCCCGAGGGCAGCCCGTTCGCTGAATCAGCGCTCGTCATGCACTCAGTGGCGCAGGCCGAGCTTCTTCTCCAGGTAGTGGATGTTCACGCCGCCCTGGCCGAAGGCCTGGTCGCGGGTCAGCATCCGGTGCAGATCGGCATTGGTCTTGATGCCGTCGACGATCAGCTCGTCCAGGGCGTTGCGCATCCGGGCCATGGCCTCGTCGCGGGTCTTGCCCCAGGTGATCAGCTTGGCGATCAGCGAATCGTAGTTCGGCGGAACCTTGTATCCGCTGTACAGGTGCGAATCCACCCGCACGCCGTTGCCGCCCGGTGCATGGTAGTGCTTGACCAGGCCCGGAGAGGGCATGAAGGTCTTGGGATCTTCGGCGTTGATCCGGCACTCGATGGCGTGACCGGTGATCTTGATGTCTTCCTGCTTGATCGACAGCGGATTGCCCGCGGCGATGCTGAGCATCTCCTTGACGATGTCGACGCCGGTGATCATCTCGGTCACCGGATGCTCCACCTGCACGCGGGTGTTCATCTCGATGAAGTAGAAGCGACCGTCTTCGTAGAGGAACTCGAAAGTGCCGGCGCCACGGTAGCCGATGTCGATGCAGGCCTTGACGCAGCGTGCCAGGACTTCTTCGCGGGCCTTCTCGTCGATCTGGGGCGCAGGCGCCTCTTCGATGACCTTCTGGTGACGGCGCTGCAGCGAGCAGTCGCGGTCATAGAGGTGCACGGCGTTGCCCTGGCCATCGGAGAGCACCTGGACTTCCACGTGACGCGGATTGCCGAGGAATTTCTCCATGTAGACCATGGAGTTGCCAAAGGCGGCGCCGGCTTCGGTCTGGGTCAGCTTGATCGACTTGATCAGCTCGGCCTCGTCCTCGACCACGCGCATGCCGCGACCACCACCGCCACCGGCGGCCTTGATGATCACCGGATAGCCGACTTCGCGGCCGATGCGCAGGCACTCGGCCTCGTCATCCGGTAGGGCGCCGTCGGAGCCCGGCACGGTGGGAACACCGGCCTGCTTCATGGCGTTCTTGGCGGACACCTTGTCGCCCATCAGGCGAATCACGTCGGCGGTGGGGCCGACGAAGGCGAATCCGGACTGCTCCACCTGCTCGGCGAAGTCGGCGTTCTCGGCGAGAAAGCCGTAGCCGGGGTGGATGGCGGTGGCGCCGGTGACCTCCGCGGCACTGATGATGGCCGGGATGTTCAGGTAGGACTGGGGCGAGGGGGCCGGGCCGATGCACACCGATTCGTCGGCGAGGGACAGATGCATCAGTTCGCGGTCGGCGGTGGAATGAACCGCCACCGTCTTGATGCCCAGCTCCTTGCAGGCACGCACCACGCGCAGGGCGATTTCCCCGCGGTTGGCGATCAGGACTTTTTCCAGCATCGTGGGCTCCACGGGCTTAGACAATGGTGAACAGCGGCTGGTCGAATTCGACGGGCTGACCGTTCTCGACCAGTACCTGGCCGATGGTGCCGCTGGCTTCGGCTTCGATGTGGTTCATCATCTTCATGGCTTCGACGATGCACAGGATGTCGCCTTTCTTCACCTGCTGGCCGACTTCGACGAAGGCCGGGGTGGTGGGCGAGGAGGCGCGGTAGAAGGTGCCGACCATGGGCGAACGAGCCACGTTACCGGTCAGTTGCGACGCGGCGGCTTCGCTGGCGGGGGCAGCGGCAGCGGCCGGCGCGGCAGCCGGGGCCGGGGCGGCGACCGGAGCGGGAGCAGCGGCGTAGACGGTCTGCATGCCCTGGCCGCGGCCGGTATTGCGGCTGATGCGGACGGATTCTTCGCCTTCGCGGATTTCCAGCTCGTCGATACCGGACTCTTCCAGCAGCTCGATCAGTTTCTTGACTTTACGGATGTCCATTGGCGTTGGCTCTCCCCTCGGGTTCTGGTGATGTTCTGGATGTTGAGTCGCGCTCAGCCGCGGGCGGCGAGCTGTTCGCAGGCGGCTTCCAGGGCCAGGCGATAGCCACTGGCACCGAGCCCGCAGATGACACCGACCGCCACGTCGGAAAAATAGGAGTGGTGGCGGAAGGCCTCGCGCTTGTGCACGTTCGACAGGTGCACTTCGATGAATGGGATGCTCACCGCGAGCAAGGCGTCACGTAGGGCGACGCTGGTATGGGTGAAGGCAGCCGGATTGATGAGGATGAAATCCACCCCTTCGTCACGCGCGGCATGAATGCGTTCGATCAGCAGGTGCTCGGCGTTGCTTTGCAGATACTGCAGGCGATGCCCCGCCGCGGTGGCGCGGGCTTCGAGATCGGCGTTGATCTGGGCCAGGGTGGTGGCCCCGTAGACGCCCGGCTCGCGGGTGCCCAGGAGATTCAGGTTGGGCCCGTGCAGTACCAGCAGATGCGCCATAGCCACTTGCCTCGCGATTTCGCAACCAGATTGGCCGCGGACTATGCCGCAACCAGAGGTGACTGTCCAGTCGCTAGACGTTTGCCGGAAATGCCCGCACGTTGGGCGAAATTCTTTTAATCGCTGGCGATAAGCCTTTTTGCTTCACCGAGTCGGGCGAGAAATCCCGCGGCGTCGATTTCGCCGACGATGCGCGCCTGGGCCTGCTCCCGGCCATTGTCGGCATAGAACAGGATCGCTGGCGGACCGAACAGTCCCTGCCGTTCCAGCCACTGCCTCTGTTCCCGGGTGCTTTGCGTCATGTCGAAGCGGATCAGCGTGAAGTCGCGCAAGTGCGCCTGGACCTCGGGATCGCCGAACACCTCGCGCTCGATCAGCTTGCAACTGATGCACCAGTCGGCATAGACGTCCACCAGCACCGGTCGCCCCTGGCCGAGACGGCTGGCCAGGGCCGCCGGATCGCTGAGGCTGTGCATGACGTCCGCGCGGCCGGCCACGGCAGGTGCCGCGGCATCGCCCAGCGGTCGCAGGGGATCGTTGGCCCCGCGCAGGGCGCCGATGCCGGCGGCCGCGCCATAGACCACCAGGGTCAGGCCGGCCAGTTGCAGCAGCCGCTGGCGGGGTGGCTTGGGCACGAATTCCAGGGCGCCGAGAAACAGCCCGACGCCGGCCGCCAGCAAGCCCCAGGCGGCCAGCGCCAGCGGCCCCGGCAGCAGCCGTTCGAGCAGCCACAGGGCCACCGCCAGCAGCAGGACGCCGAAGGCATTGCGCATGCCCACCAGCCAGGCGCCGCTGCGTGGCAGCAGGGCGCCGCCGCCGGCGGCGATGAGGATCAGCGGGGCACCCATGCCCAGGCCCAGGGCAAACAGCGCCAGTCCGCCGCCAAGCCAGTCGGCGGTGCTGCTGATATAGAGCAGCAGGCCCGCCAGGGGCGCCGAGACGCAGGGCGAGACGATCAGGCTGGAGAGCACGCCCAGGGTGGCCGCGCCACCCAGGGAACCGCCGCGGGTGCCGCTGGCCAGCTGTTCCAGGCGCTCGCGCAGGACCGCCGGCAGGCGCAGTTCGAAGAGACCGAACATGGCCAGGGCGAACAGCGCGAACAGCGCGGCGAAGGGAATCAGCACCCAGGCCGACTGCAATTGCGCCTGCAGATTGAGGCTGGCGCCAAAGACGCCCATGAGCGCGCCCAGGGCGGCGAAGCTCAGGGCCATGGGCACCACGTAGGCCAGCGCCAGCAGCAGGCCACGTCCTGGGCGCGCCTTGCCGGCCAGGACCACCGCCGAGACGATGGGCAGCATCGGCAGGACGCAGGGGGTAAAGGTCAGCCCGAGTCCGGCGAGAAAGGCCAGCAGGATCCGGTTCCAGTCGAGCTGAGCGGGGACGGACGCGGCGGCCACCGGGGTCGCCAGCGCAGGGCCGGCGATGTCCAGGGTTCGGGTTTCCGGCGGATAGCAGAGGCCGCGATCGGCGCAGCCCTGGTAGGTCACCCGGATCTGGCCGCCGCGGTCGGGCGCCAGGGGCAGGGGGATGTCGACGCCGGCGTGATAGACCTGGACGTCGCCGAACCATTCATCGTGCTTGGGCTCGCCGGGCGGCAGGGCCACCGGCGCGGTGAGCAGACCGGGGTCGGTGTCGAAGGCGAAGCGTTGCCGATAGAGGTAGTAGCCCTCGGCGATGGTGAAGCGCAACTGGGGGCGGCCCTCGGCGTCGCGGCGCTGCTCCAGGCGGAAGGCCTGATCCACCGGCAGGAATTGCTGACTGGGGCGCTGACCGTCCAGGCCCAGCGCGGCGCTCGGGCGCGGCGCATCGAACAGCCCGGCGGCGGCGGGCAGGGTCAGCAGCAGGGTGAGCAGGAGCAGCAGGACACGCATGGGCTTCTCGGCGATCGGCAGCGGCCGATCATAGCAGAGGCATCTGGCTGGTCAGTCCTGGCCGTACTGGCGTACGCAATTGCGCCCTGCATGCTTGGCGGCATAGAGGGCTTCGTCCGCCTGCTTGGCCAGCGCGGGCATCTCCTGGCCGGGCTGCAGCTGCGCCACGCCGGCGCTGAAGGTGCAGCTGAGCTCCTTAGGTGGTGCCGGATAGTGGATCTCGGCGAAGCGCTGGCGGATCTCGTCGATCAGGCGGGTGGCGGTGGCGAGGTCGGTGTCGGGCAGCACGATGGCGAATTCCTCGCCGCCATAACGGCCGATGTGGTCGGACTTGCGCAGGCGCTGCTTGAGGAACAGCGCCAGGCTCTTGATCACCCGATCGCCCATGGGATGGCCGTAGTGGTCGTTGACCTGCTTGAAGTGGTCGATGTCCAGCATGGCGAAGGTGATCGGCCGCTGGCTGCGCCGGGCGCGGAAGCAGGCGTCTTCCAGCAGTTGCAGGGTGTGGGTGTGGTTGTACAGACCGGTGAGGCTGTCCTGGACGATGCGCGCCTGCAGGCTGCGCGCCCGGGCCGCGCGGGTACGCACTGTGGCGATCAGGTGACGCGGCTTGATCGGCTTGGTGAGGAAGTCGTCACCGCCTTCGCTCATGGCGTCCAGCTGCTTGTCGAGGTCGTCCTCGGCCGACAGGTAGATGATGGGCACGCTGACATAGCGCTCGTGCTGGCGGATAAGCTTGGCCAGCTCGGTGCCGGTGCACTCGGGCATGTACATGTCGAGGATGATCAGGTCAGGCACGAACTCGGCGAGGTGCGCCATCACCGCGCCAGGTTGCATCAGGGTGCGGGTGACGATGCCAGCGCTGTTGAGCGCCATTTCCGTGGCCATGGCCTGGGCGCGGGAGTCGTCCACCACCAGGGCACGGATCGGATCGTAATAGACGGTGCGGGTGAGGGTCTCGATCTTTTCCAGCAGCCGCGCCGAATCCAGGGTGCCGGTGTAGAACTCCTGGCCGCCGGCGCGGACCGCGGCCAGACGAAAGGGGGTGTCGGCTTCCTGGTGGCTGTAGAACAGTATCGGCAGCTTGCGCTCCAGACCGGTCTGGGCCTCCAGCGCGAGCTGGATGCCGGCGCCCGCGCCGCCGAAGTCCACGTCCATGACGATGACCGCCGGGTGACGGCTGTCCATCATCGCGCGGAAGTCGTCGGCGCCGTGGATGATCTGGATGGTGACGCCGAAGTATTCCATCTGCTGCGCCAGGCGCTCGGCGCGCTCGGTGTCGACCAGGGCGATGTAGATCGGCTTGCGCAGCGGTGGCAGGCTGGTGGTTTCCAGCTGGTCACCCTGGCGCAGCCCGGTGCGCGACAGGCTCTGCATCGCCAGGCTGAGTTCGGTGATGGCCTGACTGTTGAGACGGCCGCGATTGGCGGCGACCTGGGCCAGGGAGGCGCCGATGGCCTCGGCGAGTTCGGCATGGCCCTGCTGCTCGAAGCGCTTGGCGTATTGCAGCAGGCGTGTGTTGGCGTCGGTCAGCTCGACCAGGCTGCCGGCCGTCCACTCGTTTCGTTGCAGCCGTTGCCAGATCTCCAGCACCTGGCGCGACTGGTGGATGACCCGTTGCGCGAAGTGCAGCTTGAGGCGGTCCCGGCTCGGATCATCTGGTTCGCTCACGAATTGTTCCGTCATTCTTGAGGTGGTGGCCCTATGCTACCAATTGCTGGCAGGCAGGGGAGAGGCGGTACCCTGGTTAGCGGCGGCCATGCCGCTCGCATGGATACTGTCGGTCGCTTCTGGAGTAGCGTCCGTCGCCTGTTACCCTAGTCTCGGAAGCGGCTGCCCGGGTGCATGGCGCCCGCGCCGGCCGCCAAGGCTGCGCAACCGGCGCCGCAGGCAGGGGTCCAAGCGCCAACACCTTTGAAAACATTGCAAGGAATTGCCCATGCGGGAGTGGAACTTGAGGTCGGGATGGCTCCGGCTGGTGGCAGTGCTGGTCGCGCTCTACCTGCTGGTCACCCTGGCGATAGGCTGGTACTGGAGTCGCGAACCGGATTTCTTCCCGGTGCAGCAGCATGCCCAGGAGGCGGCCGCGGCCAGCGGGCGCAAGCTGGTGCTCGGCTACACCACGGTCGAGACCCTCAAGCAGGTAGCCGGTACCCTGCTGGACAAGCCGGGTGGCTATCTCTCCAACGACATCTTCCCGCCGGGCCTCTGGCTCGACGACATGCCGTCCTGGGAATACGGCGTGCTGGTGCAGACCCGCGACCTGGCGCGCGCCCTGCGCAAGGACTTCGCCCGTTCCCAGTCGCAGTCCACCGAGGACGTCGACCTGGCCCAGGCCGAGCCGCGCTTCAACTTCGACAACCACAGCTGGGCCATGCCCTCGTCGGAATCGGAATACCGCGCCGGCATCGCCTCCCTGGACCGTTACCTGGCGCGCCTGGGTGGCCAGAATGCCCAGGGCCAGCCCACCGCCTACTTCTATTCGCGTTCGGACAACCTGCGCAACTGGCTGGGTGACGTCGAGACCCGCCTGGGTTCGCTGTCCCAGCGGCTGTCCGCCAGCGTCGGTCGGGTGCGCCTGGACGCCGAGCCGCGGCCGAACCAGGACATCCCCGCCGGCCAGGTGCCGGAGGTGCACGAGCAGCGCGTCGAGACGCCCTGGCTGCAGATCGACAACGTCTTCTACGAGGCCCGCGGTCAGGCCTGGGCGCTGTCGCACATCCTGCGCGCCATCGAGGTCGACTTCGCCGACACCCTGGCGAAGAAAAACGCCACGGTGAACGTGCGCGAGATCATCCGCGAACTGGAAGCGGCGCAGCAGCCGGTCTGGAGTCCGATGATCCTCAACGGCAGCGGCTTCGGCATCCTGGCCAACCATTCGCTGGTGATCGCCAACTATATTTCCCGCGCCAACGCCGCCATCATCGATCTGCGCCAGTTGCTGGAACAGGGCTGATGACGCCGGACGCTCGCGAAGCGGCGCATCGCGCCGCCTCCGACCGGGAACGGGTGGTCTGGGTCGATCGCGACGACCGCATCCAGGGCGAAGTGCCGCGGGCGGAATTGCGCGCCCGCGGCCTGATCGGCCGCTGCACCTTCATCCTGCTGTTCAATGACGCCGGCGAACTCTGCGTGCACCGGCGCACCCTGAGCAAGGCGCTCTACCCGGGCTACTGGGACGTCGCCGCCGGCGGCATGGTGGCGCCGGGCGAGAGCTATGCGGAGTCGGCCGCCCGCGAGCTGGCCGAAGAACTGGGCGTCAGCGGCGTGCCCCTGCGTGCCCATGGCACCTTCTATTTCGAGGAACCGGGCAATCGCCTCTGGGGCGGCGTGTTCAGCGCGCGCTGGAACGGTCCGTTGCGGCGGCAACCGGAAGAGGTGCTGGAGGCGCGCTTCCTGGCCCCGGCGGCCATCCTCGATGACGCGCGTCAGCGACCCTATTGCCCGGATTCGCTGGAAGCCCTGCAACTGGCGCTCAGCCGCGTGGATGTCGCATCCCTGCCTTAATTTCTCGCATTCGCGCCTTAGCATCCGCGGACGATGCTGCTACATTGCGCGGCCCCGGACCAGCGCGGCCCGTGTCGGCCGGCGCTGCGTCCAAGGCTTCCTCCAGGCGCCCGGCGCCTGAACCCGACTGGGAGGACCGTCCCTTGAGCAAGAAAACCTCGTCGCTGTCGGATCTCAGCCGGCTGGTGTACTCCACCGACGTCGGCCGCATTCGCCCGGAAGAACCCCAGGCGCCGGCTCCGGTGGGCGACGGCATCGCCCGGGTGCGCCGCGAGACCAAGGGCCGTGGCGGCAAGACGGTGACCACGGTCAGCGGCGTGCTCCTGGGCGAGGAAGCGCTCAAGGACCTGGCCAGCGCGCTCAAGCGCCGCTGCGGCACCGGTGGGGCGCTCAAGGATGGCGTCATCGAGATCCAGGGCGACCATGTCGACCTGTTGCTCGGCGAACTCGAAAAACGCGGCTTCAAGACCAAGCGGTCGGGCGGCTAGGCCAAGCCTTCCAGCCCCCGCGTACAACTTACCGCCCCTGGCGGCGGTCCATCCAAAGCAAGATTCCCTACAGGAGATTCCCGCGAATGTCCCCACGACGCACGCGCAAAGATGACGGCAGCCAGTGGACCGTGGCGGACAGCCGCAGCGTCTATGGTATTCGCCACTGGGGTGCCGGCTACTTCGCCATCAGCGATGCCGGCAACGTCGAAGTCCGCCCCCACGGCCCGGACGGCCAGCCGATCGACCTCCATGTGCTGGTCGGTCAGCTGCGCGAAGCGGGGCTGTCGCTGCCGCTGCTGGTGCGTTTCCCCGACATCCTCCAGGGCCAGGTGCGCCACCTGACCGGTGCCTTCGATCGCAACATCGAGCGCCTGGACTACCAGGGTCGCTACACCGCCCTCTATCCGATCAAGGTCAACCAGCAGGAAGCGGTGGTGGAAAACATCATCGCCACCCGTGACGTCTCCATCGGCCTGGAAGCCGGCTCCAAGCCGGAGCTGATGGCGGTGCTGGCGCTGGCGCCCAAGGGTGGCACCATCGTCTGCAACGGCTACAAGGACCGCGAATTCATCCGCCTGGCGCTGATGGGCCAGAAGCTGGGCCACAGCGTCTTCATCGTCATCGAGAAGGAATCCGAGGTCCCGCTGGTGATCGAGGAGGCGGCCGAGCTCAAGGTCACGCCCCAGGTCGGCCTGCGCGTGCGGTTGTCGTCCCTGGCGTCGAGCAAATGGGCCGACACCGGTGGCGAGAAGTCCAAGTTCGGTCTCTCCGCTGCCCAGTTGCTGTCGGTGATCGAGCGCTTCCGCGCCGCCGGCCTGGAGCAGGGCGTGCGCCTGCTGCACTTCCACATGGGCTCGCAGATCGCCAACCTGGCCGACTACCGGCAGGGCTTCCGCGAGGCCATCCGCTACTACGCCGAACTGCGCGCCCTGGGCCTGCCGCTGGACCACATCGACGTCGGTGGCGGCCTGGGCGTTGACTACGACGGCACCCACTCGCGCAACGCCAGCTCGATCAACTACGACATGGACGACTACGCCGGTACCGTGGTCGGCATGCTCAAGGAATTCTGCGACCAGCAGGAATTGCCGCATCCGAACATCTTTTCGGAAAGCGGCCGCGCCATGACCGCCCACCACGCCATGCTGGTGATGCAGGTCACCGACGTCGAGCGCCACAACGACAGCGTGCCGGCCAGCGAGCGCTTCGAAGGCAAGGCCGAGGTGGTGCAGTGGCTGGCCGAGCTGCTCGGCGACACCGATCCGGAGATGGTCACCGAGACCTACTGGCGCGCCACCCAGTACGTCAGCGAAGCCGCCGCCCAGTACGCCGCCGGCACCCTGAGCCTGAGCGACAAGGCCCTCGCCGAGCAGTGCTACTTCGCCATCTGCCGTCGCCTCTACAACCAGCTCAAGGCGCGCCAGCGCTCCCACCGCCAGGTGCTCGACGAACTCAACGACAAGCTGGCCGACAAGTACATCTGCAACTTCTCGGTGTTCCAGAGCCTGCCCGACACCTGGGCCATCGACCAGATCCTGCCCATCGTGCCCCTGACCCGCCTGGACGAGGAGCCGGTGCGCCGCGCCGTGTTGCAGGACCTGACCTGCGACTCCGACGGCAAGATCAAGCAGTACGTCGACGAGCAGAGCATCGAGACCAGCCTGCCGGTGCACGAGGTGCGCGAGGGCGAGGACTATCTGCTGGCGGTGTTCCTGGTGGGCGCCTATCAGGAGATCCTCGGCGACATGCACAACCTGTTCGGCGACACCGATTCGGTCAACGTCTACCAGGACGCCGACGGCAGCGTGCGCCACGGCGGCATCGAGACCCACGACACCATCGAGGACATGCTCAGGTACGTGCACCTCTCGCCCGAGGAGCTGATGACCTACTACCGCGATAAGGTTGCCAGTGCGCGCCTCACCGCCCGAGAGCGCACCCAGTTCCTCGACGCCATGCGCCTGGGATTGACCCGCTCCTCCTATCTCGCCAGCTAAGAAGCCGCTCACGATCTGCTGCGCGTCGGCCAAGCGGCGTTGAAAATGCCTTCGAAATGCTCATTTACTATCTGTAAATTCCGCTTTCTTAGGCATTTGATTCGCTGGCGCTCACCCTGCGGGCCAGCCGTTGGCTGTTACTCCCTTTGGTCGTTGCGTCTTGCTTGGCTCTAGCTCGCGAAATCGTGAACAGCTTCTGACGAAGCGAACCCTGGCGGCCGGGCGGGCTCTATAGCCTTGCCGTCAGGATGGAGGAGCAGAAGTATGAAAGGGCGCTTGGCGCTGTTGCTGGTGGGCAGTCTGATGCTGGCCGGTTGCGGCAAGGTCAATCAGGAAAACTATTCCCGGCTCAAGGCCGGCCAGACCAAGGCCGAGGTGGAGCAGATCCTGGGTGCGCCCACGGAATGCGCGGGCGCCCTGGGCGTCACCACCTGTACCTGGGGCGATCGCGGCTCCTTCATCAGCGTGCAGTATCTCAACGATAAGGTGGCGATGTTCGCCGGGCAGGGTCTGCGATGAAAACCTCTACCAAACTGCTACTGCTGGCGGGTGCCGCCGGACTGCTCGCGGCCTGCGCCAGCGGCCCGCGCGAAGTCCCGCCGCTTACCGCGGGCAATGTCGATCTGCAGCGCTACCAGGGCCACTGGTACGAGGTGGCGCGGCTGCCGATGTTCTTCCAGCGCAAGTGCGCCCAGTCCGAAGCCAACTATCACGTCATGGCCGACGGCTCGGTCGCCGTGTTCAACCGCTGCCGTACCCTGGACGGCAAGGTGGAGGAGGCCACCGGCACCGCCACCCCGATCAAGCCGGGCGTGACCGATCGCCTGGAAGTGCGCTTCGACACCTGGTTCAGCGGTGTCCTGCCCAACGTCGCCAAGGGACCCTACTGGATCCTCTATGTCGACGACGACTACAAGACCGCCCTGGTCGGCAGTCCGGATCGCAAGTACCTCTGGTTGCTGGCGCGCAAGCCCGACATTTCCGCGGCGCAGAGCGAAAAGCTGCTGCGCATCGCCCGCGAGAAGGGCTACAACCTTAATCGTCTGGTCTGGCGCGAGACCGACGCCCACATGCCCTAGGCCACAGGAGCTCTCCGTGAAACTCTGGACCGATGCCTTTTCCGACAACGCCTTCATGCCCAAGCGCCACGAATTCGACGTGGCCGACTTCGGTGCCCACGGCGACAACATCTCGCCCGCGCTGCAGTGGTCCGATCTGCCGGCCGATACCAAGAGCCTGGCGCTGACCGTCTACGATCCGGACGCCCCCACCGGCAGCGGATTCTGGCACTGGGTGGTGGTCAACATCCCGGTCGGCACCCAGGGCCTGGCGGAGGACGCCGGCCGCGCCGATGGCTCGGGCCTGCCGGCGGGCGCCCTGCAGCTGATCAACGACTATGGCACCCGCGGCTTCGGCGGCGCTGCGCCGCCCAAGGGTGACAAGCCGCACCGCTACATCTTCCAGCTGCATGCGCTCAAGGTCGATCAGCTGCCGGTGCCGGCGGACGCGACCAATGCGGTCGGTCGCTTCATGATCCATCTCAACCAGCTGGCTTCGGCGACCTACACCGGTCTCTACGAGATCAAGTAGGGCCGCGGACGGACGGGCTAGAGCGCGTCCGTCGAGGTCGCCAGGCGGATGCCGGCGGCGCGCATCTCGGCGAGGAAGGCGTCGCCCTGGGCTTCGAATCCCGGCACCGAATGACTGCAGTCGGTCAGCAGCACCAGGTCCTGGCGCCGCTCCACTGGCCAGAACTCCAGCAGATCGCGAACGGTACTGGCCACGCAGTGCGAAAGCGCCTCGCCGGCGATCAACAGGGTATCGGCCGCCTGGAGGCGGGCGATCAGGCCCGCGTCCACCGCGGTGCCCGGGTCCGCCGGATCCAGGACCTCGGCGCGCAGCGCCGAATAGTGTTCGGTATGGGGATTGCCGCCCTTGGCGATGAAATCCACCAGGCGTCCCTGCTGCCGGCCCCAGGCATTGAGCGCCTGATGGACATCCTGTTGCACCCCATGGCCCCAGCCGCCCACCAGGCAGTGCTCCGGCCAGATCACCAGGCGATAGCGACCCCCGGCTTCCAGTGCCTGCACATAGGCCAGCGCCCGGGCGCGTTCGGCCGGATCGCGGGCCTGCCAGCGACCGCTGGCCACCTCGTCCGCATCGATCTGGGTAAAGGGTGCCGGTGGCTGGCCCTGGGCATCCTGCCAGCCGTGCGGGTGGGCGATGTGCAGCGGCTGATGGGAGTCCAGGGTCACCTGCACCCCGCTGAGGCGGGCACCCAGGCGCTCGATCAGGGCCGCGACGCGCTGCAGTCCGGCCACCGCACCGGGCACCGGCAGGGCCGCGCCCGGCAGGTCGCAGAAATCGTTTTGCGGATCGATCAGCAGCAACTGCAGCTTGGCATGGGACATGGCTATCTCCTCGGGCGACTGGCCGTCGATGGTGCGGGTGCCATTGGACGCGAAGCAAGCCCGGGCAGCGTGGAAACCCGGTAAGGTGCAGGTCTATGATGAAGGGGCCGACCCTGCCCCGCGGAGCGCGACATGCTGAATCTGTATCCGGAAATCAAGCCTTACGCCCGCCACGAGCTGGCCGTCGAAGCGCCCCATGTGCTCTATGTCGATGAGAGCGGCTCGCCGGATGGTCTGCCGGTACTGTTCATCCATGGCGGACCCGGCTCCGGATGCGATCGCCTGAGCCGGCGCTTCTTTGATCCCAATCTCTACCGCATCGTCACCTTCGATCAGCGCGGCTGCGGTCGCTCCACGCCCTATGCCAGCCTGGAAAACAACACCACCTGGCACCTGGTCGAGGACATCGAGCGCCTGCGCGAACACCTGGGTATCGAGCAATGGGTGCTGTTTGGCGGCTCCTGGGGGTCGACCCTGGCGCTGGCCTATGCCCAGCGCCATCCCGAGCGGGTCAAGGCCATGGTCCTGCGCGGCATCTTTCTCTGTCGCCCGGTGGATCTGCACTGGTTCTACCAGGAGGGCGCGAGCCGGCTGTTTCCCGATTTCTGGCAGGACTATCTGCACCCCATCGCCGAGGAAGAGCGCGGCAATCTCATCCAGGCCTACTATCGCCGCCTGACCGGTCCGGACGAACTGGCACAGATGTCCGCCGCGCGCGCCTGGTCCTGCTGGGAGGGGCGTACGGTGACTCTGAGGCCCAATCCCGATGTGCTGGAGAAATTCAGCGAGCACGCCCTGGCCATCGCCCGCATCGAGTGCCACTACTTCATCAATAATGCCTTCCTCGAACCCGACCAGCTCCTGCGCGACATGCCCCGGATCGCCCATATCCCGGCGGTGATCGTGCACGGCCGCTACGACATGGTCTGCCCGCTGGACAATGCCTGGGCCCTGCACCACGCCTGGCCGGGCAGCGAATTGCAGATCATCCGCGACGCCGGTCATGCGGCCAGCGAGCCCGGTATCTGCGACGCCCTGGTGCGGGCGACCGACCAGATCGCCCGCCAGTTGCTCGATCTGCCCCAGGAGGCCGAGTGAAGGCGCTGCTGCAAAGGGTCAGCCGCGCCAGCGTCGAGGTCGAGGGGAGTACGGTAGGCGCCATAGGCGCGGGCCTGCTGGTCCTGGTCGGTATCGAACCGGCGGATGACGAGGCCGCCTGCAGTCGCATGCTCAAGCGACTGCTGGAGTACCGGGTGTTCGCCGATGGCGAGCAGCGCATGAATCTGTCCCTGCAGGACGTCGGCGGCGGCTTGCTGCTGGTCTCCCAGTTCACCCTGGCCGCCGATACCCGCAGCGGCCGCCGGCCGAGCTTTTCCAGCGCCGCGCCACCGGCCCAGGGCGAGCGGCTGTTCAACCATCTGGTAGGCCTCGCCCGCGACCTTCATCCCGAGGTCCAGACCGGGCGCTTCGGCGCCGACATGCAGGTTTCCCTGGTCAACGACGGACCAGTGACATTTTTATTGTCGATTTAGTGAGGGCGCCCCTTACAGCGCCCTGCCAAGTGTCTATGATTGCGCAGTTCGAGTTTGAACGGTCGTCCAACTGGGGAATCATTGACCCCTGCGGGAGTCGGACCTCTGCCTATCCGTTTCGCGACCACCCGTCGCCAAACGTATTCGTACGCTGATTTAGGAGGCTGCGTGTTATCTCATTCCAAAGTTAAGCCGGGCAAGCAGGGCTTCGCCCTGATCGGGCTCTCCGTCGCTCTGGGGCTGTTCAGTGCCCAGGCCCTGGCCTTCAGCCTGGACGACGTGGCCGCCAAGGCCAAAGAACTCTCCGGCCAGAAATTCGTCGCGCCCAAGAGCAACCTGCCCGCATCCTTCAGCGGCATGAAGTATGCCGACTATCAGCAGATCACCTTCAATCAGGACAAGGCTTACTGGAAGGATGCCAAGACGCCCTTCCGCCTGAATTTCTATCACGAGGGCATGCACTACAGCGTGCCGGTGAAGATCAACGAGGTCACCGCCAACAACGTCGAAGAGATCAAATACGATCCCTCTATGTTCAACTTCGGCAACCTGCAGGTCGATCAGGCCCAGCTCAAGGATCTCGGCTTCGCCGGATTCAAGGTGCTCTATCCGCTGAACAAGGCGGACAAGCATGACGAGCTGATGACCATGCTCGGCGCCAGCTATTTCCGCGTGATCGGCAAGAACCAGGTCTATGGCCTGTCCGCCCGTGGCCTGGCCATCGACACCGCGCTGCCGTCCGGCGAGGAATTCCCGCGCTTCACCGAATTCTGGGTCGAACAGCCCCAGTCGGATCGCCGCAACCTGGTGATCTATGCGCTGCTCGATTCGCCGCGCGCTACCGGTGCCTATCGCTTCGTGCTGACTCCCGGCAAGGACAGCACCGTCGACGTCGAAGCCAAGGTGTTCCTGCGCGACAACGTCAACAAGCTCGGCATCGCGCCGCTGACCAGCATGTACCTGTTCGGCCCCAACCAGCCGAGCGCCCAGGTCAACTATCGTCCGGCGCTGCACGACTCCAACGGTCTGGCCATCCATGCCGGCAACGGCGAGTGGCTGTGGCGTCCGCTGAACAACCCGCGCCGCCTGTCGGTCAGCACCTACACCATCGAGAATCCGCGTGGTTTCGGTCTGCTGCAGCGTGGCCACGAGTTCTACAAGTACCAGGACCTGGACGAGCGCTACGACAAGCGTCCCAGCGGCTGGGTAGAGCCCAAGGGCGACTGGGGCAAGGGTCACGTCGAGCTGGTGGAAATCCCCACCCCGGACGAGACCAACGACAACATCGTGGCCTTCTGGACGCCGGACACCCTGCCGGAGAAGGGTCAGCCGATCGATGTCAGCTATCGTCTGCACTTCACCACCGACGAACCCAACCTGCACACCAAGGACCTGGCCTGGGTCTCCCAGACCCGTCTGTCCACCGGTGACGTGCGCCAGTCCAACCTGGTACGCCAGACCGATGGCAGCCTGGCCTACATCATCGACTTCGAAGGTCCGAACCTCGATGACCTGCCCGAGGATTCGCAGGTCGGCTCCCAGGTCAGCCTGGATGCCAACGGTGAACTGGTCGAGAACTCTGTGCGCTACAACCCGGTTACCAAGGGCTATCGCCTGACCTTGAGACTCAAGGTCAAGGATCAGACCAAGCCGGTGGAAATGCGCGCCAACCTCGCCCAGGGTGACAAACCGCTCAGCGAAACCTGGACTTACCAGCTACCTGCCAATGAATAACACCACCCGCGATACCTCGGTCGCCGCTGCTGGCGACTACCTCGAACACCTGCCGTTGCCCGCCGGGCAGCGGCAGGCGCTGGACCAGACGGCCGACGTCGAGTCGCTGCACCGGCAACTGGCCGGTGCCCGCGGCGAGGGCGCCCAGGGCGCCGACGCGGTGATCGCCTCCACCGAGGCGCGCCTGGCCGCCGGTTGGGACGAGACGCTGGACGACGGCGAGCTGCTGGGCAGCGATGCCCAGGGGCGGGTGTTCATCAAGGCCACCCCGCCCATGACCCGCTCCATGATGGTGCCCGATCCCTGGCGCACCAATCCCGTGGCGCGGAGCTGGAAGCGTCTGCTCGGCCGCAAGGACCATAGCCGTTGGCAACCCGATCCGGAAGCCGATGCCCATGCGCACTGGCGCAAGGTAGGTTCCTTCCGGCGCTTCATCCTGCTGATCCTGATGCTGGTGCAGACCGGCATCGCCACCTGGTACATGAAGGCTGTGCTGCCCTATCAGGGCTGGGCGCTGGTTGATCTCAGCGAGGTCTACCGCCAGGGCTGGGGCGAATCCATTCGCCAGGTGCTGCCCTATGTGGTGCAGACCAGCATCCTGCTGCTCTTCGCCTTGCTGTTCTGCTGGGTGTCCGCCGGTTTCTGGACCGCCCTGATGGGCTTCTGGCAACTGCTCAGCGGGCGCGACAAGTACAGCATCTCGGCCAGCTCCACCGGTACCGAGCCGATCGATCCCCAGTCGCGTACCGCCCTGGTGATGCCCATCGCCAACGAAGACGTGCCGCGGGTGTTCGCCGGTCTGCGAGCCACCTACGAGTCGGTCCGTGCCAGCGGCGAGCTGGAGCACTTCGACTTCTTCATCCTCAGCGACAGCAACGATCCGGACAAATGCGTGGCTGAAGAAAAGGCCTGGCTGGAGCTGTGCCGCGAGGTCGGTGGCTTCGGCCACATCTTCTATCGCCGTCGTCGCCGTCGGGTGAAGCGCAAGAGCGGCAACATCGACGACTTCTGCCGTCGCTGGGGCAGCCAGTACAAGTACATGGTGGTGCTCGACGCCGACAGCGTCATGAGCGGCGAATGCCTGGCCAGTCTGGTCCGGCTGATGGAAGCCAATCCGCGTGCCGGCATCATCCAGACCGCGCCCAAGGCGTCCGGCATGGACACCCTGTACGCGCGCCTGCAGCAGTTCGCCACCCGGGTGTACGGACCGCTGTTCACCGCCGGCCTGCACTTCTGGCAGCTGGGTGAATCCCACTACTGGGGCCACAACGCCATCATCCGGGTCAAGCCGTTCATCGACCACTGCGCCCTGGCACCGCTGCCGGGCACGGGTTCGTTCGCCGGTGCGATTCTCTCTCACGACTTCGTCGAAGCGGCGCTGATGCGGCGTTCCGGCTGGGGCGTGTGGATCGCCTACGACCTGCCGGGCAGCTACGAAGAACTGCCGCCCAACCTGCTGGACGAACTCAAGCGTGACCGTCGCTGGTGCCATGGCAACCTGATGAACTTCCGGCTGTTCCTGGTCAAGGGGATGCATCCGGTACACCGCGCGGTGTTCCTCACCGGGGTGATGTCCTACCTGTCGGCGCCGCTGTGGTTCCTCTTCCTGGTGCTGTCCACGGCGCTCTTGGCGATCCACAAGCTGCTGGAACCCCAGTACTTCTTCCAGCCCCGCCAGCTGTTCCCGGTCTGGCCCCAGTGGCATCCGGAGCAGGCGATCGCGCTGTTCTCCACCACCCTGATCCTGCTGTTCCTGCCCAAGCTGCTCAGCGTGGTGCTGATCATCGCCAAGGGCGCCAAGGAATTCGGTGGCGGCCTGCGGCTGTTCCTTTCCATGATGCTGGAGATGCTCTTCTCGGTGCTGCTGGCGCCGGTGCGGATGCTGTTCCACACGGTGTTCGTGACCGCCGCCTTCCTGGGCTGGTCGGTGCAGTGGAATTCGCCCCAGCGGGACGACAACGACACGCCTTGGAGCGAAGCCTTCCGCCGCCATGGTTCGCAGATGCTGCTCGGTCTGATCTGGACCGCCGGCGTGGCCTGGCTGGATCCGCGTTTCCTCTGGTGGCTGTCGCCCATCGTGGTGTCGCTGATCCTGTCGGCACCGGTGTCGGTGATTTCCAGCCGGACCAACCTGGGCCTGGGCAGTCGCCGTCATCACCTGTTCCTGATCCCGGAAGAGTACGCTCCGCCGCGCGAGCTGGTGGCGACCGACGAGTACCTGCATCTGAACAACCGCAACGCCCTGACCAAGGGCTTCCTGCGCGCCACCGTCGATCCGGTGCTCAATGCCCTGGCCATCGGCATGGCCCGCGGTCGCCATGGCAAGGTGGTGGAGCCGGCACGCCGGCTGCGCGAAGAGCGGGTGGCGCGGGTACTGGCCGCCGGTCCCGAGAAGACCAAGGGCGACGACCAGTGGCGTCTGCTCAGTGATCCGGACGGCATGGCGCAACTGCACCTGCAGGTCTGGAAGGCCGAAGAGCACCGCAACTGGCGGGAGGCCTACGCCACCCTGCGACCGCGCTCCCACAGCGACTCGGCTGCGGATGCCGCGGCCAGTCCGGCCAGCATGAGTCCGCGGCCCGCCTCCTGAGGCGGCGCTCCGCCCAGGAAAAAGCCCGGTGTCGCGAGACACCGGGGCTTTTTCTTGTCCCTGATTGGGCTAAGACAGGCGGGCTAGAATAGGCGGGCGAGCAGGGCGGGTACGACGTTCTCGACGCGCAGGATGCGCTCACCGAGCTGTACGGGCGCCAGGCCCGCTTCTTGCAGCTTTTCGACCTCGTAGGGTATCCAGCCACCCTCCGGACCGATCGCCAGCGTCACGGGCTCGCTGAGGGCGCGCGGGCAGGCCGGGTAGTTGCCCGGATGACCGACCAGGCCGCGGGTGCCGGCGACGAGCGCGGGCAGGCGATCCTCGACGAAGGGCTTGAATCTCTTTTCGATCAGCACCTCCGGCAGCACCGTGTCCCGGGCCTGCTCCAGCCCCAGGCGCAGTTGCTCCTCGATGGCCTCGGGCGCCAGGAATGGGGTCTGCCAGAAGCTCTTTTCCACCCGGTAGCTGTTGAGCAGCACCAGGCGTGCGACGCCCATGGCGGACACGGTCTGCAGCACCCGGCGCAGCATCTTGGGGCGGGGCAGGGCCAGCAGCAGGGTGAGCGGCAGCTTGGCCGGCGGTGGCTGGTCGAGGGTGACGGTCAGGCAGGCCTGGCTGGCGTCGAGGGACTCGATCTGGCCGGTACCCATCAGGCCATCCAGCAGGCCGACGCGCATCCGGTCGCCGGCAGCCGCCTGGTGGACCTCGCGCAGATGGGCGAGACGGCGCGGATCGCGCAGCACGACCCGGTCAGCGGCCGTGAAGTCGGCCGCTTCGAGCAGGATCAGATTCACGGACGTTCGGCGGGCGGCTGGGCTTCGGGGGCGGCGTCTTCGTCGGCCAGCGGGCGCTCGCGCTTCTGCACGAAGCGGCCGAACAGCAGGCCGATCTCGAACAGCAGCCACATGGGCACGGCCAGCATGGTCTGGGAGAAGACGTCCGGCGGGGTCAGGATCATGCCGACCACGAAACAGCCGATGATGACGTAGGGACGGATCTTCTTCAGGTAGGCCACGTCGACCACGCCGATCCAGATCAGCAGCACGGTGGCTACCGGAATCTCGAAGGCGACGCCAAAGGCGAAGAACAGCGTCAGGATGAAATCCAGATAGGCGTTCAGATCCGGCATCATCATGGCGCCTTCCGGCGTGATGCTGCTGAAGAAGTGGAAGATGATCGGGAACACCAGGAAGTAGGCGAAGGCCATGCCGGCGTAGAAGAGCACGATGCTGGAGATCAGCAACGGGATGGCGACCTTCTTCTCGTGACGATAGAGCCCGGGCGCGACGAACCCCCAGACCTGGTGCAGGATCACCGGCATGGCGATGAACAGCGATACCACCAGCGTCAGCTTGAAGGGCGCGAGGAACGGCGAGGTGACGTCCGTGGAGATCATGGTCGCACCCTCGGGAAGGACGCGGCGGATCGGCTCGGAGGCGAAGGCATAGATCTTCTGGGCGAAGTAGAACAGCCCGAGAAAGATCAGAAAGGTCGCCAGCACGCATCTGAGGATGCGGGTACGCAATTCGGTGAGGTGCGAGACCAGGGGCATTTCCTGGTCATCGTGTTCGGAAGGCTTGTCGCTCATGGTGCTCTTGGCGGCGTCTGGGGCGGATCCTGCGGGCGTTCGGCAACCACGTCCTGGGGCATGGGCGGAGCAACGGCGGCCGGCGGGGTCTGGGCTTCCGGGGTGGAGGCGGCAGGCTTGGGCCGGTTGTCGCGCTGTTCCATGGACAGGATATGCTCGTTGCGCAGCTGCTGGCGAATTTCGTCAGCGCCGATCTCGCGCTCCACTTCCTGGCGGATGCTGTTGAAGCTGCGCCTCAGGCGACCGATCCACAGACCCGCGGTGCGCGCGGCACCGGGCAGGCGTTCCGGGCCCAGCACCAGCAGGGCGACGAACCCCACCAGCATCATTTCGGGAAAGCTGATTCCGAACATGGCGGGGCCTTAGTCCTTGCGCACCACCGGCTCTTCGACCTTGCGGTGCTCGGCATCGAAGGTCTGGGGACGATTCAGGGGCGCGTTCGGGTTGGCCGTGCTGGCGCTGGGCGCCGGCTGCTCGGCCTTGTCGTCCTCATCAGTGTGCATGGCCTTGCGGAAGCCCTTGATGGCCTCGCCCACGTCGGAGCCCAGATGCTTCAGGCGTTTGGTGCCAAAGACGATCACCACGACGAGCAGGATGACGATCCAGTGTTTCCAGTCGAAGATACCCATGGTCTTTCCTCGTTGCGAAGCTTGGGGTCAGGATTGAGTGCGGGCGGCCTTTTCGGCGTGCCCGGAGAGGCCGAAACGACGATCCAGCTCGTCCAGCACGGCCTGGGGATGCTGGCCCAGGGCCGAGAGCATGATCAGGCTGTGGAACCAGAGGTCGGCGGTCTCGTAGATGACGTCGTCGTACTGCTGGCTGATGGCGGCGTCCTTGGCGGCGAGAATGGTTTCGACGCTTTCTTCACCGACCTTTTCCAGGATCTTGTTCAGACCCTTGTGGTAGAGGCTGGCCACATAGGAGGAGTCCGGGGTGGCCTGCTTGCGTTCTTCCAGCACCTGCGCCAGGCGCGCGAGAGTGTCAGTCATGGCCGTGCCCTCCGGCATAGATGGCGCTGGGGTCCTTGACCACCGGGTCGACGGTCTCCCACTGGCCTTCGCGCAACACGCGATAGAAGCAGCTTTCCCGGCCGGTATGGCAGGCGATGCCACCGAGCTGTTCCACCTGCAGCACCACCACGTCGGCATCGCAATCCAGGCGCAGCTCGAGGACGCGCTGCACGTGCCCGGATTCCTCGCCCTTGCGCCACAGCCGGTTGCGCGAACGCGACCAGTAGACCGCACGGCCTTCGGCGGCGGTCAGGGCCAGGGATTCGCGGTTCATCCAGGCCATCATCAGGATGCGCCCCGAGGTGGGGTCCTGGGCGATGGCCGGTACCAGGCCATCGCCGTTCCAGTGGATCTCGTCTAACCAGTCGCTCATCGGTCTGTTCAGTACTACGAATTAGGGCACCAGCCTCGCACAAGACGCGGCTCGAATACAGCGGCAGGGCACCAGTGGCTGAGGGCGTGTATTTCGCCCGATAAAAATGACAGGACGGTTACAGCTTAAGGAGTTCAGCGCCTGATCACCAGAACCAGGCCGCCAACCAGCATGGCCCAGGCCGGCCAGGCATGGGGCTGGGGTTCGAGACCCAGCTGGGCGGCGCCGACCAGCAGCACCGCGCCTATGACGCGCACGATCCAGTCGTCGTTACGTCTGCCCCAGGGATTGGGCGGGTCCTTGCGGTGCGGCTGGGTGATGCGTTCCAGGGTGTCGCGGGCCATCTGCGCCAGATGCGGGATCTGCTCCAGTTGCTGCTGGATGTTGCGGGCGACCTGGGGCGGACTCAGCCGCTTGCGCATCCACTTTTCCAGATAGGGCTTGGCGGTGGACCAGAGGTCCAGGTCCGGATAGAGCTGGCGGCCCAGGCCTTCGATGTTGAGCAGGGTCTTCTGCAGGAGCACCAGCTGCGGCTGGATCTCCATGTTGAAGCGGCGTGCCACCTGGAACAGCCGCAGCAGCAACTGGCCGAAGGAGATGTCCTTGAGCGGTTTCTCGAAGATGGGTTCGCAGACGGTGCGGATGGCCGCTTCCAGTTCGTTGACCTGGGTGTTGGCCGGTACCCAGCCGGAGTCGATGTGCAACTGGGCGACCTTGCGATAGTCGCGCTGGAAGAAGGCCCAGAGATTGCGCGCCAGGTAGTCCTGGTCCTCGGGGGTCAGGCTGCCGATGATGCCGCAGTCCACCGCGATGTAGAGCGGATCCCAGGGCTTGGCGGTGCTGACGAAGATGTTGCCCGGGTGCATGTCGGCATGGAAGAAGCTGTCGCGGAACACCTGGGTGAAGAAGATCTCCACGCCGCGCTCGGCCAGCAGCTTGAAGTCGGTGCCCTGGTCGCGCAGCGCGGCCAGGTCGGTCACCGGGATGCCGTAGATGCGCTCCATGACCAGCACCCGCTCGCGGCACCAGTCCCAGTACACCTGGGGCACATAGAGGCGTTCGGAACCGTCGAAATTGCGTCTGAGCTGGCTGGAGTTGGCGGCTTCGCGCAGGAGGTCCAGTTCGTCGTAGATGGTCTTCTCGTAGTCGCTGACCACGTCCATCGGGTGCAGGCGGCGGGCTTCGGCGGACAGCCGCTCGGCCATGCGCGCCAGCAGGAACAGCCAGGCGATGTCCTGGCTGATGATGCCCTTCAGGCCGGGCCGTACCACCTTGACCACCACCTCTTCGCCGGTACGCAACTGGGCGGCATGCACCTGGGCCACCGAGGCCGAGGCCAGCGGCTGGTGGTCGAAACGGGCGAAGGCCTGCTTGATGGGCACGCCGAGTTGCGACTCGATGAGCGCCACGGCTTTTTCCGGCGGAAAGGGTGGGACCTTGTCCTGCAGGAACATCAGTTCGTCGGCGATATCCTCGGGCATGAGGTCGCGGCGGGTGGAGAGGATCTGGCCGAACTTGACGAACACCGGGCCCAGGCCTTCCAGCGCCAGGCGCAGGCGGGCACCGCGCGGCAGGGTCTTGCTCGGGCGCGGCAGCCAGCGCCAGGGCAGCACGTAGCGGGTGGCGCGCAGGTACCAGGGCAGCGGCAGGGCATAGACGATGTCGTCCAGCCGATAGCGGATCACCACGAAGAAGATCCGCAACAGGCGGTTGAGGGCAGCGAACAGCTTCATTCGTCGGGGTTATCCCTGGCGTTGCGGGCGGTGCCCAGGCGGGCGAGACGGGCGTCGAGACGATCCACGTCCAGGCGCAGGGCATCGATCTCGGCGAAGCGGGCCTCGCCTTCCAGGCGGCCGACCAGCTGACGACTCTCCTCGTTCAGCCAGTTGGACAGCGTCAGCTGCAGACTGTCACGACTCTGTTCACCAAGGGCCTGGCCACGCCGGGCCAGGTCGCCGAGCAAGGCCGCGGGCAGCGGGCCGAGCCAGCGACTGACCTCGTGCTGCCAGTCCAGCTCCAGCTTCTGCAGGATGTCGGACAGTTCGATCAGCAGGGTGCTGTCGCCTTCCAGGCGGACGTCCGGCTGGTGCAGCACCCGCTGCTTGTCGCGGGCCAGGGCCAGCTCGGCCAGGCGCGTCGCCGGGGCGCTCAGGGTGCAGTCGATGTCGCCCTCGTGATGGGCGGCGAAGTGCAGGCCGTCACCCGCGGGCAGGATGTAGAGGCGCAGCGCCGGTTGCCGGGTCTGGACCGCGATCACCCGGCCGGTCAGGCCGGCCAGTCGCGGCAGCGCCAACGGATCCAGCGCCAGCAGCGGATTCAGGCCACGTTCCAGCGCCGCCAGCAACGCCTGGGTGACGAGGGCCATCAGGGCTTGATGCCGCGGTGCAGGGCGACCACGCCGCCGGTCATGTTGTGGAAGGTCACCCGGGCGAAGCCGGTTTCTTCCATCATGGCCTTGAGGGTCTGCTGGTCGGGGTGCATGCGGATGGATTCGGCCAGGTAGCGATAGCTGTCGGCGTCACCGGCCACCAGCTTGCCCATCAGCGGCAGGAAGCCGAAGGAGTAGGCGTCATAGGCCTTGGACACCAGCGGATTGGTGGGCTTGGAGAATTCCAGCACCAGCAGCCGGCCACCGGGCTTGAGCACGCGCAGCATGGAGGCCAGGGCCTGGTCCTTGTGGGTGACGTTGCGCAGGCCGAAGGCGATGGTGATGCAGTCGAAATGGTTGTCGGGGAAGGGCAGCTTCTCGGCATCGGCTTGGACGAAGCGCACGTTGCTGGCGACGCCTTCGTCGAGCAGGCGATCGCGGCCGACCCTGAGCATGGAATCGTTGATGTCGGCCAGGACCACCTCGCCGGTGGGGCCGACCAGGCGGGCGAACTGCTTGGTCAGGTCGCCGGTACCGCCGGCGATGTCCAGCACCCGGTTGCCGCGGCGCACGCCTGAGAGTTCGATGGTGAATCTCTTCCACAGCCGGTGGATGCCCGCCGACATCAGGTCGTTCATCACATCGTACTTGGCCGCGACCGAATGGAAGACTTCCGCGACCTTGTAAGCCTTCTGGCTCTCCGGAACGCTCTGGTAGCCGAAGTGGGTCTGGGATTCGGCCTCGGGGCCTTTGCGCGGATCGCTCATGGGGCTACACCTGGGACAGGGACAAGAGGGCATTCTAGCAGGGGGATCGCCCGGCTTGCCTGGCTAAAACCTGGCTGACCGCTCGGTTCTCGCGATTGGCGAGGTGGCGGGCCCTCGCTATAGTCAGGGCCCCTTATCCGGAGTTCCCCGATGTCCCAGATCACCATCGAACGCAGCCATTCGCTCGGCCTGGAAAGCGTTCGCCAAAAGACCGACCAGCTGGCGGAAAAACTCACGCGCGACTATGGGGTGGCCTGCGCCTGGGAAGGCGATACCCTGAAGTTCACGCGCAGCGGCGTGGATGGGCGGATCGAGGTCGGTGAGGACCGGGTGCGGGTGCTGGCGACCCTGGGCATGATGTTCTCGATGCTCAGTGGCCAGATCGAAAAGGAAATCGAGCGCAAGCTGGACAAGGCCCTGGCGGCCTGAGTCCGCTCAGAGCATCAGCTTGACCGCGCTGACATGCGGGTCCCGCGTCTTGCCTGCGCGGGCCAGTTGTTCCAGGTAGTCGGCCCAGAGCGCGTCGCGGCGACTGCCCAGTTCATAGAGATAGTCCCAGCTGAACAGGCCGCTGTCGTGGCCGTCGTCGAAGGTCAGCTTGATGGCGTAGCGCCCCGCCGGTTCGACGGCGCTGATGCCGACCTGCTGTTTGCCCCACTGCAATACCGGATTGCCGTGTCCCTGGACCTCGGCCGAGGGTGAGTGCACGCGCAGGAATTCGGCGGGCAGCTCGAAGGTTTCCGCGCCATAGCTGACGCTGAGGGTCTTCGAAGCCTTGTGGAGCTGGATGGCGGTGGGAGTACGCATGGTGGCTGATCTCGCAGGCGAAGCCGGCGCCCTGGGGCGCCGGCAGTACCATCACAGTATATAGCGCGACAGGTCTTCGTCCTGGGCCAGTTCGCCCAGGTGGCCGTTCACATAGGCCGCGTCGATGACGATGGGCTCGCCATTCTGCTGGCCGGCGAGGTCGGCGGCGCTGAAGGACACCTCTTCGAGCAGGCGCTCCAGCAGGGTGTGCAGGCGCCGGGCACCGATGTTCTCGGTCTTCTCGTTGACCTGCCAGGCGATCTCGGCGATGCGGGTGATGCCGTCGGCGGCGAAGTCCACGTGCAGCCCCTCGGTCTTGAGCAGTTCGCGATACTGCTCGGTCAGCGAGGCGTGCGGCTCGGTGAGGATGCGCTCGAAGTCTTGCGGGGTCAGCGCCTTGAGTTCGACGCGGATCGGCAGGCGGCCCTGCAGTTCCGGCACCAGGTCGCTGGGCTTGGACAGGTGGAAGGCACCCGAGGCGATGAACAGGATATGGTCGGTCTTGACCATGCCCAGCTTGGTGTTGACGGTGCAGCCCTCGATCAGCGGCAGCAGGTCGCGCTGCACGCCCTCGCGGGAGACGTCGGCGCCGCTGGTGTTGCCGCGCTTGGCCACCTTGTCGATCTCGTCGATGAAGACGATGCCGTGCTGCTCGACGGCTTCCAGGGCACGGCCCTTGAGTTCTTCTTCGTTGACCAGGCGCGCGGCTTCCTCGTCACGCACCAGCTTGAGCGCTTCCTTGACCTTGAGCTTGCGCTGCTTGGTCTTGCCCTTGTGCATGCCGGCGAAGAGATTCTGCAGCTGGCTGGTCATCTCCTCCATGCCGGGCGGGGTCATGATCTCGACGCCGGCGGGGGCATCGGCCACCTCGATGTCGATTTCCTTGTCGTCCAGCTGGCCCTCGCGCAGGCGCTTGCGGAACAGCTGGCGGGTGTTGCTATCGGTCGACGCCGGCTGGGGTTCGTTGCTGAAGCCCACCGAGGGGCGCGCCGGCGGCAGCAGGGCATCGAGGATGCGCTCTTCGGCGGCGTCTTCGGCGCGATGGCGGTTACGCACCATCTCCTGCTCGCGCAGCATCTTCACGGCGGCATCGGCGAGGTCACGGATGATGGACTCGACGTCACGGCCGACATAGCCGACCTCGGTGAACTTGGTGGCTTCCACCTTGAGGAAGGGCGCATTGGCCAGCTTGGCCAGGCGGCGGGCGATCTCGGTCTTGCCCACGCCCGTAGGGCCGATCATCAGGATGTTCTTGGGCGTGACCTCGGGGCGCAGCTCGACCGGCAGCTGCATGCGCCGCCAGCGGTTGCGCAGGGCGATGGCCACGGCGCGCTTGGCGTCGTCCTGGCCGATGATGTGGCGATTGAGTTCGTGGACGATCTCGCGGGGGGTCATGGACATGGGCAGTCTCTAAACCGGATCACGCCTGGGGCGCGTCCAGCTCCTCGATGGTCAGGTTGCGGTTGGTGAACACGCAGATGTCACCGGCGATGTTCAGGGCGGTCTCGGCGATCTCGCGGGCACCCAGGTCGGTGTGCATGAGCAGGGCGCGGGCAGCGGCCTGGGCATAGGCGCCACCGGAACCCATGGCGATCAGGCCTTCCTCGGGCTCCACCACGTCGCCATTGCCGGTGATGATTAGGGAGGCGTCCTTGTTGGCGACCGCCAGCATGGCTTCCAGGCGACGCAGGGCGCGATCGGTGCGCCAGTCCTTGGCCAGCTCGACGGCGGCGCGGACCAGGTGGCCCTGGTGCTTCTCGAGTTGCGCCTCGAAGCGCTCGAAGAGGGTGAAGGCGTCGGCGGTACCGCCGGCGAAACCGGCCAGCACCTCGCCCCGGTACAGCCGCCGGACTTTCTTGGCGTTGCCTTTCATGACGGTGTTGCCCAGGGAAACCTGGCCGTCGCCGCCGATCACGACCTTGCCGTTGCGGCGTACAGAAACGATGGTGGTCAAGGGAATCTCTCCGCGTTGCTTGGGGCGTCGGCCCCGGTTACGCAGAGATATGGGGATGGCCGCGACGCCCTTCAAGCGCCGCGGCGAGGGGATTCGGCAGGTGAGAGTCTGTTCACGGCCTCGCGAGCTAGAGCCAAACAAGGCGAAGATTCTCGAGGAAGCGCAGTTTACGCGTGGTAAATGAGCATTCCGAGGGAGTTTTCAACACCGTTTGGCCGACGCGCAGCAGGCCGTGGGCAGACTCCTAGTGACCGCGTCGCTGCTGTAGCAACAGATTCTTGAAGCCGCTGCCGGCGAGCTGTTTCTGCGCCTGGGTCAGTTGGTCGCGGTCGCTGTAGGGACCGACCAGTACCCGGTACCAGGTGTCGTCCTTGACCTTGCCCGACTCCACCCGCACGTCCTGGCCGAGCATGATGATCTGGGCGCGGACCCGGTCGGCATCGGCCTGGGTGCGGAAGGAGCCGGCCTGGAGGAAGAACAGCGTCACCGGCGGCTGGGCCTTGGTGGTGGCTTCCTTGGGCGGCGTGGCGGCCGGCTGGCCCGCGGTGGTCGCGGGCGTGGCCGGTGTCGCCGTGGCCGCCTGGCCGGGTTGCGCCGGAGTCGCGGCGGCATCCGGCTTGGCCGGGGTGGCCGGCTTGGCGGCCGGATTGCGCGGCACGGCATCCGGCGGCACGATCACCTCGGATTCGGGCAGCAGGGTATAGAAGTCGTACTTGGGCTTGATCGGCGTGGGCGGCGTGCCCTCGGTCTTGCCAGCGGCGGTCGCGGCCGGCTTGCCGTTGCCCGCCGCGGCGGCCGGGCGACCCTCTTCCGGCTTGGCGCGCTGCACCGCCTTGTTGCCTGGTTCGAGTTTCATCAGGAACACCACGAAGGCCCCGATGGCCAGACCCGACGCGAGCCAGACCCAGCCGGGCAGGGGCTGTTTCTTGGGAGCCGAGGTGTTGCGACTGGCGCCGCGCTTGGGTGGGGCTTTCTTGGTGGCCATCAGGCGGTGATCCGTCTCTTACATGCGTTCCAGGGTGTGCAGACCAAGCAGTTCCAGACCCTGCTTGAGGGTGCGCCCGGTGAGGGCGGCCAGCCGCAGGCGGCTCTGGCGCAGGGCGGGGTCCTCGGCGGTCAGGATCGGGCAATTCTCGTAGAAGCTGGAGAACAGGCCGGCCAGGTCGTAGAGGTAGCTGCACAGCAGGTGCGGGGTGCCCTTGTCGGCAACGCTGGCGAGGATCTCGCCGAATTGCGCCAGACGCCCGCCGAGGTCCTGCTCCTGGGGCGCGTCCAAGCGGATGCTGCCGGCGGGTTCGTGCTGCTCGGCCTTGCGCAGCACGCTGGCGACGCGGGTGTAGGCATACAGCAGATAAGGCGCGGTGTTGCCCTCGAAGCTGAGCATCTGTTCGAAATTGAAGCTGTAGTCGCTGGTCCGGTGCTTGGACAGATCGGCGTACTTGACCGAGGCGATGCCCACCACGCGGCCGATGTGACGCAATTCGTCTTCGCTGAAGGGCGCTTCGCCACGCTCGGCGCGACCGGCATTGCGCTCCTTGACCAGCTGGTAGGCGCGTTCCTCGGCTTCGTCGAGCAGGTCGACCAGCTTGACGGTGCCACCGTCGCGGGTCTTGAACGGACGGCCGTCGGCGCCGTTCATGGTACCGAAGCCCATGTGCTCGAGGTCCATGGCCGCATCGACGAAACCGGCGCGGCGTGCCACCTCGAAGGCCATCTGGAAGTGCAGGGCCTGGCGCTGATCGACGAAGTAGAGCGCGCGATCGGCGTGCAGCTGGCGGCTGCGATAGCGCATGGCGGCCAGGTCGGTGGTGGAATAGAGATAGCCACCGCCGGCCTTCTGCACGATCACCGGCAGCGGATTGCCTTCGGCGTTCTTGAATTCGTCGAGGAAGACGCAGCGGGCGCCGTCGCTCTCGGTGAGCAGACCGGCGGCGTCGAGGTCGGCCACCACCTGGGCCAGGTCGTCGTTGTAGGCGCTCTCGCCCTTGACGTCGGCCGGGGTCAGCTTGACGTTGAGGCGATCGTAGACCTCCTGGCAGTGGGACAGGGAGACGGCGTTGAATCGCTCCCAGAGGCGCAGGCAGTGGGCATCGCCCGCCTGCAGCGCCACCACCAGTTCGCGGGCGCGAGCGGCGAATTCCGGCGAGGCGTCGAAGCGGCCCTTGGCGGCGCGATAGAACACCTCGAGATCGGCCAGCTCGCCTTCGGCGGCCTGGGGCTGCTCTTCCATGTAGGCCAGCAGCATGCCGAACTGGGTACCCCAATCACCCACGTGGTTCTGGCGAATCACCTCGTCGCCGAGGAATTCCAGCACCCGCGCCACGGCATCGCCGATGATGGTGGATCTCAGGTGGCCGACGTGCATTTCCTTGGCCAGGTTCGGCGAGGAGAGGTCCACCACCACGCGCTGCCGCGGCTCGTGCCTGGGCACGCCCAGGTGCGGATCGGCGAAGGCCGCATCCAGCCGCGCGGCTAGTTGCGCGTGATTCTGGAAGAAGTTGAGAAAGCCGGGGCCGGCGATCTCCACCTTGCTCACCGCCGGATCGGCGGGCAGGGCGGCCAGCAGCTTCTCGGCCAGGTCACGGGGCTTGGCCCGGGCCGGTTTGGCCAGCAGCAGGGCGACGTTGCTGGCGAAATCGCCGTGGCTCTTGTCCTTGGTGTTCTCGACCTGGATGGCCGGGGCCACGTCGGCCGGCAGGGTGCCGTCGGCGATCAGGCGGTCGAGGGCGTGCTGGATGAGCTGGCGGATGCTGTCTTTCATGGTCTTTGGCCTTCGGCGTGCGCCGAGCGCGCACTGCGATGAAAACCCGGCATTATCCGTGGCGAGCCCGGCCTTGCCAATGGTAAGCCAATGCCACTAGAAGAGATCGATGGGATCCACATCCAGCGACCAGCGCACCTGACGGGCCTCGGGCAGGCTTTCCAGCTGGACGACCCAGATGCCCAGCAGCCGGTGCAGAGGGGCGCGACTGCTGCTCTGCAACAGCAGCTGAGCGCGGTGGCGACCGGCCCGTCTTTCCATCGGCGCCGGTACCGGGCCGAGCAACTCCACCTGGGGCAGGGCGAGATTGACCGCCAGGCCCTCGGCGACGTGATAGGCCGCCTCGAGGAAATTCTCCACCTGATCCTGGCGATGGGCGTCGGCACGCAGCAGCGCCAGATAGGCGAAGGGCGGCAGGCCGGCGGCGCGGCGCTCCTGCAGGGCCTGACGGGCAAAGGCCGGATAGCCTTCCTCGGCCAGTTGCACCATGAGCGGATGATCGGCCAGATGGGTCTGGATCAGCACCTGGCCCGGTTCCTCGGCGCGTCCGGCACGGCCGGCCACCTGGACGATCTGCTGGGCCATGCGCTCGCTGGCGCGGAAGTCGGCGGAAAACAGACCGCTGTCGGCGTCCAGCACGGCGACCAGGGTCACCTTGGGAAAGTGGTGCCCCTTGGCGAGCATCTGGGTGCCGACCAGGATGCAGGGCGTGCCGCTGTGGATGGTTTTCAGCAGCTTGCCCAAGGCGTCCTTGCGCGCCGTGGTGTCGCGGTCGATGCGCAGCACCGGGACGTCCGGAAACAGCAGCTGCAGGCGTTCCTCGGCGCGTTCGGTGCCGGCGCCCACCGGGCGCAGGTCGAGCTTGCCGCAGGAGGGGCAATGGCGCGGTGGCGTCTGGCGCTGATCGCAATGGTGGCAGCGCAACTCGCCGGAGCCGCGGTGATAGGTCATGCGGGCGTCGCAGCGCGGGCACTGGGCCAGCCAGCCGCAGTCATGGCAGAGCAGGGTGGGGGCGAAGCCGCGGCGATTGAGGAACACCAGCACCTGCTGGCCCCGTTCCAGGGTCGCGCCCATGGCCTTGAGCAGCGGTTGGGACAGGCCGCTGTCCAGGGGGCGACTGCGCACGTCCAGGCGCTCGAAGCGCGGCGGCTGGGCGCCACCGGCGCGGAGTGACAGACGCAGATGGGCGTAACGCCCCTGCTCGGCGTTGTGCAGGCTTTCCAGCGAGGGCGTGGCCGAACCCAGCACCACCGGTAGATTCTCGAAGCGCGCGCGGACCACCGCCAGGTCGCGGGCGTGGTACCTCAGGCCTTCCTGCTGTTTATAGGAGGCGTCGTGTTCTTCGTCGACGATGATCAGCCCGGGGTGCTTGAGCGGGGTGAACAGCGCCGAGCGGGTGCCCACCACGATGTCCAGTTCGCCATCGCGGGCGGCCAGCCAGATGTCCATGCGCTCGCGATCGGTCAGCGCCGAATGCAGCAGGGCGATGCGCGCATTGAAGCGCTGTTCGAAGCGACCCAGGGTCTGGGGCCCCAGGTTGATTTCGGGGATCAGCAGCAGGGCCTGACGTCCCGCTTCCAGGGTGGCGCGGATCAGCTGCAGATAGACCTCGGTCTTGCCGCTGCCGGTCACCCCTTCCAGCAGATAGCAGTGGAAGCCGCTGCCGGCGCGGACCGCTTCGTAGGCCAGGCGCTGCTCGCCGTTGAGCGGCAGTTCGGCCTGGGCGAGCCAGGCGCCCTGGTGCCGATGCGGCTGGTGATAGCGGGTCTCCACGTGGACCAGGCCCTTGGCCTGCAGGAGGTCGAGGCTGTCCTTGACCAGGCCGAGCTGGCCGAGCAATTCGTGCAGCACGCCATGGGGATGCTGACGCAGGGTCTTGAGCGCCTCGCGCTGGCGCGGCGCCCGGGCCAGGCGCGGATCTTCCGGGCGGGCGTCGGGTTGGGCGATCCAGAAGCGCTGCAGCCGTCGCTCCGCCGGTTCTCCCTGACGCAAAAGGGCAGGAAGTGCCCAGCTCAGGGTGTCGCCGAGGCTGTGCTGATAGTACTGGGCGGACCACTGGCAGAGTTCGAACAGCGCGCTCGGCAGTGGCGGACGCTCGTCGAGCAGCTGCAGCGCCTTGCGCAGCTTGTCCGCCGGCACCTCGGTCTCCTGGGCGACCTCGATCAGGACCCCGATCACCTCGCGGCGGCCAAAGGGCACCCGCAGCCGCACGCCCGGGCGCAACTGCTCCTCGACCGCTCCCTTGGGCGGCAGATAGTCGAACAGGCGGCGCAGCGGGGAGGGCAGCGCCAGGCGCAGGATCAGGGGCACGGCAGGGCTCGCAGGAGGAAAGCCCGATGGTAGCAGACGGGCGGTGTGGGGGCTGCTTGCACCTCTTAGCTGCTCTGGTATGATTTGCAGCCCAAATCTGTGCGGTATCCGGCAATGGCGCCGGGTGGCGGCACAGCTAGACCCCGAGGATAGCCCCATGAAAGCTGATATCCATCCGCAGTACGATGCCATCGAAGCCACCTGCAGCTGCGGCAACGTCATCAAGACCCGCTCGACCCTGAGCAAGAACATTCACCTGGACGTCTGCTCCGAATGCCACCCGTTCTACACCGGCAAGCAGAAGGTCCTGGACGCTGGCGGCCGTATCGACCGTTTCAAGCAGCGCTTCGGCGTGTTCGGCAGCAGCAAGTAATGCGCTGCCGTCGACCATCTCCGCATGGTTCGACACTGAAGAAGGCGTCCCTCTGGGGCGCCTTTTTCGTTTCTGGCCTGACCGGCGCGCCCGCGGCCCTGGCGGCGGCGTGCCCGCTGCTGCCTGGTGGCCAGGAGGTGGTGGTCCGGCAGGTGGTGGATGGCGATACCCTGCGCCTGGTAGACGGCCGCTCGGTCCGGCTGATCGGCGTCAATGCGCCCGAGCTGGGCAAGTCCGGCGGTACCGCCCAGCCCTATGCCGAGGCGGCGCGCCGGCGCCTGCAGGAACTGGTCGAGGCCAGCGACGAGCGCCTGCGGCTGGTGCCGGGTAGCGAGGCGACCGACCATTACGGCCGCACCCTGGCACATCTCTATGATCGCGAGGGCGACAATCTTGAAGTCCGGTTGATCGTCGAGGGTCTCGGCTATGCCGTCGCCATCGCGCCCAATATCCGGCTGGCCGATTGTCAGGCCGCCGCGCAAAGCCAGGCGCGCCGGGCGCGTCTCGGGGTCTGGAAGCAGGAGCCGACCCCCGCCACCCGGATCGCGGAAGGCGGTTTCGCCGTGGTGCAGGGGCGTCTGCTGGACGTCGAACGCAATCGCGGCGGCCTCTGGCTGCAGTTCGAAGGCGATCTGGTGGTCAATGTCCCCGAGCGCTTCGTCGAGGCCTTCGACGGCGTGCCGCTGCATCAATGGATCGGCCGCCAGCTCGAGGCGCGGGGCTGGATTTCCGATCGCAGCCGGCGCCAGGAAGCGGGGCGCGCCCGCTGGCAGATGACCTTGAGCGATCCGCACATGCTGGGTTTGCAGGTTGAATCGTTTTAGCCGAAAGTCGTATTGCGATTGATTTCAGGCATATGGCCGATTGCTTGTGGCACCTTGAGTCTTTGCGTATTCTCGCCCGACCCAAGACCCACACCACGCGGATATACCAATAATGTCTGATCTCAAAACCGCTGCCCTCGAATACCACGCCCAGCCGCGCCCCGGCAAACTCAGCGTCGAGCTGACCAAGCCCACCGCGACCGCCCGCGACCTGTCCCTGGCCTACAGCCCCGGCGTCGCCGAACCGGTCCGCGAGATCGGTCGCGATCCCGAACTGGCCTATCGCTACACCGGCAAGGGCAACCTGGTCGCCGTGATCTCCGACGGTACCGCCATCCTCGGCCTGGGCAACCTCGGCCCGCTGGCCTCCAAACCGGTGATGGAAGGCAAGGGTGTGCTGTTCAAGCGCTTCGCCGGTGTGGACGTCTTCGACATCGAGGTGGACGCCGAGAGCCCCCAGGCCTTCATCGACACCGTCAAGCGCATCTCCATCACCTTCGGTGGCATCAACCTAGAAGACATCAAGGCGCCCGAGTGCTTCGAGATCGAGCGCGCCCTGATCGAGCAGTGCGACATCCCGGTGTTCCACGATGACCAGCACGGCACCGCCATCGTCACCGCTGCCGGCATGCTCAACGCCTTGGAAATCGCCGGCAAGCGCCTGGAAGACGCCAAAATCGTCTGCCTGGGTGCCGGCGCCGCCGCCATCTCCTGCATGCGCCTCCTGGCCAGCATGGGCGCCAAGGTCGAGAACATCTACATGATCGACCGTCAGGGCGTAGTCCACAGCGGCCGCAACGACCTGAACCAGTACAAGGCGACCTTTGCCACCGAGACCAGCAAGCGCACCCTGGACGACGCCCTCGAGGGTGCCGACGTCTTCGTCGGTCTGTCCGGCCCCAACCTGCTGTCGGCCGAAGGCCTCAAGCGCATGGCGGCCAACCCCATCGTCTTCGCCTGCTCCAATCCTGATCCGGAAATCACCCCCGAGCTGGCCCACGCCACCCGCGACGACGTGATCATGGCCACCGGTCGTTCCGACTACCCGAACCAGGTCAACAACGTCCTCGGCTTCCCCTTCATCTTCCGCGGTGCCCTGGACGTGCGCGCCCGGGTCATCAACGAAGAGATGAAGATCGCCGCCGCCCTGGCCCTGCGTGACCTGGCCAAGCTGCCGGTGCCCAAGGAAGTCTGCGCGGCCTACAACGTCGACAGCCTGAGCTTTGGTCGCGAGTACATCATTCCCAAGCCGATGGACGCGCGCCTGATCACCCTGGTATCCGATGCCGTGGCCAAGGCCGCCATCGAGACCGGCGTGGCCACGCTGCCCTATCCGGCGAACTATCCGCTGAAGTCCGTGGATGACGTCTTCGCCAAGTAAGGTCCGAAGCAATAAAAAAACCCCGCCGCGGCGGGGTTTTTTATTGGCTGGAGATCAGAAGATGTCCATGGGCACAGTTTCGCTGGAGGGTAGCGGTGTGCCGGGCGCCACGCCAGGCGGCAGCTCGTCCAGACTCGGCGGGGTGTCCTCGCTCTTGAACAGCTCGAAGTAGGCGTTGGGCGTGCCGGGCGGCGCAGCGCGACCGGTGGTGGGGTCCACGCGGATGGAGACGATGCCTTCCGGTTCCTTGAGCTGATGCGGCGGCTTGTCCTTGAGCGCCGCGCCCATGTAGCTCATCCAGATCGGCAGGGCCACGGTGCCACCGAATTCCTGGCGACCCAGGGTCTCGGGCTGATCGAAGCCGGCCCAGACCGTGGTCACGTAGTCGCCGTTGTAGCCGGAGAACCAGGTGTCCTTGGATTCGTTGGTGGTACCGGTCTTGCCGGCCAGGTCGTTGCGACCCAGTTCCAGCGCCTTGCGCCCAGTGCCGCGCTTGATCACGTCCTGCAGCATGCTGTTCATGATGAAGGCGTTGCGCGGGTCGATGACCTGGGGCGCGAACACCGGCGCCGGATTGGCCGGATCGGCCGCGGCGGTATCGGCCGCCGGCGTGACCTCGACGCCCGGGGCAGCCTTGGCCTGCGCCTGCTGGGGCACCCGCGGCGCGGCAGTGCGATAGACCACCTTGCCGTCGCGATCGGTCACGTGATCGACCACGTAGGGGGTCACCTTGTAACCCTCGTTGGCGAACACCGACCAGCCGGTGGCGACTTCCAGCGGCGTCAGGCCCGGGGTGCCGAGAGCGAGGGACAGGTTGCGCGGCAACTGGTCGCGCTCGAAGCCGAAGCGACTGACGTAGTCCAGCGCATAGTCGATGCCGATGGCCTGCAGCACCCGGATGGACACCAGGTTGCGCGAGCGATACAGCGCCTCGCGCAGGCGGATGGGGCCGAGGAAGGTGTTGTTGTCGTTCTTTGGTCGCCAGGCTTCGTCGGGATTCTCGTCCATGAAGACGATGGGCGCATCGTTGACCAGGCTGGCGGCGGTGAAGCCCTTTTCCAGGGCCGCGCTGTAGATGAACGGCTTGAAGCTGGAGCCGGGCTGGCGGCGGGCCTGGGTCGCGCGGTTGTAGTTGCTCTGCTCGAAGGAGAAGCCACCGATCAGAGCACGGATGGCGCCATCCTGGGGGTCGAGGGAGACCAGGGCGCTCTGCGCCTTGGGGATCTGCGAGAACTTCAGGCTGCCATCGTCCTGGCGCTGCACCCGGATCAGGTCGCCGACCTTGACCACGTCGGCCGGACCGTTCGGCCGCGGCCCCAGGCTGTTGGCGCTGAGGTAGGGGCGGGCCCACTTCATCGAATCCCAGGAGACCGCCTCTTCCTTGCCATCGCGGGTCAGGACCAGGATGCCGCTCTTTTCCACCTGGGTGACGATGGCCGGATCCTGGCCGCCGACGATGCGCTGCTTCTGGATCAGTGCGGTCCACTCGGCCCGGCTGCGGTTGGGCCACTGGGCCTCGGGCCCGCGGTAGCCATGGCGGCGGTCGTAGTCGGTCAGGCCGTCGCGCACGGCCTCGAAGGCGTCCGTCTGCAGCCGGCTGTCGATGGTGGTATAGACCTGGTAGCCATCGGTATAGGCGTCACCGCCATAGCGGCCGACCATTTCCGCCCGCGCCATCTCGGCGATGTAGGGGGCGTTGAGCTCGGGAATGGCGACGTGGTGATAGGCCTCGAGCGGCTCGGCGATGCCGGCCTGGTAGGCCGCCTGATCGATATAACCGAGCTTGAACATGCGTTCGAGAATCCAATTGCGTCTTTCCAGGCTACGCTCAGGATTAGCGACCGGGTTGTAACGCGACGGCGCCTTGGGCAGACCGGCGATCATCGCCATCTGGGCAACGGTCAGGTCCTTGATGGACTTGCCATAGTAGACCTGGGCGGCGGCCTCGATGCCGTAGGCGCGGTTGCCCAGGTAGATCTTGTTGACGTAGAGCTCGAGGATCTCGTCCTTGGTCAGTTGGCGCTCGATTTGCAGCGCCAGGAGGATCTCGGTGAATTTGCGCGAGAAGCTGCGTTCGCTGGTCAGGAAGTAGTTCTTGGCGACCTGCATGGTGATGGTGCTGCCGCCGGTCTGGATGTGTCCGGTCTTGACCAGCTGGCTCACCGCTCGCGCCAGGCTTTTCACATCCACGCCATAGTGATTGGCGAAGTTGTCATCCTCGGCGGAGAGCAGGGCATGGATGAAATCGGGCGGTATCTCGTTGAACCGCAGCGGCGAGCGGCGCATTTCACCGAATTCGGCGATGAGTTTGCCGTCCGCGCTGTACACCCGCAGAGGGATCTGCAGTTGCACGTTTCGCAGGGCGTCGATGGAGGGCAGGCTGGGGCTGAGGTAGAGGAAGGCACCGCTGAGACCCAGCAAAAGGCTGCAGACCAGGGCGACCAACGACCACCAGAAAAATTTCAGAACACGCATCAAGAGACTTTTCGAATGGAAAGAAGGAAAGGGCGACAGGTGAGGGTCAGCCTACACGGCGTCGCCATTATAGGCGCGTTTGGCGGTTGGCCGCTATTTGCTCGGGTGTCAAGTCTGTTATCTAATGCCCGTCCGCGGAAGACCACCGTCGCTCATAGGGAACTGATGTGCTAGGGCTATTCAGAAAGAAGGCGAATACGCTGCTGGGTATCGACGTCAGTTCGACATCCGTGAAACTCATCGAGTTGAGCCGTGCAGGCGGGCGCTACCGGGTGGAGGCCTATGCGGTCGAACCCCTGCCGGCCAATGCCGTGGTCGAGAAGAACATCGCCGAACTCGAAGGCGTGGGCCTGGCCATCGGCCGGGTGCTGGTCAAGGCGCGCACCTCCGCGCGCAGCGCTGCCGTGGCCGTCTCCGGCTCGGCGGTGATCGCCAAGACCATCGAGATGGACGCCGGTCTGACCGACGACGAGCTGGAAAACCAGATCAAGCTGGAGGCCGACCAGTACATTCCCTATCCACTGGACGAGGTCGCCATCGACTTCGAGGTGCAGGGACCGTCGCCGCGCAACGCCGAGCGCGTCGAGGTGCTGCTGGCCGCCTGCCGGAAGGAAAACGTCGAGGTCCGCGAAGCGGCCCTGGCGCTGGCCGGCGTCTCGGCCAAGGTGGTCGACGTCGAGGCCTATGCCCTGGAGCGCGCCTACCAGCTGCTGGCCAATCAGCTTGGCGGTCACGTCGACGACCTGACCGTGGCGGTGGTCGACATCGGCGCCACCATGACCACCCTGAGCGTGCTGCACAACGGCAAGACCATCTACACCCGCGAACAGCTGTTTGGCGGTCGCCAGCTCACCGAAGAGATCCAGCGTCGCTACGGCCTGTCGGTGGAAGAGGCCGGTCTGGCCAAGAAGCAGGGCGGGCTGCCGGACGACTACCAGAGCGAGGTGCTGACGCCCTTCCGCGAGGCGGTGGTGCAACAGGTGGCGCGTTCGCTGCAGTTCTTTTTCGCCGCCGGGCAATACAATGATGTGGACTACATCTTGCTTGCTGGAGGAACCGCGTCAATTTCCGGACTCGACCGCTTGATCCAGCAGAAAATCGGCACCCCCACGGTCCTGGCCAATCCCTTCGCCGACATGACCGTCAGCAACAAGGTCAACGCGGCGGCCCTGGCGGGTGACGCCCCGGCGCTGATGATCGCCTGCGGCCTGGCCATGAGGAGTTTCGACTAGATGGCCCGCATCAACCTCTTGCCCTGGCGGGAGCAGCTGCGCGAAGAAAGGCGCAAGCAGTTCCTGGTGATCCTGGCTGGCATCTTCGTGCTCTCCTGTGGCGCCGTGTTTCTCGGTGATCAGTACCTGTCCGGCGAGATCGCCCGCCAGGAGGCGCGCAATGCCTTCATCCAGCAGAACATCGCCCAGCTGGACGTGCGCATCAAGGAAATCAGCGAACTCAAGACCCGTCGTCAGCAACTGCTGGCGCGGATGAAGATCATCCAGGACCTGCAGGGCAACCGCCCGGTCATCGGCCATGTCTTCGATCAACTGGTGCGGACGCTGCCGGACGGCGTCTACTTCCGCGAGCTGAAGATGCAGGGTGACACCCTGTCGATTAGTGGCGAGGCGGAATCCAACAACCGGGTCTCCAACCTGATGCGTAACCTGGATGCCTCGGACTGGTTCGCTTCGCCTACGCTGATCGAGGTCAAGGCCACCACCGCGGGTGCGGTGGACCAGGCCAACACCTTCCAGCTCACCGTCAAGCAGACCCAGCCCGGCGCCCCTGCGGCACCGGCCCCGCTCGCCCAGGGAGGCAAACCATGAGTCTCGCCGATTCCCTGGCCAGCCTGCGCAAGGTCGACATCAACGAACTCAGCCTAGAGAACCTCGGTTCCTGGCCCAAGCCGGTCAAGGTCATCGCCTGCCTGCTGATCGTGCTGGTGGTGCTGCTGCTCGGCTATCAGTTCCACCTCAGCGACATGCAGGCCCAGCTGGACAGCCAGCGCAACCAGGAAGAGACCCTCAAGCAGCAATACGCCAGCAAGGCCTTCCAGGCGGCCAATCTGGATGCCTACAAGCAGCAGATGGTGGAGATGGAGGAATCCTTCGGTGCCCTGCTGCGGCAACTGCCCGGCGACACCGAGGTGCCGGCGCTGCTGGAAGACATCACCCGCACCGGTCTCGGCAGCGGTCTTGAGTTCGAGCAGATCAAGCTGCTGCCCGAGGTCACCCAGCAGTTCTATGTCGAGTTGCCGATCCAGATCACCGTGGTGGGCAGCTATCATGACTTGGCGACCTTCGTCAGCAGCGTGTCCAGCCTGCCGCGCATCGTCACCCTGCACGACTTCGACCTCAAGCCGGTGGACGACAGAAACGCCAATGGCGGCGGCACGGTCTCCGGAGGCGGCGGCAAGTTGCGCATGAATGTCCTGGCCAAGACCTATCGCTACAACGACAAGGGGCTCGGCAAATGAGGACGCCCCTGTTGCTTTGTCTGCTGACCGGCGTGCTGGTCGGCTGCGGTTCCAGCGATACCAGCGATCTGCAGGCCTTCATGGACGAAACCCGCGCCAAGCCGCGCGGTTCCATCGAGCCGCTGCCGCAGTTTCGCGCCTACGAACCCTTCACCTATGCGGCAGCCGCCCTGCGCAGCCCCTTCCAGGCACCGGTACGCATCGATCCGACGGTGCGCCAGCGCGGAACCGGCAACATCAAGCCGGACGTGAATCGGCCCAAGCAGTTTCTCGAAGGCTTCAACATCGAGACCTTCAGCATGGTCGGCATCCTGGCCAATGCCAGTGGCCGCTATGCGCTGGTCAACGGCGCCGGGGGCGTGCATCGCGTCAAGGTGGGCGACTACCTGGGGCGCAATGACGGACGCATCACCAAGATTACCGATGGCGAGATCGACGTGATCGAAATCGTCCCGGATGGCGAGGGTGGCTGGCTGGAACGGCCGCGCACCATCACCTTGAAGGAAAAGACTTAAATGGGCGGGGCGAGCACTGTGAACACTACTATCGCGGGACGACTGGGACTGGGCCTGGCCCTGCTGCTGGGCAGCCTGGCCGGCCAGGCTCTGGCAGCCGATCTGCAGGCCTTGAACGTCGCCTCCCTGCCCGGGGATCGCATCGAACTCAAGCTGACCTTCGATCAGCCGGTGCCGGTGCCCAAGGGCTACACCATCGAGCAGCCGGCGCGCATCGCCCTGGACCTGCCCGGGGTCGCCAACAAACTCGGTACCAAGAGCCGTGAGCTGGGCAATGGCAATGCCCGCAGCGTGACGGTGGTCGAGGCGGGCAACCGCACCCGCCTGATCATCAATCTCACCAATCTGGCCAGCTACGACACCCGGGCCGACGGTCGCAACCTATTCGTCACCATCGGGGGCACCGCCGGTCGCCAGACCGCCAGTGCCCAGGCCAACCTGACGCCCAACCTGCCGCGCGCGGCAGCGCCGACCACCGTGACCGCGCCGTCGTCCGCTCCCTTGCCCGGCGCGGTCGCCCGCACGCCGCTGCCGCCGACCCAGGCCACCTCTAGCGTGGCGGCCATGACCGCGCCGCGGCCGCAATTGCGCGGCAAGGCGATCCGCCATATCGATTTCCAACGGGGGCCCCAGGGCGAGGGCAATGTGGTCATCGACCTGAGCGAGACCGGCATCAATCCGGACATCCAGGAGCAGGGCGGCAAGATTCGCCTGACCTTTGCCGGTACCCAGCTGCCCGAAGAGCTGCGAGTACGGCTGGACGTCAAGGACTTCGCCACTCCGGTGCAGTTCGTCAACGCCTCCGCTGATAGCAGCGGGGCGTCCATCGTCATCGAGCCGACCGGTACCTACGACTACCTGGCCTACCAGACCAACAACCGTCTGACCCTGAGCGTCAAGCCGCTCACCACCGAGGAAAAGGAAAAGCGCGCAGCCGATCGCTTCACTTATACCGGCGAGAAGCTGTCGCTGAACTTCCAGGACATCGATGTCCGCTCGGTGCTGCAGCTGATCGCCGACTTCACCAATCTCAACCTGGTGGCGAGCGACACCGTACAGGGCAACATCACCCTGCGCCTGCAGAACGTGCCCTGGGACCAGGCGCTGGACCTGATCCTCAAGACCAAGGGCCTCGACAAGCGCCAGATCGGCAACGTGCTGCTGGTGGCCCCGGCCGACGAGATCGCCGCCCGCGAGCGTCAGGAGCTGGAGTCCCAGAAGCAGATCCAGCAACTGGCCCCCTTGCGTCGCGACCTGATCCAGGTCAACTACGCCAAGGCCGCCGACATCGCCAAGCTGTTCCAGTCGGTGACCAGTGCCGACAAGACCGCCGACGAGCGCGGCTCCATCTCGGTGGACGAGCGCACCAACAGCATCATTGCCTACCAGACCCAGAATCGCCTGGACGAACTGCGGCGCATCGTCTCGCAGCTGGACATTCCGGTGCGCCAGGTGATGATCGAGGCGCGGCTGGTGGAGGCCAACGTCGACTACAGCAAGCAGCTGGGCGTGCGCTGGGGCGGGAACGCCAGTTCGGGCAACTTCGCGGTCTATGGCAAGGACGGGGCCACCACGGTCGACCCCACTACCGGTCAGGCCTTCCTGCCGGGTACCAGTACCGTGGGTAACTTCACCTCGACCAACGGCGTCGCGCCCACGCCTTTCGTCGACATGGGCGTTTCCGGCAGCACCTCGGGTATCGGCATCGGCTTCATGGTCGGTGGCAAGATGCTCGACCTGCAGCTGTCGGCCCTGCAGTCCAGCGGCAATGGCGAGATCATCTCCCAGCCCAAGGTGGTGACCTCGGACAAGGAGACCGCCAAGATCCTGCGCGGTACCGAGATCCCCTACCAGGAAGCCAGCTCCAGCGGTGCCACCAGCACCAGCTTCAAGCAGGCCGCCCTGTCGCTGGAGGTCACACCGCAGATCACCCCGGACAACCGCATCATTATGGAGGTCAAGGTCAACAAGGATGCCCCTGACTACCAGAACGCCCTCAACGGCGTGCCGCCGATCAGCAAGAACGAGGTCAATGCCAAGGTACTGGTGAGCGATGGCGAGACCATCGTGCTGGGCGGGGTGTTCTCCAATACCCAGACCAAGTCCACCACCAAGGTGCCGATGCTGGGCGACATTCCCTATGTCGGCCGACTGTTCCGCCGGGATTCGGTCACCGACAGCAAAGTCGAGCTGCTGATCTTCCTCACGCCGCGTATCATGAACAACCAGGCGATAGCGGTTGGTCGATGACATAAGTGCGTAATCTGTTTCTCGTAGGACCGATGGGCTCGGGCAAGAGCACCATCGGCCGGCTCCTGGCGAAGGAATTGCGGCTGCCGTTCAAGGATTCCGACAAGGTAATCGAAGAACGTACCGGTGCCGACATCCCCTGGATCTTCGATGTGGAAGGCGAGCAGGGCTTTCGCGAGCGCGAACGCGCCGCGATCGCCGAGCTGTGCGCAGAAAACGGCCTGGTGATGGCCACCGGCGGTGGCGCCGTGCTGCGCGAGGACAATCGCCAGGCGCTCAAGCGCGGTGGGCGGGTCATCTATCTGCATGCCTCCATTGAGCAGCAGATCGAGCGCACCTCCCGCGATCGCAATCGCCCGCTCCTGCAGACCGCCGATCCCGCGGCGGTGCTGCGCACGCTCATGGCCATGCGCGATCCGCTGTACCGCGAGATCGCCGACATCATCATCGAGACCGACGAGCGGCCGCCCCGGCTGGTCGTGCTGCAGATACTCGACCGTCTGAAAGCCCTGGCACCGCATTAAAGCCGCAGGCGTTCTGCGCTATGCTAGGCGCCCTTTGAATCAAGGTGACGGCATGCGGACTCTTCACGTCGAGCTCGGTGAGCGCAGCTACCCGATCTACATCGGCCAGGGCCTTCTGGATCAGCCGGAATGCTTCCTGCCCCATCTCGCCGGGCGCAAGGTGGCGATCGTCACCAACGAGACCATCGCGCCGCTCTATCTGGAGCGCCTGCTGCGCACCCTGGGCGATCGCCCGGTCAGCTCGATCGTGCTGCCCGATGGCGAGGCGCACAAGAACTGGGAAACCCTGCAGCTGATCTTCGACGGTCTGCTGCGGGATCGCCATGATCGCAAGACCACCCTCATCGCCCTCGGTGGCGGGGTGGTCGGCGACATGGGCGGGTTCGCCGCGGCCTGCTATCAGCGCGGGGTGGACTTCATCCAGGTGCCGACCACGCTGTTGTCCCAGGTCGATTCCTCGGTGGGCGGCAAGACCGGCATCAACCACCCGCTGGGCAAGAACATGATCGGCGCCTTCTACCAGCCCAAGGCCGTGGTCATCGACACCGCCAGCCTGGCGACCCTGCCGGCGCGGGAACTGTCGGCGGGTCTGGCCGAGGTCATCAAGTACGGTCTGATCTGCGACGAGCCCTTCCTCGGCTGGCTCGAGGAGCATGTCGAGGCGCTGCTGGCGCTGGACCAGCAGGCACTCACCGAAGCCATCGAGCGTTCCTGCGCGGCCAAGGCCCAGGTGGTCGGCAGCGACGAGCGCGAGTCGGGCCTGCGGGCGATCCTCAACCTGGGGCATACCTTCGGTCACGCCATCGAGACCCACCAGGGCTATGGCGTCTGGCTGCACGGCGAAGCGGTTTCCGCCGGCATGGTCATGGCGCTGCAGATGTCCCTGCTGCTGGGCTGGCTCACGGCCGCCCAGCGCGACCGCGCCCTGCGCCTGCTGGTCCGGGCGGGGCTTCCCGTGGTACCCCCGGCCGACATGCAACCGGCCGATTTCGAACGCCTCATGGCGGTGGACAAGAAGGTCCTGGATGGACAACTCCGGCTGGTACTGCTCAGTGACCTGGGCCAGGCCGTGGTGACCGCCGACTTCGCCCGCGACATTCTCGAGCAGACGCTGCGTACCGATTACCAAGCGCTGACCGCCCAGTAAGGAGAACAAGAGAGTCCCATGTCCAATCTGCACGCCGACGAAGCCTTCCTCGGTCACTATCAGTTCACTCACGACCCGTTCGCCGCCCGCGTTCCCGGTTTCAAATTCTTTCCGGCGCAGCGCAAGCCGGTGCTGGGTCAGTTGCATCACCTGGCCCGCTACAGCCAGCTATTGCTGGTGGTCAGCGGTCCCGAGGGTAGCGGCAAGACCTTGCTGCGCCAGGCACTGGCGGCCAGCACCAAGAAGGAAGCCGTGCACTGCGTGGTGATTTCCGCGCAGAACGGCGGCGACGCCCGCACCGTGCTGGCCCAGGTCGCCAAGGGCGTGGGCGCCGACAGCCAGACGCCGGCGGCCATTCTCGCGCAGGCGGCGGAAGTGCGCCTGGCGGGGCAGGAGGTCTACATCCTGGTGGATGACGCCGAGGCGCTGGCCACCCCCGCCCTGGAAGCCCTGCTGGAGCTGGCCGGGGGTGGCGAAAAGGAGCGTCTGCACGTCTTCCTGTTCGGCGAGGCGGAAGTGGTGATGCGCCTGGAAGACATCGCCCAGGGCGAAGAGCGCTATCACGCCATCGAATTGCTGCCCTACAGCGAAAGCGAGGCCGAGGAATATCTCGCCCAGCGTCTGGAAGGTGCCGGTCAGGGTCTGGAGATCTTTACCGACGAGCAACTCGCGACCATTCACCAGCGCTCCGGCGGCTGGCCCGGTCGGCTCAACGAAGAAGCCCGGGATGTCCTGGTGGCCGGCATGACCGCCCGGCGCAAGAAGGCCGCCGCTCCGGCGAAGGGCTCGCGCAATCTGCTGGCGGCGCTGCCGCGCAAGCATCTGGTCATTCTCGGGGTGGTGGTGCTGGCAGTGGGCGCTGCGGCGCTGTCGCTCAAGGGCGGCAAGAGCGAAACCCCCGCGACCGGCACGGCCGGGCAGGACCTGCCCATGGGCGGCCAGAACACCGCGTCCGCCGGCAAGGACGCCCAGGGGGCGCCCATCCAGTTCGATGGCTCTTCCAAGCCGCTACCCCTGCCGCTGGTGGGCGAGTCGCAGCCGGTCATCCGCGAACCCCTGGCGGAAGCGGCGGGTGGGCGTCAGGCTGGTACCGCTGCCGGCAACGACATGGGCGCGGGTGGCGTGCCGCCCACCGTGACCACCGACGCCCCGCCCATCAGTGACGAGGACGAACTGCCCAGCCGGACGCCGGCACGCACGCCAGCGCCCAGCGTGCCGGCCGTGGCCGCTCCGGCGCCCCGGCATACCGTACCTGCGCCTACCCCCGCGCCGGCACCGGCCAAGCCGGCCCCGGCTGCCGCCCCTGCGCACGCCGGTGGCGCTGCGGCGGGCTGGTACGGCAGTCAGGCGGGCAGCAAGTACGCCTTGCAGGTGGTGGGCACCAGCAACGAGAAGGCCGCGCAGGACTTTATCGCCGCCCAGGCCGACAGTGGCAACTTCCGCTATTTCAAGAAGAGCTACCAGGGCAAGGCGCTCTATGTGGTGACCTACGGCAACTTCGCCAATCGGGCGGCGGCCGAGGCGGCAGTCAAGCAGTTGCCGGCCAAGGTACAGGCCAGCAAGCCCTGGCCGCGGACCTTCGCCAGCATCCAGCAGGACATCGCCACCAGTCGCTGATTCTTGCCTGGCACGAAAAGAAAGCCCCGGTGCTATCACGAGAGTGACGCCGGGGCTTTCTGTTTTGCGTCATCGAATTTTCATCAGGTGTCATCAGTGTTTGTCGTAAGCGATTTTTTCGCTACACTGGTCAGCCTTTGACTGTCCGAAAAAAGTTCAAACAAGCGGACCGTTTTGTGATGCCTTCGCAATAACCTGATTGCCGGTGAGAGCGCTATGAAAGCAGGCCTGTTCAATCCCGATAGCTTCAAGGACAACTGCGGCTTCGGCCTGATCGCCCATATGCAGGGCGAGCCCAGCCACGACCTGCTGGAAACGGCCATCGAAGCCCTGACCTGCATGACCCACCGGGGCGGTATCAACGCGGACGGCAAGACCGGTGACGGTTGCGGTCTGCTCATGCAGAAGCCGGACGCCTTCCTGCGCGCCATCGCCCAGGAGCAATTCGGCGCCGAGTTGCCCGAGCAGTACGCCGCCGGCGTGGTGTTCTTCAACCAGGACGAGGCCCGCGCCGAACAGGCCCGCGCCAACATGAACCTGGAGATCGAGGCCGCCGGCTTGACCCTGGTCGGCTGGCGCAAGGTGCCCATCGACACCTCGGTGCTGGGCGAACTGGCCCTGGCCCGCCTGCCGCGCATCGAGCAGGTGTTCGTCGCCGGTCCCGGTCTCGACGATCAGCAGTTCGGGGTCAAGCTGTTCTCCGCCCGCCGCCGTTCCTCGGTACGCAATGCCGAGGACGCCGAGCACTACATCTGCAGCCTGTCGTCGCGGGTCATCGTCTACAAGGGCCTGATGATGCCGGCGGATCTCGCCGCCTTCTATCCGGACCTCGGCGATCCGCGCCTGGCCACCGCCATCTGCGTGTTCCACCAGCGCTTCTCCACCAACACCCTGCCGAAGTGGCCGCTGGCGCAGCCCTTCCGCTATCTCGCTCACAACGGCGAGATCAACACCATCACCGGCAACCGCAACTGGGCCCAGGCGCGGCGAACCAAGTTCGTCAACGAACTGATCCCCGATCTCGACCAGCTCGGTCCGCTGGTCAACCGCGTCGGTTCCGACTCCTCCAGCATGGACAACATGCTGGAACTGCTGGTGACCGGCGGCATGGACCTGTTCCGCGCCGTGCGCATGATCATTCCGCCGGCCTGGCAGAACGTCGAGACCATGGACGCCGATCTGCGCGCCTTCTACGAATTCAACTCCATGCACATGGAGCCCTGGGACGGTCCGGCCGGCGTGGTGCTGACCGAAGGCCGCTACGCGGTCTGTCTGCTCGACCGCAACGGCCTGCGCCCGGCGCGCTGGGTGACCACCAAGAACGGCTACATCACCCTGGCTTCGGAAGTCGGCGTCTGGAACTACCAGCCCGACGACGTCATCGCCAAGGGCCGGGTCGGCCCGGGCCAGATCCTCGCCGTGGACACCGAGACCGGCGAGGTGCTGCAGACCGACGACATCGACAATCGCCTCAAGGCGCGCCATCCCTACAAGCAGTGGCTGCGCAAGAACGCCATGCGCATCCAGGCGACCCTGGACGACAACGATCACGGTTCGGCCTTCTACGACCAGGATCAGCTGCGCCAGTACATGAAAATGTTCCAGGTCACCTTCGAGGAGCGTGACCAGGTCTTGCGCCCGCTGGGCGAGCAGGGCCAGGAAGCCGTGGGCTCGATGGGCGACGATACCCCGATGGCGGTGCTGTCGCGGCGCATCCGTTCGCCCTACGACTATTTCCGCCAGCAATTCGCCCAGGTCACCAACCCGCCGATCGACCCGCTGCGCGAGTCCATCGTCATGTCCCTGGAGACCTGCCTGGGCGCCGAGCGCAACGTCTTCGAGGAAACCGCCGAGCACGCCGATCGCGCCATCCTGAGCAGCCCGGTGGTCTCGCCGGCCAAGTGGCGGACCATTCTCAACATGCCCAAGCCCGGCTTCGAGCATGTCAAGATCGACCTCAACTACCCCGAGTCCATGGGCCTCGAGGCGGCGCTGCGCAACATCGTCGAGCAGGCCGAGGAGGCCGTGCGCGCCGGCAAGGTATTGCTGGTGCTGACCGACCGCCACATCGAGCCGGGCAAGCTGCCGGTACACGCGGTGCTGGCCACCGGCGCCGTGCACCACCACCTGGTCAACCTGGGCCTGCGCACCAGCAGCAACATCCTGGTGGAGACCGCCACCGCCCGCGATCCGCACCACTTCGCCGTGCTGCTGGGCTTTGGTGCGACCGCGGTCTATCCGTTCCTGGCCTACGAGGTGCTGGGCGATCTGATCCGCACCGGCGAGGTGCTGGGCGATCTCTACGAGGTGTTCAAGTACTACCGCAAGGGCATCACCAAGGGCCTGCTCAAGGTGATCTCCAAGATGGGCATCTCCACCGTCGCCTCCTACCGCGGCGCCCAGCTGTTCGAGGCCGTGGGCCTGGCGGACGAGGTCACCGACCTCTGCTTCCCCGGCGTCACCAGCCGCATCAAGGGTGCGCGCTTCGTCGACCTGGAAGCCGAGCAGAAGCTGCTGGCCGGCGAAGCCTGGAACAACCGCAAGCCGATCCAGCCGGGTGGCCTGCTCAAGTTCGTCTATGGCGGCGAGTACCACGCCTACAACCCGGACGTGGTCAATCTGCTGCAGGCCGCCGTGCAACAGGGCGACTACGCCAAGTTCCGCGAATACACCGCGCTGGTGGACCAGCGTCCGGTGGCCATGATCCGCGACCTGCTCAAGGTCAAGACCAGCGACCAGCCCCTGGCCCTGGAAGAGGTCGAGCCGCTGGCCAACATCTTCACCCGCTTCGACGCTGCCGGCATCTCCCTGGGCGCCCTGTCGCCGGAGGCCCACGAGGCCCTGGCCGAGGCCATGAACCGCCTGGGCGGGCGCTCCAACTCCGGCGAGGGTGGCGAGGATCCGGCGCGCTACGGCACCATCAAGAGCTCCAAGATCAAGCAGGTGGCCACCGGCCGCTTCGGCGTGACCCCCGAGTACCTGGTCAACGCCGAGGTCTTGCAGATCAAGGTGGCGCAGGGCGCCAAGCCGGGCGAGGGCGGCCAGCTGCCGGGCGGCAAGGTTAACGGCCTGATCGCCAAGCTGCGCTATGCGGTGCCCGGCGTGACCCTGATCTCGCCGCCGCCGCACCACGACATCTATTCCATCGAAGACCTGTCGCAGCTGATCTTCGACCTCAAGCAGGTCAATCCCAAGGCGCTGGTGTCGGTCAAGCTGGTCTCCGAGCCCGGGGTGGGTACGGTGGCCGCCGGTGTGGCCAAGGCCTATGCCGACCTCATCACCATCTCCGGCTACGACGGCGGTACCGGCGCTTCGCCGGTGACCTCCATCAAGTACGCCGGCTCGCCCTGGGAGCTGGGCCTGGCCGAGGCGCACCAGACCCTGAGGGGCAACGACCTGCGCGGCAAGGTGCGGGTGCAGACCGACGGCGGCCTGAAGACCGGTCTGGACGTGATCAAGGCGGCCATCCTCGGCGCCGAGAGCTTCGGCTTCGGCACCGCGCCGATGATCGCTCTGGGCTGCAAGTACCTGCGTATCTGCCACCTGAACAACTGCGCTACCGGCGTCGCCACCCAGAACGACCGGCTGCGCAAGGAACACTTCATCGGCACGGTGGAGATGGTGATGAATTTCTTCACCTTCATCGCCGAGGAAACCCGCGAGTGGCTGGCCAGGCTGGGCGTGCGCAGCCTGGGCGAGCTGATCGGCCGTACCGACCTGCTGGAAATCCTGCCGGGCGAGACCGCCAAGCAGCAGCACCTGGATCTCACCCCGCTGCTGGGAAGCGATCACATTCCGGCCGAGAAGCCGCAATACTGCCAGGTGGAAAAGAACCCGCCGTTCGACCAGGGTCTGCTGGCCGAGGAAATGGTGCGCCTGTCGCTGCCAGGGATCGAAAAGCTCGAAGGCGGTGAGTTCAGCCTGAGCATCGGCAACTGCGACCGCTCCATCGGCGCCCGGGTCTCCGGCGAGATCGCCCGGCGCCACGGCAACCAGGGCATGGTCAAGGCGCCGCTGACCTTCCGTTTCAAGGGTACCGCCGGCCAGAGCTTCGGCGTCTGGAACGCCGGCGGCCTGCATCTGTATCTGGAAGGCGACGCCAACGACTACGTGGGCAAGGGCATGACCGGCGGCAAGCTGGTCATCACTCCGCCGCAGGGCGCGGGCTTCAAGAGCCAGGAATCGGCCATCATCGGCAACACCTGCCTCTATGGCGCCACTGGTGGCAAGCTGTTCGCCGCCGGCACCGCCGGTGAGCGCTTCGGGGTGCGCAACTCCGGGGCCCACACCGTGGTGGAAGGCACTGGCGACCACTGCTGCGAATACATGACCGGCGGCTTCGTCTGCGTCCTGGGCAAGACCGGCTACAACTTCGGCTCGGGCATGACCGGCGGCTTCGCCTATGTGCTGGATCTGGACAACGGCTTCTATGACCGGGTCAACCACGAGCTGGTGGAAATCCAGCGCATCAACAGCGAAGCCATGGAAGCCTATCGCAGCCACCTGGAAGGGGTGCTGGCCGAATACGTGCGCGAGACCGGCAGTGCCTGGGGCAGCCATCTCCATGAAAACCTGGACGACTACCTGCGCAAGTTCTGGCTGGTGAAGCCCAAGGCCGCAAGCCTGGCGTCGCTGCTGGTCAGCACCCGCGCCCGTCCGGAATAACGACTTCGATGCCGGCTCCCCAGGGCGCCGGTTTCACCGTGATAGCTCGTGGCGCCCGGCAGAAAAGGGCGTCGCTTCAAGAGGTTTGGAAATGGCTGAACGTCTGAACAACGACTTCCAGTTCATCGAGGTCGGTCGCAAGGATCCGAAGAAGAAGCTGCTGCGCCAGCGCAAGAAGGAATTCGTCGAGATCCACGATCCCTTCAAGCCGCAGCAGGCTGCCGAGCAGGCGCACCGCTGCCTGGGTTGCGGCAACCCCTATTGCGAATGGAAGTGCCCGGTGCACAACTTCATTCCCAACTGGCTCAAGCTGGTGTCCGAAGGCAACATCCTGGCGGCGGCGGAGCTGTCGCACCAGACCAACACCCTGCCCGAGGTCTGTGGCCGGGTCTGCCCGCAGGATCGCCTCTGCGAGGGTGCCTGTACCCTCAACGACGGTTTCGGCGCGGTGACCATCGGTTCGGTGGAGAAGTACATCACCGACACCGCCTTCGCCATGGGCTGGCGCCCGGACATGTCCAAGGTCAAGCCGACCGGCAAGCGCGTCGCCGTCATCGGTGCCGGTCCGGCCGGCCTGGGTTGTGCCGACATCCTGGTGCGCAATGGCGTGACCCCGGTGGTGTTCGACAAGCACCCCGAGATCGGCGGCCTGCTGACCTTTGGTATCCCCGAGTTCAAGCTGGAAAAGACCGTGCTCAGCCGCCGTCGCGAGGTCTTCGGCGGGATGGGCGTGGAATTCCGCCTCAATACCGAGGTGGGCAAGGACGTGACCATGGACCAACTGCTCGAGGAATTCGATGCGGTCTTCCTGGGCATGGGCACCTACACCTACATGAAGGGCGGCTTCCCCGGCGAAGACCTGCCGGGCGTGCATGACGCCCTGGATTTCCTGGTGGCCAACGTCAATCGCAACCTGGGCTTCGAAAAGGATGCGGCCGACTTCGTCGACATGAAAGGCAAGCGCGTGGTGGTCCTGGGGGGTGGTGACACCGCCATGGACTGCAACCGCACCTCCATTCGCCAGGGCGCCAAGAGCGTGACCTGCGCCTACCGCCGCGACGCCGCCAACATGCCGGGCTCGCGCAAGGAAGTGAAGAACGCCAAGGAAGAGGGCGTGAAGTTCCTCTTCAACCGCCAGCCCATCGCCATCATCGGCGAAGACCGGGTGGAAGGCGTCAAGGTGGTGGAGACCCGTCTGGGCGAGCCCGATGCCCGCGGTCGTCGCAGTCCCGAGCCGATCCCCGGTTCCGAAGAGATCCTGCCGGCCGATGCGGTGGTCATTGCCTTCGGTTTCCGGCCGAGCCCGGCGCCCTGGTTCGAGCAATTCGGCATCGACCTCGACAGCCAGGGCCGCGTGGTCGCGCCGGGGCTGCACGAGTTCAAGCACCAGACCAGCAACCCGAAGATCTTTGCCGGTGGCGACATGGTGCGCGGCTCCGACCTGGTGGTGACCGCCATCTTCGAAGGTCGCAACGCCGCCGAGGGCATCCTCGACTACCTGGGCGTCTAAGCCGCTGCGGGTGGACAAGAGCCGACCGGCGCCGAGCCGGTCGGCTTTTTTATGCCTGAAGGATTATTGCGCCCATGCGGCCCGCAGATGCGGCCACTCCTGCGGGGAATGAAGCTTTCGTAGGAGCTACTGTCTTATCGCAGCCAGGGCGGCAATAGACCGTAGATACCATCTCTCCCACCAATCACAACAGGTCCTCTAAAGGGCCTGTCGTGGTTGATAAGGTCGCTGCGTCTTGAGCACGCCATAGGCAATCTGCAGCAGTTTGCGCATGGCGGCGCCCAAG
>NZ_NKID01000001.1:0-629665 GCF_002256045.1 Pseudomonas sp. PGPPP4
CAACGCGCCCAGCACTTACCCGCGTGGCTGCATCACTACAACTGGCACAGGCCACATTCCAGCCTCAACTACCAACCGCCAATCAGTCGCGCTCCGTTGCCACTGAATAACGTACTGGGTTTACACACCTAGGCCTGTGCCCGCTGCCATTCGGTCGGGCTCGCGCCAATGATGCGGCGAAAGGCGCGGGCCAGGGCCGAGGGACTTTCGTAGCCGACCTCGTCGGCGATCAGCGCCAGGGGGCGGCGCTGCTGCAGGCGCTGTTGCGCCAGGGCGATGCGCCAGCGGGTGAGGTAGTCGCCTGGGGCACTGCCGACGACACGTTGGAAATGTGCGGCGAAACCCGCGCGTGACATGCCGGCCAGGCCCGCCAGCTCGGCTACGGTCCAAGCTTGCTGGGGCCGTTCGTGCAGGGCGGTCAGGGCACGCGCGAGCCGGCGATCCGCCAGGCCGGCGAGCATGCCAGGCGTGGCGCTGGGGCGGGTCAGCAGCTGACGAAGCAGCTGGATGATCATCAGTTCGAACAGGCGGTTGAGCACCAGGCCGCGCCCGCAGTCGTTGCCAAAGGCCTCGGCAAACAGCCAGTCGGCGCTGGCAGCGAGACCTGGCAGCTGGCGCAGTGGACTGACCAGGTAATCCGGCAGGGCGCGGGTCAGCGGGTTATCCGGGCCACCGCGAAAGGCCAGCGAGGCGCACACCAGCTCGGCAGGGCTATCGTCCGGGGTGCTCAGCTGATGCGCGCGCGGACGGATCACCAGCATGAGGCTGGGCTCGACCAGGTCCTGCCGCTCGCCCCGTGCGGTTGCGAAGCTCAGGCGTCCGCCGCGCAGCAGGTGGACCTGGCCGGTGGCTTCACCGTCCGCATGGCGGCTCACGCCACAGAAGGCGCCCTGGTGGTAGCTGTCCGCAGTGAAGGCGAAGTGGTCGAGCAAGACGGCGAGGCGATCCATGGACGAGGTACCGATTTGGACGATCTGTCGCGATGTTTGGACGCTGGGCGTCCAGGCGTCAAGTCGCCCTGCCTAATCTGGTTCCACGCCTGATGACCAGGCCGCAACCCAAGGAGCACCCTCATGACCCGTATCGCCCCCCTTACCCTCGACCAGGCTTCCGCCGAGGCGCAAACCGCCCTGCAGGGCATCCAGAAGGGCCTCGGTTTCCTACCCAACGCCTTCGCAACCCTGGCGCATTCGCCGGCAGCGCTCAAAGGCTATCTGGCGCTGGCCCAGGCGCTGGGCAGGAGCGGACTCAGCGCCCAGGAGCGCGAGGTGGTGGCCTTGGCGGCCTCGGCGGTCAACGGTTGCGACTATTGCCTGGCGGCCCATGAATTCTTCGGTGGCAAGACCGGCCTGACCGCTGCGGAGCTGACCGCCGCCCGGGCGGGTACGCTCAGCGCCGTGGCGCGCCTGGCGCGGGAGGTGACCGAGCAGCGTGGCCAGTTGCATGACGAGCAGTTGCAGGCCGCCCGCGCAGCCGGTCTGGATGATGCCAGGATCGTCGAGGTGGTGGCGCAGGTCAGCCTGCTGACCCTGACCAACTACCTCAACAACCTGGCGGCAACCGAAGTGGATTTTCCGCCCGCCGCCTGAGCATGAAAAAGGCCCCGGTCAGGGGCCTTTTTCATGGCCGGGTCAGGCCGGCAGCGGCGGCGCGGTCGCCGTGCGCCTGGAGCGCTGCAGACTGAACAGCGCCAGCAGCAGGAAAGCCAGCGACGTCAGCAGCAGTCCCTGGAAGCCATGGCGGGGATAGACCTGCCCAGCGACGAAGGTGCCGACGCCGATGCCGCAGAACATGAAGGAGGCGGTCAGCGCCAGGGCGATGCCCCGTACCTCGGCGAGCTGTTCGAGGATACGTCTCTGCTGGGACGGCCAGAGGATGTCGGTGGCCAACGCCCAGACCACCAGGCCCAGGAGCAGCGCCACGAAGCGGCCCTGGCCGAGGGCCAGGATCGAGAGCGCCAGGGCCAGTAGCAGGAGGCCGCCGAGCAGCAGCCGCTCGGCACTGAAGCGGCGGGCGGCGCGGATCACCAGCAGATTGCCCAGCACCCCGGCGATACCCAGCACCGCGAGTGCCAGGGAGACATCGGCGACGCTGCCGTGGAAGTCTTGGCGCACGATGGGGGTGAGGAAGGCGTAGGTGGAAAACACCCCGGCGGCGATGAAGAACACCACCAGGAAGGCGTGCAGCGAGTGGGCGGTGGTCAGCAGCCGCGCGACCACGGCCGGGGCGATGCGCTCGCCCGGGACCCGATCGGGCACCTGCCTGAAGATCAGCCAGGCGGTGAGCAGCCCCAGTCCGCCGATGCCGGCGAACAGCGGGCGCACGCCAAGGGCCGTCGCGACCCAGGCGCTCAGCGGCAGACCCACCAGGCTGGCCAGGCTCAGCCCTAGCAGCACCGTGGCGATGGCGCTGCCCTGTTGCTCGCGGCTGACCAGACCGGCGCCCAGCGCGCCCAGCACCGGACCGATGAAACCGGCGCCCACACCCATCAGCACCCGGCTGACCAGCAGGGTCGGGTAATCGGCGGCGCAGGCGAGCAGCAGGGCGGCCAGGCTGAACAGCAGCAGCCCGCCGAGCACCTGGGTACGCCGCGCCCAATGGCCGAGCAGTATCTGCAGCAAGGGCGCCGCCAGGGCGAAGGTGATACCGAAGAGGCTGAGCAGGTAGGCGCTCTGGCTGTCGCTGAGGTGCCACTCGCGGGAAATCGCCTGCAGGCAGCCGACGACCGACAGCGCCCCGACCGCCTGGACGAAGTAGGCCAGGCTCAGGGGCCGCAGGGCCCCGGGCAAGGGAAGTGGGGACATGGGAGGCTCCAGAACGCACGCCGACCGCAGAAGGCGGCCGGCGTGCCGAGGTCAGGCGACGGGGATGGGGTTCTCGACCAGCGAGAGGTTGAACTGGTTGATCAGCGCGTGCTCCTGGGGACCGGGATTGGCGCGCAGCGGCACCACGCGATCCACCAGCACCTCGGTCTCGGCGGTGGCCAGCTTGTCCAGGGTCTCGGCGATGAAATCGTCGAGGGGCATGGCGCGGCTGTCGCCACTCTTGTGGACCAGGTCGGTGTCCACCCACGGCGGGGCGATCTCCAGCACCTGCACCGAGGTGTCGCGCAGCTGGAAGCGCTGGGACAGGGTGTAGGAGTGCAGGGCCGCCTTGGTGGCCGAGTAGAGCGCCGTGGCCGCCAGCGGCAGGAAGGCCAGCACCCAGGTGTTGTTGATCAGCGTTGCCGTCGGCTGCCGTTTGAGGTGCTCGATGAAGGCGGCGCTCACCCGCACCGGGCCGAGCAGGTTGGTGGTGACCAGTTGCACCGCCTGGGCATCGTCCAGATCGCCGGCGCCGGCATCGTCGAAGGGCATGATGCCGGCGTTGTTGATCACCACGTTCAGACCGGGGTGACGGGCGATGACTTCGGCGGCGACGGCCTTGATCTGCGCCGGGTCGCCGATGTCGAGCAGCACGGTATCCATACCAGGATTGGCGACGGCGATCTCGTCGAGCAGCGCCTGGCGGCGACCGGCGACGATCACCTGGTTACCGCGATGGTGCAGGGCCTCGGCCAGGGCGCGGCCAATGCCGGAGGTGCCGCCGGTGATGAAGACGGTGTTGTCGGTCAGTTTCATGGGGTGTGCTCCTCTCGGGATCAAGATCAATGGGCGGTGTGATAACGGGGGGCGAGCTGGCGGCTGGACAACTGGTCGGCCATGGCCAGGCGACTGGCTTCGTAGGTCTCCCAGCGGGACAGGTCGTGCAGCGAGGGGATCGAGATGGCGACCTCACCCTCGAAATCGGCCAGGGCGGCGGCGACCAGGTCGGCCGGGCTCATGACGATCTCCGGATCGAGGTGCGCCAGCGGCAGGCCGCCGCGCGCCCAGAAGTCGGTGGCGGTGGCGCCGGGCAGCACGGCCTGGGCGCGCACGCCGGTCCCGGCCAGCTCGCGCTGCAGGGATTGGGTAAAGGCCGTGACATAGGCCTTGCTGCCGCCGTAGACGCCGTTGAGCAACTCCGGCGCCAGGCTGACGATGGAGGAGACGTTGATGATGGCGCCACGGCCGCGGGCGACGAAGGCGGGCACGGCGGCATAGGTCAGCTGGGTGAGGGCGGTGACGTTGAGGGCGATCATCCGCAGCATCTGCGCCGGATCGCTCTGCAGCAGCGGCGTATGGGTACCCATCCCGGCGTTGTTGACCAGCAGGGTGAGGCTGGCGTCTTCCCGCAGGGTGCGCTCGACCTCGACCTCGGCCAGGGCGGCAGGGTCGGCCAGGTCGGCCGGCAGGACCTGGACGCTCTGGCGGGTCGCGTCGGTCAGGCGCTGGGCGAGGGCATCCAGGCGCTGGCGATCCCGGGCGACCAGGATCAGGTCGTAGCCGCGCTGGGCCAGTTGTTCGGCGTAGTGGGCACCGATGCCGGACGAGGCGCCAGTGATCAGGGCAGTACCTTGTGGGGAGCGGGTCATCATCGTGTCTCCGGGGTGGGTGTGAGGCCATGATGAGCGCGCTGGTCGATGGCGCAAATGACGCTTATAGTCATGATTTAGGACATCAGGAGCAGCCATGCACCGGATCGGCTATGTATTGGGCGAGCGTTTCCAGGTGATGGCGCTGGCGACCCAGAGCGTTTTCGAATTCGCCAATCTGGTCCTGGGCGAGCCCTTCTATACCCAGGCGATCTTTTCCGAACGGGGCGGCCTAGTGCGTTCTTCACAGCAACTGCTGGTGGAGACCGAAGCCCTGGGTACGCCGGGCCGCGCCGATACCTGGTTCATCGTCGGCAACCTGACGCCCCTGGCCACCGAGCCATCGCCGACGCTGCTGGACTTCGTGCGCCAGGCCGGCGCCCAGGCGCGGCGCACCGCCGGCATCTGTACCGGCGGCTTCGCCCTGGCAGCGGCTGGCCTTCTCGATGGGCGCCGGGCCACCACCCACTGGTCGTTCGCCCGGGCCATGCAGGAACGCTATCCACAGATCCGCGTCGAGGAAGACCGCATCTTCATCGTCGATGGTCCGGTATGGACTTCCGCCGGCATGACCGCCGGCCTGGATCTGGCGCTGGGGATGGTGGAGAAGGACCTGGGCATGGACGTGGCCCGTTCGGTAGCGCATCGCCTGGTGATGCAGCAATTTCGCTCGGGCGGTCAGACCCAGCATTCGGAGCTGCTGGCCCTGGCGCCCAAGTCGGATCGTATCCAGACCGCGCTCGCCTACGCCCGGCAGCACCTGGGCCGCGCCTTGAGTGTCGAGGAGCTGGCTGAGGTCGCCCACCTCAGTCCTCGGCAATTCAGCCGGGTGTTCACCGCCGAGACGGGACAGTCACCGGCCAAGGCCATCGAGGGGCTGCGCCTGGAGGCGGCGCGGCTGATGATCGAGCAGACTCGTCATTCGCTGGAAACGGTCGCCCGCGAGACCGGCTTTCGCGATCGCCGCCATCTGCGCGAGGTGTTCATGCGCGGCTTCGGCGTACCGCCGCAGATGATCCGCCGCGATGCCCGCCGCCTGGCCTGAACCCTGGGTCTTCAGAAACCGCCGCCGGCATCCAGCCAGGCCTGTTCGTCCGGCGTATTGATGCGGCCTAGCGCCCGGTTGCGGTGCGGGAAGCGGCCGAAGCGGGCGATCACCTCCCGATGGGCCTCGGCATAGCGCCGATAGTGCTCGATGCCCAGGGCCTCGAACAGTTCGAGCGAGCGCTGCTGATCGGCCAGGGTCTCGGAGTGCTCGAACGGCAGATAGAAGAAGGCGCGCAACTCGGCTTCGACCTGCTGATCCAGGCCGGCGGCTATCGCCTGTCGCGCGTGCTGCAGGGCCAGGCCGTCGGTGGCGAAGGCGTGGCCGCTGTGGCGATAGATATTGCGCGGGATCTGGTCGAGCAGCAGGCACAGGGCCAGGGCGCCTTCGGCGCTGGCGGCCCAGCTATCGAATTCGCGACGACTCGCAGCGAAATGCCCTGCCTCCAAGCGTGTACGGCATTCGGTGTCGAACTCGGGGCCGCCGCTGAACCATTTGCGCCTGCCGGCAGAGTGCCAGAAGGTTACGACCTCCTGTGGTTGCATGCTGTCTTCCTCCGATCGATCCCGGCTTGCCTGGGTGTTGGTTCCACAAAGCATAGCCTGGAGACCTGCGGCAAACGGTTGCTTGGTACGGTGAGACGCGGCTATCCGAGGAGGCTGCGTCATGGGGGTGGTGCGTCATTGACTTATATGTTGGCCCCCGTATGATTGGGTACGCCAATGACGCATGGATTGCGACATGATCTTTATCGAAACGCCGGTCTTCACTCGGCTCGTCAAAGAGCTACTTGAGGATGATGCCTACGCCGCTTTCCAACGTGAACTGGCGCAAAATCCGACGGCAGGCGATGTCATCAGGGATACCGGCGGCCTACGCAAGATCCGTGTCGCCAGCGGTGGCCATGGCAAGCGTGGCGGCTTTCGGGTGATCTACTATCACTTCGCTGCCGATGCTCGCATTGCCCTGCTACTGATCTACCCCAAGAGTGAGAAGGATGACCTTTCCGTCAAGGACCGGAAAGCCCTGAAGGCCATGATCGAAAAGTGGAGATAGACAGCATGACCAAGTTCCTGGATGACCTCATGGAAAGCGTTACCCAAATGGACGAAATCGTCCGGGGTGAGCGACAACCTTCCCGTGAATTCCACGTCGATGCCTTGCAGATCAAGCAGATCCGCAAGAATACCGGTCTGAGCCAGGCGCAGTTCGCCAGAAAGCTCAATATCGACGTCGGTACGTTGCGCAACTGGGAGCAGAGCCGCCGCGAACCTACCGGGCCGGCGAAGGCCTTGTTGGTAGCGCTAAAGAACGATCCCGTGCATGTACTGGCGGCGTTGGAGGCTTGACCGTCCCAGTCCTAGTTTGTGAGCTGCCGTTGCGGCAATGAATTTTCCCCCTTACCCCAGTCTGGGTTGGGATGCTTTCTTAGCTGCCTGCACGGCAGTGAACCTATCGCTACGCACCTTGGAAAAACCCGGCATTTTCTAATGCTGCCTATACAGCAGTGAACCGTGACACCGGCTCGCCAACGACGGGCTGAGTCTTCTAAGCTGCCTCCGCGGCAGCTTAGAAATCATCTTCATGCGAGGCGGCAGAAGGAATGGCTTTCACCGCCCTCTTGGCAGCCCATTGGGGTTCCACGTGGAACCCCTCAGCCCCGCCCCACATAGGGCATCTTGGTCGCCATCACCGTCAGGGTCTGGACGTTGGCGTCCAGCGGCAGGCTGGCCATGTAGCGGACGGCGTCGGCGACGTGCCTGACGTCCATGCGCGGCTCCACGGCAGTGCTGCCGTTGGCCTGGAGCACGCCGTTGGCCATGCGCTCGGTCATCTCGGTAGCGGCGTTGCCGATGTCGATCTGGCCGCAGGCGATGTCGAAGGCGCGGCCGTCCAGGGCCAGGGCCTTGGTCAGCCCGGCCACGGCGTGCTTGGTGGCGGTGTAGGGCGCACTGAAGGGGCGTGGCGTGTGGGCGGAGATCGAGCCGTTGTTGATGATGCGCCCGCCGCGGGGCGATTGCGCGCGCATCAGGGCGAAGGCCGCGCGGCTGCAGAAAAAGACGCCGGTGAGGTTGGTGTTGACCGCCCGGTGCCAGGCGTCCAGTTCCAGCTCGTCGATGGGCACCGCCGGGGCGCCGACACCGGCGTTGTTGAACAGCAGGTCCAGGCGGCCGTAGGTCTCGCGGATGCGAGCGAACAGCGCCTCGACGCTGGCGGCATCGGTGACGTCGCAGGGTACCGCCAGGGCTTCGCCGCCCTGTTGCCGCGCCTCTTCGGCGAGGGCCTCCAGGGGTTCGGCGCGGCGGGCGGCGAGGACCACGCGAAAGCCGTCCTGCAGCAGGCCGAGGGCGACGGCGCGGCCGATGCCCTGGGAGGCTCCGGTGACGAGGGCGATGGGGCGGATGGTGGTCATGGGCGGTCCTTGGGCGGGGGAGGAGCTTCCAAGGCTAGCAGGTAGGGAGGGGTGGCGGGTGGGCCCTCATCCTGACCCTCTCCCGGGGGGAGAGGGGATGGTTGCGGTGTGTTGGGTGAGGTAGGGGATCACCGGTAGCTAACCTGGGCTCAGCGCAGCTTGAAGTCGGTCGCCACCAGGATCGCCTGGCCGGAGGGTCGCGCGCGCAAGCGGTCGAGATAGGCGGCGAGGCGGGGCCAGGTCGTCTGCCAGTGGAGGTCGGGGAGGGGCTCCAGATAGTCGAGCATGGGCGCCAGCAGGGCGTCGGGCAGGCTGAAGTCGGCGCCGCAGAGAAAGCTCTGGTCGCCCAGCTGGCGATCGAGCACGGCCAGGGTCGCATCGACGTCGGCCAGGGCGCGCTGCTCGTCCTCCGACGTGCGGAAGGGATCGGGTCGCGGCCCGGCGACGCGCAGCAGATAGCGGCGGACCAGACGGCTATCCACGGTGGTCAGCAGGGCGCTGCTCCAGGCGTCCTGCTCCGGGTTGCCATCGCGCTCCGGTGAGAGCCGACGATCGAGATGGCGGCAGATGGCGAGGGTCTCGAAGATCCGCAGCTCGCCATCGAACAGCACCGGCACCTGGCCGAAGGGGTGCAGCGCCAGGTGGGCTTCGCTGCGCCAGGCGATGGCCTGGCCGGCGGGTGCGAGGCCACAGGGCAGCTCCAGGCCCTGTTCCAGGGCATGGAGGCGCACGCTGCGCACCAGGGTGCTGAAGGCGGGACCGAAGAGATAGGGCGTCATGCTGCAGGCTCCTTGCAAAGAAGGCTCCATGCTGGCAAAGGAGACCTTATGTTCAAGAACATAATCTGGAGTAGCCATGGCCTGGCCCCTTGATCAGCGCGAGCAGACCCGCCAGCGCATCCTCGACAGCGCCGCCCGCCTGTTCGCCCTGCGCGGCTTCGATGCGGTCGGCCTCGATGACCTGATGGCCGATGCCGGTCTCACCCGCGGCGCCTTCTATCACCACTTCCGCACCAAGACCGAGGTCTATGACCAGGCCATCGCCCATGCCGCGCGGGTCGGCAGTGCCCGGCTCGACGGTCTCGGTAGCGAAGGCCTCGGGCAACTGGTCGAGCATTACCTGAGTCGCGAGCATGCCGAGGGCGAAGCCTTGCGCTGCCCGCTGGCCTTTCTGGCGGCCGACGTCACCCACCGGGAGGCCGCCATCCGGGGCAGCTATACCCGCTTCTTCGCGCGCTTCGTCAGCCGACTGGAGCAGGATCTGTCGGGGCCGCCGGCGCAGCGGCGCGCCCGGGCGCTGCAACTGGCCACCACCCTGATCGGGGGCGTGGCCCTGGCACGGGCGCTGGATGACGAGGGCCTCGCCGAGGAATTGCTGGCGGCCTGTCGCCAGGGCGCCCAGAGGCTGCTGGAAGAGGGCGGTGATTTGGCAGCGACACTCGGCTAGGCGACACTGGCGGCTCCCTTGTCCGCCGGAGTCACCCATGCAGATTCGCCCCCTCGAAGCCGCCGATTTCGACCAGGTCTGGCCGCTGATCCAGCAGGTCGCCCAGGCCCGGGAGACCTACGCCTACGACCCGGACATGACCCGCGACGAGGCCTGGCGCCTCTGGGTGGAGCTACCGCGGGCGACCTTTGTCGCCGAGCGCGACGGCCAGCTGCTCGGCAGTTACTACCTCAAGGCCAATGCCATGGGGCCAGGCGATCATGTCTGCAATTGCGGCTACATGGTCGCCCCCGCCGCTCGCGGCCAGGGCGTGGCCGGCGCCCTTTGCGAGCACTCCCTGCAGGTGGCCCGCGACCTGGGCTTCCAGGCGATGCAGTTCAACTCGGTGGTGGCCAGCAACCAGGTGGCGGTGCGGCTCTGGCAGAAGCACGGCTTCGAGATCGTCGGCACCCTGCCCAGGGCCTATCGCCACGCCAGCCTGGGGCTGGTGGATTGCCATGTGATGTATCGCTGGTTGGCGGACTAGCGCCACTCGCTCAGCACCATCTGCAACGAGGCCGGCAGCATGGGACCGTGGCCCAGGCCTTCGAGTACCTCGTAGCGCACCCGGATGCCGGGGAGCTGGCCGAGGCGGTCGGCCAGGCGCCGGGTGGCGTCGGCGGGGACCTCGCTCTGGAAGTGCGCGGGCAGTTCGCGTTCGGCGCCGCCCTGCAGCAGCACCAGGCGGGCCGGATGGGCCTGGAAGCGCGCCTTCAATTGCTCGTCGTCTTGCGGCAGCACGGTGGGACTCCACCACAGCGAAGGACTCACGGCGTAGCCCTGGGCGAAGGCGTCCGGGCGGGTGAGCAGGGCGTGGAGGACGAACAGCCCGCCCAGGGAGTGACCCCAGAGCGCGCGCTGGCCAGGATCCAGGGGGACCTGGCGGGCCACCGCCGGCTCCAGGCGCTCCAGCAGCCAGGCGAGAAAGACGTCGGCGCCGCCGGTGGCCATCTCGCGAAAGCGCTCGCTGGTGGGGGCCGAGGGCGTGTAGTCATAGGCCCGACCCGGGCCATCGATACGCTTGCCGCCCGTGTAACCCACCGCCACCAGCACGGGCGGATGGGGCCGCTTGGCCAGGGTGTCGAGCAACTCGGCATTCAGCCCGCCCAGGGCGGCGTTGCCGTCGAGCAGATAGAGCACCGGATAGCCGGCGGCTGGCGCCGGGGTGGCGGGTCGGGCGATCCACACCTGGTAGTGGCGGGCGCCGTCGGTGGAATCCAGCTGGAGTTCGCTGAAGGCATAGCCGTGGCCCGGCTGCTGGAGCACCTGAGCGTCCATGGGCTGATCGATGGGGCGCGCCTGGCCCGGCAGGGCCAGGGCCAGCAGTAGCGGCAGGGCCAGCCAGGTGCTCTGACGGGCGAAACGGGGCGAAAGCGGCATCAGCGAACAAGACTCATTTCCAGTGGAGCGGTCGAGCCTACCGATCTCTGCCCCCGGTCGCCATACTGACGGGGATCTTCGCCGCCCAGGACGCCCCATGCATCACCCCCATCTGCTGTTCGATCTCGATGGCACCCTCACCGATTCGCGCCTGGGCATCACCCGGGCGATCCAGGTGGCGCTGCGCACCGAGGGGATCGAGGAGCCCGATCTGCGCAGGCTGGAGGTCTTTATCGGCCCGCCGCTGCTGCAGAGTTTCATGACCCACTACGGCTTCGACGAGACGCGCGCTTGGCGGGCGGTGGAGGCTTACCGGGGGTATTTCCGCGCCACCGGCCTCTACGAGAATGAGGTCTATGCGGGCATTCGCGAGTTGCTGGCCGCGCTGCAGGCGGCGGGGCGGCGGCTCTATCTGGTGACGGCCAAGCCGCGGGTGTTCGCCGTGGAGATCCTCAGGCACTTCGCGCTGACGGAATTCTTCATCGCCCTGCATGGCAGTGAGCTGGATGGCACCCGCACCGACAAGACCGAGTTGCTGCGTTTCGTGCTGGACACCGAAGGCCTGGCGCCGGAGACCTGCCTGATGCTGGGTGACCGCGAGCACGACCTGATCGCCGCCCGGGCCAACGGCGTGGCGGCGGTGGCCCTGGGTTATGGCTTCGGCAGCCGGGAAGAGCTGGAGCGCCATCGCCCGGCCTTTCACTTCCACAGCGTGGCGGCCCTGCGCCAGGGCTTCGGCCTCTAGCGGCAGGCGCCGACCTGCGCGACCGGGGTCGGCAGGTCGTGGGGCGCGACGGGGATCAGCCGCAGGTGGCGGTCTGCACCACCAGGCTGGCGCTGGTGGTAATGGTCAGGCGCTGGGAGTTGAAGTCCATGGTCATGGGGTCCTGCGGACGGACCACGCGAACGACCTGGGCACCGGCGCGTTGCCGGCCTTCTTCGGCCAGGGCCGGGGAGAGGGCCTTGCCGACCAGATCCTGGACCGCGTCGGAGTTGCACCGGCCACTGCTGCTGACGGCGCCGCTTGGGGCCGAGGAGGCGGCCGCCGGGCTGCTCTGGGTTTCGTGCGAGCCGCAACCGGCCAGCAGGGTGAAGAGCGCGGCGCCAGCCAGCAGGAGGGGAGTCTTGAAGCTCATGAGTTCGCCTTTTCGATCGTGAGAGAAGGAACCTTAACCCGTACGGGCCTCCTGATGGACCCCTCGAGGGCGGGCATTGTTACAAAGCGCGATACAGAAGACGTTGCGAGACCCGGATAACCGGTCATCCTGCAGGCATAAAGTTAATAAATATAACGTTCGGTAATCGGCCAGATTCGGGTTGGATGGCTTGATCCATTTCTGCCATCGACCATCATCGAACCAGGGCCACCCGGCCCCCACGGTGACGACAACAACAACAAAGGGACACCCGCCATGTCAGCTCGCTATCCAACCACCCTCCCGCCTGACCGCTACCCGATCCGCGCCCGCTAGGCCCTGATCCGCGCGCCCCCGCGGCGCCTTCCGCATCCTCAGTCAGGACGGTCATCTCATGTCTTTTTCGCGCTCGCTTCCGGCCTGCGCACGGGCTCGCTCGTGCCTCGCCTTTACCGCTCTCGCCTCCCTGCTCGCCAGCCAGGGCCTTGCCGCCGCGCCTTCCACCACCCTGGAAAGCGCCCGTCCCAAGCCGCTCAACAGCCTGGAGACGGCGCGTCCCCTGCCGCCCGGACCGCCGCGCTGGGCCGAGGACTATCGCTTCCTCGACGATCCGCAAAAGCGCACCGATCCCTTCGACGGGCTGCGCTACCAGCGCCTCGGTGACTCGGCCTGGCTGCAGACCGGTGGCGAGGCGCGCTACCGCTTCGACACCATCCGCAATCCGGTCTTTGGCCGGCGTGGGGTGGATACCGATCACTACATCCAGCAGCGCCTGCAACTGCACGCCGATCTGCACCTGTTCGATGACGCCGTGCGCGCCTTCGTCCAGCTGGAAAACACCCGTGCCTGGAACAAGGCGCTCTATGGTCCCTACGACCAGAGCCGCACCGAGCTGCACCAGGCCTTCATCGACCTCAACACACCGCTGGCCGGTGGCAAGCTGATGACCCGCATCGGTCGCCAGGAGCTGGGCTACGGCAACCAGGCCTTCGTCACCTACCGCGACGCGCGCAACATTCGCCTCAACTTCGACGGCCTGCGCCTGGCCTGGACCCGTCCGGACGGCTACCGGTTGGACGCCTTCGGCCTGCGGCCCGTGGTGACCGGCGAAGACAGCTTCGACGACGGCTCCAACAACGCGGTCAAGTTCTATGGCCTCTATGGCATCCTGCCGCTGACCGGGCCGCTCAAGCTCGACGTCTACGGCTTCGGCCTGGAGACCGACCAGCGCACCCTGGACGGCCTGACCGGCGCGGAAAAGCGCTATACCGCCGGCTTCCGCCTGTTCGGCAACGCCGGTCCCTGGGACTGGAGCTGGGACCTGGCCGGGCAGGGCGGGCATCTGGCCGGCGCCCAGATCCGCGCCTGGGGCCTGAGCAGCGAAACCGGCTATCGCCTGGGCGGCGCCTGGAAGCCGCGGCTGGCCTTGCGGGTGGACGCCGCCAGCGGCGATCACGGCTTGGGTGACGACCGCGTCGGCACCTTCGATCCGCTCTTTCCCAAGAACGGCTTCTATGGCGACTCCGGGCTCACCACCCTGGCCAACCTCTATCTGGTCGGCCCGCTGCTGACCCTGGCGCCGCGACCGACGCTGCAGCTGGAGAGCGGGCTGTTCGGCGTCTGGCGGCAGAGCACCGAAGACGGCGTCTACCTGCCGGGCATGACCACGGTGCCGGGCACCGCCGCCAGCTCGGCGCGCAAGGCCGGCACCCTCTGGCGCAACAACCTGCGCTGGATGCCCACCGCCAACCTGACCCTGGACCTGGAATACAGCTACTTCCAGGCCGGCGCCGCCGTGCGCCAGGCCGATGGCGACGACACCAGCTTCCTGATGGCCGCCACCACCTTCCGCTTCTGAGGAGTCCACCATGCGCCTGCTCTCGACCGCCCCGCCCGGGGCCCGCCTGACCCTGCTGCTGTGCTTTATCGTCGCCCTGCTGGAGGGCATGGACCTCCAGGCCATGGGCATCGCCGCCCCGGCCATGGCCAAGGCCTTTGGCTTCCAGCCGGGGCAGATGGGCCTGGTGTTCAGCGCCAGCATCCTCGGCCTCTTGCCCGGCGCCTTCATCGGTGGCTGGTGCGCCGATCGCATCGGCCGCAAGCGGGTGCTGATCGCCTGCGTGCTGATCTTTGGCGTCTTCTCGGTGGCCACCGCCCATGTCTGGAATCTGGAGAGTCTGCTGCTGGCGCGGCTGCTCACCGGCATCGGCCTGGGCGGCGCGCTGCCCAACCTGATCGCCCTGTCCGCCGAATCGGTGGACGAGCGCGCCCGGGCCACCGCGGTCAGCCTGATGTACTGCGGCGTGCCCCTCGGTGGCGCCCTGGCGGCGGTGGTGGGGCTGCTGGACGTCGGCCGCTGGCAGACGGTGTTCTATGTCGGCGGCCTGGCGCCGCTGCTGGTGGCGCCGCTGCTCGGGCGTTACCTGGCGGAGACCGCCGGCTTTCTGCGCAGTCGAGGCGAGACTCAGGCGGGTGGTCCGCGCGGGGCCTGGCTCGGCGCCATTCCGCTGTCGACCACCCTGCTGCTGTGGCTGGGCTACTTCTTCACCCTCACGGTGATGTACATGCTGCTCAACTGGCTGCCGTCGCTGCTGGTGGGGCAGGGCTTCAGCCGCGGCCAGGCGGTGGGTGTGCAGATCCTCTTCAACCTGGGCGGCGGCATCGGCTCGGTGCTGTTCGGCCTGCTCATGGATCGCTGGCGACCGCGGCTGACGGTGCTGGCCATCTACCTGGGCATCCTGCTCGGCCTCGCCGGGCTGGGGCTGGCCAAGGCCTATCCGCTGGTGGCCCTGGCCGGTTTCGCCGCCGGGCTGTTCGTGGTCGGTGGCCAGCTGGTGCTCTATGCCCTGGCGCCGCAACTCTATCCGGCGGCGGTACGGGCCACCGGGACCGGTGCGGCGGTGGCGGTCGGGCGCCTGGGCGCCATGGCCGGACCGCTGCTGGCGGGCCAGGTCCTGGCCCTGGGTGGAGGCGCGGCGACCCTGGTGGTGGCCACCACCCCGGCGGTGCTGGTGGCCGCGGGCGCGGTGCTGGCCCTGCTGCACCGGCGAGCGCCGGTGCCGGCGGCTGCAACCCGCGCGGAGGCGCCTCGCCATGCGTAGTCTGCTGCTCGTCACCCTGCTGACGCTGACTGGCCTGGCCCGGGCGGCCACCATGGACGGCGATCCGGCCACCGCCACGCCTCCGCCGCTGCAGCTCGAACCCCTGGCGCGCTTCGAGGTGGCCCTCGACGCTCCGGTCTGGGAGCTGGGCCAGACCAGTGACCTGGGCAAGCGGCGCATCATCCCCATCACCGGCGGCCGTTTCGACGGCCAGCGCCTGCATGGACGGATCCTCGACAACGGCGCCGACTGGCAGGTGGTGACCGCCGATGGTCTCGCCATCATCGACACCCGCTATCTGCTGCAGACCGACGATGGCGCCCTGATCTATCTGCAGACCAAGGGCTATCGCTACGGCCCGCCGGAGGTGATGCGCGAGCTGGCCGCCGGCAAGCCGGTGGATCCCCGGCGCTATTTCTTTCGCGTCACCCTGACCTTCGAGACCGCCGCACCGGCCTATGCCTGGCTCAACCGCGCCCTGGGCGTGGGCAGCGCCATGCGCCTGGGCAAGGCGGTGGTCTACGACGCCTACCTGCTGCAATAGAGGAGTACCCGATGCCCACCGGAATGAGTGCGCTCTACGACGATGTCCTGCTGCTGGATGGCGTGCGCACGCCCTGGACCGATCTGAATGGCGCCCTTGGGCAGGTATCGCCCACCGACCTGGGCATCGCCGTGGCGCGGGCGCTGCTGGCGCGCGGGCATGAGGCCAGTGCGGTGGATTCCGTGCTGGCCGGTTCGGTGGCCCAGGCCAGCTTCGATGCCTATCTGCTGCCACGCCATATCGGCCTCTATGCCGGGGTGCCCGAGGCGGTGCCGGCGCTGCAGGTGCAACGGGTCTGCGGCACCGGCCTTGAGCTGCTGCGCCAGGCTGGCGATCAGTTGCAGAGCGGCCAGGCCAGCCGGGTGCTGTGCGTGGCGGCCGAGTCCATGACCCGCAATCCCATCGCCGCCTATACCCACCGCAGCGGCTTTCGCCTCGGCGCACCGGTGGAATTCCACGACTTTCTCTGGGAGGCGCTCAAGGACCCGGCGGCCGGCCTGGACATGATCGCCACCGCCGAGCGTCTGGCGCAGCGCCATGGCCTCGCCCGCGAGGCGGTGGATGCCTGGGCGCTGCGGAGTTTCGAGCGGGCCCTGGCGGCCCAGCGCCAGGGCTGGTTTCGCGAGGAGATCGTGCCGGTGGCGGCGGCGCGTTTCGAGCGCGCGGGCCTGGCGCCGCGGGAATTGCGCCTGCCGCGGGGCTGCGCGGTGGTCGAGCATGACAGCCATCCGCGGGAGACCTCGCGGGAGGCGCTGGCACGGCTGGCGCCGGTGCATCCGGGCGGGGTGCAGACCGCCGGCAACAGCTGCGCGGTGGCCGACGGCGCCGCCGCCGTGCTGCTGGCACGGGGCGCGGATGCCGCACCGGAGCGGGCACTGGCCTGGGTGCGCGGCAGTTGCGTGGTGGGGGTGTCGCCGGACGTCATGGGCAGCGGCCCGGTGCCGGCCATCCAGGGCCTGCTCGACCGCACCGGCCTCAGGCTGGAGGCCATCGACCGCCTGGAGATCAACGAAGCCCAGGGCGCCCAGCTGCTGGCGGTGCAGCAGGCCCTGGAATTGGATCCAACGCGACTCAATGTGCACGGCGGGGCCATCGCCCTGGGGCATCCATTGGCTGCCACCGGCCTGCGCCTGGCCATCACCCTGGCCCGCCAGCTGCGCGCCGAGGGGCTCAGATACGGGGTGGCGGCGGTGTGCATCGGCGGTGGGCAGGGGATGGCGGTGCTGCTGGAGAATCCGGGGTGGCGGGGATAGGGCAGAGCACCGGGATTTAGTTCCGTGCCGCACGGCTCCCTCTCCCTCGGGGAGAGGGTTGGGGTGAGGGGTAGGACAGGGCTCTGGCGTGTTGGGCTTCGCTGCGCTCAGCCCAACCTACGGTGCCTCCGCCGGCGGCATGACCAGGGGTGGGAAGTGGATAGCCACGCGCAGGCCGTGGCCGCCGGTGGCGGTGGCCAGTTCGATGCCGGCGTCGTGGGCGGTGGCGATGTCGCGGACGATGGCCAGGCCCAAGCCGGTGCCGTGGATGCCGCTGTCGAGGCGATAGAAGCGCTCGAAGATCCGCTCGCGCTCCGCCTCGGGGATGCCCGGACCGTCGTCTTCCACCTCCAGCACCGTCGCCCCGGCCTGGCCGCGCAGGCGGACCGTGACCTGACCGCCGCGCGGGGTGTATCTGAGGGCATTGTCGACCAGGTTGTCGAGCAGGTCGCGCAGCTGGAAGGCGTTGCCCTGCACGGTCTGCGGCTCCAGTTCGTAGCCCAGGTCGATGCCGTGGCCATCGGCCTGGGCCAGCTGGCTGGGCATGGCTTCGCCGATCAGTTCGTCCAGCCGCAGGGGCTCGCGCGGCGGACTCTCCAGCCGTGCGGTGGCGGCGCGGGCCAGGGTCAGCAACTGGTTGGTCTGGCGGGTCATGCGCTCGGTGGCGGCCTGGAGTTGCGCCAGGGCCGCGGCGCTTTCGGCATCGCCGGCATGGCGCTGGCGCAACCACTGGGTCAGGGTGCTGATGCCGGCCAGCGGGGTGCGCAACTGGTGGGCCATGTCGTCGAGAAAGGCGCGCTGGTTGCGCGCGCCCTCGCGGATGCGCAGCAGCAGGCCGTTGAGCGCGGTGACGAAGGTGCCCAGTTCGCGGGGCGCACCTTCTTCGCGCAGCGGCGCCAGGTCATCGTAGTGGCGACTGTCGAGCTGGCGCTCCAGCCGTTCCAGGGGCTTGAGGCCGCGGCGCACCGCCCAGAGCAGCTGGGCGGCGATCAGCAGGGCGACCAGGATCTGCACCGCCACCAGGGTCAGCACCATGCGCTGCAGGGCGGCGGTGTGGCGACTCAGGGTCTGGGCCACGCTGGCCACCACCGGTTGCCCGGCCACCTCGCCGAGGCGGCCGACCATAAACACCGAGCGGTCGTTGATGCGGGTGCGCAGCGCGGTGGTATGGCCGTCGCGCATCTCGTCGGTGATCTCCTGGACCGGCATGGCGCCATCGCCGAACAGCAACTGGCCGTCGAGGCTGCGCACCGCCAGCCAGACGTGGTCGTGGCTGTTGTGGCGCAGCAGGTAGTCGGCTTCGGTCGGCAGCCACAGGCGGCCATTGCCGTCCACCTCCAGCTGTTCGAGCAACAGGATCGCCGCGTCGGTGAGATCGCCGTCCAGGGCGCTGAACGCCGGTTTGCGGGCGAACTGGTAGCTGACCACGGCGCCGCCGAGATTGACCAGCAGCACCGGCAGCACCAGCCATTTCAGCAGCCGCCGGCGCAGGCTGGGCGCGGTGGCGGTCATGGCGCGGCTTCTTCCAGGCGATAGCCGAAGCCGCGCACGGTGCGGATGCCGACCCCGGAGTCGGCCAGCTTCAGCCGTAGCCGCGAGACATAGACCTCCACGGCGTTGTGGGTCAGGTCTTCGCTGCCCCAGGGCGCCAGGGCGTCGATGATCTGCTGCTTGGAGACCACCTTGCCGGCCTGGCGCAAGAGGTGTTCGAGCACCGCCCACTCGCGCGCCGAGAGATCCAGCGCGGTGTCGCCGAGGCGCGCCTGGTGGGCGGCGGTGTCCAGGCGCAGGACACCGAGGGTCAGGTCGGCGCTGTTCTGGCCACCGGCGCGACGCACCAGCGCCTTGATCCGCGCCACCAGCTCGGGCACGGCGAAGGGCTTGACCAGGTAGTCGTCGGCGCCCACCTCGAAGCCGTGCACCCGGTCGTCGATGGCGTCGCGGGCGGTGAGCAGCAGCACCGGCTGGTCGCTGCCGCGCTGGCGCAGGCGGCGGACTACCTCGAAGCCGTCCAGGCCACCGGGCAGGCCGATGTCCAGCACCACCACGGCGAAGCGGGTGGTGCGCAGCCAGGCATCGGCCTCGGCGCCGTTACGCAGGAGGTCGACCTGCATGCCATGGCCTTCCAGGACGCGACGGATGCCGTCGGCCAGGGTGGCGTCATCTTCGACCAGCAGGATGTGCATGGGGGATCCTCGGATTCAACGCGATTCGGTCGCCGTACCGCCGATTATGCACAGGCGCTCAGCGGGGCAGGGCGCAGAAATCGCCCAGCGCCCGCACCAGCGCCAGGCGGTGGAGGTCATCGGGGCGCGCGGCGGCGAGGTGGGCGGCGAGGGCGCGGTCCAGCTCTGCCGGGCAGTCCGCGGCGGCGCGCAATTCGCTAGTGGCGGCGAGACCAGCGAGCAGCCTGGCCTGGAGGTCGTTCAGCTGGGTCCTGAGCGCCGTCAGGTCCGTCGTCTTGGCGGGCAGCGGCCGTTCGTGGCGCCGCCAGGCCTGCAGCAGGCCGTATTGCACCAGCTTGTTGGCTTCCATCTGGGCGGCGAAAAAGCTCTGGGCGGTGGCCGGGGAGACGGCGGCTGCGGGCGCGGCCTGGGCGACGTCCTCCAGCACCTGGCGCTCGCGGGCCTCGTCCAGCACCGGCTTGCCGCTGTCGTGCTTGCTGCGGGCGACCCCATCGGCCAGCGTCAGGCGCTGGGCCATGGCGTCCAGCAGGGCCGGCAGCGGCGCCGGCGCGGCCTGGGCGCCGAGGGCGATGCTCAAGAGCGGAAGGGCGAGCCAGCGAATACCCGACATGACGAACCTCCAGGGCAGGGGAAAGGGCACCGAAGCTCGCACGGGGCCGCGGGGCGGTCAAGATGGCCGGGGCAGGGCGGTTGTGCGGGGGTGAGGTGGTTGGAGCGGCCCTCACCCCAGCCCTCTCCCGGAGGGTGAGGGGGCGGAGCGGCGCGGGGGGGTGGGCTGGCGTAGGGTGGAAAACCGCGGAGCGTTTTGCACGCGGGTACCGTGCCGTCGTGGATGAGGCTGCGCCGTCATCCACCCTACGGAGTCCTGCGCAGGTCGGTAGCTCCGTGCGGAGCCGCACCCTCACCCCAGCCCTCTCCCGGAGGGAGAGGGGGCGGAGCGTCGCGGGGGTTGGGCTGGCGTAGGGTGGAAAACCGCAAAGCGTTTTCCACGCGGGTACCGTGCTTCCGTGGATGAGGCTGCGCCGTCATCCACCCTACGGAGTCCTGCGCAGGTCGGTAGCTCCGTGCGGATCCGCACCCTCACCCCAGCCCTCTCCCGGAGGGCGAGGGGGGCGGAGCGGCGCGGGGGGGTGGGCTGGCGTAGGGTGGAAAACCGCAAAGCGTTTTCCACGCGGGTGCCGTGACTGCGTAGGTCGATGGCTTCGCGCGGCGCGTCTTACTCATCCCAACCCGCTTCCTACGCCTCCTGCGCCGCCCGGATCTCGGCGGTCAGGGCCTGGAGGCGGGTGTCGAGGGCATTGAGGGCGCCGGCGTCGGCGGCGGTGTCCAGGCTCAGGCGCAGGGCGGCCAGCACCAGCAGCTCGGTGGCGTCACCGCGGCGGCGGTCGCCCTGGATAGCGACCAGTTCGTCGCGCAGGCGGGCGGCGGCCTGTTGCAGGGCCGCGCGGTCGCCTTCGGCCACCTTGAAGCGGTAGCGGCGACCGAGCACCTCCACCTCGTCGTCGGCGCCCGTCTTGGCGGTCTTCACTCGACGCTGGCCGCGTGGCGCTGCTCGGCGTCGGCGGCCACGGCCTGCTCGACGGACTGCGCCGAGAGCAGGGCCAGCAGGCCTTCCACGCGCTGGCGGGTGCTGGCGCCGTGCTCTTCCTGCTCCAGCAGACTCAGTTGCAGGGTGTCGTTTTCCTCGCGCGCGGCCAGCAGAGCCTGCTCCAGTTCCTGGGTGCGGGCGGTCAGGCGCTGGTTGCGCTGCAGCAGGTCGCGGATGGCGGTTTCCAGTTCGCTCAGGGTGTTGTCCAGCATGGGCGCGGTCGTCTCTCGTGTCAGGTTCGGGACTGCCAGGGGGCAGGGGGCAGCATTCTAGGCCTCTCACCGATCACCGGCACCCCATTCGTCGTGGGCTAAGCCCTTGTTTTGCCAAGAGGTTCACGGGGGTGACCAGCGAGCTGACCGGCTGTCAGGCAGTTGTCAGCTTGCGCTAAGGGGGCCGTAAGGCAAGACGCCTTAGCCTGGGCTCATCGCGTCGGCTGTCCTGTTCCGGCGCCCCTCGCTTCGGATGAGCCGCCATGACCGATCTGTCCCAGAGCACCGCCCCGCGCCAGCTGGACGAGCCCTTCCTGCCGTTCTCCCGGCCCAGCATCGGCGCCGAGGAAGTGGCCGCGGTGAGCCAGGTGCTGACCTCGGGCTGGATCACCACCGGGCCCCAGGCCAACCTGCTGGAAGAGCGCTTCGCCGATTCGGTGGGCGCCGCCCACGCCGTGGCCCTGTGCTCGGCCACCGCCGCCATGCACGTGACCCTGCTGGCGCTGGACATCGGCCCGGGCGACGAGGTGATCACCCCCTCGCTGACCTGGGTCTCCACCGCCAACATGATCACCCTGATCGGCGCCACCCCGGTATTCGTCGACGTCGACCGCGACACCCTGATGGTCTCCGCCGAGCAGGTGGCCGCCGCCATCACCCCGCGCACCAAGGCCATCGTGCCGGTGCACTACGCCGGCGCCAGCTGCGACCTGACCCCGCTGCGCGCCCTGGCCCGCGAGCATGGCGTGGCGCTGATCGAAGACGCCGCCCACGCCGCCGGCACCCGCTACCAGGGCGAGCCCATCGGCCAGCGTGGCACCGCCATCTTCAGCTTTCACGCCATCAAGAATCTGACCTGCGCCGAAGGCGGCATGCTGGTGACCGACGACGCCACCCTGGCCGAGCGGGTGCGCCGGCTGAAATTCCACGGCCTGGCGGTGGATGCCTTCGACCGCCACGCCCTGGGCCGCAAGCCCCAGGCCCAGGTGCAGGAGCCCGGCTTCAAGTACAACCTCTCGGACATCCACGCCGCCCTGGCCCTGGTGCAGCTGGATCGCCTGGGCGACATCAACAGCCGCCGCCGGCTGCTGGCCCAGGCCTACACCCAGCGCCTGGCGCAGCTGCCGGTCGCGCCCCTGGCACTGCCCGACTACGCCCAGACCCACGCCTGGCACCTCTACATCCTGCGCATCTGCCCCGAGCGTTGCGGGATGGAGCGCGAAGCCTTCATGGCCGGCCTCAAGGCGCGCGGCATCGGCACCGGCATCCATTTCACCGCCACCCACCTGCATCCCTGGTACCGCGAGCGCTGGCCCGAGCTGGCGCTGCCCAACAGCGAATGGAATTCGGCACGGCTGTGCTCTATCCCGCTGTTTCCCGACATGACCCTCGCCGACGTCGACCGCGTGGTCGGCGCCATCGAAGACCTGCTGGAGAAAGGCGCATGAAGCCCTATGCCATCGACCGGGTATCCGTGGTGATCCCCGTCTACAACGAAGAAGCCAGCCTGCCGGAACTCCTGCGCCGCACCCGCGCCGCCTGCCGCCTGCTGGATTGCCAGGTGGAGATCATCCTGGTCGACGACGGCAGTCGCGACCGCAGCGCCGAACTCCTGCAGCAGGCCGCCAGCGAGCCGGACAGCCCGGTGGTGGCGGTGCTGCTCAATCGCAACTACGGCCAGCACTCGGCGATCCTCGCCGGCTTCGAGCAGGCCCGGGGCGATCTGATCATTACCCTGGACGCCGACCTGCAGAATCCGCCGGAAGAGATCCCGCGCCTGGTGCACACCGCCGCCCAGGGCTACGACGTGGTCGGCACCGTGCGCCAGCAGCGCCAGGATTCCTACCTGCGCACCCTGCCGTCGCGGCTGATCAACCGCGCCGTGCAGCGCTCCACCGGCGTCGCCATGCGCGACTACGGCTGCATGCTGCGCGCCTATCGCCGCCAGGTGGTGCAGTCGATGCTGGCCTGCCACGAGCGCAGCACCTTCATCCCGATCCTGGCCAACAGCTTCGCCCGCCACACCACCGAGATCGAGGTGGCCCACGCCGAGCGCGAGCACGGGGATTCCAAGTACGGCTTCCTCAAGCTGATCAACCTGATGTTCGACCTGCTGACCTGCATGACCACCACCCCGCTGCGCATGCTCAGCCTGTTCGGCGGTGGCCTGGCCGTCTTCGGCTTCCTCTTCGCCGCGCTGCTGCTGGTACTGCGCGTCACCCACGGCGCCGAGTGGGCGGCCGATGGCGTGTTCTCGCTGTTCGCCGTGCTGTTCATCTTCACCGGCGCCCAGTTCGTCGGCCTCGGTCTGCTCGGCGAGTACCTCGGTCGGGTGTACCACGACGTCCGTGCCCGGCCCCGGTTCCACGTGGAACAAGTGATCCGCGCCGCCACCCTTTCTCCTTCGCCGGCGCCGCTGCGCCAGGTCCAGTAACAGGAACGCCCCTGATGAAAACCGCCATCGTCTTCGCCTACCACGACATCGGCTGCGCCGGCCTCGCCGCGCTGATCCAGGCCGGCTATCCCATCGCCGCCGTCTTCACCCACCCGGATGACCCGAGCGAGAACCGCTTCTTCGGTTCGGTGGCCCAGCTCTGCGCCCGCCATGGCATCTCGGTGCACGCCCCGGAAGACGTCAACCACCCGATCTGGGTCGAGCGCATCCGCGCCCTGGAGCCGGATTTCATCTTCTCCTTCTATTACCGCAACCTGCTGTCGGGCGACGTCCTGGCCTGCGCCAAGCGCGGTGCCTACAACCTGCACGGTTCGCTGCTGCCGCGCTATCGCGGTCGTGCCCCGGCCAACTGGGTGCTGGTCAACGGCGAGACCGAGACCGGCGTGACCCTGCACCGCATGGTCCAGCGCGCCGACGCCGGCGCCATCGTCGCCCAGCAGCGCGTCGCCATCGCCGCCGACGACACCGCCCTGACCCTGCACGCCAAGCTGCGCGAAGCCAGCCAGACGCTCCTGCGCGACAGCCTGCCGGCCCTGGCCGAAGGCCGGCTGACCGAGCGCGAGCAGGACGAAAGCCAGGCTACCACCTTTGGCCGCCGCAGCGCCGCCGATGGCGAGCTGGAGTGGAGCCGTCCGGCCGTGGAACTGGGCAACCTGGTGCGCGCCGTGACCCAACCCTATCCGGGCGCCTTCGGCTGGATCGGTGATCGCAAGCTGATCGTCTGGAGCGCCCTGGCGCGTCAGGAAGCCCATGACCAGACCCCCGGCAGCGTGCTGAGCCTGGAGCCCCTGCGCATCGCCTGTGGCGAGGGTGTCCTGGAGATCCAGGCCGGCCAGCTGGGCGACAACGGCCTCTATCTGTCCGGTCCGCAACTGGCCCGCGAAGCCGGCCTGGTGGCCGGTGCCCGCCTGCATCGCCAGGATCGCCGCGCCAAGCGCCGCACCCGGGTGCTGATCCTGGGCGTCAACGGCTTCATCGGCAACCACCTCTCCGAGCGCCTGCTGGCCGACGGCGAGTACGAGGTCTATGGCCTGGACATCGGCTCCGATGCCATCGAGCGGCTCAAGGCCAATCCGAATTTCCACTATGTGGAAGGCGACATCTCCATCCACACCGAGTGGCTGGAATACCACATCAAGAAGTGCGACGTGGTGCTGCCGCTGGTGGCCATCGCCACCCCCATCGAATACACCCGCAATCCGCTGCGCGTGTTCGAACTGGACTTCGAGGAAAACCTCAAGATCGTCCGCCACTGCGTGAAGTACGGCAAGCGCGTGATCTTCCCGTCCACCTCCGAGGTGTACGGCATGTGCCAGGACGAGCGCTTCGACGAAGATCGCTCCAACCTGGTGGTCGGCCCGATCAACAAGCAGCGCTGGATCTACTCGGTCTCCAAGCAGCTGCTCGACCGGGTCATCTGGGCCTATGGCGCCAAGGGTCTGAAATTCACCCTGTTCCGTCCGTTCAACTGGATGGGCCCGCGCCTGGATCGCCTGGACTCGGCGCGCATCGGCAGCTCCCGCGCCATCACCCAGCTGATCCTCAACCTGGTGGAAGGCACCCCGATCAAGCTGGTCGACGGTGGCGCCCAGAAGCGCTGCTTCACCGACGTCGACGACGGCATCGAGGCGCTGTTCCGCATCATCGAGAACAGGGGCGGTCGCTGCGACGGCCAGATCGTCAACATCGGCAACCCCGACAACGAAGCGAGCATCCGCGAACTGGCCGAAGAGCTGCTGGCCCAGTTCGAGGCCCATCCGCTGCGTCATGAATTCCCGCCCTTCGCCGGCTTCCGCGAGGTGGAGAGCAAGAGCTTCTACGGTGACGGCTACCAGGACGTGGCCCACCGCAAGCCCAGCGTGGAAAACGCCCGCCGCCTGATCGACTGGCAGCCGACCACCGCCATGGCCGCCACCGTCGGCAAGACGCTGGACTTCTTCCTGCGCGAAGCCCTGGCGCAGCGGGAGGCCTGATGAACACCCTGATCCCGGCCAGCCTGCGCATCGACGTGGACACCTATCGCGGCACCCGCGAAGGGGTACCGCGGCTGCTCGACCTGCTGGACGAAGCCGGGGTCAAGGCCACCTTCTTCTTCAGCGTCGGGCCGGACAACATGGGGCGCCACCTCTGGCGCCTGGTGAAGCCCACCTTCCTGTGGAAGATGCTGAGGTCCAAGGCTGCCAGCCTCTATGGCTGGGACATCCTCCTGGCCGGCACCGCCTGGCCGGGTCGGCCCATCGGTCGCGACCTCGGTCACCTGATGCGCGAGACCCGCGCCCGCGGCCACGAGGTCGGCTTGCACGCTTGGGATCACCACGCCTGGCAGGCCCATACCGGCAGCTGGAGCCTGGAGCGTCTAGGTCAGGAATTCGGCCGTGGCCTGCAGGCCCTGGAAGACATCCTCGGCGCCAGGGTCGACTGCTCCGCCGCTGCCGGCTGGCGCGCCGATCCGCGCGTGGTACTGGCCAAGGAGGCCTTCGGTCTCCGCTACAACAGCGATTGCCGCGGCAGTGCGCTGTTTCGCCCGCGGCTGGGCAACGGCAGCCACGGCACCCCCCAGGTGCCGGTGGACATGCCGACCTTCGACGAGGTGGTCGGCCCGGAGCTGGCCGCCGGTGACTGGAACGGCTATCTGCTCAAGCGCTTTCGTCCGGGGGCGCTCAACGTCTACACCCTGCACGCCGAGGTGGAAGGCATCGCCTTCGCCGAGGACTTCCGCGTCCTGCTCAAGGCCGCGCGGGAGGAGGGCATCCTGTTCCTGACCCTGGGCGACCGCCTGCCGGCCGATCCGCGCCAGTTGCCCGCCGGCAATCTGGTGCGTGGCAGCCTGGCCGGCCGCCAGGGCTGGCTGGGCGTGCAGGCATGAGTCGGCGTCGCCTGTGGATGCTGCTACCGCTGGCTCTGCTGGCCTATGCCCTGCCGCTGGCCTGGCGCGGCCTGTGGATTCCGGACGAGTCGCGCTATGCGCAGATCGCCCAGGAACTCTGGCGGCGTGGCGACTGGGTGGTGCCGCACTTCCTCGGTCTGCCCTATTTCGAGAAGCCCATCGGCGGCTACTGGACCCAGGCCATCGCCCAGGCCTGGCTCGGGGACTCGCTGTTCAGCGTGCGCCTGGTGCCGCTGCTGGCCAGTTTGGCCACCGCCGCCCTGGTGGTGCGCCTGACCCGGCTGATCTGGCAGGACCGCCCGCTGGCGCTGCTCGCCGGGGTGGTCTATCTCTCCTGCGTGGCCGTGGCGGGGCTGGCCACCTACGTGACCCTCGACGCCCAGTTCGCCTTCTGGATGGCCCTGGCGCTGCTCGCGCTCTGGCAGGCCCAGGCCGCCGAGACCCGTGGCGCGGCCCTGGTGCAATGGGTGCTGCTGGGGCTGGCCTGTGGCTGCGGCCTGCTGACCAAGGGCTTTCTCGCCCTGGTGCTGCCGGTGCTGGTGGCCGTGCCCTTCTTCCTCTGGCAGCGGCGCCTGGGCGAGTTGCTCTGCCGCGGTCCCCTGGCGGTGCTGGTGGCGGTCCTGGTGGTGGCCCCCTGGGCGCTGCTGGTGGCCCAGCGCGATGCCGATTTTTGGAATTTCTTCTTCTGGCACGAGCACATCCAGCGCTTCGCCGGCCAGGATGCCCAGCACGAGCGGCCGTTCTGGTTCTATGGCCCGGTGCTGCTGCTGGCCATCCTGCCCTGGGCCGGCCTCCTGCCGCGTACCCTGGGCCAGCTCTGGCAGGACCGCCGTCACCGCGGCACCGCCTTCCTCGGCATCGCCGTGGTCGGCCAGCTGCTGTTCTTCAGCCTCAGCCGCGGCAAGCTGCCGACCTACCTGCTGCCGACCCTGGCCGCCTTGGTGCCGCTGCTGGCGCGCACCCTGCAGGAGGCGGGCCGGCGCGGCGCCACCGCTGCCCTGCGGCTGAACGGCCTGTGCAATCTGCTGCTGGGCCTGGCCGGCCTTGCCGCCCTGCTGATCTATGGTGGTCGCCTCTATGAGAGCGGCGAAGGCCTGACCCGCGCCCTGGCCCTGCTGGCGCCCCTGGCGCTGCTGCTGGCCGGTCTAGCCGCGCTGGTCTGGCCGCGGCGCACCCTGCTGGCGCCGGCCCTGGCGCTCTGGGTGCTGCTGCCGCTGCTGTCCATCGCCCTGCCCAACAGCCTGGTCGACAACAAGCTGCCGAGCACCTTCATCCAGGCCCAGCTCGGCCACTTCAAGAATGCCGGCCTGCTGGTCAGCAACGACCTCGGCGTGGCCGCCAGCCTGGCCTGGGCCACCCACCGCGACGACGTGGTGCTGGTGGGCGGTCCGGGCGAACTCAAGTACGGCTTCGCCCGCGAACCGGCCAGCGGCCGGCTGATCGAAGAGCGCGACCTGGCCGCCTGGCTCGCCGCCCATCGCGACCAGGGCCCGGTGGCCATCCTCCTGCGGGTCGACGGCCCCAGCGATCGCCAGCTGCTCGACAGCCTGCCCGAGCCCGGCGAGAGCATCGCCAGCGAGCGCCTGGTGCTGCTGGTCTATCCGAGGCCGACGCCATGACCGCCCTCGACGGCCTGCTGATCGCCGCGGTGATCGGCCTCACCAGCGCCGGCCAACTGGGCCAGAAGTGCGCGGTGGCCGCCGGCAACGCCCTGGCCGCGCGACTGCGCTCGCCCTGGCTGTGGGGCGCCCTGGTCTGCCTGGGCCTGGCCCTACTGGTCTGGTGCGCGGTGCTGCAGCGGGTGCCGGTGGGCATCGCCTATCCCCTGCTGTCGCTCAACACCCTGGCGGTGACCCTGCTGGCGCGCCTGGTGTTCGGCGAGGTGGTGGACGCCCGCGCCTGGTGTGGCTGCCTGTGCATCGTCGCCGGTGCCGCACTGCTGGGCGGCCAGCTATGAACGGCCTGCTGCCCCTCGGCCTGAGCATCCTGCTCACCACCCTGGCGCAACTCGCCCTGCGCGCGGCCCTGGTGCGGCTGCCGGCCATGGCCAGCTGGGTCGGCGCGCCCGCGGCGCTGCTGAGTGCGGCCGGGCTGCTGCTGGCCCTGGGCATTCTCTGCTACGGCCTGTCGCTGCTTGCCTGGCTGGCCGCCCTGGCGCGCCTGCCGCTGGGTCGCGCCTATGCGGCGCTCGGCCTCTCCTACGTCTTCGTCCACCTCGGCGCGGCCTGGCTGCCAGGTGCCGCCGAATCCTTCACCCCCTGGAAAACCCTGGGCGTCGCGCTGGTCGTGGCCGGTGTCGCCCTCGTCGGCGGGCCTCGCGCCAGCGCCGCTCCCACCCTGAGGAATACCCTATGAACATCAGCGTTTTCGGCATCGGCTACGTGGGTCTGGTGCAGGCCGCCGTGCTGGCGGAAGTCGGCCACCAGGTGGTGTGCATGGACATCGACCGCGCCAAGATCGACAAGCTCAAGCGCGGCGAGGTGACCCTCTATGAGCCGGGTCTGGAAGAGCTGGTGCGCAGCAACCTGGCCGCCGGCCGCCTGGTGTTCACCCACGAGGCCGCCGAGGCCGTGGCCCATGGTGCCGTGCAGTTCATCGCCGTGGGCACCCCGCCGGCTGTCGACGGCTCGGCCGATCTGTCCGCCGTCTTCGCCGTGGCCGAGACCATCGCCCGCCTGCGCCGCGAGCCGCTGATCGGCCAGCCGGTGTCCCGCGATCCGCTCTTGGTGGTGAACAAGTCCACCGTGCCGGTGGGCACCGGCGACCGCGTCCGCGCGCTGATCCACGAGGTGCTCGCCGAAGAGGGCCGCACCCTGCACGTGGAGGTGGTCTCCAACCCGGAATTCCTCAAGGAAGGCGCCGCCATCGCCGACTGCAAGAAGCCCGATCGCATCGTGGTGGGCACCGACTCGCCAGTGGCCCGCGACGTGATGCGCGAACTCTATGCGCCCTTCAACCGCAACCATGACCGCATCCAGTGCATGGACTTGCGCAGCGCCGAGCTGGCCAAGTACGCCGCCAACAGCCTCCTGGCGGTCAAGATCAGCTTCATCAACCAGATCGCCGAACTGGCCGAGCACGTCGGCGCCGACATCGAGGCGGTGCGCCAGGCCATCGGCGCCGATCCGCGCATCGGCCACCACTTCATTTACCCGGGCTGCGGCTACGGCGGCTCCTGCTTCCCCAAGGACCTGCAGGCACTGATCCGCACCGGCGAGGAGAACCAGGTGGAGCTGGACCTGCTGCGCGCCGTGGAAGCCATCAACGTGCGCCAGAAGACCAAGCTGTTCGAGCGCATCAACACCTACTTCGACGGTGACCTGCGCGGCCGCACTTTCGCCCTCTGGGGGCTGGCCTTCAAACCCAACACCGACGACATGCGCGATGCCCCCAGCCGGGTGCTGATGGAAGCCCTCTGGGCGGCCGGCGCCAAGGTGCGCGCCTTCGATCCGGTGGCCATGGCCGAGGCCCAGCGCCTCTATGGCCACGACGAGCGCCTGGCGCTGATGGGCACCCCCGAGGCCGCCCTGGCCGGCGCCGATGCCCTGGTCATCTGCACCGAGTGGCAGCAGTTCAAGGCGCCGGACTTCGATCTGATCGCCCGCCAGCTCAACCAGCCGCTGATCTTCGACGGGCGCAACCTGTTCGATCCCGAGCGCATGGAGCGTCGTGGCATCGAATACTTCGCCATCGGCCGTGGCGCCGCCCTGGGCGGTCCCCAGGTCACCCGCCGCGTGGACGCCGCCTGATGGTCTCGCCCATGCCCCTGACCCCACGCAGCGCGCCCCTGGCCGCGCTGCCGGCGGCCAGTCGCCTGCGCCGCGAGAGCCTGCTGCTCGGGGTGGTCGCCACCCTGATGTTCACCCTCGGCATCTGGAACCAGGCGCCCCAGGGCTTCGACGGCCGCTGGGCGGTCTTTCTCGGCGAGATGTTTCGCCATGGCCCGTCCTTTTTCGCCACCACCTACGGCCAGCCCTATCCGGACTATCCTGGCACCGCCACCTGGCTGAGCTGGCTGGCCGCGCGGGTGATCGGCGCGCCCAATCACCTGGCCAACGTGCTGCCCACCGCCCTGGCCTCGGCCGCGGTGCTGGCGCTGACCTATCGCCTGCTGGCCGACACCCGCCGCGCCTGGGCGCTGCTCACGGTGCTGCTGGTGGCCCTGACCCCGCAGTGGCTGGAAAAGGCCCGCGCGGTCTGCCTGGACCAGTTGGTCGCCCTGGTGGTGCTGCTCTGCTTCTACCTGCTCTACAGCGCCGACCGTGACGGTCGCCCGCTGCGCCGCCTGCTGGTGCTGCCACTGTTCGCCCTGGGCTTCGCCATCCGTGGTCCGCTGGGCCTCATCGAGCCCTGCGGCGTGGTCTGCCTCTATTGGCTGGTGGTGGCCTGGGGCGAACCGGCCCGGCGCACCCTCGCCCTGCAGCGCCTGTTCGGCTACGGCCTGGCCGGTCTGGCGCTGCTCGCCCTCGGCTGGTGGACGCTGATCCAGCTCGCCCACCACGAGGGCGGCGCGGATTTCGCCGCCGAGGTCTGGCACATGCAGGTCACCGGCCGGCTGGACGAGAGCGGCAAGCCGTTCTGGTTCTATCTGCAGCTGGGGCTCTATCGCTATCTGCCGGTGCTGCCGCTAGCGCTGCTGGTGCTGGCGGCCGAGCGCCGCCGCCTGCTGGCCTGGCCGCACACCGCCCAGCGCCGCCTGCTGCTGGGGCTGGCCGGCAGCGGTCTGCTGATCCTGGTCGGGTTGTCGATCCCGCACTTCAAGCGCGCCTACTATGTGGTGCCCATGGTGCCCTTCCTGGCCGCCATCGCCGCCCATGGCCTCCTGCGCGCCGAGGGCGGGTTCCGCCGCATCGCGCCGGTCTACACCGCGCTGGTGCTGGCGCTGCCCGGGCTGGCGCTGGTGGCCATGCTGGTCTGTCGCCACCTCTGGCAGCGCCACGGCTACTGGCCGGATGTCTCCCTGGCGCTGCTGGTGCCGGCCTTCGTCCTGCTGCAGATCGCCGCCCTGGTCAGCTGGCGCCGGCTGGACGGCAACCGCCGCCTGCTGACGCTGAGCGCCCTGGCGCTGGCCGCCCAGTGGCTGATGCTGGTCACGGTGGTGGAGCCGGCCCAGGACCTGCAGTACGACACCCGCGGCTTCGTCCAGCAGGTGGAGGGTCTGCGCCAGCAGCAGCCGGGTCCCCTGGTGTTCTTCGGCCTCGGCCAGGACAGCTGGGCGATCCGCTACATGATGAACCTGGACCACGACGAGCAGCCGATCTTCATCGCCCGGCCGCAGGTCGCGGACCTGGCGCACCTGCCGTCCGGCGCCTGGGTCATCCTCGCCCGCGACGACCGCGAATTGCTGGCGGGCACCCCGCTGGCCGACCTCACCCCGGTGCTGGGTCGCCGCCTCAACGGCAATCCCTGCCTGGTGTATCGCCTGCCCTGAAGTCCCCGGAGCCGCTCGCCCTAGCGAGCGGCTCCGGCGTCTCGCGAGAACTCCAGGATGCGGTTGCGGCCCTGCTCGGCGACGAGGTAATGACCGTCGCCGCGCGGGATCAGGGTCTGCGCCGAGCGCAGGTGCGAAAGCACCGTGACCAGGCGGCCGTCGGGTTTGACCAGCAGCACCCGGGCGCCGTGGGTGGCGTCTTCGGTGATCCACAGGCCATCGGCCGAGCACTGCACGAAGCCCGGCGCGTCGAGACCCGCGGCGACCAGGGTATCGGTCCCTCCCGGCTGCCACTGCTTGACCCAGCCCTTGGCCTTTTCGGTATAGAACAGCCGGCCATCCGGGCAGCGCGCCACCCCTTCGCCTTCTTCCAGGCCGTCACGCAGCACCGCCAGGCGCCGCTGCAGCGGGTCGTAGCTGAGCAGGCGACCGCGCGGCAGGTCCTCGATGGCATAGAGGGTCTGGCCATCGGTGGCGACGCCCTCGACGTCGTTACCGTCGAACAGGGCCTGGCGCTGGCCGTCGCGCAGGAGAAACACCGGCAGCGGTCCGCCTTCCTGGCTGACCACCAGACCGCCCTGGAACATCACCAGGCCATCCGGCTTGGACAACTCGCCCAGCACCGGCTGGCGCTCGCCATTGGGCAGCAGCCGCAGCAGGCTGCCGCGGCGACTGGAAAATTCCTGGGTCACGAACAGGCTGCCATCGGCGTCCAGGGCCAGGGCGCTGACCATGGGGATGTCGGCGGCGACTTCCCGATAGCGCCAGCCCTCGGCCGCACTGACCGGATGGAAATGCCGCCAGGCCGGATAGGCGAAGCCGGCGGCCAGCACGGCGACGCCCAGCGCCAGACCCTGGCGCCAGCCCAGGCGCGGAACACGACGCATGGCGATCTCTCTGTGGCTGAACGATGACCGGGCAGTCTAGCGGCTCGCGCGTGAAGAATCCGTCGCCGGCACCCCGGGTAAGGGGGCCGGCGGGGCGGGGCCTCAGGCGGTGAGGAAGGATTCGGTCAGCTTGACCCAGTAGCGCGCGCCCACCGGCAGCAGGGCGTCGTTGAAGTCGTAGGCCGGGTTGTGCAGGTTGGCGCTGGGGCCGTTGCCGACGAACAGGTAGCAACCGGGCACCTGCTGCAGCATGTAGGCGAAGTCCTCGCTGGCCGGGATGGGCGCGAAGGGATGCAGGGCCTCGGCGCCAAAGTGCTCGATCGCCACCTGGCGGGCGAAGGCGGTGGGGCCGTCGTGGTTGACCAGCACCGGATAGCCGCGCTGGTAGTCCAGTTCGGCGGTGGCGCCGAAGCTTTCCGCCTGGGCGCGCACCAGGGCGCCGATGCGCTGCTCCAGCAGGTCGCGGGTGCTGTCCTGGAAGGCGCGGATGGTGAGCTTCATCTCCACCGCATCGGGGATGACGTTGGAAGCCTCGCCGCCGTGAATGCTGCCCACGGTGATCACCGCCGTATCCAGCGGCGCCACGTTGCGCGAGACCACGGTCTGCAGCGCCATCACCGTGGCCGCGCTGGCGACGATGGGATCGACCGCCTTGTCCGGCACCGCGCCGTGGCCACCCTGGCCGCGGATGCGCAGCAGGGCGGTGTCGGACGAGGCCATGGCGGCGCCGTCGACGAAGCAGAACTTGCCGGTGGGCACGCCCGGCATGTTGTGCAGGCCGAACACTTGGTCGCAGGGAAACAGCTCGAAGAGGCCGTCCTGCATCATCTTCAGGGCGCCGCCCAGGCCTTCCTCGGCCGGCTGGAAGATCAGGTGCAGGGTGCCGTCGAAGGCGCGGGTCTCGGCCAGGCAGCGGGCGGCGGTGAGCAGGGTGGTGGTGTGGCCGTCGTGACCGCAGGCGTGCATGCGCCCCGGGTGCTGGCTGGCGTAGTCGAGGCCGGTGGTCTCCAGGATCGGCAGGGCGTCCATGTCGGCGCGGATGCCCAGCACCTTGCTGCCGCTGCCGGCGCGCAGGGTACCGACCACCCCGGTGCCGCCCAGCCCGCGATGGACCTCGTAGCCCCAGCCGGCGAGGGCTGCGGCCACCAGGTCGCTGGTACGCTGTTCCTGGTAACCCAGTTCGGGATGGCGGTGGATGTCGCGGCGCAGGGCGACCATGTCCGGCAGGTAGCCGGCGATATGACGGGCGGTGGCGTCTTGATCCGCAGCGGTGGCGAGGCTCATGGCGATCTCTCTCAATCCAGGTGGCGTTCGGGATAGCTCAGCAGTGCCAGCCATCCTATCAGCAGCATGCCGATCAGGTACCAGGCCGGGGCGAGCGGGCTGCCGGTGGCGCCGATCAGCCAGGTGGCGATGAATTGGGCGGTGCCGCCGAACAGCGTCACCGCCAGGGCGTAGGTCATGGCCAGGCCCGTGGCGCGCACCGGGCGCGGCAGGCCGGCGAGGATCAGCAAGAGCCCGGCGGTCATGTTGACGCTCATGGCGGTGATCACCACGAAGCGGGCGGCAAAGGCCAGGCCCTGGGTGGTGGGATCGTTCAGCCAGACGAAGGCCGGATAGATGCCCAGCAGGGCCACCGCCAGGCTGATCAGGGCCACCGGCTTGTAGCGACCGAAGCGATCCAGCAGCAGCCCGGCGGCGAGGGCGGCGGCCATCTGCACGGCGCTGGAGGCCACCCCGGCCAGGTAGGCGCTGGTGGCCGGCAGGCCAACGATGCGGGTCATGTAGGTGGGCATGTAGAACTGCATCAGGTAGGTCAGCAGGGTCGCCGACATCACGATCAACAGGCCCAGGCCGAAGCGCCGCGGATGCTCGCGCAGGAAGGCGCGCACCGGGCCGCCCTCGACCGTGCCGGCGCCGCTCCAGGTCTCGTCCACCTGGCGGCGGATATAGAGGCCGACCGGGATGATCAGCAGGCCGACCAGGAAGGGGATGCGCCAGCCCCAGGCATGCAGCTCGGCCTCGGACAGGCTGCGGGTGAGCAGGGCGCCCAGACCGGCGCCGAGCAGGGCGCTGCCGCCCTGGCTGATCACCTGCCAGCTGACATGGAAGCCGCGCCGGCCGGGGCTGGCCGATTCCAGCAGCAGGGTGGTGGCGGCGCCGATCTCGCCGCCGGCGGAAAAGCCCTGCAGCAGCCGTCCCAGCAGCAGGATCAGCGGCGCGGCGATGCCGATCTGGGCATGGGTCGGGGTAAAGGCGATCAGGGCGCTGCCCAGGCCCATCAGCGAAATGGTCAGCAGCATGGCCTGCTTGCGCCCGTGGCGGTCGGCATAGGCGCCCAGCACCATGCTGCCCAGGGGGCGCATGACGAAGCCGACGCCAAAGACGCCAACCGCCATCAGCAGGGAGCCGTAGGGCGTATCCGAAGGGAAGTAGAGCTGGCCGATGATGGCGGCGAAAAAGCTGAACACGGTGAAGTCGAACATCTCCAGGCCGTTGCCGAGACTGGCCGCGGCGATCAGCTTGGCCCGCGAGGGCGTGGCGACCGTGCTGGCGGGGGCCACGTCGGCGCGGGAGGAGGACGTCGGAAGAGCCTGGGCCATGGTGCGTTCCTCTGCACTGAGATGAATGCTTAGCTATGCAAATGACGGTCCGGTCCGCGCGGGCCGCGTGGCTGGGCGGTCGTGGCGGGGCCGGCGATCGGGCGTGCGCCAGGGTGGTGCAGCGCAGGCCCTCTTGCAGCCTAGTCGAACCTGCCGCTGCGGCTGGCGCTTGCTCATAAATCCGTCACAATGCGCGCCTAGAGTGCCGGCTTGCGCCTGAGCGTCGCCGGCCCAGGTCCGTCTCCCATCCCCGCGAGGAATCCGGCATGGACATCAAAGGTCCGCTGACCGCTGTGGCGCTCGCCCTGGCGCTCGGTGGCACGACCGCTCGGGCCGAGGGCGTTGACCCGGCCATCCCCGTCTACCAGAAGGTGAGCGGGATCTCCGGCAATCTGTCGAGCGTGGGCTCCGACACCCTGGCCAACCTGGTGACGCTCTGGGCCGAGAGCTACAAGCGCGAGTATCCCAACCTCAATATCCAGATCCAGGCGGCCGGCTCGTCCACGGCGCCGCCGGCGCTGACCGAGGGCACCGCCGGCATCGGTCCCATGAGTCGCAAGATGAAGGACGCCGAGCTGCAGGCCTTCGAACAGCGCTTCGGCTATCCGCCCACCGCGGTGCCGGTGGCCATCGATGCCCTGGCGATCTTCGTCAACAAGGACAATCCGCTGCGCCAGCTGACCCTGGAGCAGGTCGACGCGATCTTTTCCAGCACCCGGCTCTGCGGCGGTCCGCACGAACTCAAGACCTGGGGCGACCTGGGGCTGACCGGCGACTGGGCCAGGCGGCCGATCCAGAGATTCGGCCGCAATTCGGTGTCGGGCACCTACGGCTACTTCAAGGAAGCGGCGCTGTGCCGTGGCGACTTCCGCGCCAACGTCAACGAGCAGCCGGGCTCGGCCTCGGTGGTCCAGGCCATCAGCCAGTCCCTGGGCGGCATCGGCTACTCCGGCATCGGCTACCAGACCGCCAGCGTCCACACCCTGGCGCTGGCCCGCCCGGGCACCACCGATTTCGTCGAGGACAACCAGGAGAACACCCTCTCCGGGCGCTATCCCCTGGCGCGCTATCTCTACGTCTATGTGAACAAGGCGCCCAATCGTCCGCTCAATCCCCTGGAGGGGGAATTCCTGCGGCTGATCCTCTCGCGCAGCGGCCAGGAAGCCGTGGTCAAGGACGGCTACATCCCATTGCCGGCGGCGGTGGTGCAGCAGGCCCTGAAGACCCTGGGCTACTAGGCGCTCGGCACCCTGCGCCCGTCCCGGGCGTAGCGCCTCTGGCCGTCCATTCGCTGTAACCTTTCTGTCACACGACGTGATTAGGCTCTGCGCCATGATATCCCCGGTACCCCCGTCCCCGCCCGATCCTCGCGGCCCCGCTCGGCTGGACTTCAACACGCCTGCACTGCGCCGGCGGCGACGCTGGCGGGCCCTGCAGGACCGACTGATACGGGGCTCGGTGCTGGCCGGTGGGCTGGCCGTGCTGGCCACCATCACCCTGATCTTCTTCTATCTGGCCTATGTGGTGCTGCCGCTGCTGCGCGGCGCCAGTCTCGAGGCCCAGCCGCTGCCCCAGCCCGACTGGCTGGCGGCCGCCGGGGCGCCGTTGCTGCTCGGCATCGACGAGCAGGATCGCCTCGGCCTGCATCTTTCCCGAGCCGGCGAGGCCACCTTCTTCACCCTCGCCGACGGCCAGCCGGTCATGCGCGAACGCCTGCCGCTGCCGCCCGGCGTCACCATCAGCAGCCAGGCCCAGGACGCCCCGCGCGGGCTGATCGCCCTGGGCCTGTCCGATGGTCGCGTGCTGGTGGCGCACAAGCGCTATGTCTCCCGCTATCCCCAGGGCAACCGGGTCATCACCCCGGAACTGGACTTTCCCTACGGGCGCGAGCCGCTGGACCTGGGCGCCTCCCGTAGCGCCCTGGAGCGGGTCGCCATCGCCGGTGACGAGGACCTGCTGGTGCTGGCCGGTGCCCAGGGCAACCGGGTGATCGCCCTGCGCCTGACCGGGCTGGCGGCGCCGGTGACCGGTGGCGCGGCCGCTCCCGTGCGTACCTCGATCACCCTCGGACCGCTCAACGCCGCGGCCAAGGCGCTCTACCTCGACCCTCGCGGGCACTGGCTCTATGCCCTCAACGGCCGCGCCCAGGCGGATGTCTTCGACCTCCGCGACGGCAGCCTCAACGGCCACTACAAGCTGCTCGACGCGGCCGACGACGAGGTCACCGCCAGCGCCCAGCTGCTGGGCGGTGTGTCCCTGCTGGTGGGGACCGCCAAGGGCGGCATCGGCCAGTGGTTCATGGTTCGCGGTCAGGACGGCGAGCCGGTGCTAAGGCCTATCCGCAGCTTCCAGCTGGGCACCGCGCCCATCGTCCAGCTGGTGCCGGAGCAGCGGCGCAAGGGCTTCGTGGCGCTGGACTCCACGGGCGAACTGGGGGTCTTCCACAGCACCGCCGGACGTACCCTGTTGCGCGAACAGATCGCCCCCGCCGCCGGGGTGCTGGCGCTGTCGCCGCGCGCCGATCGGCTGCTGCTGGAAGAAAACGGCCGGCTGCTCGGCTTCCGCCTGGACAATCCGCACCCCGAGGTATCCTGGTCGGCGCTCTGGGGCAAGGTCTGGTACGAGAATTACGAGGCGCCGGCGCGGGTCTGGCAGTCCAGCGCCGCCACCGCGGACTTCGAACCCAAGCTGAGCCTGGCACCGCTGACCTTCGGCACCCTCAAGGCGGCCTTCTACGCCATGCTGTTCGCCGCACCCCTGGCCATCGCCGCGGCGGTCTATACCGCCTATTTCATGGCGCCGCGCATGAGGCGCACGGTCAAGCCGGTCATCGAGCTGATGGAGGCCCTGCCCACGGTGATCCTCGGCTTCTTCGCCGGGCTGTTTCTCGCGCCCTTCGTGGAAAATCACCTGCCGGGACTGTTCAGCCTGCTGCTGCTCCTGCCATTGGCCATCCTAGCCGCGGGCTTTGGCTGGTCGCGCCTGCCGCTGACGTTGCGCGAGCGCCTCCCGGAAGGCTGGGAAAGCCTGCTGCTGTTGCCGGTGGTGCTGCTGACCACCGCCCTGGCGCTGTGGCTCAGTCCCTGGCTGGAGGGCCTGCTGTTCGCCGGCGACCTGCGCCTCTGGCTGAGCCAGACCCTGGGCATCGCCTACGACCAGCGCAACGCCCTGATCATCGGCCTGGCCATGGGCTTCGCGGTCATCCCCAACATCTTCTCCATCGCCGAAGACGCCATCTACAGCGTGCCGCGCAGCCTGACCCTGGGTTCCCTGGCGCTGGGCGCCACCCCCTGGCAGACCCTGGTGCGGGTGGTGCTGCTCACCGCCAGCCCGGGGATCTTCTCGGCGCTGATGATCGGCCTGGGCCGCGCCGTGGGCGAGACCATGATCGTGCTCATGGCCACCGGCAACACCCCGATCATGGATGCCAACCTGTTCGAGGGCATGCGCACCCTGGCGGCCAACATCGCCGTGGAGATGCCCGAATCCGAGGTGGGCGGCACCCATTACCGGCTGCTGTTCCTGGCCGCACTGGTGCTGCTCAGCTTCACCTTCCTGATGAACACCCTGGCCGAACTGATCCGCCAGCGGCTGAGGAAAAAATATGCGGCCCTCTAGCGCTGGCGCGCCGCCGCGGCAGGGCGCCCGGCCGCGGCGCTCCCTGGGCGGCTGGCTGCGCGGCGGCGCCCCCGGGGTCTGGCTCAGCGCCGGCGCCGTGGCCATCGCCGTGCTCATGACCCTGGGGCTGATCGGCATCCTCGCCGTGCGCGGCCTGGCGCACTTCTGGCCGGCCGAGGTGGTGCAGGCGCGCTACACGCCGCCGGGCCTGGAAGCGCGCCTGGTACTCGGTCAGGTGGTGGACCAGGAGACGCTACCGGCCGAGCGGCTGCGCAGTGCCGGGGTGACCCTGCCGGCCGACAGCGGCGAAACCCTGACCCGCGAACTCTTCAAGCTGGGCAATCGCGACCTCTATGGCAGCGACTTCGTCTGGCTGGTCGGCGACTGGCTGAAAGATCGCCAGACCCCGGCCGACGCCCTGGTGCTGGAGCGCCGCGAGTGGGGCAACTTCTACGGCTATGCGCTGGAGGTGCGCGAAGCGGGACGCCAGGTGGCCAAGGGCGTCGCGGCCGTGCCCGAATTGCAGCGCCGCCTGCTGCGCACCCGCGACCTGAGCGACCAGCTGGAGCGCCTGGAAAAGCAAGACATCGGCAGCGTCAACTACGCCCTGGAACGCCTGCGCCTGGAGGGCCGCAGCCTGGAGCTGGACGGTGGTCTCGACGCCACCGCCCAGGCCGATCTCGCCGCCCGCCGCGCCGAGCTCGAAGCCCGTTACGGCGACCTGGAGGACCAGCTGGCCAGCCTGCGCCAGGAGCGCCGCCGCGACAGCGTGGTGCTGCGCGACGTCGAGGGCCGCACCCTGGAACTCAATCTGTCGCGCATCGTGCGCGCCTACCAGCCCAACGCCATGGGGCTGGGCGCCAAGCTCGGCTTCTATGGCAGCAAGCTGTGGGAATTCCTCAGCGCCGATCCGCGCGAGGCCAACACCGAGGGCGGCGTCTTCCCGGCCATCTTCGGCACCGTGATGATGACCCTGCTGATGGCGGTGATCGTCACCCCCTTCGGCGTCATCGCCGCCATCTATCTGCGCGAATACGCCCGCCAGGGGCCGCTGACCCGCACCATCCGCATCGCCGTCAACAACCTCGCCGGGGTGCCGGCCATCGTCTATGGCGTCTTCGGCCTGGGCTTCTTCGTCTATGTGCTGGGCGGCTCGCTAGATCAGCTGTTCTTCCAGGCCAGTCTGCCCACGCCGACCTTTGGCACCCCGGGGCTGCTGTGGGCTTCGCTGACCCTGGCGATCCTCGCCGTGCCGGTGGTGATCGTCGCCACCGAAGAAGGCCTGGCGCGCATCCCGCGGAGCATCCGCGAGGGTTCCCTGGCGCTGGGCGCGACCCAGGCCGAGACCCTGTGGAAGGTGGTGCTGCCGCTGGCCAGCCCGGCGATGATGACCGGGCTGATCCTGGCCGTGGCCCGCGCCGCTGGCGAGGTGGCGCCGCTGATGCTGGTGGGGGTGGTCAAGCTGGCGCCCTCGCTGCCGCTGGACGGCAACTATCCCTATCTGCACCTGGATCAGAAGATCATGCACCTGGGCTTCCACATTTACGACGTCGGCTTCCAGAGCCCCAACGTGGAAGCCGCCCGCCCGCTGGTCTATGCCACCGCGCTGCTGCTGGTGCTGGTGATCGCCGGGCTGAACCTGTCCGCCGTGTTCCTGCGCAACCGGCTGCGCGAAAAGTACCGGCTGCTGGAAGACTAGCGCCTCGGAGAACCCATGCCTTCCGATTCCTCCATCTTCAGAACCGCCGCCGCCTACGCGGCCAGCGCCCAGCCTGCGGCGAACGAAGGTGGCGTGGCCCTGTCGGTGCCGCGGCTCAATCTGTTCTACGGCAAGAAGCAGGCCCTGCACGACATCGCCCTGGAGATCCCGCGGCAGCGGGTCACCGCCTTCATCGGCCCCAGCGGCTGCGGCAAGTCGACCCTGCTGCGCTGCTTCAATCGCATGAACGACCTGGTGGAAGACTGCCGCATCGACGGCGAGATCCTGCTCGACGGCCAGAACATCTATGCCCGCGGCACCGAGATCGCCGAGTTGCGGCGGCGCGTGGGCATGGTGTTCCAGAAGCCCAATCCCTTTCCCAAGAGCATCTACGAGAACGTCGTCTACGGCCTGCGCATCCAGGGCATCAAGCAGAAGCGGGTGCTCGACGAGGCGGTGGAATGGGCGCTGCACGGCGCGGCGCTGTGGGAAGAGGTCAAGGATCGCCTGCACGAGTCGGCGCTGGGCCTTTCCGGCGGCCAGCAGCAGCGCCTGGTGATCGCCCGCACCATCGCCGTGCAGCCCGATGTGCTCCTGCTCGACGAACCCTGTTCGGCGCTGGATCCCATCTCCACCCTCAAGGTGGAAGAGCTGATCCACGAACTGAAACAGCGGTACACCATCGTCATCGTCACCCACAACATGCAGCAGGCGGCGCGGGTCTCCGACTACACCGCCTTCATGTACATGGGCCAGCTGGTCGAACACGGCGACACCGACACCCTCTTCACCAATCCGGCGAAGCGGCAGACCGAAGACTACATCACCGGCCGCTACGGCTAGTTCCAGGCAGGCCGGTGCCCCACCCGGCGACTCGCTCCTCTCAGGCAGGACTGACAGCATGATCAACAAAGAAGGCCACACGCAGCACATCTCCCAGCAATACAACGTCGAACTGGAAGAGGTCCGCAGCCACCTGCTGGCCATGGGCGGTCTGGTGGAAAAGCAGGTCAGCGACGCCGTGCGCGCGGTGATCGACGCCGACGCCGGCCTGGCGCGCCAGGTACGCACCATCGACGACCAGATCGACATCATGGAGCGCGGCATCGACGAGGAATGCCTGCGCATCCTCGCTCGCCGTCAGCCCGCGGCCTCCGACCTGCGCCTGATCATCAGCATCTCCAAGTCGGTGATCGACCTGGAGCGCATCGGCGACGAGGCCTCCAAGATCGCCCGTCGCGCCATCGAGCTGACCGAGGACGGCGAGGCCCCGCGCGGCTACGTCGAGGTCCGCCACATCGGCGAACAGGTGCGCAAGATGGTCCACCAGGCGCTGGACGCCTTCGCCCGCTTCGACGCCGACCTGGCCCTCTCGGTGGCCCAGTACGACAAGCTGATCGACCGCGAATACAAGTCCGCGCTGCGCGAACTGGCCACCTACATGATGGAAGACCCGCGCTCGATCTCCCGCGTGCTGAGCATCATCTGGGTGCTGCGCTCGCTGGAACGGGTCGGCGACCATGCGCGCAACATCGCCGAACTGGTGATCTACCTGGTGCAGGGCACCGACGTACGGCACATGGGCCTCAAGCGCATGGCCGAAGAGGTCAATCGGTCGCGCGAATGATCCGCCCGGTCACTCCCCGGGTGTCGTCCCGGACCTGCCTGCTATGCTGGAAGACTTGGCATGGAGTGACCGATGAGCAAGTTGAACGTACTGGTGGTGGATGATGCGCCCTTCATTCGCGATCTGATCAAGAAGGGCCTGCGCAATCTGTTTCCCGGGCTGACGGTGGACGAGGCGGCCGATGGTCGCCGCGCCCAGACACTGCTCGGCAAGCAGCGCTTCGACCTCATCCTCTGCGACTGGGAAATGCCCGGCATGACCGGTCTGGAACTGCTGAGCTGGTTTCGTGCCCAGCCGGACCACAAGGGCGTGCCCTTCATCATGGTCACCAGCCGCGGCGACAAGGAAAACGTCGTCCAGGCCATCCAGGCCGGCGTGTCCGACTACATGGGCAAGCCGTTCTCCAACGAACAGCTGGCGGCCAAGGTCAAGAAGGCCCTGCAGCGCACCGGCAAGCTCGCCGAGCTGCAGGCCGGCGCCCAGCCGCGCCCGGCCACCGGCTTCGCCAATGACTCCCTCGGTGCCCTGACCGCTGGCCGCAGCGACGTGGTCCAGCCCGCCGCCGCACCGGTCGCGGCGCCGGCCGCCGCCTCCAGTGCCGCCCTGCTCACCAGCACCGCGCCGCCGCCACCCGCCCGTGGCAAGGCCGCCGCCAACTTCGGTCAGGGCCAGTTGCGCCTGCCCAACGCCAGCATGGCCTGTCTGATCAAGGCCATCAGCATCAAGGAAGCCCTGCTGGTGGTGCGCCGTGGCGATCCGCTGCCGCAGATCCTGGAAACCGCCGTGCTCGACCTGGAGCAGGGCGAAGACGGCAATGACGTGGCGCGCCTCAATGGCTATCTGCATTCCCTCAGCGCGGTGGAAGCGACGCCGGCCAGCGAGTGGGTGCAGGTCAACTTCCGCTTCATCGACCGGGACCCGGCCAAGCTCGACTACCTGTCGCGGCTGATCGCCAAGGGCACCGCCCAGCGGCACTACGTGCCGGGCGCCTAGGGCAGGGCGGCGCGATGAAGGGCCTGGCACGGAGACTGCTTCGCGCTGAGACACCGCGGATTTCTGACGCCCTGCCCATGCCCCTTGCCTGTCGCCTGCTGCTGTCGCTCGCCCTCGCGGGTCCCGCCCTGGCGGCGCCCATCTACAAGTACGTCGATGCCAACGGCGTGGTCACCTACACCGACAAGGCGCAGAAGGGCGCCAAGGTGATGACCTTCAGCGACGATCCCATCGAGCGGCTCGACCAGCGGGTCAAGCTGCAGCCGCGGCACTATGCCGGCGGCACGGTGCTGGAGGTGCGCAACGACAGTTTCCTGCCGGTGACCGTCACCCTGCGCCTCTCGGCGCTGCAGAACGTCAGCGGGGTGGGCGCGGCGCCCATCCGCAAGGTCCTGCCGGCGCGCAGCCTGACCCGTCTGGCGACGCTGATCGCGCCCGACCCGGGCCGTCCGCAGCGCTATACCCCGCAGCTCACCACCCTGATGGGCAGTGCCACCCCTGTCTTCGCCTCCGGTTTCGCCTATCCGCTGCCCTGGCTGGGCGGTCCCTTCAACGTCAGCCAGGGCGCCGGCGGTGGCTTCAGCCACAACACGCCCAAGAGTCGCTATGCGGTGGACATCGCCATGCCCGAGGGCACGCCCATCGTGGTCTCGCGCGCCGGCCAGGTGGTGGAGGTGGAGAACGACCAGGACGGGCGCGGCACCCACCCCTCCGGCAACTTCGTGCGCATCCTCCACGACGACGGCACCATGAGCGTCTACCTGCACCTGCAGCGCGGTTCGATCAAGGTCGCCGAAGGCCAGTGGGTGCGCCCGGGCCAGCCGCTGGCGTCTTCGGGCAACACCGGGCGCAGCACCGGGCCCCACCTGCACTTCGTGGTCCAGCGCAACACCGGCGAGGCGGTCGAATCCATTCCCTTCCGCTTCGCCCAGGCGGTGGACAGCCTGCCGAACTTCGCCGTCGGCGGCCCCTGAGAGCCTGTTCAAAGGCTGCTGCGCGTCGGCCAAACGGCGTCGGAAAGCCCCTGGAAGGCCAGCCCCGCCTGGGCGGCCCCGTCTTAATGCTCATTTACCATCTGTAAACCCAGGCGCGGGTCCGATCCGCTTCCTCAGGGCTTTTCGTGGGGCCGCCTAGGCCTTGTTTGGCTCTAGCTCGCTAGCCTTTGAGCAGGCTCTGACCCTTGCCTAGTTTCAGCCCTGGGCGTCGAGGTACTCGCTCGGCGAGACGCCCAGCACCCGGCGGAACATCCGGGTAAAGGCTGACGGCGAGGCATAGCCCAGATCCAGGGCTACCCGCGTCACCGACTCGCCGGCGGCCAGCCGCGGCAGGGCCAGCATCAGCCGGGTGTGCTGGCGCCAGGTGGAAAAGCTGGTGCCGGTCTCCTTGAGAAACAGCCGCGCCAGGCTGCGCGAGCAGAGGTGCAACTGCTGCGCCCAGGTCGCCAGCGCCGTGTCGTCGGCGGGGTCGGCGTGCAGGCTGGTCTGGATGGCACGCAGGCGCCGGTCGGCCAGCGCCGGCAGGTGCAGCGCGGTCTCTTCAAGAAACACCAGCTCCGCCAGCATCAGCGCCCGTACGTGGCTGCCCAGCTCGGCTTCGCTGTAGGCCGCGCCGCCGCGTCTCAGGCAGCGCAGCAGTTCGCGCAGCAGCGGCGAGATGAGCACCATGCGGGTAGCCGCCTGGGGACAGGGCAGGCCGCTCGGCAATTCGATGATCACCACCTGCAGGGTGGCCTCGCCATTGGCCCGCGCCTGGTGCTCGATGCGCGGCGGAATCCAGATCGCCTGCTTGGGCGGTACGTACCAGACCCCTTCGTGGGTGGTGACCTCCAGCACGCCGTTGACCGTGTACATCAGGTGCGCCTGATCGTGCACGTGCGGCGGCCACACCTGGCCATGGGCGAAGGTGCCTAGCTGGGATACCAGCGGCCCGGCGGGCGGAACGGGGGCATCCGCCACCACGCTCCGCGTCGGGTCGATTGTCTGTTCCTGCATAACAGCTGTCCGTTTCGGTTGGGCAGGGTCAAGGTGCCAGGGCCTAACCTGCAGCACTATGGCCGGAGCATTGGGCGCGCCCAAGGGGTGATCCCTCTGCACGCCGAAAACCTGCCTCTTGCGGGAGTGTCGCACAGAACACCCGCCGCTTGGCTGACCTGCCTGAACCATCAGGCCTGTATTTGAACTACCGTCCGATCGGTGGCAGCGTGGCACAGGGATTTGAGTGCCACGCTTTTTTATTCACGACGATGCTTTGCCAGCGGCTTCACAAAGCCGAGGTTTGACCGTCGCCCGCCTTGCTGGGCTTTGTTAGGTTCTGTCCTTGCCCATCATGGTGGCCCTATGCCATGGACCGACGCCTGACCGCCCTGATCACCTGCCTGAGCCTCGCCCTGGCCGTGCCCGCCCTCGCGCCGGCTGCCGAAAAGGCGACCCTGACGCCGTGTGATAGATGATCCCTCATCCCTCATCCCTCATAGGCCATCGCTATATCAGCTGAGGCCTAGGGATGCGTGCGGATCGACGTACGATGGAATAAATAGCGCCTTCGACTTGAGGAGTACGCTAATACTGTTATTGGATACGCTTGCTCTACGCCGCGCTCCATATCATGCACAAGTAAGGCCGTGAGTTGACCGGCAGTGTTTTTGTCAAAAAAGCTAACTGGTCGCGTCATGCAAATAGTTTTTGATAGGTCATCGGTCACTGCTGTTTCTACGTAAATTAGATGATCCTGAAAGCGCTAACTAACAGATCCAATTGCAAGTCTTGCTGATCACCAGCCAATCATCACTGGTCATTTATTTGATGAGTATCGAACCAAAGAAACTTTGGTTCTCGTACGAACTAGGGGTTGAGAGTAGCTTAGAGGTCGCGGTAACCTTTAATTGATGTGCTGGCATCGAAAAGCTTCGCTAACACTTAAAGGGCGACTTGGGTCGGGCTTGTGGTGTGATTCACAGGGAAGCTGGAAAAATAAAAATTTAGGCATAGTAGTATATGGCTGCCGAAAACTTAAATGCTTTGCGAGTATCTGGAGCAAATCTTTTTGTGACCTGCAAAGAAAATTAAGTTTGATCAGGTGCCGGTTTATGTATTCAATATTAGGCTGTTATCGATAACCGTGTTGCTGTTGATAAGATCGCAGTGGCAGAGCAATTGGCTGGGCTGGTCAATTTAAAAATATATTTTATATTGTAAAAAATCTAAAATTCACATTGATATAAAATCAAAACGGCGGTTTTGTTGCTTCAGAATTTGCAAAAAATTGACGCGCTTCACATCTTCCCGCCAAGCCAGTCTTAGGCTAGGATGCGATCACCCGGAAAAGTCAGCCTTTATCGACAAGCTGCTGCTCCAAGACACGGATTGCATTGATGGAGGCAGGATGCCTAAGCAGATGCCTAGCCTCCCGAAACACGAGGACGCGGCATGAAGATCATCGTTAGAGGCCAAGGGCTCCACGGCAGTGAGACCAAGGCGGTCGCTCGAATGGAGGCGGAGCTTCGCGACTCCTGGCACGCCTATGCCTCTGTCCTTGTAACGGACTCGCAAGGCTCGATGGAATTCGACCTGCTGATCGTGACCCACGACCGGCTCTTGGTCGTTGAGCTCAAAAACTGGAATGGTGAGCTCACCTCCTACAACGGAAATTGGTATGTAAACGGCAAGCGCCGTTCAAAGAGTCCCTACCACACCAAGCGCGACCAGGCGCTGCGCCTGCTGAAGATCATTCAGACGGAGCTGCAGCACAAGCTCGGTTTTTATCCTAGCGTCGAAGCCCATGTCGTAATGTGTGGTACCTCGAAGCCAGCCACTCTGCAGCCAAACGATCGGCTTTTCGTCCATACCCTTGATGAGTTCATGACCATCCGAGGGGAGGCTGGTTACGCCAAACTGATCACGGGGCATCAATTCCTTCGGTTCGACGGAATCAACTTCAAGCGACCTAATGATCCCGCGAACCTCAAGCACTTCGATGCATTCTTCACCGGGACGCGTGTAGAGCCCGCTACGTTTAAGATCAAGGGCTATCGCGCCCTTACGGATACCCCGGATCACCAGCATGGAAATGGCCTATTCTCCGAATACTCTGCTGAGCACGAGAAATACCACAACCAGAAAGCGCTGATACGCCGCTGGGATCTGACGGTTCTGGGCCTGATACATCGCGAGGACGCTATCTGGCAGCGAATCGTGACTCGGGAAGATCATCTCTACCGCACCGCCTCTGCGACCAACAGCACCCTCCAGAATTACATGCTCAGGCCAATCGAAGCGCCTGACGAAGACAACATCGGCGAAGACTGTGTTGCGGCCTACGAGCTCAAGAGCAATACACGTCGCCTGAGCGACTTCATCGCCGGCAACGCTCATAAGTGGTCGCCCGAGCAGAAGCTGGACATCGTCCGCGCGTTGCTACAGCCCTTTGCCGAAATGCACACGATGTCTGTGGCGCACCGCGATATCCAGCCACAAGTGCTCTGGTACGCCGAAGACAGCGCCCATATCCTGGTCAGTGGCTTCCACAATGCTTTCCTGCCCGAAAAAGGTACTGTGAAGGAGCTCAGCAGCCTGATCAAAAGTAATCAGTCGCTGCTTCCAGAAGACGTTTATGGCGAGGATGGAGATATTCACGATCCTTTTGCCCAAGACGTCTACCTGCTTGCCATCGTTGCGCACAAGATCTGCTTCCCTGACCAGAAAATGAAAACTGAAGAGGGGTTGTGCGTCTGGACACCTGTCGAGAACGATCCGTTTGAAGGGAAGCTTGACGCTTTCTTCGCCAAGGCCATGGATCTGGAACACCAGAACCGCTTTGCGAACGCTGCCGATATGCATGCGACCTTCAACACGATCGCCCTCGGTGATGATCGACTGTTCGATGACAACGCAGAGGTTATCGCAGGCCTTACCGCTGGTGATTTCATAAAGAGCGACCTCAGCCCCTTCTACCTGATTACGCACTTTCCGCCTATCCCAGGCGCGGCGCCGCCGCTCATGGGCGAAAAAATCGCTTACCGCTGCACCGTCGGCGGTGAGCAGGGGTACCTGAAGTTCTGGCAGAAAGCCGCTATCGACGGAAAAAATCCGGGCATCAACCGGCGTCTCTTGCGGATGCGTATGCGCATCGAGACAGCCATCAACAATGCGCTGCCAATCACCCAGGTGCTCAAACACGGCATGTTTGGCCAAGGCGAAGGGTTGTTCATCGTCACGCGTTACGAAGAAGGCCAAACCTGGGCGGATTATGTCGGCGACCTCGTAATGGTCGAGGAGCGCCTTGGCATCGCGCAGCAGCTGTGCGACATCATCCTGAAGATCCATGCCAGTGAATTTGCACACGGCGACCTCCACCCTGATAACGTACTCGTGCAGACCAGTGATGCCGAGGAGGGCATCCCGTCAGCCAAACTCGTGCTGATCGACGCCCTAGACTGGGGTGGCGCATCCGAGCCGCATAACACCAGCTACGGCCCGTCCAACCCTGCCGCAACCGATAGCTTTGGCCGCGACAAATTTGCCGTTTACCGCATGGTCGCAGAGCTCTTTGGCGATGAGATCCCTGTCGAGCTTGAATCTGAGATCCAGGCGGCGGCGGAGCAGCCCTATGGAGTGCCGGTAGAGCTTGGCCTGCTTAAGGCTTGCATCGATCAGCTGCTCGCCAAAAAGGATGAGCCTGAAAAGCCCGAGGAGCCACCCATAAGGCTTGTTTTCCCGAACAATTCGCTTCCAGAACAGCCCGCTCTGTTTCAGGAATCGGGTCTTGAATACCACCTCAACGTGCAGATTTCGGACAAGTACGTAGGTGAGCTCTTTTGCACCTTGACCGGGAATTACCAGAAGCTCCGTTTTCGGATAAACCCCGAGAAGCGATTCATCACCACCGCATGGATCGAAGAGACCAGTTTGCACGAGTACGCCCAGGCGGCATTTCGCGCAGCGGCAACCTTTACCCGTCCGGTCATGATTCAACGCGGCCTCACACCTCACAACTTGCCGGACTCGCTGCTGAACTTCGTCTTGAATCAAGATGACGTCATCGATCTGCTCGACGAGATGTTTGGCCTGGACGAGGAAGGGACTCTCGACCTTGATGAGAGCGAAACGGTTGCGCAGACCATCAAGCCCCACCATATCTGGCAGGCGCTTCTCAAAACCGAGGGTGAACAACGCCTCAAGGTTGAGGTAGGTGAAGGCGCCATTACCGAAAGCAAGACGGGTCACTGGCACATCCCCTGCGTCCTCAAGTCGGGTAACGAGCTAGATTTCTCGGGCGGCGAAGACGAGGAGATCGGCATCTACCTGGCGAGCGATCAGCGCCACTTTGGCTGGGTCGTGCCTGAGGAATCGGGCGGTATCACCCTTGCCGTAAAACCGCAGGGGGAATCACTGGGCTCTTTCCGCAAGAAAATCCCTGCAGGCACAGAGCTCTTTTTTGAATCCAAACTTAATCACGCGTCTCGCTTTCGCCGGCAGCGTGCGATGGACAGCGTACTGGCGGGTAAAGCACGGATTCCGTCGCTGCCTTCTTATTTCGATGAAGAGGGTGAAATAAGTGCACGCCCTCATCACGCGGTGCCCTCGGAAGAGTCCATCCGTAGCAGATACGACAACTACAAGGGTTCGCCTGAAGTTCTAAATCCACAGCAGATTGTTGCGTTTCAGCAGGTTATCAGCCGGGCACCGCTCCAAGTTATTCAGGGGCCGCCCGGCACCGGGAAAACGAGCTTCGTTAGCAAGCTAATTGATTACTTGTTCAGCAATAACCTGGCGCGCAACATCTTGCTAGTCGGCCAATCACATACCTCCGTCGACACCGTGGCCATCAAGGCTCGCGAGCTCTGTGAGGAGATGGGCAACACGATCAGTGTGGTGCGCCTTGGTCGGGAGCACCAGATTGACGAGAAGCTGTTGCAGTGCCATCCCAGTGCTTTGCAGATGCGCATGCAGCACAAATTCCAGCGGGAGTATGAAAAGCGCATCAATGCCCTGGCGAAGCGCTTGCTTCTCGATAAGGACTTCGTCGAGGAAGTAGCCAAGCTTCATCGCAGTATCAGCCCGCTGTTGGCCCGCATCGCGACACTAGGGGATAAGCTGTTGCTCCTGGAGAAGCGTGGTGAGCAAACGACCGACTACCACATCAAGAAAGATGAGTATTCTCGGGGCATTACCGACGGTGTGGCCATTGTCGAGAACATCATCCGCACGCGGGGCTATGAATTCTCTCTGCCTGAAGTCGTCAATCCTGGCTACTGGAAGGAGCTGGTCAGGCAGATAGCGATCATGCACGGCGTCACGAACCAGCTGGCGCTGCAACGCTTGATGCAGCTGATCACTATCAGCAAGGATTGGATTGATGTACTGACCTCTGGTCAGGGTAGTTTTGACCAGTTCTTCGTAAAGACTAGTCAGCTGGTCACGGGCACGCTGGTAGGCATGGGCGCCCGCTGGCTGAACATCGAAGAGCAAAGCTTTGATTGGGTCATCGTGGACGAGGCGGGTAGGGCACAGGCCTCGGAGCTGATGATCGTGCTGCAGTGCGCCAAGCGCGCTCTACTGGTCGGCGACCATCGCCAGCTTCCGCCTCATTACGACAATCATCAGATCAAGCATGTCGCACGACACTTGAAGATCGATGAGGCCGAGGTCAAGAAAACTGACTTCGAACGAGCCTTCATCGCGAACGATGGGGTCACGCTGGATACCCAGTACCGCATGATCGAGCCCATCGGGGAGGTGATCAGCCACTGCTTCTATGGCGGCAAGCTGCGCAGCCATCGAGAAGCGGCGAAGCCCTGGTTCAGCGAATTGCCCTATCCCATGAATAAGCCGGTGAGCTGGATCGACAGTGGCTCTGGCGCCCGCTCGGTGTGGGAAGAGGATCTAAGCAAAGGTAGCGGCAAGTACATCAACATCCACGAGATGCAGGTTTGCATGGATCTGTTGCGCAAGATCGCAAACTCCTCCTCATTGGACAAACTGAAAGAGACCAAGAGCGAAAAGCATCCCTATCCGATCGGGATCATCGTCATGTACAGCGCGCAAAAGAAGATCATCGAGACCGAGATGTCGCGTCAGGAATGGATGGCGCCCCTGCGCGATTTGATTGATATCGCGACGGTCGACTCCTATCAGGGCCAGGAGCGCCAGATCATCATCCTGAATCTGGTACGCCACAATCCTCAGCGAAAACAGGGCTTCCTGATTGAGCCGTCCCGGATCAACGTGTCGCTCTCACGCGCACAGGAGCGCCTTGTCATCATTGGCTCCAAGCAGATGTGGGAGGCCGGCAATCAGCAATCAGCTCTGGCCGATGTGTTGGGTTTCATTGCCAAGCAAATTGCCGCTGGCAAAGAGGAATACGAGCTGGTGGATGGCACCACTGTGATTGAGGGCAACCGCCATGTTTGAAACGCACGAAAACAACGAACAGGGTGGTACCCGCCTGTGTAACGTCATCTCCCTGATGATCCCTGCCTACCGGTATGACATCGGCTGTGCCTGGACGCAGGAAATACCGCTGCCCGCGATTGAGGAATTTACCTGCCGTCTGCTAATCGCGATGGGAGAACTTGCACCCAGCGAGCTCCAGGGTTACTTCGACATCAACGCGCGAGAGATTGAGGTTCTCATCGACACGCTCACCAAAAACAAACTGGTGAAGTACAACGACCAGAACAACCTTGTGCCGAGCACCATCCTGCTTGACCGTACCAAGGGCAATCCTGATGCCACACCGAGCCTCACCAAGTACGAGACCAAAAACGAAAGCGTAGTCTTCGAGGCGCTCACGGTAACGGTGATGCCCAGCAAGAATCTGCAGAAGGGGCGGTATGGCCTTCCCGAGATCCCGATTCCTTCGGAGAACCATAGTCCTGCACCTGGCCGAGTGGCTGAGGCCTTCGGAAGGCAGTTCAGGGCGTTCCTGGACTACTCGAACAGGCCTGAATTCGAGAAGCGCAAAACCCGTCTCTACAAGGTCGAAAGCTGCGGCACGGGCAGATTTGTGCAGATTCCGATCGACATCGACATTTGGGTGAAGCCAAACCAGGACGGAGCTGTCGATGTCATCAAAGCCATCCAGGAAGGGGATGGCTCGACCCGGCATCGGCCCTTGTCGATGGAGATCCAGGCCAAGCTCTCCGATTACCTGAATGACCTGGGTAAGCGGATGCCGGTGCCAGGTATGAGCCTCGAACGGTACTGCCGTGTATTCGACGACCCAGTGCTTGAGCGCTACGTGGATGATCGCGGCCTGGATCTTGGCCTATGGCTGATCGATCATGCCAATCGTAAAACCGGCTTTGGCTCGACCGACACCCGCGCGATCGTCGGGCCTGTCTTTGCCAAAAATAATCAGAAGACGCTAGATCGGATGCTGGAGACTGTATCCAAGCAGTGGAAGCCAAACGATACCCATCGTGCGTTTTGGCTCGCCAGCAATGTGCCATTATGGGCTGCTAACACGGGGCTGCGTGACTTCGGCTTCAAACTGTCGAAGCTCCTTTCCGAGAATGGCGAGGATCGTGGCTGGGTTACGGCGATCATGGGGCTCGATGACTTCAAAGATTGCCAAAGGCTGAAATCGCTGTACCACACCCGCATCGCTAACGGGATTGTGTATCGGGGCAGCGATATGGCGTCTAGAGTCGAGATCCTACTGATCCCAGGTCAGCTCGCGGTGGTTCAGTACCATGTGCAACCCGACAGCTCCAGTGCGGTGACTGTCCCGGTTGGATACGTCACGATTGATCCTGATCGAATGGAAAAGATAGAAGCCTATCTTGATGAGCTAGTGAGGCATAGGGGAAAGGCAGAACTTGCCTGGAGTGACGGCGCTCGGAATGCAGACGAGCTGTTAGGACCGTGTAAGGCCCTCTACAGCACGGCCAACAGAAAGCCCAGACTTTCACTTGGAAAAACACCAAGCGCTTCAGATGCGGACGGGGAACGGTCACAGCCTTCCGTATGAAGAGCCAATCGAAAGCCCTGCAAAACTAGGGCTTTTTACGACGATGCTTTGCCAGCGGCTTCACAAAGCCGTGGTTTGGCCATCGCCCAGTCTGCACGGCTTTGTTAGGTTCTGTCCTTGCCCATCATGGTGGCCCTATGCCATGGACCGACGCCTGACCGCCCTGATCACCTGCCTGAGCCTCGCCCTGGCCGTGCCCGCCCTCGCGCCGGCGGCCGAAAAGGCGACCCTGACCAAGACTTCCGCCAAGAGTCCGGCCCGCAAGGGGCAGGTCAAGCTCAAGGTGCGCAATGCCAGTGAAGGCCGCATTTTCGAGGTTCGCAACGATTTCGACGTGCCCGTGCGGGTCGAGTTGCGCCTGCAGCGCACCGTCAACGTGGCCGGTGGCGAGCGCCCGATCCGCCAGGTCATCGAGCCACGCTCCACGGTGCAGCTGGCGGTGATCCGCAAGCGGCAGCAGGGCTTTCCCATGCACTTCGACCAGGCCTTCAGCTACAGTCCGCAGCTGCCGGTCGGCGCCCTGCCAGCGCTGGCGAGCGGTGTTCCGGGCGGTGCCGATAACGGCATCGGCTACGGCTACGCCTGGCCCTGGCGCCAGGGCGTCTACTACGTGACCCAGGGCGCGGGCGGCGATTTCAGCCACAACACGCCCAAGGGGCGCTATGCGGTGGACATCGCCATGCCCGAGGGTACCCCGATCAGCGCCGCCCGTGCCGGCACGGTGATCGACGTGGAAAACGGCCAGTTCGGCCATGGTCCCAATCCCTCCGGCAACTTCGTGCGCATCGCTCACGAGGATGGCAGCCAGAGCGCCTATCTGCACCTGCGCCGTGGGTCGGTCAAGGTGCGGCCGGGCGAGCGGGTGGAGGTCGGCACGCCCCTCGCGGAATCGGGCAACACCGGACGCAGCACCGGTCCCCATCTGCACTTCGTGGTCCAGTCTCACGAAGGCGGTGAAATGGTCTCCATTCCCTTCCGCTTCGTGCGGCCGCTGGCAGCCCTGCCCAACATGGCGCTAGGCGACCGCTAAAACCTCGCATGAGGGCTTTCCAGATAGGGTAATGCCACGGGGTCTGCAAGGTGACCAGGCCCCTTTGCGCGGTCAGAAATCCCTTGGCAGGAATGGGGTTGGTGGCGTTATGCTATCACCACGCTATTCCTCCAGGCCGCGGGTTCTACCGTGGCCTTCCCTTCCTTCAGGCTATGGATGCCGCCCCATGAATGGATTCCTGGCCGCCCTGTGCGCCGGTGGGCGCAATCGGGCTTTGCACCTGCTGGTATGGCTGCTGATCGCCCTCGACGGCCAGGCGCAGGTCTTGCGGCTCGAGGATCCGGGGCGCAGCTACGATCCGCGACCGGCGCTGGAGATCCTCAAGGCGCCGGCCAGTCTGACCTTTGCCGAGGCCGCCGCCCGCCCACGCGGGGGCGAGGACGGCTGGCATGCACCCGATGAACTGGAAATGCTGCTCCACGACGGCCGCCAGGGCCTCTGGCTGCGCTTCGCCATCCAGGGCCGCGATGACCAGGCCTGGTGGCTGATTCCGAGCTGGCCGGTGCTGGATCGCCTGGACCTGCGCACCCGCGATGCCGATGGCCGCTGGAGTCCATTGCAGCAGAGCGGCCTGGCCTTGCCGGCCTCGCAACGGACACTGCCCGGGCGCCAGCTGATGTTCGCCCTGGCGCCGACCGCTGGCGCGGTGGAGGAGGTCTACCTGCGGCTGGATTCGCGGGAGACCTTTGTCCTGCCGCTGCGGCTGGTGACGCCGGCCGCCTATCTGCACGAGGCGCAGCAGGATGCCTGGCTGGTCGGCAGCTTCTTTGGTTGCCTGATCACCATGCTGCTGCTGACCCTCACGCTATGGAGCTTTGGCCGCCGCTCTGGCTTTGGCTGGTATGCCCTCTATCTGCTCAGCGTCATCGGCTATCAGGCGGTCACCAGCGGCTATGGCGCCTGGCAACTCTGGCCGGAGAGTCCGGCCTTCGCCCTGCGTGCCCACCTGGTCTTTACCGCCCTGTGTTTTCTGAGTGGCGGATTGTTCGTGCGCTACCTGCTCAGCCTCTATCACGGCGACCGCTGGATCGATTTCGGCAATCGCCTGCTGATCGGCTACTGGAACGTGGCGCTGGTCATCGCGCTGATCTGGCCGCACCTGCTGAGCTTCCAGGAAATGCTCGGCATGATGGCGCTGAGTTGCCTCGGGCTGCTGGGTACCACTACCTACCTGGCGCTGCGCGGCAGCCGCATGGCGCTGTGGTTCAGCGCGGCCTGGGCCCTGTTGCTGCTGGGCAGCTCGATCCAGCTGCTGGCGGTCGCCGGCTGGCTGCCCGCCGACAGTCCGGCCTTCCATGGACAGATGGCCGGCTTCGCCCTGGGCTTCGTGATGCTGTCGCTGGGGCTCACCGAAGGCCTGAGTCTGCAACGCCGGGCGCGGATCGAGGCGCAGCGGCAGGCGCTGGAAGCCTCCAGCGCCCTGGCCCGGGAGCGCGAAGCCTCCTTTGTCGAACTGGAATTGCGCGTGGCATTGCGCACCGTCGAGTTGCAGCAGGCCAAGGCCAGCCTCGAACGGCTGAATCGCGAACTGCTGCACCAGAGCCAGACCGATTCCCTGACCGGACTCGGCAATCGCCGGCATTTCGAGCGGGTCTTCCAGCAGGAGATCCGCCGCGCCATCCGCGCCGAACGGCCGCTGGCGGTGCTCCTGGTGGACATCGATCATTTCAAGGCGGTCAACGACACCCACGGCCACACCCTGGGCGACGAATGCCTGAGGTGCGTGGCCGAGGTGCTGCGCAGGCACGTTCAGCGGGCGGGGGAGGTGGCGGCGCGCTATGGCGGCGAGGAATTCGTCATCGCCCTGCCCGGGAGCGACCAGCAGGCGGCCCGGACGCTGGCGGAGCGCATCCGCCAGGAGGTGGCAGGGCTGGAATTGCAGACCGAGCAGGGCCGCCTGCGGCCGTCGATCAGCGTCGGGGTCGCGGTAGCCGTGCCGAGCAATCTCGAACACGGCCTGGGGCTCCTGGAAGACGCCGATCGGGCGCTCTATGCGGCCAAGCGCGGCGGGCGCAATCGCGTCTGCCTGAGCGATGGCCTGCCGGAACTGGCCAGCGGGCGCGGCTGAGGCCGCGTCGCCTCAGCGTTCCTCCGGCTGGCGCCGGTGGACGTCCTTGGGATCCAGCTTGATGACCTTGGCCAGGACGATCTTGGGGCCCTTCATCTTCTTGACGATGATGCGCAGGCCCTCGGCTTCCAGCACCGTTTCCTCTTCGGGGACGCGCTTCAGGCTGTCGTAGATCAGGCCGGCCAGGGTCTCGGCCTCGACGTGGTCCAGATCGATGCCCAGCAGTCGCTCGACCTTGAACAGCGGGGTGTCGCCGCGCACCAGCAGCTTGCCCGGCTGGTAGGCGACCACGCCGCGCTCGGTCTTGCGGTGTTCGTCCTGGATGTCGCCCACCAGCACCTCGAGCACGTCTTCCATGGTCAGGAAGCCGATGACCTTGTGGTCGGCTTCCTCCACCAGCACGAAGTGCGCACCGCCGCGACGGAATTGCTCCAGCAGGTCGGACAGCGGCATGTGCTTGGTCACCCGCTCCAGCGGATGCACCAGGTCGTCGAGGTCGAAGGAGGCGGCTTCGCTGTCCAGGCCGGCGATGGCCAGCAGCAGGTCCTTGATGTGCAGGACCCCGGTAAAGGTCTGGCTGTCTTCGTCGTAGACCGGGTAGCGGCTGTACTTGGAGCGGCGGATCTGGGTGAGGATCTCGTCCAGGCTGGCCTTGCTGTCCAGGTAGATGAGGTCTTCGCGGGAATTGGCCCAGTCCACCACTTCCAGCTCGCCCAGCTCCACCGCCGAGGCCAGCACCCGGCTGTCCGGGTCGGTGGCGCGGTTGGAGTGCAGGATCAGCTTGAGCTCGTCGCGACTGTAGTGGTGCTCGTGGTGCGCGCCCGGCTCGCCCTGGCCGGCGATGCGCAGGATGCCGTTGGCGCTGGCGTTGAGCAGCCAGATGGCCGGGTACATCAGCCAGTAGAAGAGGTACAGCGGCACCGCCGTCCACAGCGAGAGCAGGTCGGGCTTGCGGATCGCCCAGGACTTGGGCGCCAGCTCGCCGACCACGATGTGCAGGTAGGAGATGATGAAGAACGCCGAGAAGAAGGCGACGCCGTGGATCACCTCGGGGCTGCTGACGCCGACGGCGCCGAGCAGGGGTTCGAGCAATTCGGCGAAGGCCGGCTCGCCGACCCAGCCCAGGCCCAGGGAGGCCAGGGTGATGCCGAGCTGGCAGGCGGAGAGGTAGGCGTCGAGCTGGTTGTGCACCTTCTTGAGGATGCGCCCGCGCCAGCCATGTTTCTTGGCGATGGCCTCCACGCGGGTGGCGCGCAGCTTGACCATGGCGAACTCGGCGGCGACGAAGAAGCCGTTGAGCAGCACGAGGAAGAAGGCGAAGAACACGAGGCCGAGATCGGCGAACAACGTCGAGGCGAGACTGGTGGAAGGGTCCATTAGGGCCGAGAGCTGGAAAAAGGTCGGCTAAGCATGGGGGCGGGGCAGGGCAGTTGCAAGATGTTGCGCCCGCCGGAGGGACGGGGCGCACCCTGGGCTGACGGGCAGCCGCTCTGGCATCCCCCTTTGCCGGCGGGCCTTTTTCGCTAGGTCCAGCCTTCCAGACGCATGGTGGCGCGCACCAGGCGCTGCTCTTCCTGCTCGATCTCGCGCAGGCTGTCCCTGACGCTGTGGATGTGCTCGCGGGCGGCGGCATGGGCTTCGTCGGGCAGGCGCTGGCTCACGGCGGCATAGAGGCGGGCATGCTGGGCGTCGATCTCGCGGCGCTGCGGCGGCCGATGGTAGAGATTGGCGATGCAGGCGAACACCGAACCCAGCAAGAGCTCGTTGAGCGATTGCAGGGTGTGCACCAGCACCGGATTGTGCGAGGCCTCGCTGATCGCCAGGTGGAAGGCGTGATCGAGGCGCGCATGGGTTTCCGCCGGCAGGGTGGCCGGGTCCTGGCAGGCGGCGCAGAGTTCGTCGTAGCGGCGACCGATCAGCACCAGGTCGGCGGTGGTGGCGCGCAGCGCCGCCAGGCGCGCGGCTTCGCCTTCCAGCAGGGCGCGGACCTCCAAGAGGTCGTAGAGGGTGCGCGGCTGGCTGCTGAACAGGTGCAGCAGCGGATTCTCCGCCGCCGGCGCCGCCAGGCGGGCGACGAAGCTGCCCTGGCCGTGACGGGTCTCGATGATGCCGCGGGCGCGCAGCAGGCCCAGACCCTCGCGCAGGGCGGTGCGCGAGACGCCGAGCTTGTCGCACAGGCGCCGCTCGGACGGCAGCGGCTGACCGACCTTGAGCACCCCGTCCACCACCAGGCGTTCGATCTGCTGACTGACGTTCTCGGCGACGGGAAGACGGGCGGCGGGCGCGGACATGGCGAGTTCCTGCTGGTATGACCACGGGGTTTGGCGCTAGTGAGCCACTGGCGGAATCTGCCGTCAAGCGGGCTGAAAGCGGCTCATCCTTTGGTCGAAGAGGGCGCAAAAACTGGTATGACCAGTGCGCTCGGCCATGGACGCCCCGCTTGCAGTCGGGGTACAACGAAGCCTTTCCAGCCAGAACAACAACAATGGCGGTTACCCGATGAGCCTGGTCTACGACGAACGTCTCGACGGCGCCTTGCCCCGCCCGGACAAGGCGCAACTGCTGCAGCGGCTGCGTGCCGAACTGCCCGAGCACTGCCTGCTGCACGACAGGGAAGACCTCAAGCCCTACGAATGCGATGGTCTCGCGGCCTATCGCACCACGCCGCTGCTGGTGGTGCTGCCGGAAACCGTGGAGCAGGTGCAGGCGACCCTGCGCCTCTGCCATGAACTGCAGGTACCCCTGGTGGCCCGCGGCGCCGGCACCGGCCTGTCCGGCGGCGCCCTGCCGCTGGAGCAGGGCGTGCTGCTGGTGATGGCGCGCTTCAATCGCATCCTCGAAGTGGACCCCGACGGTCGCCGTGCGCGGGTCCAGCCCGGGGTGCGCAACCTGGCCATCTCCCAGGCCGCGGCGCCCTTTGAGCTCTACTACGCGCCCGATCCCTCGTCGCAGATCGCCTGTTCCATCGGTGGCAACGTCGCCGAGAACGCCGGCGGCGTGCACTGCCTGAAATACGGCCTGACCGTGCACAACGTGCTGGCGGTGGAGATCGTCACCCTGGAAGGCGAACGCCTGACCCTGGGCGGCGCCGCCCTGGACAGCCCCGGCTTCGACCTGCTGGCGCTGTTCACCGGCTCCGAGGGCTTGCTGGGGGTGGTGGTGGAGGTGACCGTCAAGCTCTTGCCCAAGCCGCCCTGCGCCCGAGTGGTCATGGCCAGCTTCGCCGACATCGAGCGCGCCGGGGCGGCGGTGGCCGACATCATCGCCGCCGGCATCATCCCTGGCGGCCTGGAGATGATGGACAACCTGACCCTGAGAGCCGCCGAGGACTTCATCCACGCCGGCTACCCGGTGGACGCCGCCGCCATCCTGCTCTGCGAGTTGGACGGGGTGGAAGCCGACGTGGCCGCCGACATCGAGCGCGTCAGCGCCCTGCTGGCCGCCGCCGGAGCCACCGAGATCCGCCTGGCCCGCGACGAGGCCGAGCGGCAGAAATTCTGGGCCGGGCGCAAGAACGCCTTTCCCGCGGTGGGACGGCTGTCGCCCGACTACTACTGCATGGACGGCACCATCCCGCGTCGCGCCCTGCCCGAGGTGCTGCGCGGCATCGAGGCCTTGTCGGCGGAATACGGCCTGGCGGTGGGCAATGTCTTCCACGCCGGCGACGGCAACCTGCATCCGCTGATCCTCTTCGATGCCAATCGGCCCGGCGAGCTGGAACAGGCCGAGGCCCTGGGTGGCCGCATCCTCGATCTCTGCGTGGCGGTGGGGGGCACCATCACCGGCGAACACGGCGTCGGCCGCGAAAAGATCAACGCCATGTGCACCCAGTTCCAGTCGGGCGAGCTGACCTTCTTCCATGCGGTAAAGGCCGCCTTCGACGCCCCCGGCTTGCTCAACCCCGGCAAGAACGTGCCGACCCTGCACCGCTGCGCCGAATTCGGTGGCCTGCACGTGCATCGCGGCCAGTTGCCCCACCCCGAACTGGAGCGCTTCTGATGGACAGTCTGAACCTGCTCCTCGACCAGGTCCGCGAGGCCCTGGTCCGTCACCAGCCGCTGCGCATCCATGGCGGCGACACCAAGGCCCGACTGGGCCGTGCGGTGGAGGGCGAGCCGCTGGACGTCAGCGGCCATCGCGGCCTGGTGCACTACGATCCCACCGAACTGGTGGCCACGGTGCGCACCGGCACGCCGCTGGCCGAACTCAATGCCGCCCTGGCCGAGCAGGGGCAGATGCTGCCCTGCGAGCCGCCGCGGCTGGGGGAGGGCGCCACCGTCGGCGGCACCCTGGCCTGCGGTCTTTCCGGTCCACGCCGCCCCTGGGCCGGCAGCCTGCGGGACTTCGTGCTCGGCACGCGCCTGATCACCGGCACCGGCGAGCACCTGAGATTCGGCGGCGAGGTGATGAAGAATGTCGCCGGCTACGACGTCTCCCGCCTGCTGGCCGGCAGCCAGGGTTGCCTGGGCGTGATCACCGAGGTGTCCTTCAAGGTGCTGCCCAGGCCGCGCTGCACCCAGAGCCTGAGCCTGGAACTGGACGCCGAACGCGCCCTCCAGCGCCTGGCCGTCTGGGGTCGCGAGGCGCTGCCGATCTCGGCGGCCTGCCATGACGGCCAGCGGCTGCACCTGCGCCTGGAAGGCGGCGAGGGCTCGGTGCGCTCGGCGGCCGATCGCCTGGGCGGTGAAGCCCTGGGCGAAGCCTTCTGGGACGAGCTCAACGAACAGCGGCTGGCCTTCTTCGACGGCCCCGCGCCGCTGTGGCGGCTGTCGGTGCCGGTCAACACCCCGCTGCTGGACCTGCCCGGCAGCCGCCTGCTGGATTGGGGCGGTGCCCAGTACTGGCTCAAGAGCGATGCCCCGGCCACCGTGCTGCGCGAGATCGCCGCGCGCGCCGGCGGCCATGCGCTCTGCTACACGCCGGACGCCGAGCGCGAGGCCCAGCATCCGCTGCCCGCCGCGCTGCTCGACTATCACCGCCGCCTCAAGGCGCGCCTGGACCCCCAGGGGATCTTCAATCCGGGTCGGCTGTACGCCGGGCTGTAGGGGAAAGACGTCATGCAAACCAATCTGAGTCCCGCCGCCCGCGAACTGCCCCGCGCCGCCGATGCCGAGCGGGTGCTGCGCAGCTGCGTGCACTGCGGCTTCTGCAATGCCACCTGCCCGACCTACCAGTTGCTCGGCGATGAGCTGGACGGTCCGCGCGGGCGCATCTACCTGATCAAGGGCATGCTCGAAGGCGGCGAGGTCAGCGAAAAGACCCGCGAGCACCTCGACCGCTGCCTGACCTGCCGCAACTGCGAGACCACCTGTCCCTCGGGCGTCTCCTATCACGAATTGCTCGACATCGGCCGCGCCGAGGTGGAGCGCCGGGTACCGCGCCCGCTGGGCCAGCGCCTGCTGCGCGCCGGGCTGCGTCAGGTGCTGCCGCAGCCGCGGCTGTTCGGGGCGCTGCTGAAAAGCGGGCAGGCACTGAAGCCGCTGCTGCCGGCAGGCGTCCAGGCCAAGCTGCCGGCGCGCATCGCCGCTCCCGGCGTGCGACCCGCGCCACGCCATGCCCGGCGCATGCTGATCCTCGAAGGCTGCGTGCAGCCGGGGCTCTCGCCCAACACCAATGCCGCCACCGCGCGGGTACTGGATCGCCTCGGTATCAGCCTGGACGCCGCGCCCCGCGCCGGCTGTTGCGGCGCGGTGGATTACCACCTCAATGCCCAGGAGGCCGGCCTCGATCGCGCCCGGCGCAACATCGACGCCTGGTGGCCGGCGCTGCAGGGCGGCGCCGAAGCCATCATCCAGACCGCCAGCGGCTGCGGCGCCTTCGTCAAGGAATACGCCAGCCTGCTCAAGAACGATCCGGCCTATGCCGCCAAGGCGCGGGAAGTCTCGGCGCGCACCCGCGACCTGGTGGAGGTGCTGCGCGAGCTGCCGCTGGAAGAGCTGCGGCTGAAGGACGCGCCGCGACTGGCCTTCCATTGCCCCTGCACCCTGCAGCACGCCCAGCGCCTGGGCGGCGCCGTGGAAGGCGTCCTGCAGCGGCTCGGCTTTCCGCTGGCGCCGGTGCCCGACGGCCACCTCTGCTGTGGCTCGGCCGGCACCTATTCGCTGACCCAGCCGGACTTGTCGCGGCGGCTGCGCGACGCCAAGCTCGACGCCCTGGAGAGCGGTCACCCCGAGGTGATCGCCACCGCCAACATCGGTTGCCAGAGCCATCTCGACGGCGCCGGGCGCACCCCGGTGCGCCACTGGATCGAAATCCTCGACGCGGCCCTGGCCGCTCCGACCCAACCCTGAACCCTGGAGGCTCCATGAAGACCAAAGCCGTGCTCACCCTTGCCGAGATCGACACCCTGCTGGCCGCCGGTCGCGCCGAAGCCGAGCGCCAGGGCTGGGCCGTGTGCATCGCCGTGGCCGACGACGGCGGCCATCCGCTGGCCCTGCTGCGCCTCGACGGCGCCGCGCCCAACAGCGCCTACATCGCCCCGGAAAAGGCCCGCAGCGCCGCCCTGGCGCGCAAGGAGTCCAAGGTGCTGGAAGAGATGATCAACAACGGCCGCACCGCCTTTCTCAGCGCGCCGCTGATGCAGGGCATGCTCGAAGGCGGGGTGCCCATCCTGGTGGACGGCCAGGTGGTGGGCGCCGTCGGCGTCTCCGGCGTCAAGGCGCCGGAAGATGCCCAGGTCGCCAAGGCCGCGATTGCAGCCCTCAACTGAATTCAACGCCTCACATTAAGGAAAGCCATCATGACCGACCGCACTACCCTGGGCCGCCTGCAGGTGGCCACCGAGCTGCAGCGCTTCATCGACGCGGAGGTGCTGCCCGGCACCGGACTCGACACCGCCGCCTTCTGGTCGGGCGTGGACCAACTGGTGCACGATTTGGCGCCGCGCAATCGCGAACTGCTGGCCGAGCGGGATCGCCTGCAGGTGGAACTGGACAACTGGCACAGCGCCCATCCCGGTCCGGTCACCGACCTGGCCGCCTACCAGGCCTTTCTGGAAGGCATCGGCTATCTGCAACCGGTCCCCGGCCAGGTGCAGGCCTCGACGGCCGGCGTCGACCGCGAGATCGCCGAACAGGCCGGTCCGCAGCTGGTGGTGCCGGTGCTCAACGCCCGCTACGCCCTGAACGCCGCCAACGCCCGCTGGGGTTCGCTGTACGACGCCCTCTACGGCACCGACGCCCTGCCCGAGACCGATGGCGCCGAGCGCGGCAAGGGCTACAACCCCGCCCGTGGCGCCAAGGTGGTGGCCTTCGCCCGCCAGGTGCTGGACGGCGTGGCCCCCTTGGCCAGTGGCTCGCACCGGGATGCCACCGCCTACCGCATCCAGGACGGCCGCCTGGTGGTGGAGCTCAAGAGCGGCACCAGCGAACTGGCCGATCCGGCCGCCTTCGTCGGCTTCCAGGGCGAGGCCGCCGCGCCGTCGGCCGTGCTCCTGCGCCACAACGGCCTGCACCTGGAGATCCAGATCGACCGCGACAGCGCCATCGGCAAGACCGACGCCGCCGGGGTCAAGGACCTGCTGATGGAAGCCGCGGTCAGCACCATCATGGACCTGGAAGACTCCATCGCCGCGGTGGACGCCGCCGACAAGGTCCTGGCCTATCGCAACTGGCTGGGCCTGATGAAAGGCGACCTGGCCGAGGAAGTCAGCAAGGGCGGCGAGACCTTCACCCGCCGCCTCAACCCCGATCGCGAGTACCAGGGCGCCGACGGCCAGCCCTTGAGCCTGCACGGGCGCTCGCTGCTGTTCATCCGCAACGTCGGCCATTTGATGACCAATCCGGCGGTGCTGCTGGAAGACGGCCGCGAGATCCCCGAGGGCATCCTCGACGCCGTGGTCACCGTGACCATCGCCCTGCACGACCTCAAGCGCCAGGGCAACTCCCGCAGCGGCTCAGTCTATATCGTCAAACCCAAGATGCACGGTCCGGCCGAGGTGGCCTTCGCCGTCCAGCTGTTCGACCGCGTCGAGGCGCTGCTGGGGCTGCCGGCCAATACCGTCAAGCTAGGCATCATGGACGAGGAGCGGCGTACCAGCGTCAACCTCAAGGCCTGCATCGCCGCCGCCGCGGCGCGGGTGGCCTTCATCAACACCGGCTTCCTCGACCGTACCGGTGACGAGATGCACACCGCCATGCTGGCCGGGCCCATGCTGCGCAAGGGCGACATGAAGACCTCCAAGTGGATCACCGCCTACGAGCGCAACAACGTGCTGGTCGGCCTGGCCTGCGGCCTGCGCGGCAAGGCGCAGATCGGCAAGGGCATGTGGGCCATGCCCGACCTGATGGCGGCCATGCTGGAGCAGAAGATCGGCCATCCCAAGGCCGGCGCCAACACCGCCTGGGTACCGTCGCCCACCGCCGCCGTGCTGCATGCCCTGCATTACCACCAGGTCAACGTCCAGCAGGTGCAGCAGGAGCTGGAACGCAGCGACGTCGACGCCGCCCGCGGCGACTTGCTCGCCGGGCTGCTCAGCGTGCCGGTGGCCGAGTCGCCGGACTGGTCCGTCGAGGCCATCCAGCAGGAGCTGGACAACAACTGCCAGGGCATCCTCGGCTACGTGGTGCGCTGGGTCGACCAGGGCGTCGGCTGCTCCAAGGTGCCCGACATCCATGACGTCGGCCTGATGGAAGACCGTGCCACCCTGCGCATCTCCAGCCAGCACATCGCCAACTGGCTGCACCACGGCGTGGTCACGGCCGCGCAGGTGGACGAGACGCTGCAGCGCATGGCCAAGGTGGTGGACGGCCAGAACGCCGGCGATGCCCTCTACGAGCCCATGGCCGGCCACTTCGACACGTCCTACGCCTACCGCGCCGCTCGCGACCTCATCTTCAAGGGCCGCGAGCAGCCCAGCGGCTACACCGAGCCGCTGCTGCACGCCTGGCGCCTGAAGAAGAAAGCCGGCGCCTGATCCGGCCAGGGCTCCCGTCCGGCGCGGGCGGGAGCCACTTACCCAGGTGCGGTGCCGGTGGTCCTCCGACCACCGCCCCTTCCCTTGCCACTGGCGAATTTTTATACTATCGGGTCCCCCGTTCCCGGGATCATCATCGCCACGAGGAAGACCATGGCCCGCGTTACTGTCGAAGACTGCCTGGACAACGTAGACAACCGATTCGAGCTGGTCATGCTCGCCACCAAGCGCTCGCGTCAGCTGGCCACCGGCGGCAAGGAGCCCAAGGTACCGTGGGACAACGACAAGCCCACCGTCGTCGCCCTGCGCGAGATCGCCGAAGGTCTGGTCGACGAAGAAGTCATCCGTCTTGACGACATCGTCGAAGAAGAGCCGCTGTTCGCCGCCTTCGAAGTCAACGAAGAAGCGGACGGCGAGGCCCTCTAAGCCATGGCCGCCGAGCCTGCGTATGGTGACGTCCACCCGACCGGCATCGACCTGCTGGCCGAGCGTCTGGCGGACTACCTGACCCCCGACCAGGTCAATCTGGTACGGCGGGCCTACTACTACGCCGAGCAGGCTCACGACGGGCAGCGCCGCCGCAGCGGCGAGCCCTATGTCACCCATCCGCTGGCCGTCGCCAACATCCTCGCCGACATGCACATGGACCATCAGAGCCTGATGGCCGCCATGCTGCACGACGTGATCGAGGACACCGGCATCGCCAAGGAAGCCCTGGCCGGCCAGTTCGGCGAGACGGTGGCGGAGCTGGTGGACGGGGTCAGCAAGCTGACCCAGATGAAGTTCGAGACCAAGGCCGAGGCCCAGGCGGAGAACTTCCAGAAGATGACCATGGCGATGTCCAAGGACATCCGCGTCATCCTGGTCAAGCTGGCCGACCGGCTGCACAACATGCGCACCCTGGACGCCATGCCGCCGGACAAGAGCCGGCGTATCGCCAAGGAAACCCTGGAAATCTACGCCCCCATCGCCAACCGGCTGGGCATGCACGATTTCTACGTGGAATTCGAGGACCTGGGCTTCCGCGCCATGCACCCGATGCGTGCCGAACGCATCCAGCGGGCGGTCAAGACCGCGCGGGGCAATCGCCGCGAGATCCTCGGCAAGATCCAGGAATCCCTGGCCAATTGCCTGGCCCGGGACGGCCTCGACGGCGAGGTGGTCGGCCGCGAAAAGCACCTGCACAGCATCTACCAGAAGATGCGCGGCAAGCGTAAGTCGTTTAACGAGATCATGGACGTCTACGGCTTCCGCATCATCGTCGACAAGGTCGACACCTGCTACCGCGTGCTCGGCGCGGTGCACAATCTCTACAAGCCGTTCCCGGGGCGCTTCAAGGACTACATCGCCATCCCCAAGGCCAACGGCTACCAGTCCTTGCACACCACCCTGTTCGGCATGCACGGCGTGCCCATCGAGATCCAGATCCGCACCCGCGAGATGGAAGAGATGGCCAACAACGGCATCGCCGCCCATGGCCTGTACAAGGCCGGCGGCGACGAACCGCGCGCCAGTCACCTGCGCGCGCGCCAGTGGGTGAAGGGCATCCTCGAGTTGCAGCAGCGCGCGGGCAACTCCCTGGAATTCATCGAGAACGTGAAGATCGACCTCTTTCCCGACGAGGTCTACGTCTTCACCCCCAAGGGCCGCATCATGGAGCTGCCCAAGGGCTCCACGGCCGTGGACTTCGCCTACGCGGTGCACACCGACGTCGGCAACAGCTGCATCGCCTGCCGCATCAACCGCCGCCTGGCGCCGCTGTCGCAGCCGCTGGGCAGCGGCGAGACGGTGGAGATCGTCACCGCCCCCGGCGCCCGGCCCAATCCGGCCTGGCTCAACTTCGTGGTCACCGGCAAGGCGCGCACCAACATCCGCCATGCGCTCAAGCAGCAGCGTCGCTCCGAGTCCATCAGCCTCGGCGAGCGGCTGCTGAACAAGGCGCTGTCCGGCTTCGGCACCCAGCTGTCGAAGATCTCGCCGATGCGCATCCTCTCGGTGCTCGGCGAATACAAGGGCGTGGTGCTGGAAGACCTGCTCGAAGAGATCGGCCTGGGCAATCGCATGGCCTATGTGGTGGCGCGGCGCCTGGTGTCCGGCAGCGAGCAGGAAGAGCCACTGGAACCCCAGGCCAGCACCACGCCCCAGGGCCCGCTGGCGATCCGCGGCACCGAAGGCCTGGTGATCAGCTACGCCAAGTGCTGCACGCCGATTCCGGGCGATCCCATCGTCGGTCACCTGTCGGCCGGCAAGGGCATGGTGATCCACCTGGAAAATTGCCGGAACATCGCCGAATTCCGGCATAACAGCGAAAAGTGCATCGTGCTCAACTGGGCCAAGGACGTCACTGGCGAATTCAGCGTCGAGTTGCGCGTCCAGCTGGAGCACCAGCGCGGCCTGATCGCCATGCTGGCCAACAACGTCACCGCCGCGGACGCCAACGTCGAGAAGATCGGCATGAACGAGCGTGACGGCCGGGTCAGCGTGGTCCAGCTGGTGGTCAGCGTGCGTGATCGCGTGCACCTGGCGCGGGTGATCAAGAAGCTGCGGACGCTCAAGGGCGTGGCCGGTATCACTCGGGTTCGCAGCTGAGAACCTGCTCACGATCTGCTGCGCGTCGGCCAAACGGCGTTGAAAATGCCTTCGGAATGCTCATTTACCATTCGTAAACTCCGCTTCCTCAGGCATTTTCGCCTTGTTTGTCTCTAGCTCGCGCAATCGTGAACAGGTTCTGAGGTTGCAGCGGATCGCCACCGGCTTGCAGAATCAGGCCTTTCCCGCACAGGAGCGACCCATGAGCAAGCAAGTGATCCACACCGACAAGGCGCCCGCCGCCATTGGTACCTATTCCCAGGCGATCAAGGTCGGTGACACCGTCTATCTCTCCGGGCAGATCCCGCTCAACCCGACCAGCATGGAGCTGGTGGACGGCTTCGAGGCCCAGGTGGTCCAGGTCTTCGAAAACCTCAAGTCCGTTGCCGAGGCTGCCGGTGGTTCGCTGGCCGATATCGTCAAGCTGAACATCTTCCTGATCGACCTGGCGCACTTCGCCACCGTCAACGAGATCATGGGTCGCTATTTCCAGCAGCCCTATCCGGCGCGCGCTGCCATTGGTGTAGCCGCGCTGCCGAAGGGGTCGCAGGTGGAGATGGATGGGGTGCTGGTGCTGGGGTAATCAGTGGTCAATCGCGGCCATGGGCCGCTCCTACAGCAGCATGATCTCTTGTAGGAGCGGCCCATGGCCGCGATAGCCTAGACCAAAAAAGCCGACCGTCTCGCGACGGTCGGCTTTTTCATGCCCGCCTGCTTAGGCCGGGATCGACTTGATCTTCGGCATCCGCGCCCAGCAACGGTGCTTGGCGATGGCGGCGAAGAAGTCCTGCTGCACCGCCTTGAAGTCGCTGCCGGTGAGCAGCGCCTCGTCGGTGTCCAGGTAGACCGCCTTGAGCAACTGCTCGGCTTCGCCGGTGAGGGCGATGGCCTTGAGGTGCTTGTAGGCTTCCAGCAGGTAGTGCTTGATCACGCCGTCGTCGAGCATGGCCTTGACGCTCTCGGCACCGCCCGGCACATAGACCGCGTCCAGCGCCACCGAAGGCATGCCTTCGGCGGAGCCGTCCACGGCCACTTCGCTGCCGTCGGCGGCCTTGACCGGGCCGGCGGTGGGGCCGAGCACCTTCACATGGGCACCTTCGGCCTTGAGCGCCTGCTTGATGGCCTCCACTTCGCTGGAGATGACGCCGTCACCTACCAGCACCGCCACCTTGAAGCCCTTGATGTTGCCGGACAGCAGGTTGAGCTGGCTCAGCGCCGGCGACTTGTCGATGGAGACCTTGCGCGGCTGCACGGTGGGGGCGGTGGGCGGGGTCACGCCGACCTTCTTGGCCACCTTCTGCGCCAGCTCCAGATCGATGTTGGCGAGGATCTCGTTGACCTGGCGCTCGCGAATCCACATGCGCTCGACCTTGCCCAGCTCGAAGCTGTAGGCATCGGCGACGTGCGCCTGCTCGGCTTCCGACAGGCTGTTGTAGAACAGCGTGGCCTGGGAGAAGTGGTCGCCGAAGGTCTCGCTGCGCTCACGCACCTTGTGGCCGTCGATGCGCTCGTAGTAGCTCTCGAAGCCGCCGTCCTGGGGCGCCGGCGGGGTTTCCTTGGGCCAGCCGCCGTCGATGGAGTTGGGCTCGTAGGAGGCGCGACCCTTGTCGATGGTCATGCGGTACTTGGCGTCACGCTGGCCGTTGTGATTCGGCACCACTGGGCGGTTGACCGGCAGCTCGTGGAAGTTCGGCCCACCGAGACGGCTGATCTGGGTGTCGGTGTAGGAGAACAGCCGACCCTGCAGCAGGGGATCGTTGCTGAAGTCGATACCGGGCACGACATGGCCGGGGCAGAAGGCCACCTGCTCGGTCTCGGCGAAGTAGTTGTCCGGGTTGCGGTTGAGCACCAGCTTGCCCAGCGGGGTGATGGGCACCAGCTCCTCGGGGATGATCTTGGTGGCGTCGAGGATGTCCCAGTCGAAGGTGTGCTCGTCTTCCTCGGGAATGATCTGCACGCCGAATTCCCACTCGGGGTAGTCACCGGCTTCGATGGCTTCCCAGAGGTCGCGACGGTGGGCATCGGTGTCCTTGCCGGCCAGCTTCTGGGCCTCGTCCCACACCAGGGAGCGCACGCCGCCGGCGGGCTTCAGGTGGATCTTGACGAAGACGCCCTTGCCGGCGGTGTTGATCATGCGGAAGGTGTGGATGCCGAAGCCCTGCATGCTGCGCAGGTTCACCGGGATGGCGCGGTCGGTCATGGTCCAGAGCACCATGTGCGCCGACTCGGGCACCAGGGAAACGAAGTCCCAGAAGGTGTCGTGGGCGCTGCCGCCAGTGGGGATCTCGTTGTGCGGCTCGGGCTTCACCGCATGGACGAAGTCGGGGAACTTGATGGCGTCTTGGATGAAGAAGACCGGCATGTTGTTGCCGACCATGTCCCAGTTGCCTTCCTCGGTGTAGAACTTGATGGCGAAGCCACGCACGTCGCGCACGCTGTCGCCGGAGCCGCGCGGGCCCTGCACGGTGGAGAAGCGCACGAACACCGGGGTCTGGTGGTTGGGGTCGCGGAAGAGCGCGGCCTTGGTCAGGTCGGACCAGTCCTGGTAGGGCTGGAAATAGCCATAGGCACCGGTGCCGCGGGCATGGACGATGCGCTCCGGGATGCGCTCCGGGATGCGCTCGTGGTCGAAGTGGGTGATCTTCTCCCGCATGATGAAGTCTTCGAGCAGGGAAGGCCCGCGGGTGCCGGCGCGCAGCGAATTCTGGTTGTCGGCGATCTTCACGCCATGGTTGGTGCGCAGTGCCTGGCCGGTGGCATCGGAGCGGAATTGCTCCAGTTGCTCGATTTTCTTCGAGGTGTTCTGGCGATCCAGGGTGTCGGTACCGGCGAGTTCACTCTTGGGGGGCGTAGCCATGGAAAGTCCTCATCAGGCGCCTGTCAGGCGCTCTTTGCGTCCCCTACGGAATGTGGGGCGAATTCAGGCAGTCCTGTAGTGACTCGCCGGCCAGAGCCGGTGTTCCGTCTGGTTGATGCGAAGCGACGGACTGTTCCTGCGGGTGAAGTCTCGGCGCACGAACTGGCCATATGCCTTTATTGGCTTAATACCCGACAACAAGTGCTAAGCAGATATAAGCGCGCGCGTTAAACTGCGCGGCTGGATCACCCTCCAGTTGTCTGACGATACCCACAAGGTTTTTCCATTGATCGAATTCCACGCTGTCCACAAGACGTACCGCACGCGCGGTCGCGAGGTCGCGGCGCTCCAGCCGGTCGACCTAAGGATCGAAGCCGGCGAGATCTTCGGCCTGATCGGCCATTCCGGTGCCGGCAAGAGCACCCTGCTGCGCCTGATCAACCGCCTCGAAGCCCCCAGCGGCGGTCGCCTGCAGGTCGATGGCGCCGAGGTCACCACCCTGGGCTCCAGCGAGCTGCGTGATTTCCGCCGCCGCATCGGCATGATCTTCCAGCACTTCAATCTGCTCTCCTCGAAGACCGTGGCGGCCAACGTGGCCCTGCCACTGGAACTGGCCGGCGGCCGTTCGCGGGCGCAGATCGCCCAGCGCGTCGAGGAGCTGCTGGCGCGGGTCGGCCTGTCCGACCAGGCGCGCAAGTATCCGGCGCAACTCTCCGGCGGTCAGAAGCAGCGCGTCGGCATCGCCCGCGCCCTGGCCACCGAGCCGAAGATCCTGCTCTGCGACGAGGCCACCAGCGCTCTCGATCCCCAGACCACCGCCCAGGTGCTGCAACTGCTCGCCGAACTCAATCGCGAGCTGGGGCTGACCATCGTGCTGATCACCCACGAGATGGACGTGATCCGCCGCGTCTGCGACCGCGTCGCCGTGCTCGACGGCGGCGTCGTGGTGGAGCAGGGCACCGTCGCCGATGTCTTCCTGCACCCGCAGCACCCCACCACCCGCCGCTTCGTCTTCGAGGCCGAGCACCAGGACGAGGCCGAGCTGGCCGACGCCTATGCCCATGTCGAAGGCCGCATCCTGCGCCTGACTTTCCGCGGCGAAGCCACCTATGCACCGCTGCTGGGCCACGTCGCCCGGGAGACCGGTGTGGACTACAGCATTCTCGGCGGTCGCATCGACCGCATCCGGGACGAGCCCTATGGCCAGCTCACCATCGCCCTGGTGGGTGGTGACCTGGACGCCGCCCTGGCTCGCTTCCAGGCCGCCGACGTCACCGTGGAGGTCCTGCGCTGATGGACGAACTCTTCACCAACATCGACTGGGCCGAGATCTGGCAGGCGACCCAGGACACCCTGGCCATGCTCGGCTGGTCCATGCTCTTCACCCTGATCCTCGGGCTGCCGCTGGGCGTGCTGCTGTTTCTCACCAGCCGCCGTCAGCTGCTGGAGCAGCCGCTGGTCTACGGCATCCTCTCCTTCGTGGTCAACGTGCTGCGCTCGGTGCCCTTCATCATCCTCCTGATCCTGATGATCCCCATCACGGTCTGGCTGATCGGCACCTCCCTGGGCGTCGAGGGCGCCATTCCGCCGCTGGTGGTGGGCGCCGCGCCCTTCTTCGCCCGGCTGGTGGAGACCGCCCTGCGCGAGGTCGACCGCGGCATCATCGAGGCGACCCAGGCCATGGGCGCCAGCCTCTGGCAGATCGTCACCCGCACCCTGTTGCCCGAGGCCCTGCCCGGGCTGATCGCGGCCACCACCGTCACCGCCATCGCCCTGGTGTCCTACACCGCCATGGCCGGCGTGATCGGCGGCGGCGGCCTGGGCGATCTGGCCATCCGTTTCGGCTACCAGCGCTTCCAGACCGACGTCATGGTGGTCACGGTGCTCTTGCTGCTGGTGCTGGTCCAGGTACTGCAGATGGTCGGCGATCGCCTCGTCGCCCATTTCAGTCGTCGTTGATCCAGGCTTCATCCACTCGAAGGTTTTGCACAAGGAAAATCCAGATGTCGCTGAAACGTACCCTGCTGTCCCTGGCCTTCGGCCTGGGTGTCGCCACCGCCGCCCAGGCCGCCGAGACCCTGACCGTCGCGGTCAATCCGGTCCCCCATGCGGAGATCCTGGAATTCATCAAGCCGCAGCTGGCCAAGGAAGGTGTGGACCTCAAGATCAAGGTCTTCACCGACTACATCCAGCCCGATCGCCAGACCGATCAGAAGCAGGTGGATGCCAACTACTTCCAGACCAAGCCCTATTACGCCAGCTACAAGAAGAGCAACCCGAGCAGCGACCAGGTGCCGGTGGTGGCGGTGCACGTCGAGCCCTTCGGCGCCTATTCGCAGAAGATCAAGGACATCAAGGAGCTCAAGGACGGCGCCACCGTGGCCATCCCCAACGACCCGAGCAACTCCGGTCGCGCGCTGCTGCTGATCGCCAAGCAGGGCCTGATCACCCTCAAGGATCCGAGCAACGTCACCGCCACCCCGCGTGACATCGTCGAGAATCCCAAGTACCTCAAGTTCAAGGAGCTGGAAGCCGCGACCCTGCCGCGCGTGCTGAACCAGGTCGACCTGGCGCTGATCAACGCCAACTACGCCCTGGAAGCCAAGCTGGTGCCGACCAAGGACGCCATCTTCATCGAGAGCGGCGAGTCGCCCTACGCCAACCTGCTCTATACCCGTGCCGACAAGGCCAACGACCCGGCCATCCAGAAGCTGGCCAAGGCCCTGACCACGCCCGAGGTGAAGCAATTCATCGAGAAGAAGTATCAGGGCGCCGTCGTTCCCGCGTTCTAAGAATCTGTTCACGATCTGCTGCGCGTCGATCAAACGGCGTTGAAAATGCCTTCGGAATGCTCATTTACCACTCGTAAACTCCGCTTCCTCAGGCCTTTTCGCCTTGTTTGTCTCTAGCTCGCGAGACCGTGAACAGCTTCTAAGCCTCGGCTCCATCGCCGTCGACGCTCGCAGAGGCGTCGACGGTTCCACCCCGTTCTAGGAAACTGCCATGAAGAAACTGCTCGCCACCGCCGCCCTGCTGGCCGCCAGCCTGACCGCCCACGCCGCCGAGACCCTCAGCGTCGCCGCCACTCCGGTGCCCCACGCCGAGATCCTCGAATTCGTCAAACCCCAGCTGGCCAAGGAAGGGGTGGACCTGCAGATCAAGGTCTTCACCGACTACGTGCAGCCCAACCTGCAGGTGGCCCAGAAGCGTCTGGACGCTAACTTCTTCCAGCACCAGCCCTACCTGGATGAATTCAACAAGAGCCGCGGTACCGACCTGGTGACCGTCGCCCAGGTGCATGTCGAGCCCTTCGGCATCTACTCGCAGAAGATCAAGCAGCTCGACGAAGTCCGCGAAGGCGCCGTCGTGGCCATCCCCAGCGACGCCACCAACGGCGGCCGCGCCCTGCTGCTGCTGGAGAAGGCCGGCCTGATCAAGCTCAAGGACAGCGCCAACATCCTCGCCACACCCAAGGACATCGCCGAGAATCCCAAGAAGCTCAAGTTCAAGGAGCTGGAAGCCGCGACCCTGCCGCGCGTGCTGAATCAGGTCGACCTGGCGCTGATCAACACCAACTACGCCCTGGAAGCCAAGCTCAACCCGACCCAGGACGCCCTGCTGCTGGAAGGCAAGGAATCGCCCTATGCCAACATCCTGGTCGCCCGTCCGGACAACAAGGACAGCGATGCCGTGCAGAAGCTGGCCAAGGCGCTGAACACCCCGGCGGTGAAGCAGTTCATCGAAGAGAAGTACAAGGGCGCCGTGGTGCCGGCGTTCTAAGCGCTGCCCGAGACAAGAGACGCCGGCCCAGTGCCGGCGTTTTTCATGTGGCTCATTGGCGTTTCAGGGGGACGACGCCCATTCCCAGGCCGAAGGGTCGAAAGACCGCCTGCAGCGTCGCCAGGGTGGGATTGCCTTCATCCTGCTCCAGTTGTCGCAAGGTACGCAGCGAGATACGGGCCATGCGTGCGAAGTCAGCCTGGGTCAGGCCGGTGATGTCGCGACGCAGACGCCGGACACCGGTGCCCAGACTCAGGCGCCCAGTCTGTAATCCTTCACGGATATCATCCAGCTTGTGTTGCCGCAGTTCCGGATCATCGAGGCTCATAGCAGCCCTGCCTCGCGCAAATAGCTATCCAGACGCCGTAACGGAATCCGCGGATGTTCCCAGGTGGCCCGGGGCAGCATCGGCTGCAACAGGTCTGGCAGGGCGCGGAGCTGCTCGGCGTTCTGCTTGAGTGCTTTCCAAAGCCGTTCGGGATCGTCCCACTCGGCCAGCAGCCGACAGGTCGCGTGCCAATCGACAGCGCCCGCCTGCTCGACGGGCGCTGGCCATTTGCTGGTTCGGGTGATGCCCTGCTCATCCATGACCATGGGGGCAAGGTCGTAGAGAGGCGCCAGGCGCACGTGATGCTCATCTCGCAGAATGGCGGTATTGCGGCCGTGGTTGTCACTGTTGCCCAGCAGCTGATTGAGCAGATCACGGCGCAGATAGTCGTCCAGCAGCGCCGGAATCTCGCGTTCCTGACCCGCTGCGCGCCAAACCCTGATCAGGGCGCCGATGACGTCGAGATGATTGAGATAGCTGCCGGGCACCAGGGTGTGAGTCAGCGAATAGAGGGATTCAACGGCCAGACGCTCTACGTGTTGTGGGCCGGTGCAGCGGTCGAAGCGTGGCAGCCAGAGACTGGGGCGGCGACCCTCTTCCAGGGCGAGCCCGTTTTCAGCGACGGTCTCCAGCCCAAGGGTATTCAAGGCCCGATAGTAGCCGTGCTCGCTACGCAGGATGTCCTGGTCCGTGGCATTGCCTTTATTGCGCGGAAACTTCACCAACCAGTGTCGACAGGCCAGGTCATCGGCTAGGGTGGCATCTGGATGGAGCAAGCCCTGAGCATCTTCGGCCAGCAATAGCTTGGGTGCATCGCCACCTGCCCCGGTTGCACCGCCGATGGCGGCACCTTGCTCATAGGCATACTCCAGAAAGTCCTGATCGCGAGCGATGACCTGTTCACGGGTAAAGCCCACGGAGGGTGTCTGCGCCAACTCGTCCAGCGACTCACGAATCCGCAGATGGCCGATGGGCGCTGGCGTGCAGCGGGATAACAACTGAAAGTCGGTCTGCGCAGCTTCCGCTGCGGTCAGCCCGAGGCGAGGCAGCAGAAAGCGGCGAGCGGCGCCGGCCGGGAGAATGTCCTGGAGAAACGCGGGCCAATAGGGCAGGCGCTCGACCTCCCAACTCAAAGGTAGGTTGGCGCTCACGGCTGCAGCCGTCGGCTTGCCGAAATCGTCGAGATGATCGCTCAGGTAGGCAGCCAGATAGCTGAGGGTGCAAGCGCCTTGTTGGGGGCCTTGCCCAGAGTCATCGAAAACCAGGCGCAGGGCATCGTGCCAATGCCCGCTCAAATAGGCTTGAACCACGAGCGTACTCACGGCAGACCTCCGGCAATATACTGCCGATAATTATGAGTGCTATACATATTATCGGCAATATAGTGCCTGAATAAGCTTATATGGCGCTATATTGGGTATTAAATTGCCGTTTGCACGGTCGGCGCGCTGCCGCAGCGGCCGACGATTACTAGCAATACCGCGGCACCGGCCGCCATCAGCAGCGGCAGGGCGTGGCCGGTGAGCCACTGGCTGGCGGCGCCGGTGACCAGTGGGCCGACCAGGCAGCCGAGCCCCCAGAGCTGGGCGATACAGGCGTTGGCGCTGACCAGTTCGGCATCGCGATAGCGCTCGCCCACCAGGATCAGCGCCAGGGTGAAGAGACCGCCGGCGGTGGCGCCGAACAGCACCAGCAGCGGCCAGACGCCTGCGGTATGCAGCAGCAGCGGCAGGGCCAGGCTCACCGCCAGCAGCCCCAGGACGCAGCCGAGGAACAGGCCCTGGCGTGAGAGGCGATCGGCGAGCAGGCCCAGGGGCAGTTGCAGCAGGGCATCGCCCACCACCACGGCGCTGACCATGTACAGCGCCAGTTGCTGACCGAAACCCTGGTTGAGGGCATAGACCGGCAGCAGGGTGAGGATCATCGCCTCGAAGCAGGCGAACAGTGCCACCGCCCAGGCGATGGCCGGGGCACCGCGGCAGAAGTCCAGCAGTGCCCGCCAGGCCGCGGTGTGGCCGCCGGTGGCCGGCGCGCCCTGACGGCCGAGCAGCAGGACGGCGCCGCCGAGCATGAGCAGGGCGCCGAGCCAGAAGCCCTGGTCGCCCTCGGTGCCCAGCACCCCCAGCAGCAGCGGACCGGCCAGCTGGCTCAGCGCGTAGCTGCTGCCATAGAGAGCCACCAGGCGGCCGCGCCAACGGTCGGTGATGACCTGGTTCATCCAGCTTTCGCCGAGCACGAAGACCAGGGTGAGGATGGCGCCCAGAGCCAGGCGCAGGAGCAGCCACAGGGGGTAGCTGGGCAGCAGCGAGAGCAGGATCAGCGAGGCGGCGCCACTGATCAGGCACAGCCGCATCAGCCGTGGCGTGCCGATGCGCGCGGCCAGGCGCCCGGCCAGGCTGGCGCCGGTGAGGATGCCGAGGGCCGGCGAGGCGGCCATCACGCCGATGGCGAAGCTGCCATAGCCCCAGCCTTCCAGGCGCAGCGAGACCAGCGGCATCGACAGGCCGATGGCCAGCCCCACGCTGATGACACTGCCCAGCACGGCGAAATAGATGGCCCAGGGCATGGGCGATGGCGAGGAATTCATGGGCTCAGCCTAGCTGATAGGAGGGAGACGGGCAGCTGCCACGCGCAGCCTATTGAGCCCCGGGCGTCCGTCGGGGTTCCGGCACGGTTGGCCTTTGCCGGGCTTTCGCGTAGCGTGCGCGCTACCTGAAGCCGGTTGAGAGATAACAGAACATGCGGAAATGGCAGTGCATCGTGTGCGGCTATATCTACGACGAAGCCCTGGGCTGGCCGGATGACGGCATCGCGCCGGGCACGCGCTGGGAGGATGTGCCCGAGGATTGGCTGTGCCCGGATTGCGGCGTGGGCAAGGGCGACTTCGAGATGATCGCCATCGGCTGATCACCCCGCTCCGCGTCTTCTGCGCGGACACAAAAAAGGCATCGCACGGGCGATGCCTTTTGGCTGCAGCGGCGATCCGTGCCGCCTCATGCTCAGCCTTCGATGCTGTCCTTCAGCGCCTTGCCCGGCTTGAACGCCACCGTGTTGCTCGCACGAATCTTGACCGGCTCGCCGGTCTGGGGATTCTTCCCCATGCGGGCACCGCGGTGACGCGGCAGGAAGGTGCCGAAGCCGACCAGGGTAACGCTGTCCTTGCGGTGCAGCGCATTCGCGATCTCGTCCAGCAGCGTGTTGAGCACGACGTTGGCTTGTTCCTTTGGAAGTCCGACTTTTTCAGCGATCACCGTCGCCAATTCAGGCTTGCGCATAGCTACCTCTCTTGGAGTCATTTTTAGCCGTGTGGGCGTCGCATGGCTTTCCTGGCAAAGCGATTACCCCCGAGATAGAGGGTGGCCCGACACAAAGATCGTTGGTGCGACAAAAGTCGAACCAGATAGCGTTATAAGGCAAAGCCGAGAAGAGCGAAAGTTAATTAGCAGACTATTAGCCGTTGGTAGGATGACTGATGCCAACTTGGACATTTATCAACCAATTCCGACACTTTCTGTGGACATTTTGTCCGCTTTATGGCCTGGCGGGAAGGGGGTGGAGCGGCCATGAGGGGCTCTGGCAAGCCGGTATCGCGATCAGCGACGGCGCTGCGGACCTCGGGTCCGGCAGCGCCGCATTGAGACAAGGGACGGGTGGCGAAGCGGCCGCTGGCCGCTCCACCCGCCGGATCAGGCCGGTGCCTGGGTCGGCATGACCGGTTGACCCGCCGGCGCCTGGCCTTCCAGGCGCCGCTCCAGGGCCTTGGGCTCGATCACCAGGCGCATGCCATTGCTGGCCTGGGTACGGCCCCAGTCCTCCAGCAGCTCCATGCAGGCGTGATCGATATAGGAGACGCGCTCCAGGGGCACGTGCAGGGTGGTGCCGGGCTTGACCTGTTCCAGCACCTTGGTCAGCTGGGGCACGCGCAGGAAGGTCGCGGCGCCCACCAGGCGCAGGTCGGCCTGGTCCGGCTGGTCCTCGCGATAGGTCAGGCTGACCTTGAGTTGCGCCGCCTTGACCGCCAGGAAGGCGATCGACAGGCCGAAGCCCACCAGCACCCCGGTCAGCAGATCGGTGGCGACGATCATCAGGGCGGTCAGCGCATAGATGACCATGGGCGTCCGGCCATAGCGCTTGAGCCCGCTCAGCGACTTGGGATCGGCCAGCTTGACACCGGTGAACACCAGCACGCCGGCCAGACTCGCCACCGGCACCAGCTTGAGCAGGAAGGGCAGAGCGGCGACGAAGGCCAGTAGCCAGAGGCCATGGAAGATGGTGGAGGCGCGACTGGTGGCGCCGGCCTGGACATTGGCCGAGCTGCGCACGATGACCCCGGTCATGGGCAGGGCGCCAACGGCGCCGCAGAGCAGATTGCCGATACCCTGGGCGCCCAGTTCGCGGTCGAAGTGCGAGCGCGGTCCGGTGTGCATGCGATCCACCGCGGCGGCCGAGAGCAGGGTCTCGGCGCTGGCGATGAAGGCCAGGGCGAGGGCCGCGACCACCAGTTCGGCGTTGGCCAGCATGCCCAGGTCGGCGAAGGTCACCCAATCGATGGCGTCGGCCAGGTTGTTGGGCACTTCCACGCGGCGGATGTCCAGCGCCAGCCAGAGACTGGCCAGGGTCGCCAGGGTCACGCCGATCAGGGCGCCTGGCAGGAAGCGCAGGGTCTGCGGGCGGAATTTCTCCCACAGCCACATGCTGGCGATGGTCAGCAGGCCGATCAGCGCCGCCTGGGCGCCGCTGCCGCTGCCGTTCCACTGGCCCGCCGCGGTAAAGGCGGCGCCGGGGAAGGCCAGCAGGTTGGACAGGCCCGAAGCCGCTGGCTTGGCATCCAGCATCACGTGCAACTGCGAGAGCACGATGAGGATGCCGATGCCGGCGAGCATGCCGTAGACGACGGCGGGCGAGGTGACGCGGAACCAGGCGCCCAGGCGGGTGAAGCCGGCGATGAGCTGCAGCAGGCCGGCCAGCAGCAGCACCGGGCCCAGGGCCTCGATACCGTGGCGGTTGATCAGGTCGAACACCAGCACCACCAGACCGGCGGCCGGACCGCTGACCTGCAACGGCGAACCGGCGAGAAAGCCGACCACCAGGCCACCGATGATGCCGGTGATGATGCCCTTGGCCGGCGGCATGCCGGAGGCGATGGCGATCCCCATGCACAGCGGCAGGGCGACCAGAAACACCACGAGTGAGGCCAGGGCATCGCGCGACAGGCTGCGCCCCGGGGTCTGTTGATTGCCAAGCATGGTCCTGGTCCTCCAGCGACTAGGTAAAGGGGTGCCTGCGCGTCATATCACGTCATATGACACGGTTCGGGATTCAGGCGGCTAGCGGAAAGGGTGGACGGTCCCGATGGAGCCCCAAGGTGGGATCGACCGGCGCGGTGCGCTGTTATGCGGACGGGTCGCTCGACCCGTCTCGGTGCGGCCAGCCGGCGAACCGACTGGCCGCGGCGGATCAAGCCTGTTGCAGGCGCGGCCGCGGGGTGGCGACCGGCATGTTCTCGCCGTCCAAAGGCAGGAAGCGCTCCTGCTGGGCGTCATACGCCTTGATCTCGCTGGTCTCGATGGAATAGACCCAGCCATGGATCTGCAGTTGACCGCTGGCCAGCCGCGAGGCTACCGAGGGGTGGGTGCGCAGGTGGACCAGCTGGGCCACCACGTTTTCCTCGGTGAGGAAGCCCAGGGTGCCGCCATGGCCGCAGTCGCAATGACCATGGTCCTCGACCACGGTACGGGCGACCTCGGCGTGGCGCAGCCAGACCTTTACCGTCGGCATCTTTTCCAGCGGATCGGGATTGAGCACCGCCTTCATGGCGCCGCAGTCGGAGTGGCCGCAGATGATGATGTGCTTCACGCCGAGGGCCACGACCGCGTATTCGATGGCGGTGGAGACGCCGCCGTTCATCTGGCCGTAGGGGGGCACCACGTTGCCGACGTTACGGGTCACGAACAGATCGCCCGGCGAACTCTGGGTGATGAGCTCCGGGACGATGCGCGAGTCTGCGCAGGTGATGAACATGGCCTTGGGCGACTGCGCACTGGCGAGTTTCTTGAACAGCGCTTCCTGTTCGGGAAAGACATCCTGGCGGAAACGCTTGAAACCATCGACCAGTTGCAGGAGGGCCTCGTCGGGTGCGCCGAAGGTATCCGTGTTGTCGCTCATCTGTTTCTGACCTCTTCTCAAGTACGCAATGGCAGCGGCAAGCGCTGGTTAGTGGCTAGACGCCCCCTGGCATCGCCTCGATACGCCCCGACCCTCTTGGGCTCTGGTGGCTTCATTGTCTGGCGATCCATCGCGCACTCGGGCAGCGTCCTGGCACCCGGTCGTTCATCTTGGTGAGCACAACCTTAATCCACGCTGAAACAATAGCTCGTGACAGACAACGCAGAAGATATTTCAAACTTATACTGAGATCATCCCGCCATTATCGCTACACGATCAGCGAATTTAGTCCTTTTATCGGCACGAATCCGGAAATTAGCGGCCGAATCGCGCTTTTCCCCGTGAAGAAAACGTGAATCGCGATAGCCGAACAGTTTTCCTTGGCGATCAGGGGCTTGCGAGAGATGTACAAAAATGTGAACGCAATGCCGCTGGTGAAGATTGCTCGCCTTTCGCCCACTTTGCCCCTGGGCTGTGATCTGCGGCACAGTGCCGCAGCCCAGACCTTTCGCCAGCCTTTCAATAGCTCCAATGCCCTATAGGACAGGGGTTTGCGGATTTTGCTCGGCGCTGACCTGCGCCTGTCGCGAAATCCTCGCCGATATCCGGCCTCAGGATCTTCGAGCGGTGGTCGATAGCAGGAGCTTTCCAGGCTCAACGGAAACTCTCCATGTCCTTTCGCAATCTCTCCATCGCGCGACGCGCCACGCTCGGCTTCGCCTTCATCGGTCTGCTCCTGCTGCTGCTCGGCGGTACCGCCCTGGTCAAGATGAACGACATCCGCGCCTCGGGTCTGGCCATCGAAGAGCGCGCCATGCCGCGCGTGGCCGCGCTCGACGAGCTGACCGCCCTGACCCTGCGCCTGCGGGTGCTGTCCTATCGCCTGCTGCTCAATCGCGAGCCCGAGATCATCGCCAAGACCCAGGCGCTGTTCCAGCAGCGCAACGGCCAGATGCGGGCCGCACAGCAGCGCTACGAGGCGCTGATCCAGTCTGACGAAGAGCGCACCGCCTACAGCCGCTACGGTCAGTTGATTACCCAATACGACGGCCTGCAGCAGCGCATGCTGGCGTTTTCCGCTGCCGATCAGTTGGAGCCCTTACGCCGTCTGCTCAACGAAGACCTGCTGGCCAACTCCGATGCGGTCAACGCGGTACTTAAGCAACTCACCGACCTGGTCGATCAGCAGACCGCGGCGGCCAACGCCCAGTCCGCCGCCGACTATAATCACGCCATCCAGTGGCTGGTGCTGCTGCTGGCGGCTACCGCACTGCTGACCGTGGTCTTTGCCTGGCTGCTGATCCGCAGTATCACCCAGCCCATCGCCCGCGCCGTGCAGGCCGCCGAGGTGATCGCCACCGGCGACCTCAGCCAGGAGATCCACAGCGAAGGCCGCGACGAGGCCGCGCGCCTGCTGCAGGCCATGAAGACCATGCAGGGCCAGCTGCGCCAGACCCTGCAGGGCATCCTCGGCTCGGCCACCCAGCTGGCTTCGGCGGCGGAAGAACTCAATGCCGTGACCGATGAATCCAGTCGCGGCCTCCAGCGCCAGAACGCCGAGATCGAACAGGCCGCCACCGCGGTGAATCAGATGTCGTCGGCGGTGGACGAGGTGGCGCGCAACGCCGTCAACACCTCCCAGGCCTCCCAGGAGTCGGCCGGCGTGGCCCGTGACGGTCGCGATCTGGTGCAGGAAACCGTGGGCGCCATCGCCACCATGAGCGACGACGTCCAGCACGGCGCCACCCTGGTGGGCGATCTGGCGGTCCAGGTCAACGACATCGGCAAGGTGCTGGACGTGATCCGCAGCGTGGCCGAGCAGACCAATCTGCTGGCGCTCAATGCCGCCATCGAGGCGGCGCGCGCCGGGGAAGCCGGTCGCGGCTTCGCCGTGGTGGCCGACGAGGTGCGCGCCCTGGCCCATCGCACCCAGGAGTCGACCCGCGAGATCGAGACCTCCATCGGCACCATCCAGCAGGGTACCGATCAGGCGGTGGCGGCCATGCGCAGCAGCACCGAGCGTGCCCTGTCCACTCTGGAAGTGGCCCGCGGCGCCGGCCATGCCCTGGAGCGCATCCACGGCGCCATCGGCGGCATCAACGAGCGCAATCTGGTGATCGCCAGCGCGGCGGAAGAGCAGGCCCAGGTGGCCCGCGAAGTGGATCGCAACCTGGTGAACATCCGCGAGTTGTCGGTGCAGACCGCCGCGGGCGCCGAGCAGTCCAGCGCCGCCAGCGCCGAGCTGTCGCGCCTGGCCGTTGACCTCAATGGCCTGGTGACGCGCTTCCGCCTGTGATCCCGTGGCGTCCGTTCGCTTCGGTGCGCGGACGCCGGCCCTAGCCAGGGCCGAGCAGTTGCAGCACGCCGGTCAGCAGCACCAGCAGGCCCAGGGGCGAGGCGAGAAAGGACAGCAGCAGGCAGCGCAGGCGCGGGCCGCGCGGGGTAGGGCAGGTCGTCATGACGTCAGGCAGCTCCGTAGCGAAAACCGGCGCCACGCCTGGCGCCCGGTGCCAATTTTCGCCTGTCCCGGCAGCGACGTCATGCCAAGAAAACGTAAAGATGGGTAAAGCCGCCACTGCCCCGGGACGCCTACGTCCGGGGGTAGGGGGGCGCCGCGTCAGACGCGGAAGCGCGCGGCCAGGCCGTGGATCTCGCGGGTCAGCTCGGCGAGCTGGCGACTGGAGGTCTCGATCTGGTCGGCGCCGCGTTTGGACACGCCCGCCAGTTCACGGATGTTGATCAGGTTGCGATCCACCTCGCGCGCCACCTGGGCCTGTTCCTCGGCGGCGCTGGCGATGACCAGGTTGCGCTCGTTGATGTCGCCGATGGCGACAAAGATGTGTTCCAGGCTCTGGCCGGTGCGCTCGGTGGTTTCCAGGGTGGTGCCAGCCAGGGTATTGCTGCGCTGGATGGCGGTCACCGCCTGACCGGTGCCGGTCTGGATGTTGCCGATCATCTGCTCGATCTCCAGGGTCGACTGGCGGGTGCGCTGCGCCAGGCTGCGCACCTCGTCGGCCACCACGGCGAAACCACGGCCGGCATCGCCGGCGCGCGCGGCCTCGATGGCGGCGTTGAGCGCCAGCAGATTGGTCTGCTCGGAGACGGCGCGGATCACGTCCAGTACCTTGCCGATCTGGTTGGCCTGCTGTGCCAGACTGGCGATCACGACTTCGCTTTCCTTGACCGTAGTCTGCATGCTCTGCAATTCGCTGAGCACCTGGGCCACCTGGCCGCGACTGCCGGCAGCCAGGCGATCGGATTCGCGAGCGGTATCCGAGGTGGACGCGGCATTGCGTGCCACCTCTTCCACGGCGGTGGTCATCTCGGTGACCGCGGTCACCGCCTGTTCCAGCTCCTGTTGCTGCTGGTTGAGGGTGCGGTTGCTCTGGGCGGTGACCTGTCCCAGTTCCTGGGCGGCGCCGTCGAGTTGTTCGGCGGTGCGATTGAGCTGGGCCAGGGTGTCGCGCTGGCGGCTCTGCAGGGTGGCGAGGCCGGCGAACAGCTGGCCGATCTCGTCATGGCTGCGCACCTCGATGCGGCGGGTCAGGTCACCTTCGCTCATGGCGGCGAAGTGCTCGCCGGCCTCGTTGAGCGGGGCCAGCACGCGGCGGGCGATGAACCAGCCGGAGAGCACCGCCAGCAGCAGGGTCAGACCGACCAGCAGCAGGCTGCCGATCTGGGCCTGGGACACGCGACTGTCGGAGGCGGCGAGGGTGGCCGCGATACGGCCGGTGATCTCGTCGGTGAAGGCCTGACGGGTGTCGGCGAAGGCCGTACTGGCCCCCTTGGCCCCGTCGCTGATACGGATGTAGCCGGGCAGGTCGCCGGCCCGGCAGGCGGCGATCTGTCCCTCGACGATACCTTTGTAAGCGTCGAAGGCCTTGAGCATGGCTTCGATCTGGCCGCTCAGCTTGGAATCGCCGACGTTGGCCTGCATGTCGGTGATCAGCTTGCGGGCGATGTCCAGCCGCTCCAGGGCCAGCTTCACGCCTTTCTCGGCCTTGGCCGCATCACCGTTGACGCGGTCGAGCATGGCGGTATGGGAATTGGCGCTGGCGCGACTGATCCAGGTGGCGGCGTTGTTGACCCGGTCCAGCTGTTCCATGGTCAGACTATCCAGGTCGCGGATCTGTTGGGCACTGGTCCGGGCGCTGATCCAACCGTACAGGCAGGCGAGCAGCAGGCAGGCCACGAACAGGCTGAGGACGCTGTACATCCCGGTACGGATTCTTGTTGTTTTGTTCATGGTGGGCCCTCTGGCGACGTCGCTGGCTGGGGTGCGCAATACGACTTTGGTAAGGCTTTTCGCCAGCAGTACGCCAAAGGCCCAGGCAGGCGTCGATGGCCTGGAGCCGGTCGGTATCAGTTAAGCGCCGAGAAGTCGTCGGATGTCTTCAGGAGTGCAGAAAAGCGTGGGCCCGACGAATGCCGGGCCCGAGAAGATCAGGACAGCGGGGTGAATTGGATGACTTCGACCCAATAGCCGTCGGGATCCTTGATGAAGGCGATTTCCTTCATGCTGCCGTCGGTCAGGCGCTTCTGGAAGGCCACGCCCAGTTGCTCGAAGCGCTCGCAGGCGGCGCGGATATCCGGGACCGCCACGCAGGTGTGGCCGAAGCCGCGCGGATCGCTGTTGCCGTTGTGGTAGCTGAATTCGGCGTCGTTCTCGGTACCGTGGTTATGGGTCAGCTCGAGGATGCCCGGGGTCGACTTGCGCCAGCGCTGGCGGGCCTCCGGCTCTTCCGGCACCTGGTTGCGATCGACCAGGGCGAGAAAGGTCAGGCTGAACTTGGCGTCCGGGAAGTCCTTGTGGTCGACCACGGTGAAACCCAGCACGCGGGTATAGAAGTCCAGCGAGGTCTCGAGGTTCTTGACCCGCAGCATGGTGTGGTTGAAGACGAACTCGCGGGTGGCGGCGTCGGGCTGGGCGGTCACGCCCGGCAGGTTGTCGAATTGGCTCAGCGACATCAGAGGTCTCCGGTGAAGGGGTGTGGAATTTGGAGAGGCGGCCCCGCGCAACGTTCCCGGCGGAAAAGGCGCCTGGGCGGTCGCTCACGAAAAAGGGCAGGAAGTCTAAAGGTTTCGAAGGCCGCTGCCCAAAGCTTCCTGGCGCCCCTTGCCGCTGCGCTGTGCGACGAATGGTCGAAACCACCCGGCTAGAGCCGCAGTCGGATTTTACAAGCGCACTGCCTGTGCGATCCCAAGGAGACTGATATGAGCAGCACCAGCGACAAGATCAAGGGTACCGCCAAAGAAGTGGCCGGCAAGGTCAAGCAAGGTATCGGCGAAGCCACCGACAACTCGCGCATGAAAGGCGAGGGTCGTGCCCAGGAAGCCGAAGGCAAGCTGCAGAAGAACGTCGGCAAGGGCAAGGAAGCGGTCAAGAACACCATCGACCGCGCCTGAGTCCAGTCGTGACGAAAAGGCCGCCCCCGGGCGGCCTTTTCTTTTGCCCGTCAGACCGGATCCAGCTCCGGATAGTGACGGAAGATGCCGTTCTCGCTGAACGGCAGGCGGCGGGGCGAGGCCAGGTAGGCGGCGATGTTGGGTCGCGCGGCGACTCGCTCGGCCAGGGCCAGCACCCGCGGGATCTCCGGCGCCAGGCGGCGCATGGCGTTGGGGAAGGCATAGGTCAGGCCGGCCACCACCTGGAACAGCGACAGGTCGACATAGGAGCGCCGGTCGCCCACCAGCCAATGGTTACCCGCCGGGTTGTAGCCCAGCACCCGCTCGAAATAGCTCAGGTAGGTACGGATCCGTTCGCCGGCAAAGGCCTTGGCGCGGCGCCGGGCTTCGTCCTGCTGCTCTTCGTAGGTCAGGGAGATGGCCACCGGATGATGGACGTCATGGGCCTCGGCGGTGAGGTCGGTGATGGTCAGCTGCAGGCCGTGCACCCAGAAGCGGGCTTCCTCGTCGGCCGGTACCAGGTCCAGGCGCGGCCCGAGGAACTGGAGGATGTTGGCGACATGGGAGACGACCTCGTCGCCGGCCTTGAGAAAGGGCGGGGCGAAGGGCGGGCGGCGGGTCTTCCTGCCTTGTAGATAGTCTTCCATGGCGGGTACGCCCAGGCCTTCGCCTTTCGGGGCGTTGCCGACATCGAGATAGGGTGCGCCGGCTTCTTCGAGCGCCAGGCGGACGAATTCGCCGCGGCCCTGGATGCTGGGCCAATAGTGCAGTTCATAATGCATGGAAACCTCCGTCGTCTGCTGGGAATACGGGTCCAAGAAGGCTGACCCCCGACAGGGTTCCGCGGTTTGCCGGCCGTGCGGCTTTCACGACGAAGCGCACAACCAATTCCCGTCGCTGAGACTCCTATCAACCAGCGGCTCGCGATAAGGACGGTGGGATGACAGGCAACAGCAGGCGGACGGTTCCATGCGCATAGGCATTCTTACCCACGTGAAACACCCGGTACGCCAGCCGTTCGCCGGCGGTCTCGAAGCCTTCACCTACGACATCACCCTGCAGCTGCGCGAGCGTGGCCATGCGGTGACGCTGTTCGCCAGTTCGGCCTCGGCGCCGGAGCTGGAGGTGGTGCCCATCCTCGACGACGGCAACTACGGCGCGGACGGCTGCCGGCGCAAGCGCAACGTGCTCAGCTCCGAATACCTCGACGAGCATCACGGCTATCTGGACTGCATGCAGCGCATCGATGGCTACGGCTTCGACGTCATCTTCAACAACGCCCTGCACTATGTGCCGGTGACCATGTCCGGGCTGATCCGCACCCCCATGCTCACGGTGCTGCACACCCCGCCGTTCTTCGAACTGATCAACGCCCTCGGCGAATTGCACAAGCGCGGTGGCGGCCATTACTGCACGGTGTCCCAGGCCAATGCCGACAACTGGGCGCACCTCGCGCCGGCCTGTCACGTGATTCCCAATGGCATCGACCTCGACGCCTGGCGCCCGCGCGATACGCCGATCGGCGACCATGCCCTCTGGTTCGGCCGCCTGGTGCCGGACAAGGGACCGCACCTGGCGCTGGATGCCGCCCGCGAGGCTGGCGTACCCCTGCGCCTGGCCGGCCAGGCTACCGACGAGCGCTATTTCCGCCAGGAGATCGAGCCGCGCCTGGGCGAGCAGGCCGTCTACCTCGGTCACCTGGACCGTACCGCCCTGGCCGCCGAAGTCGCCCAGGCCCGCGCCTGTCTGGTCACGCCCTGCTGGGACGAACCCTTTGGCCTGATCGTCGCCGAGGCCCTGGCCTGTGGTACGCCGGTCGCCGCCTTCGCTCGCGGCGCCCTGCCGGAACTGCTCACCGCCGAGACCGGCGCCCTGGCCCCGCCGGGCGATGTCCCGGCCCTGGCGGCGGCCCTGCGCGAAGCCCTGTCGCTGTCTCGCGAGGCCTGCCGGGCGCGGGCCGAGGCCCAGTGGAGCCACCGGCTGATGATCGACCGCTACGAGCGCCTGCTCGCCGATGTCGCTGCCGGCCGAGTCGCCCGTGGCTAGACTGCCCGTGGCTAGACCGCCCGTGACTGAGCTGAACGTCGGTTACTACGCCCACCATCACGGCGCCGGCCACGTGACCCGCGCCCTGGCCATCGCCGCGGCCTTCGACGGCCCCCTGACCTTGTTCGGCAGTCGCCTGCCCGAGCGGGTGGCGCCGCCCAACGTCCAGCTCTGCCCGCTGCCGCCCGACGTGGCCCCGGGCGTCGAAGGGGAAGCCTTCGCCTGCCTGCACTATGCCCCGCTGGGGGTGGCAGGGCTGCGCGAGCGCATGGGCCTGCTGGTGGACTGGTTTCGCCGCGCCTGGCCCTGCCTGCTGGTGGTCGACGTCTCGGTGGAGGTGGCGCTGCTGGCCCGGTTGTGCGGCGTGCCGACGATCTATCTGCGCCAGCGCGGCAGTCGTTTCGATGCCGCCCACGAACTGGCCTACGCCAGTGCCAGTCGCCTGCTGGCACCCTATCCGGACTGCCTGGAAGAGCCTGATACCCCGGCCGCCTGGCGGGCCAAGACCTGCTATGCCGGCAGCCTGTCGCGCTATGCCGGGCAAGGGCCCGACCGCAGGCGCGAGCCCGGTACGATCACCGTCATCGCTGGCCATGGCGGCACCGCCTTTAGCCGCGCGCGCCTGGTGGCGGCCGCCCGCGCCTGTCCCGCCTGGCACTGGACGGTGCTGGGTCCGGTGCTCGAGGACGCCACCGAGGCACCGGCCAATCTGAGCTTTTTGGGCAGCGTCGCCGATCCCGCACCCTGGCTAACCCGCGCCGAGCTGGTGATCGGCTCGGCGGGCGACAGCCTGGTGGCGGAACTGGCCGACCTGCGCTGCCGCTTCCTCTGCCTGCCGGACGCCCGGCCCTTCGACGAGCAACTGTCCACCGGGCGCCTGCTGGCCGCCCAGGGCCTGGCGATCACCTGCGAAAGCTGGCCCGCCGACGACGCCTGGCCGGGGCTGCTGGCCAGGGCGCGCGAACTCGATCCCGAGCGCTGGGTGGCGGTAAGCGATGGCGAGGGCGCCCGGCGCGCCGCTGCCTGTATTCGACAGGTCGCCCAGGAGGTGCTGGCATGATCGTCCTGACCCTGGTTCATGGCCGCGAGCGGCAGCTGGCCAATCTCATCCGCGGCCTGGAGCTTGCGCCCACCCCGCCTGCGGCCCTGGTGGTGGTGCAGATGAACGAGGCACCGCGCGCCTGGCACAGCCCGCGCTTTCCGATTCAGGTGCACGGAGTCGAGGGCGACGGCATCCTGCCCCTGGCCGCCGCGCGCAATGCCGCGGTGGCCGCCGCGCCCGGTGAGGAGCTGGTGTTTCTCGACGTGGATTGCATCCCCGCGCCGGAATTGCTCGACGCCTACCGGGAGGCGCTGGCGGCCCACCCCGAAGCCCTGCACCAGGGCTTCGTCCACTACCTGCCGGCGGGCGTCGCAGAAGGCGACTGGACGCCGGAAGAGCTGCGCGCCAGCGGCGTCGTCCATCCCCTGCACCGGGATCGTCCGCCTGGCGAGGCGGTTCCCCATCCGCTGTTCTGGTCGCTCAACTTCGCCTGCACCCGCGCCACCTTCGGCCGCATCGGCGGCTTCGATGAGGGTTATCGCGGCTATGGTGGCGAGGACACCGACTTCGCCTTTCGCGCCCGCGCGGCGGCAGTGCCGGTCTACCAGGCCGAGGCGCGGGCTTTTCACCAGTACCATCCGACCTATCACCCACCGCTCAACCATTTCGCCAGCATCCTGGAGAACGCCCGGCGCTTCCAGGCGCGCTGGGGACTCTGGCCCATGGATGGCTGGCTGCGCGAATTCGCCGCCGCTGGCTACATCGACTTCGATGAAAGCCGCGGGATAGAGGAAATCCGCATGCCTACCGCCGCCGAGGTCGCTGCCTGCCGGGATGCCTCGGGGTCCGGCTTCTGACGTCAGGGCGCAACCAACCCGGCTGCTGCCACTCTGAAGGTAGGGCGGACCTGCAAAGCCGCCGGGCGCAGGCCGTGCAGGCCCGCCCCAGGAATCCTTCGTGAGGAACGTTCGTCAGGAGCCGTCATGTCCTTGTTTGCCTTCAGCCTGCGCGGCGTTTCGCCGTTCACCCTCATCAAGCGTGCCGTCCAGGAATTCGTGGCCGACGACATGCCCACCTATGCCGCAGCGCTGGCCTACCAGATGCTGTTTTCGCTGTTTCCCTTCCTGCTGTTCCTGATCGCCCTGATCGGCTTCCTGCACCTGCCGGACTTCTTCACCTTCCTGCGCGAACAGGCCGCCTATCTGCTGCCGGTCACGGCGCTGGATACGGTCAATCCCATCATCGACCAGTTGCAAACACAGAAGGGCGGGCTGCTGTCCTTCAGTATCATCGTCGCCCTCTGGTCCGCCTCCGGTGGCTTCCGCTCGCTGATGACCGCCATGAACAGCGCCTATGACGTGGTGGAAAGCCGTCCGGCCTGGAAGCGCATTCCCCTGTCGGTGCTGCACACCATCGGCCTCGCCGGGCTGCTGCTCAGCGCCGCTGCCCTCATGGTGCTGGGGCCCCAGGTGATGAACTGGCTGGCTGCCTACGTGGGGCTGGAAGACTACATGGTGACCCTCTGGGCGCTGATCCGCTGGCCGCTGGCGGTGTTCCTGCTGATGATCGCGGTGGCAGCGCTCTACTACGTCACCCCGGACGTGAAGCAGAGCTTCCGCTTCATCACCCCCGGTTCGGTGCTGGCGGTGGTGGTCTGGATCCTGGCCTCCCTGGGCTTCGGCTACTACGTGCAGAACTTCGCCAACTACAACGCCACCTACGGCAGCATCGGCGCCATCATCGTGCTGCTGCTGTACTTCTATCTGTCGTCGGCGGTGCTGCTGTTCGGCGCGGAGATCAACGCGGTGATCGAGCACCACAGCGACGACGGCAAGGAAAAGGGCGAGAAGACGCCGGGCGATGGCGGGGTGGAAGGCGACGAGGACATCCAGGCGGCCCAGGCGGAAGAAGAGGGCGTGCTGGGTGAGGCGCGGGTGGTGAAGCGCCCGGAGCGTCGCACCTGAGGCCGTAGGGTGGATAACGGCGCCAGCCTTATCCACCGCTCACCGGCGACCCTGGTTGTGGAAAACGCTACGCGGTTTTCCACGCTACAGGTCTCGTCTTGAAAACGATCCGGTTCTTTCGCTGAGAAAATCGCGGCCATGGGCCGCTCCTACAGGCTCCTAGGTAACCGTAGGAGCGGCCGCATCGGCGGACCGCCATGGCCGCGATGAAACGCCTTACTTCGCCTTGCCCTGATTGGCCACCGCGGCCATCTTGGCGGCGACCTCGTCCGGGTCGGCCAGGTAGTAGTGCTTGGTGGGCTTCAGGTCTTCGTCGAACTCGTACACCAGCGGCACGCCGTTGGGGATGTTGAGGCTGACGATGTCGCTGTCGGAGATGTTGTCCAGGTACTTGATCAGGGCGCGCATGGAGTTGCCATGGGCGACCACCAGCACGCGCTGGCCGCTGCGAATGGCCGGGGCCAGGACTTCGTTCCAGTAGGGCAGGACGCGCTCGACGCAATCCTTGAGGCACTCGGTGCGCGGCACCTGGTCCAGCGACAGACCGGCATAGCGCGGATCGGCGGCCAGCGCCTGCTGCTCTTCGACGCTCTGCTCGGGCGGCGGCACGTCGTAGCTGCGGCGCCAGACCAGCACCTGCTCCTCGCCATACTTGGCGGCGGTCTCGGATTTGTTCAGGCCGGTCAGGCCACCATAGTGACGCTCGTTGAGGCGCCAGTCGCTCACCACCGGCAGCCACATCTGGTCCATGCCTTCCTGCACGTGCCAGAGGGTGCGCACGGCACGCTTGAGCACCGAGACGTGAGCCACGTCGAAGAGGAAGCCGGCGTCCTTGAGCGCCTGACCGCCCTCGTGGGCCTCGCGGATCCCCTGTTCGGTCAGATCCACATCCGCCCAGCCACTGAAGCGGTTTTCCAGGTTCCACGCCGACTGGCCATGGCGGATGAATACGACTTGCGACATGCGACCTCCATCTTGGGATTCATTGTTTGGCTCACGCCTACGCGAAGCTGTGCCAAACATACCGCAGATGGAGGCGGCCGGCATGGGCATCACGGAAACCGTGATGCGTCCGGCACTCGGTTGGCGCTTCAGGCCACCAGGGCGCGGCGGGTACGGGCGATGACCCGCTCCAGGCCGTCGGCAGCGTTGTACTGCTCGGGGTAGAGGCGCTCGCTGCGACAGGCGACACCGCGCTCGTCGACCACGGTGAAACTGAAACCGCCCTTGCGCGAAGCCGGGGTGGTGATGCATTGGAACGGCGCGAAGGCCGCCTGGAGGTGTTGCATGGCCGCAGTGGCCTGATTTTGAATGTTCATATGACTATCCTTGGGATCCACGCTCAGTCGGCGCGGTGAAATAACTCCAGCAACCTCGTACCCATGACGGCCGACGGCTGAATCTCTGGCTGGAGGAAGGCAGCGTGTGGGCGAGACGCCCAGGCATGCAGGTAAGTACTTGGGAAGGCAGGCAACCGGCCGGGCACGAGATTCAGAGGCCGCGGCGGCAGATCCTGAGCAATCGAGGGATCGGTGGATCCGGATGACGCTGATTTCGCGCTGCTACAACGAGCGGAAAGGCGTCCAGCGATTGGGGTCAGCTTGGTACTAACCCGATCAAGCTAGCAGGATCGATGCCAGCCGCGCAAGCCCGTCGGTCGGCGGCGGGCTTGATGGTCACTAGCGCTCGACGAGCTGCATCCAGGCGGCGGGATAGCGCGTACCGGCCACCTGCTCCGGCGTGAAAAGTCGCTCCAGCTCGGCGCTTTCGTCTGCGCTCAGGCGCACCTCGAGCGCGGCGAGATTCTCCTGCAGATAACGCCGCCGGCGGGTGCCTGGGATAGGGATGACGTCCTCGCCCTGGGCCAGCACCCAGGCCAGGGCCACCTGGCCCGCGGTCACGCCCTTGGCTTCGGCCAGGGCGCGTACCCGTTCCACCAATTCCAGGTTGCGCTGGAAGTTTTCGCCCTGGAAGCGCGGACTCAACCGGCGATAGTCGTCGGCGGCGAAGTCGTCCGGCGATCGGAGAGCCCCGGTGAGGAAGCCGCGGCCGAGTGGGCTGTAGGCGACCAGCGCCACGCCCAGCTCGCGGCAGGTGGCGAGCATGCCGTGTTCCTGCGGGTCGCGGGACCAGAGCGAGAATTCACTCTGCAGGGCGGCGATGGGATGGACTCGCTGGGCACGCCTAAGGGTCTCGCTGGACGCCTCGCTCAGTCCCAGGTAACGCACCTTGCCGGCCCGCACCAATTCGGCCATGGCGCCCACCGTCTCTTCGATCGCCACCTCGGGATCGACGCGGTGCTGGTAGTAGAGATCGAGCTGCTCGACCCCCAGTCGGCGCAGGCTGCCGTCCACCGCCTGGCGTACGTAGTCGGGCCGGCCATTCACGCCGCGGGTGTTGGGATCTTCGCTGCGCACCAGGCCGAACTTGGTGGCGAGGAATACCCGCTCGCGGCGGCCACGCAAGGCACGGCCCAGCAACTCCTCATTGCGGTGGGGGCCATAGGCATCGGCGGTATCCAGCAGGGTCACGCCGCGTTCCAGGGCCAGGTCCAGGGTGGCCAGGGCCTCGGTCTCGTCGGTGGCGCCATAGAATTCGCTCATGCCCATGCAGCCCAGCCCCAAGGCGGATACCAGCGGGCCAGCGCGGCCCAGTCGTCGTTGCAGCATGACGTTCGCTCCTCTCGTGAAAGATGGAAGCAGTCTCGCTATTGAGCCAGGCTGAACAAAGCTGCTATCACGACAGACAGTATTCGACAGGAATGAATGATCTTGGACCGATTGGCAGCCATGCGCGGCTTCGTGCGCATCGTCGAGCGTCGCTCCTTCAGCCGGGCGGCCGCCGATCTCGGCCTCTCGCCAGCGATGGCGACGCTGCTGGTGCAGCAGCTGGAAGCCCACCTGGGGGTGACGTTGCTGCACCGGACCACCCGCAGGGTCAGTCCGACGTTGGATGGCGCCGCCTACTACGAGCGTTGCGTCAGCTGGCTGGCCGAGCTGGACGATATCGAGGGGGTCTTCAGCCAGCGGCGGCGCCAGCCGCGCGGTCGATTGCGGGTGGATCTGCCAGGGTCCCTCGGGCGCGCCTTGGTGATCCCGGCGCTGCCGGGCTTCTGCCAGCGCTATCCCGATCTGGAGCTGGTGATCAGCGCCGATGACCGGCCGGTGGACGTCATCGGCGAGGGCATCGATTGCGTCCTGCGCAGCGGACCGCTGCTCGACGAAGGCCTGGCCGCCCAGCCCCTGGGAGAACTGGTACAGGTGACCTGCGCCGGTCCGGCCTATCTGGCGCGCCAAGGCTCGCCGACAACCCTCGCCGATCTGGCCGAGCATCAGGGCGTGTACTACCGCTCCCAGCGCAGCGGTCGGCGGCTGCCTTTCGAGTTCGTCAAGGATGGCGAGTTGCTTTGCCCGGAGTTGCCGGGCCGATTGGCGCTCAGCGGCGCCGACATCTATATCGGCGCCGCCCTAGCCGGCCTGGGGCTGGTCCAGGCGCCGCTCTACCATGTGGCGGCTGACCTGGCGGCGGGGCGGCTGTGCGAGGTGCTACCCGAGCAACGCCCACCGGGCTTGCCACTGGCGGCGGTCTACCCCCTGGCCAGCCAGACCTCGCCGCGGGTACGCGCCTGGGTCGAGTGGCTGCAGGAGGTGTTCGCCGCCGTGGATCCGGCCTGGTTGCGCCGCTGAAACGACCGCTATTTACCCGCTTCGCGCGTCTCCGGCTGACCGTGACCGAACGCCTGGCCCAGGTCATCGCCCGAGGTGGTGCGCGTATCGTCGGTGCGCCATTTGGCGACGTCGGCGGCGCTGACCGGGGCGGCGGCGTTGCCCCAGCTGGCGCGGATGAAGCTGACCACGTCGGCCACCTGGGCATCGTTCAGCCGCCAGCCGAAGGGCGGCATGACGAGGGTCGAGGGCGCCGTGTGCAGGCCGGGCAGGGTGCCGCCCTTGAGCACGATGTTGATCAGCGAACTGGCGTCGGCCGTGCGCAGCACCGGATTGCCGGCCAGTGCCGGGAAGACCCGGTCGTAGCCCTGGCCGTCGGTGCGGTGACAGGCGGCGCAGTTGTCCACATAGACCTGGGCGCCACGGGCGCTGTCGTCGCCGCGCCAGAGCGCCGCGGCGGCGCGCCCGTCGGGCTGGAAGGGGGCATCGTGCGGGTCCTTGGCCGGCAGGGTCTTGAGGTAGCGGGCGATGGCCTGCAGATCGGCGTCGCTGAGGTATTGCAGGCTGTGCTGCACCACCTCGGTCATGCCGCCGAACACCGCGCTGTCGGCGGAGCGCCCGGTCTTGAGGAATTGCACCAGCTGCGCTTCGCTCCAGCTGCCTAGGCCGTCGCGGTGATCACCGCGCAGGTTCTTGGCGATCCAGCCTTCCAGGGGCGCGCTGCCGGCCAGGAAATCCTTGCCGTCGGCGGGGGAGAGCGCCTTCTCCTGCATGGTGAAGGCACGCGGGGTGTGGCAGGCGCCGCAGTGGCCGAGGCCTTCCACCAGGTAGGCGCCGCGGGCCACTACCGGGTCCTGGTCCGGCGCGGGCTGGAATTGCACCACCTCGGGCGCGAACAGCTGGCGCCAGATCGCCAGCGGCCAGCGCATGGACAGCGGCCAGGGGATGTCGCTGTCGCGATTGGCCTGCTCGACTGGCGTCACGCCGTGCATGAAGTAGGCATAGAGGGCGCGCATGTCGCCCTCGCTGACCCGGGCATAGGAGGGGTAGGGCATGGCCGGGTAGAGGGTGTGTCCCTCCTTGGCGATGCCCTGGCGGATGGCGGCGTCGAAGTCGGCATAGCTGTAGTCGCCGATGCCGGTCTGCCGATCCGGGGTGATGTTGGTGGAATAGAGGGTGCCGATGGGCGTCTGCATGGGCAGGCCGCCGGCGAAGGGCTGGCCGCCCGGCGCCGTGTGGCAGGCCACGCAATCGCCGGCGCGGGCCAGGTATTCGCCTTGCTTGACCAGCGCCGGGTCGGTGTCTTCGGCGGCCTGGGCCGCCAGCGCCAGGCCGCTGCCCAGGAGCAGGGTCGCGAGGGTACGAAGGATCATGGGCGCGCCTCTCATGCCTGCACCAGCGGGCCGGGATTTTTCAGGTACTGCTCGCGGATGGCCCGCGCCGACCAGTAGGTCAGGGCCGCCACCAGGCCGGTGGGGTTGTAGCCCAGGCCCTGGGGAAAGGCCGAGGCGCCCGGCACGAAGACGTTGTGCACGTCCCAGCTCTGCAGGTAGCGATTGACCGCGCTGGTCTTGGGGTCGGTGCCCATGATGGCGCCACCGTTCAGGTGGGTGGTCTGGTAGCTGGCGGTGTTGAAGTGACCGCCGAAATCCTTGACCGACACGCTGATGTGCTCGGGATTCATGGCCTCGGCGATCTTCTTCATCTTGGCCGCCATGAAGCGGGTCATGCGGATGTCGTTGTCCTTCCAGTCGAAGGTCATGCGCAGCAGCGGCTGCCCATAGGCGTCGCGGTAGGTGGGGTCCAGATCCAGGTAGTTGTCGCGATAGGACTGGTGCGCGCCGTGGGCGTCCATCGACAGCTGGTGGTTGTAGTAGCCGGCCTGGGCCTTTTTCCAGGCACTGCCCCACTGCGGGGTGCCGGGCGGATTGGCCGCGCCGGCGATGGGCCGGGTGCCGGCCTGGTTGACCCACATGGGCGAGCCGCCGACGAAGCCGTGGGGGCCGTGGTCGAAGTTGTCGGCGTTGAAGTCGTCCACCGCCACGCCATTGCCACCGGCGCCGATGAAGGGGTTGGTGTGGTGCTGATCCTGGCGGAAAAAGGCCTTGATGGTGGCCATGTTCTGGTAGGCGAAATTGCGCCCGACCACGCCTTCGCCGGTCTTGGGGTCATAGGGCTGGCCGATGCCCGACAGCAGCATGAGGCGCACGTTGTTGAACTGGAAGGCGGCGAGGATGACGATGTCGGCCGGCTGCTCCAGCTCCTGGCCCTGGGCGTCCAGGTAGGTCACCCCGGTGGCCTGCTTGCCGGTGCTGTCCAGGTTCACCTTGAGCACATGGGCCTGGCTGCGCAACTCGAAGCGCGGCTCTTGCTTGAGCGCCGGCAGGATGTTGAGATTCGGCGAGGCCTTGGAATACATGTAGCAGACGTAGCCGCTGCAATAGCCGCAGAAGTTGCAGGGGCCCATCTGGCAACCGTAGGGGTTGGTGTAGGGCCCCGAGGTGTTGGCCGAGGGCAGGTTGTAGGGGTGATAGCCCACCTCCCGCGCGGCCTTCTCGAACAGCTGCGCCGAGACGGTGTTCTTTTGCGCCGGCAGCGGGAAATCGCTGGAGCGATCCGGCGCATAGGGATTGCCACCCTTGCCGTCGCCCACCACCTGGCCCTTGACGCTCCAGGCGGTACCCGAGGTGCCAAAGACCTTTTCCGCGAAATCGAAGTAGGGCTCCAGCTCGGCGTAGCTGACGCCGAAGTCCTGGATGGTCATGCCGTCGGGGATGAATTTCTTGCCGTAGCGCTCTTCATAATGACTGCGCAGGCGCAGCTCCACCGGGTCGACGCGGAAATGCACGCCCGACCAGTGCAGACCGGCGCCGCCCACGCCATCGCCGGGCAGGAAGACGCCGAGCTGGCGGTTGGGTAGGGCGACGTCGTTGACGCTGTGGCGGATGGTGACGGTTTCCTTGGAAACATCGACGAACAGCTTCTTGCGGATGCTGTAGGTGAGTTCGTCGATCACCTGGGGATAGGAGCCGTCGGGATAGGTGTCGCGGTAGCTGCCACGCTCCAGGGCCACCACGTCCAGGCCGGCCTCGGTCAGTTCCTTGGCCATGATGGCGCCGGTCCAGCCGAAGCCGACGATCACTACCTGCTTGCTGGGCAATACCTTGGCCATCAACCGCGCTCCCCGCGAATGGAGACTGGCGGCAGCGGATAGCGCTCGTCGCGCTCCACCCAGTCCATGAAGTCGGCGCGGGCACCGGGAAAATTCACCAGTTTCCAGCCGACCAGTTCCTTGTTGCCGCCGTGCAGCGGGTCGCAATAGAAGCCTTCCCGGGTGTTCTGCAGCAGCTGGGCGAAGAACAGCTTGGCCGGCACGCCGTCCAGGCTGGCGTCACCGCTTTCCAGCGCCTTGAGGGCCGCGTCCTGCTCAGCGGGTGCCAGCGCGGCGAAGACCTTGCCGTGCTGCTGGCGGGTCCAGCGATCCACCGCGGCGATGCCCAGGCGATAGAGATCCTGGGGTACCAGGCGACTCTGGTAACCCATCTCCGGTGCGGCATCGGCGGCGAAGGGGCCCTGCATGTACCAGAGGCCGCCACGGGCATAGGGGGTCTGCATCTGCCGGTCGATGAATTCCGGCGCACCGGCTTCCAGCGCGCCCGGGCCGAGGTCGTCCGCCGGAATCAGCCGGGCCACCGCGGCCTGCACGAAGGCCCATTCCTCGGCGGTGAAGAACACCGGTTGATAGTGGTCGGCGCGCGGGCTGCTGCCCGGCTTGCTCTCCGGGGCAGGCGCGGCGAGGGCCAGGCCCGAGGAGGCACCGCTCGCCAGGGCGACCACGGGAATCAGGCTCAGGGACTTGCGCAGGAAGTCGCGGCGGGCCGGGACGGAATCGTCTGCGGACATGGTCAGGGTCTCATCAGGTGCCCGACGTGGAACCGCAGGGCTTATGGTTAGCTAGCTAATATGTTGGAATATTACCAACATCTGCTGGTTACGGTTACATTTTGTCGCAGGTGTGCAGAGGCCTGACGGCCCGGCAAGTTCCCCCTGCAGCAGCATCGGCATGGAAAAGCGTCCAAGCCGCGGCTTTAGGCGGTCCCTGCTACTCGGGCGAGCCGGCAACGGACGCCAGGCAGGGCGGTCCTTTCCGGCGTGTCCAGGTTTTGCGGTCAGGTAGCGGAGGGCGTGGCGCCCGGCTCCAGGCCTGGGGTTACCTAAGGTTCCACCTGTGCAAGCACCATAGTAGTGCAAGTTGCACAAGGTGATACCTAACGAAGCAAGCCGAACGGGCATGCATACCTGAAAGAAATCGCTTTGCACATCAGATGGTTAGCGCGATAGCTCGGCGGAATGCCGCTTTTTCGCCGCTTTCCGCGAGGCATTGCACCCTTTGCGTTCATTTTGTGCCGATTTCAGCCCGTGTGGCGCGCAAGTTGCACTTGGGAGGCTTTCCGTTGTCAGGTAACACCTTATGTCCAACGTAGAATGCAACCTCTCGCCGGCGCTCAAACCGCGCCATGTGACCATGTTGTCCATCGCCGGGGTGATCGGTGCCGGTCTGTTCGTCGGCTCCGGTCATGCCATCGCCGCGGCCGGCCCGGCCGTACTGCTGGCCTATGCCCTGGCCGGTACCCTGGTGGTGCTGGTCATGCGCATGCTGGGTGAAATGGCCGTCGCCTCGCCCGATACCGGTTCCTTCTCTTCCTATGCGCAGCAGGGCATCGGCCGCTGGGCCGGCTTCACCATCGGCTGGCTGTATTGGTGGTTCTGGGTGCTGGTGATTCCGCTGGAAGCCGTGGCCGCCGCCGCCATCCTCAACGCCTGGTTCCCGGCGATCGCCACCTGGCAATTCGCCCTGATCATCACCGGCATCCTGACCGTGACCAACCTGTTCAGCGTCGCCAAGTACGGCGAGTTCGAATTCTGGTTCGCCCTGCTCAAGGTCATCGCCATCGTCGCCTTCATCGCCCTGGGCGCGGCCGCCCTGGTCGGCGCCCTGCCGGGTCGCGAGGTCAGCGGCCTGAGCAATCTGATGGCCCATACCGGCGGCTTCATGCCCAATGGCTTCGGCGCGGTGCTGGGTGCCCTGCTGACCACCATGTTCAGCTTCATGGGGACCGAGATCGTCACCATCGCCGCCGCCGAGTCCAAGGACCCGTCGCGGCAGATCAGCAAGGCCACCAACTCGGTGATCTGGCGGATCGCGCTGTTTTACCTGGTCTCCATCTTCCTGGTGGTGTCCATGGTGCCCTGGAACGATGCCCAGCTGCCGATCGTGGGTTCCTACCAGCGCGCCCTCGAGGTGCTGTCGATCCCCAATGCCAAGCTGATCGTCGACTGCGTGGTGCTGGTCGCCGTGGCCAGCTGCCTGAACTCGGCGCTCTACACCGCTTCGCGCATGCTCTATTCGCTGGCTCGCCGTGGCGATGCCCCGGCCAAGATGGGGCGTGCCTCCAGCAGCGGCGTGCCGCGCGCGGCCGTGCTGGCCAGTACCGCCGTGGGCTTCCTGACCACCATCGCCAACTACACCATGCCCGAGGCGGTATTCAGCTTCCTGCTGTCCACCTCCGGCGCCGTGGCCCTGCTGGTCTATCTGGTGATCGCCGTGACCCAGCTGCGCCTGAGACGCAAGCTGATCGCCCGCGGTGAAACCCTGGAGTTCCGCATGTGGCTGTTCCCCTGGCTGACCTGGGCGGTGATCGTCTTCATCGTCGGCGCCCTGACCGTGATGCTGTTCAGCGAAGCCCATCGCTTCGAGATCCTGGCGACCGGTCTGCTGGCGCTGCTGGTCGTGGCCATCGGTACCTGGGTAGGCCGGCGTCAGCCCGCCACCCCGAGCCTGGCCGCTGCCGCGCGCTGATGACCAGAGGCTTCCGGCGCCACCGGGCGTCGGAAGCGCTCCTTTCTGGAGCACGGAGTTCCTTCCAGGCTGGACAGCGGCTGCGGTAACAGGTAGAACAAGCACTCTTGTTTGCTGGCCTTCTGGCCAACTGTATAGCTCGAATTCCCGCGATGTTCCCTCTGGTAACCAAATTTTGCACTGCAATGGTGCAATACGTTACAGAATGACCCAAATTGCAGCAGTACAGTTGCAATTGTGTGCTGAGTGATCCGCGAACCTTTCCCTGGACTGTTACTGGTGGTAGCACTCGCCTGGCGAGACAATGGCGCCATTCGATGACCAGTACCCGTCACAAGCGGGAAGGAAAGCCACCATGGAACGCACCTTCAGTTCCTCGCTGTACAACGCCAAGCCCAGCAACCGTGTGCCCGCTGCCCTGCGCGTTATCTCCACCCTGTCCACCTGGCAGCGTCGCATCGCCAGCCGCAACGAACTGGCCCGCCTGGACGCCCGTATGCTGGCCGACGCCGGTATCACCGAGGCCCAGCGCTACCAGGAAATGCACAAGCCGTTCTGGCGCTAAGCCCGGCTGCTAGCCTTTCTACAAACCCCGCTTCGGCGGGGTTTGTCTTGTCTGCAGGCTGAACGGCAGACAGCAAAAAGCCCCGGCATGCCGGGGCTTTCTGTTACCGCCGGGAAAGGGCGGTTACTGCATGTTGTTCTGGTTGCGGGCGTCGACCTTGTTGGGCTTCTCGGTCTTGAAGGGCACATCGGTGCCACCGTCCGCGCCACCCTTGACGGTGGTCTTGCCGGGTACGGCTTCGGTAGCCGAGCCGTTGACGGCCGTGGCGCTCTTGGAGGTTTCGGCCGCGAAGACACCCGTGGCCATCGACAGCATCACAGCAGCAGTAGAGGTGATCAGCAGCTTTTTCATGAGTTCGGCCTCGTCAAATGAACCTGTGAATCTGATGGGACCCGCGCCATCAGGGTCGCGGGCATCAGCTGCAGACGGGCAGGTCCACAGCGCACGTCTCAGTTGACTGCGGCCCGGAATGCCGGGTTCCAGGGCATTTGTGAACATTTGTGGGCGAATGACCGCTCCGCTGTTGGGCCTGCGCCGTGCGTCCTCGCCGTAGCGCTTCCCAAGCGGCGCCCGGCGCCTGACAATTCGTCAGACGAACCCCCTGCGCCGCCTGTGGTCAGTTCGCAGATCGCGCCTCTTCCACCGATAAGGACAATCATGAGGGCTCTCCGCCTTGCTCGCCTCTGCCAGGTAACGGCTGCTCTTACCCTGGTAACGCTGTTACCGGGCTGCTCCCAGGAGCAACCGCCCACCGAGGAACTGGCGCGGGTGGTGGTGGTGCAGCTGAATCCGATAAAGGACAGTCAGCGCATCCCCTTTACCGGGGATATCCAGGCGCGGGTGCAGGCGCCGCTCGGTTTCCGCGTGAGTGGCAAGATCAGCGAGCGGCTGGCGGATGTCGGCGATCGCGTGCGCGAGGGTCAGGTCCTGGCCCGGCTGGATCCCCAGGATCTGCGCAATAACCTGGCCGCCGCCCAGGCCCAGGTGGAAGCCCAGGAAGCCCGCACCCGGCTGGCGCGGGTCGATTTCGAGCGCCAGGCCGCCCTGCTGCCCAAGGGCTACACCAGTCGCAGCCAGTACGACCAGGCCCAGGCCACCCTCGACGGCGCCCGCAGCGCCCTGCAGACCGCCGTCGCCCAGCGCGACGATGCGCGCAAGCAACTGGGCTATACCGAATTGCGCGCCAGCGCCGCCGGGGTGCTGACCGCCCGCCACGCCGAAGCCGGACAAGTGGTGCAGGCCGGCACGGCGATCTTCGATCTGGCGGTGAGCGGCGACCTCGACGCCGTCTTCGATCTCTATGAATCCCTGGCCCGCGAACTCAAGGTCGGCCAGACCCTGCCCGTCGCCCTGCAGGCGCAACCGGCCGTCACGACCCGGGGTACCCTGCGCGAGATCGCCCCGACCGTGGCGAGCAGTGGCACGGTGCGCGTCAAGGTACAACTCGATCGACCCCCGGCGGCCATGACCCTGGGGGCGGTGGTCAATGCCCAGCTCGAAGGTGCGACCGAGCAGGGCTTCGCCTTGCCCTGGACGGCGCTGAACGGCACCACCGAGCAGCCCGCCGCCTGGCGCCTCGGCGACGACGAGCGGGTCAGCCTGCAGCCGCTGCGCATCGAGCGCTTCACCCGCGACAGCATCATCGTCAGCGAGGGCCTCAAGGCCGGCGACCGCATCGTCGTCGCCGGCGGTCAGGCGCTGAGTCCCGGGCAGAGGGTCGAAGTCGCCGAGCGCTCCGCCTTCAACGAGGTGCGCCCATGAAGCCGCTGCTGCCGCTGTGCCTGCTGCTGGTCCTGGCGGGCTGCTCCGATGACGAGGCCCCGCCACCGCCGATCCGGCCGGTGGCGACCCTGACCCTGAGTGCCCCGCCGCCCGGGCGCGAGGTCTTTGCCGGCAGCATCCAGGCGCGCTACGAGAGCGTGCTGGGCTTTCGCGTCGGCGGCCGCATCACCCGCCGGCTGCTGGACGTGGGCCAGGCGGTGCGCCGTGGCCAGTTGCTGGCCGCGCTGGACCCCACCGATCAGGACAATGCCCTGCGCAGTCGGCAGGGCCAGACCGCCGATGCCGAAGCCCAGTGGCGCGACGCGCGCAACGATGCCCGGCGCCAGCAGCAGCTGTTCGACCAGGGCGTCGGCTCGCGCTCCCAGCTGGATCAGGCGCTGACCCGCCTGCATACCCTGGAAGCCGCCCGCGAGCAGGCCCAGAGCGCCGAGCGCCAGGCCCGCGATCAGCGCGACTATGCCGAGCTCTACAGCGATTTCGACGGCGTGATCACCGCCTGGCAGGCCGAGGTCGGCCAGGTGGTGTCCGCCGGTCAGCCGGTGGTGCGGGTCGCCCGCCCGGACGTCCGCGAGGCGGTGCTGGACCTGCCCGCCCAGGCCATCGGCCAGCTGACCCCGGGGCGGGTGCTGACCGTGCGCATGGCGCTGGATCCGGCCGTGGCGGTTGCGGGCCGAGTGCGCGAGATCGAGCCCCAGGCCGATGCCACCACCCGTACCCGGCGAGTGCGCCTGACCCTGGACGAGCCGCCGGCCGCGCTGCGTATCGGCAGCCTGGTGCAGGGCGAGCTGGAGTCGCCGCCGGCGGCCGGTCTGGCCCTGCCTGCGCAGGCGCTGCGGCGCCAGAATGGCCAGACCGCGGTCTGGGTGGTGGAAGGCCGGGGCGAGCAGGCTCAGGTGCGCCAGCGCCCGGTCGAGGTGCTGCGCGAGGCCGATGGCCTGGCCTGGATCGGCAAGGGCCTGAAGGTGGGTGAGCGGGTGGTGACGGCAGGGGTCAACAGTCTCGAGGAGGGACAGCGGGTGAAGGATCAGGAGGGCGCTCGGCCATGAAAGGCTTCAACCTGTCGGACTGGGCGCTGCGCCACCAATCCTTCGTCTGGTACCTGATGTTCGTCGCCCTGCTGATGGGCGTCTTCTCCTACATGAAGCTGGGACGCGAGGAAGATCCGTCCTTTGCCATCAAGACCATGGTCATCCAGACCCGCTGGCCGGGGGCGACCACCGAGGAGACCCTGCGCCAGGTCACCGAGCGGGTGGAAAAGAAGCTCGAAGAGCTGGATTCCCTCGACTACACCAAGAGTTTCACCCGGCCGGGGCAGTCCACGGTATTCGTCTACCTGCGCGACACCACGCCGGCCAAGGCGATTCCCGACATCTGGTACCAGGTGCGCAAGAAGGTCTCGGACATCCAGGGCGAATTCCCCCAGGGCATCCAGGGCCCGGCCTTCAACGACGAATTCGGCGACGTCTTCGGCAGCATCTATGCCTTCACCGGCGACGGCTTCAGCATGCGCCAGCTGCGCGACCAGGTGGAGCAGGTGCGCCGCGAGATCCGCAGCGTGCCGGGCATCGGCAAGGTGCAGCTGATCGGCGCGGAAAACGAGGTCATCTACCTGGATTTCTCCACCCGCAAGCTGGCCGCCCTGGGGCTGGACCAGCGCCAGGTGATGCAGAGTCTGCAACAGCAGAATGCGGTGACCCCCTCGGGCACCATCGAATCCGGCGCCGAGCGCATCAGCGTGCGCACCAGTGGCGAATTCCGCTCCACCGCCGATCTGGCCGCGGTCAATCTGCGCATCGACGATCGCTTCTACCGCCTCACCGACCTGGCCGACATCCGCAGCGGCTACGCCGATCCGCCCAGTTCGCTGTTCCGCTACAACGGCCAGCCGGCGATCGGCCTGGCCATCGCCATGAGCAGCGGCGGCAATATCCAGACCTTTGGCGCGGCCCTCACCGAGAGGATGCAGGAGCTGACCGGCGCCCTGCCGGTGGGCATCGGCGTGCATGTGGTCTCCAACCAGGCGCAGGTGGTGGAAAAGGCCGTCGGCGGCTTTACCCGGGCGCTGTTCGAGGCGGTCATCATCGTGCTGGTGGTGAGCTTCATCAGCCTCGGCGTGCGCGCCGGCCTGGTGGTGGCGCTGTCGATTCCCCTGACCCTGGCGCTGGTGTTCGTCTTCATGGAATACAGCGGCATCACCATGCAGCGGATCTCCCTGGGCGCCCTGATCATCGCCCTCGGCCTGCTGGTGGACGACGCCATGATCACCGTGGAGATGATGGTGACCAAGCGCGAGGAGGGCGAGTCGCTGCACCGCTCGGCGACCTTCGCCTACGAGTCGACCGCCTTTCCCATGCTCACCGGCACCCTGGTGACGGTGGCCGGCTTCGTGCCCATCGGCCTCAACTCCAGCAGCGCCGGCCAGTACACCTTCACCCTGTTCGCGGTGATCGCCGTGGCGCTGCTCTTGTCCTGGATCGTCGCGGTGTTCTTTTCGCCGGTGATCGGCGTGCACATCCTGCCGAAGAAGGTGAAGCCCAAGGATCATGATCAGCCCGGCCGCCTGGCGCGCTGGTCCGACGGCCTCCTGCTGGGCGCCATGCGCCACCGCTGGCTGACCATCGGCCTCACGGTGCTCTTGTTCGCCGCGGCGCTGTTCTCGATGAAGTTCGTGCAGAACCAGTTCTTCCCGTCCTCGGATCGACCCGAACTGCTGATCGACTTCAACCTGCCGCAGAACGCCTCCCTCGACGCCACCCGGGCGCAGATGGACAGATTCGAGAAGACCCTGGCCGACGATCCGGACGTGGCCCACTGGAGTTCCTATGTCGGCCAGGGCGCGGTGCGCTTCTATCTGCCGCTGGACCAGCAGCTGGAGAATCCCTTCTATGGCCAGGTGATCCTGGTGGCCAAGGACCTGGAGGCGCGCAATCGCCTCCTGCCCAAGCTCAAGCAGCGGCTGCGCCAGGACTTCGTCGGCCTGTCCGGCTACGTCCAGCCGCTGGAGATGGGGCCGCCGGTGGGTCGGCCGATCCAGTACCGCATCAGCGGTCCGGACGTCGCCGAGGTACGCCGCCAGGCGCTGGCGCTGGCCAGCGTGCTGGGCAAGAGTCCGCAACTGGGTGACTTCCTCTACGACTGGAACGAGCCGGCGCGGATGCTCAAGGTCGAGGTCAACCAGGACAAGGCGCGGCAGCTGGGCTTCTCGTCCCAGGACGTGGCGCAGATCCTCAATGGCGTGGTGACCGGCACCCCGGTGACCCAGGTGCGCGACGACATCTACCTGGTCAACGTGGTGGCCCGCGCCAGCGAGGCCGAACGGCGCTCGGTGGAGACCCTGGAGAATCTGCAGATCATGACGCCCCAGGGCGTCGCGGTGCCGCTCAAGGCCTTTGCCCGTATCGACTACGCCCTGGAGCAGCCGCTGGTGTGGCGTCGCGATCGCCTGCCCACCATCACCCTCAAGGCCTCGATTCTCAGCGAGATCCAGGCGCCGGATCTGGTCAAGCAGCTGCAGCCGGACGTGGATGCCTTCATCGCCAAGCTGCCGCCGCGCTACCAGGTGGCGGTGGGTGGCACGGTGGAGGAGAGCAGCAAGGCCCAGGGCCCGATCGCCGAGGTGGTGCCGCTGATGCTGTTTCTCATGGCCACCTTCCTGATGATCCAGCTGCACAGCATCCGCAAGCTGTTCCTGGTGGCGAGTGTGGCGCCCCTCGGGCTGATCGGCGTGGTGCTGGGGCTGATCCCCTTCGGCCAGCCGCTGGGCTTCGTCGCCATCCTCGGGGTGCTGGCGCTGATCGGCATCATCATCCGCAATTCGGTGATCCTGGTGACCCAGATCGATGCCTTCGAACAGGCCGGTCGTTCGCCCTGGGACGCCGTGGTGGAAGCCACCCGGCACCGCCGCCGGCCGATCCTGCTGACCGCCGCGGCGGCCAGCCTGGGCATGATTCCCATCGCCCGCGAGGTGTTCTGGGGGCCCATGGCCTATGCCATGATCGGCGGCATCGTCGCCGCGACGCTGCTGACGCTGCTGTTCCTGCCGGCGCTCTACATCGCCAGCTATCGCATTCGCGAGCCGGAGCGGCGGGGCTGATGGCCGGGGCCTGGTTGGAACGCCAGGCAAAAAAAACGGCCCTCCGGCGGAGGTCTCCAGGGGAGACGTCTGTCGGAAGGCCGCAAGGAGCTATCCAAGGAGCCACTGCCGGAGGGAAGGATTCGCGCGGTCAGCAAGTCGAATCCACAGCAGCTCACTGCACCACTATCGGGCGTCCGACTTTTTCAATAAAGTGACGACTTGACGAAACTCCATTGCGAAAAAGGCAATAATGGATATTTTCCAAGGCATGCGCATCTTCGTCCGGGTGGTGGATCTGGGCAGTCTCACGGCTGCTGCCCACACCCTCGACCTGTCCACCGCCCAGGTGTCGCGCCTGCTGGCGGAACTGGAAAGCCATCTGCAGACCCGCCTGCTGCACCGCACCACCCGGCGGCTGGCGCTGACCGAGGCGGGCGAGCGCTATCTCGAACGCTGCCGGCGCATCCTGCAGGACGTCGGCGAGGCCGAAGCCGAGGCCAGCGGCGCCCATCTCAAGCCCCATGGTCATCTGCGCCTGCATTCCATGACCGGTCTGGGTACCCAGTTGCTGGCACCGCTGGTGTCGCGCTTCTGCGCGCGCTATCCCCATGTCGAGATCGTCATGAATCTCTCGCAGAACCATCCGGCGCTGCTGGAGGATGGGCACGACATCGCCATCACCCTGGACACCGAACTGGCCGACTCGGACTTCGTCGCCCAACGTCTCGGTGGCGTCTACAGCGTGGTCTGCGCGGCGCCCAGCTACCTGGCGCAACGCCCGGCACCCAAGGTGCCGGCCGATCTCGCCGAGCACGACTGTCTGCGCCTGCTGGATCCGAATTTCTCCGAACGCTGGGTCTTCGCCGGCGAAGACGGCGAGCAGCAGGTGGCGCCGCGCTACGTCTTCCAGGTCAATGTCGCCGAAGCCCTGGCCAGCGTGGCCCGCCAGGGCATGGGCATCTGCCTACTGCCCAGCTACATCGCGGTCAACTACCTGCGCGATGGCAGCCTGGTGCGCCTGCTGCCCAACTTCCGCCTGCGCGAACGCAACATCCATGCGCTCTATCCCTCGCGGCGCTTTCTCGACGCCAAGATCAAGACCTGGATCGACTTCCTCAAGGAAGAGTTGCCCGAACGGCTGCAGCTGGAGAATCGGGTGCTCGAGGACCAGCGCTACTGGGCCAAGGACTAGGCCAGGGCTTGTTGCAATCCTTGCAACAGTCATTTAATTAGCATGCTATTTATTAGGTGGCGTTCTTTTCCTAGAATGGTCCTGTACCCCGATGAACACGACCTTTGAGGAGTTCGCCATGAAACGTTCTCTGTCCGCCCTGTTGCTGACCCTTGCCGCCCTGACCGCCACCCAGTTCGCCGCTGCCGACGACAATCCCAGCCTGAGATACAAGCTGGTCGATCAGAATCATGCCGCCATGCAGCACTACGGCGATCAGGCCGCTCCCGCCGCCGACGCGCGTCGCTGAGCCGCTCCGCTTTCGAAAGACCACCCCTCCTTGCTCCTTTGGTCTTTCTCCGCCGCACCCTTTGGGTGCGGCTTTTTTATATCTGCGGCACACTGAGCCCCTGACCTTGTCGAGGTGCTCATGACCGCCATTTCCGCTCAACGACTTGCCGACCTGCGCGCCTTCCTGGCCGAGCAGGGCGCCGATGCCTGCCTGATCCCCAGCGCCGATCCCCATCTGTCCGAATACCTGCCGGAGCACTGGCAGGGCCGTGCCTGGCTGTCCGGTTTCACCGGCTCCGCCGGGTTGCTGCTGGTGACCCGCGAGGCCGCCGGCGTCTGGACCGACAGCCGCTACTGGGAGCAGGCCACCCAGGAGCTGGCGGGCAGCGGCATCGACCTGATGAAGCAGGTCGCCAGCCAGCCCCAGGCCCACCTGCAGTGGCTGGCCGACCAGGTGCCCGCGGGCGGCACGGTACTGGTGGACGGCCAGGTGCTGTCGCTGGGTGCGGCAGCGGCCCTGCGCCGGGCGCTGGAGCCCAAGGGGATCCAGCTGCGGACCGATCTCGACCCGCTGGCGGCGATCTGGCGCGAGCGCCCCGCGCTGCCGGCGGCGCCGGTCTATGCCCATGCCGCCCCCCAGGCCCCCCAGCCGCGCAGCGCCAAGCTCGCCCAGGTGCGCGAGAAGCTGAAGGACGCCAAGGCCGACTGGCATTTCATCTCCTCGCTGGACGACATCGCCTGGCTGCTCAATCTGCGCGGCGCCGACGTGCCCTACAACCCGGTGTTCCTCGCCCATGTGCTGCTGGGTAGCGACAGCTGCCAGCTGTTCATCGACCCGGCCAAGGTGCCGGCCGAGATCCGCACGGCCCTGGTGGCCGACGGTGTGACCCTGGCCGACTACCACCAGGCCGCCGCCGAGCTGGCTCGGCTGCCGGCCGGCAGTCGCCTGCTGGTGGACCCGGCACGGGTCACCCTGGGGTTGGCCGAGGCCGCGCCCCAGGGTGTCGAGCGGCACGAACAGATCAATCCCTCGACCCTGCTCAAGGCCTGCAAGACCGCTGAAGAGGTGGCTCAGGTGCGCCTGGCCATGGAAGAGGATGGCGCCGCGCTGTGCGTCTTCTTCGCCCGCTTCGAAGCGGCCCTGGCCCGTGGCGAGCGCCTCACCGAGCTGACCGTGGACGACTGGCTGAGCGAGGCGCGTGCCGCCCGGCCCAACTTCGTCTCCCTGAGCTTCGCCACCATCGCCGGCTTCAACGCCGGTGGCGCCCTGCCGCACTACCGAGCGACCGAAGAGGCCCATGCCGAACTCCAGGGCGACGGCCTGCTGCTGATCGACAGTGGCGGCCAGTACCTGGGCGGCACCACCGACATCACCCGGGTGGTGCCCATCGGTACCCCCAGCGCCGCCCAGAAGCGCGATTTCACCCTGGTGCTCAAGGGCATGCTGGCGCTGTCGCGGGCGCGCTTTCCGGCCGGCGTCGCCGCGCCCATGCTCGACGCCCTGGCGCGCGAGCCGATCTGGGCCGCTGGCATCGACTACGGCCACGGCACCGGCCATGGCGTGGGCTACTTCCTCAATGTGCACGAGGGGCCGCAGTCGATTTCCTTCTATGCCACGGTCACCCCGCACCATGTCCTGCGCGAGGGCATGATCACCTCCAACGAACCGGGCATCTATCGCCCCGGCCAGTGGGGCGTACGGCTGGAGAACCTGCTCCTGTGCACCCGCGCGGAAACCACCGAATTCGGCGATTTCCTGGCCTTCGAGACCCTGACCCTCTGTCCGCTGGACACCCGCTGCCTGGATCTGGCGCTGCTGCGCAGCGACGAGCTGGACTGGCTGGATGGCTATCACGCCGAGGTCCGCCGCCGCGTGCTGCCGCTGGTCGAGGGCGCCGCGCGCGACTGGCTGCTGGCCCGCACCGAACCCGTCGTGAGGACTGCCCGATGAGCAGCAACGCCCAGCAATTCGCCAGTGACAACTATTCCGGCATCTGCCCGGAAGCCTGGGCCGCCATGGCCGCGGCCAACGTCGGCCACGAGACCGCCTACGGCAACGACACCTGGACGGCGCGCGCCGCCGATCGCTTTCGCCAGCTGTTCGAGACCGACTGCGAGGTGTTCTTCGCCTTCAACGGCACCGCGGCCAACTCCCTGGCCCTGGCGGCGCTGTGCCAGAGCTACCACAGCGTGATCTGCTCCGACACCGCTCACGTCGAGACCGACGAATGCGGCGCGCCGGAATTCTTTTCCAACGGCTCCAAGCTGCTGCTGGCGCCGGCGCACCAGGGCAAGCTGACCCCGGGCGCCATCCAGCAGATCGCCACCAAGCGCGCCGACATCCACTTTCCCAAGCCGCGGGCGGTGACCGTCACCCAGGCCACCGAGGTGGGCACCCTCTATGGCCTCAACGAATTGCAGGCCATCAGCGCGACCTGCCGCGACCTCGGCCTGCACCTGCACATGGACGGCTCGCGCTTTTCCAACGCCGTGGCCGGTCTGGGCTGCACCCCGGCCGAGGTGACCTGGAAGGCCGGCGTCGACGTGCTCTGCTTTGGCGGCACCAAGAGCGGCATGGCGGTGGGGGAGGCGATCCTCTTCTTCAACCGCGACCTGGCCGAGGACTTCGAATACCGCTGCAAGCAGGCCGGCCAGCTGGCCTCCAAGATGAGATTCCTCTCCGCGCCCTGGCTCGGTGTGCTGGAAAACGACACCTGGCTACGCCACGCCCGCCACGCCAACGCCATGGCCCAGCTGCTCGCCGAGCGGGTGCGCGGAGTGCCCGGTGTGGACTTCATGTTCCCGGTGGAAGCCAACTCGGTGTTCCTGCAGCTCTCCGAGCCGGCGCTGGAATTCCTGCGCGCTCGCGGCTGGCGCTTCTACACCTTCATCGGCAGCGGCGGCGCGCGTTTCATGTGCTCCTGGGATACCGAGGAGGCGCGCGTGCTGGAGCTGGCGGCGGACATTCGGATGGCGATGGGGGGGTAGGCTGTACGGCCATGATGGTCCGCCGCTGAAGCGCACCTGATTCTGTAGGAGCGGCCCATGGCCGCGATCAGGCCTGGCAGGGGACTATCACAGCCATGGCGGTGCGCCGATGGGACGGGCCCCGACAGTTGATCGCGCTTTGGCCAGGCCGGATGACGATGAACGCCTGCTCGGTTGACCCCCTCTCCCCCTGGGAGAGGGCTGGGGTGAGGGAGTCCCTCGCCACGCCGTTCCAGTGGAAAAGGCTACGCCGTTTTCCACGCTACTGCGGCCCGTAGGTTGGGTTGAGATGGCGCTACCGTCAAAGTCCAACAAGGGCGGCTCTCCGAGGTGATGTTGGGCTTCGCTGCGCGCAACCCAACCTACGCGGCTCGATGTGAAAAACGCTGCGCGGTTTTCCACGCTACGGTGTTCTCCGGGGACGCCATCCGCCCCAACCGTTACCATGGCCGATCTCTTCCTCGTCTCCAGCGATTCATGGCCAAGAAGTCCAGCAAAGCCCTCTCCACCGCGGTCATTTCCGCTGCCCCCACGCTCATCGACGTGGCGCGGGTCGCCGGGGTGTCGCCGATCACCGTCTCGCGGGCGCTGAATCGACCGGAGATCGTCAGCGAGGCGGCGCGGGAAAAGGTGCTGGCGGCGGTGCAGGCCACCGGCTACGTGCCCAATCTGCTGGCCGGCGGCCTGGCGTCCAATCGCAGTCGCCTGGTGGCGCTGTTCGTGCCGACCATCGTCCATTCCATCTTCGCCGAGACCGTGCAGGCGCTGATGGCGCGGCTGTCCCAGGCCGGCTACCAGACCCTGCTCGGCCTGACCGGCTACAGCGCCGAACAGGAAGAACAGCTGCTGGCCGCGGTGCTGGGGCGCAAGCCCGATGGCATCGTGCTGACCGGTACCCTGCACACCGCCGCCAGTCGCCAGCGCCTGGCCCAGGCTGGCATCCCGGTGGTGGAGTCCTGGGACCTGGGTGAAGATCCGCTGGACATGCAGGTGGGCTTTTCCCACGAAGCCGTGGGCCGGGCCCAGGCCGAGCATCTGCACGCCCGCGGCTATCGGCGCTTTGCCGTGGTCTCGGTGGACGACCCCCGCGCCCTGCGGCGCTGTCGCAGCCTGGTCGCGCGGCTGGCCGAGCTGGGCGTGGTGGAACCGCCGCTGGAGATCCTGCCGGCGCCGGCGCTGGTGGAGTCCGGTCGCGCGGGCCTGCGCCAGTTGCTGGCCCGTGACGAGGCCTTCGACGTGGTGGTCTGCAGCTCGGACACCGTCGCCCAGGGCGTCATGGCGGAAGCCGCCAGTCGTGGACTGCGCCTGCCCGAGGATCTGGCGGTACTGGGCTTCGGCAATCTCTCCAGCGCCGCCCAGATGCACCCGGCGCTGTCGTCGGTCAGCGTCGAAGGCGATCGCATGGGCACCCTGGCGGCAGAGGCATTGCTGCAGCGTTTCAACGAGGGTAACCAGGCCCCGAAAGCGGTGCGCATCGACACCGGTTTCCATATCATCGACCGCGCCACGACCTGACCGCCGGTTCTGATCTTGTTAGACGTCGTACTTGTATGGTTGCGCAATCATGGCTTAGTCTTGGGCAAACGGCAGGGCTGAGTCAGGTTGTCGCATCAGGATATGATTGCGCAATCATCCAGCGACTCGCACCTTCAATAAAAACAATCACGCAAGAGGGATCCCCATGGATGCCACAAGACCCACCCGGGTGCGCTACCTGATCCTGTTGATGCTGTTCGTGGTGACCACCATCAACTACGCCGACCGCGCCACCATCGCCATCGCCGGCTCCAGTCTGCAGAAAGACCTCGGCATCAGCGCCGTCACCCTCGGCTATATCTTCTCCGCTTTTGGTTGGGCCTACGTGGCCGGGCAGATTCCCGGCGGCTGGCTGCTGGATCGCTTCGGTTCGAAGAAGGTCTATGCCGGCAGCATCTTCTTCTGGTCGCTGTTCACCCTGCTGCAGGGGCTGGTCGGCGGTCTGCCGGTGGCCTGGGCGGTCACCACCCTGTTCATGCTGAGATTCCTGGTCGGCCTGGCCGAGGCGCCGTCCTTCCCGGGCAATGCGCGCATCGTCGCCGCCTGGTTTCCCACCGCCGAACGCGGCACCGCCTCGGCCATCTTCAACTCGGCGCAGTATTTCGCCACCGCGCTGTTCGCGCCGATCATGGGCGGTATCGTCTTCCACTTCGGCTGGGAGCACGTCTTCGTCATCATGGGCGCCCTAGGCATCCTCTTCTCCGGCGTCTGGCTGAAGTACATCCACAATCCCAAGGAACATCCGCGCATCAACGCCGCGGAGCTGGCGCACATCCGTGACAACGGCGGCCTGGTGGACATGGACAACGGCGCCCGCCAGCAGGGCGGCGGCCCCAAGTGGCACTACATCACCCAGCTGCTGACCAATCGCATGATGCTCGGCGTCTACCTGGGCCAGTACTGCATCAACGCCATCACCTACTTCTTCCTGACCTGGTTTCCGGTGTACCTGGTGCAGGAGCGCGGCATGACCATCCTCAAGGCCGGCTTCATCGCCTCGCTGCCGGCGATCTGCGGCTTCATCGGCGGGGTGCTCGGCGGGGTGATCTCCGACTACCTGCTGCGGCGCGGCCATTCCCTGACCTTCGCCCGCAAGCTGCCCATCGTCTGCGGCCTGCTGCTCTCCACCAGCATGATCTTCTGCAACTACGTCGACGCCGACTGGATGGTGGTGGGCTTCATGACCCTGGCCTTCTTTGGCAAGGGCATCGGCGCCCTCGGCTGGGCGGTGGTGGCGGACACCTCGCCCAAGCAGATCGCCGGGCTCTCCGGTGGCCTGTTCAACACCTTCGGCAACCTGGCCTCCATCACCACCCCCATCGTCATCGGCTATCTCATCGCCGCCACCGGCTCCTTCAAGTGGGCGCTGGTCTATGTCGGCGCCAATGCCCTGGTGGCGGTGTTCAGCTACCTGTTCATCGTCGGTCGCATCCAGCGCGTCGAGCTGCGTACCGCCGATGGCGAGATCCTGGGTGCGACCCAGCCTGACCCGGCCCGGGCCTGAGCCCCGGCAGAGGATAAGAACATGAACCTGATCGATCACCGTGATTCGCCGCGCTACATCAAGCTCCATCCCCAGGACAACGTCGGGGTGGTGGTCAACGAACCCGGCGTGGCCGCTGGCACCGCCTTCGCCGATGGCCTGACCACGGTCGAGGCCATTCCCCAGAGCCACAAGGTCTCCCTGGTGGACTTCAGGGAAGGTGCCGAGGTGGTGCGCTATGGCGAGGTCATCGGCTACGCCCTGCAGGACGTGCCCGCCGGCAGCTGGATCACCGAAGCCCTGCTGCGCATGCCGGAGCCGCCGGCGCTGGACAACCTGCCCAAGGCCACCGCGCCCGGCCAGGTCGGCGAACCCCTGGAGGGCTATACCTTCGAGGGCTTTCGCAATCCGGACGGCAGCGTCGGCACCCGCAACATCCTGGCGGTGACCACCACCGTGCAGTGCGTGGTGGGGGTGTTGGACCACTGTGTAGAGCGGGTGCGCAAGGAGATCCTGCCGCGCTACCCCAATGTCGACGACGTGGTGCCGCTGTCCCACAGCTACGGCTGCGGGGTGGCCATCAACGCCCCGGATGCGGTGATTCCCATCCGTACCCTGCACAACATCAGCCGCAACCCCAACTTCGGCGGCCAGGCGCTGGTCATCGGCCTCGGTTGCGAGAAGCTGCAGGCCAGCCAACTGATGCCCGGCGACGACCTCACCGCCGGGCAGAACGAAGAAGACTGGCTGTTCCGCCTGCAGGACTCGGCCAACGGCTTCGCCGGCATGGTCGAGCAGATCATGGGGCTGATCGAGGCGCGGCTGGAGGTGCTCGATCAGCGTCGTCGCGAGACGGTGCCGGCGTCCGAGTTGGTGGTGGGCATGCAGTGCGGCGGCAGCGACGCCTTCTCCGGCATCACCGCCAACCCAGCCCTGGGCGTGGCCGCCGACCTGCTGGTGCGGGCCGGCGCCACCGTGATGTTTTCCGAGAACACCGAGGTGCGCGACGGCATCCACCTGCTGACCCCGCGCGCCGCCACCCCGGAGGTGGCCGACGCCCTGATCCGCGAGATGGACTGGTACGACCGCTACCTGGAACGGGGCATGGCCGATCGCAGCGCCAATACCACCCCTGGCAACAAGAAGGGCGGGCTGAACAACATCGTCGAAAAGGCCATGGGGTCGATCGCCAAGTCGGGCACCAGCCCCATCGCCGGGGTCATCGCGCCCGGCGAGCGGATCCGCGGCAAGGGCCTGTACTTCGCCGCCACCCCGGCCAGCGACTTCATCTGCGGCACCCTGCAACTGGCCGCGGGCATGAACCTGCACATCTTCACCACCGGCCGCGGCACCCCCTATGGACTGTCCATGGTGCCGGTGATCAAGGTCTCGACCCGCACCCAGCTGGCCGAGCGCTGGCCGGACCTGATCGACATCGATGCCGGTCGGGTGGTGAGCGGGCGGCTGTCGCTGGAGGAGATGGGCTGGGAGATCTTCCAGTGCTATCTGGACGTGGCCAGCGGTCGCCGCCAGACCTGGGCCGAGCGCCATCGCCTGCACAACGACCTGGCGCTGTTCAATCCGGCGCCGGTGACCTGATCCACGCGGCAATAAAAAAGGCCGACCCCGATGGGGTCGGCCTTTTTTCATGGAGTCAGGAAGCTGGCGTGAGGTCGGCGCCCTAGCGCTGGGCGGTGGCCGTCGTCAGTTGCAGACTGGGCAGCAGGTAATGGCCGACGATGAACAGCGAGCCCTTGTCGCTCAGGTGACCATCGTCGATCTGCAGCAGGGTCCGGCCATCCGCGGCCCGTACCCGGCAGGCATCCTCGACGCAAAGGCGCTGTACCAGGGAGATGTACTCCAGTCCTGCCGGGAGCCTGGCCTGGCGCATGGCCTGGTCGGTGGCGAGGACGTGGCGATCCAGGGCGGAGTCGGCGATGTGGTCATCGGTGCTGCCCCAGTGGCGGATGGCGATGACGCTGGGCAGCGACGGACTCCACTGGGGGACGGGGCCGAGCAGCACGATGCGCTTGACGCCATAGCTGTGCAGACGCTCGGTGATGGCGTTCCAGTCGGTCTTTTCGTGGTCGGCCTTCTGCGCCATGACCACCACCTCCGGACGCAGGCGCTGAATGCCTTCCAGGGCGGTGCGATTGGAGTAGTTGCAGGTCACTCGCGTCTCGGTTTGCCGACCCATGTCGTCGGTGAGGCGCGGCTTGCAGCTCGCCGAGGCCACCTGGTAGTAGGGCAGGCCGGCCGGCAGCAGGCTGCGCAAGCCGAAGGACAGGGCCTGGGCATGGGAATCGCCCCAGACGAAGAGACCGCCCTTGCCCTGGCCGTGGGTGCAGCTGGGGTCGATGGCGTCCTGGTGGCGTTGGGTAAAGGCCGAATAGGCGTCGCACTTGAGCCAGTAGAGGTCGTGGAGATTCTTCTGGCGATCCAGGTATTCCTGCACGAATTGCGCGCGGTCCGACTGGCTGATGCTGCGCAGCGGCGTGATGGCACCGTCGGTGGCGTTCACCGCGCCCGCACTGAGGAACAGGGTGGCGAGCAGGCCGGTGCCGGTGGCCAGTGCCGCACCGCTCTGGCCCTTGCGGCGCGAGGCACGGGTCTCCACCAGGGTGTAGGAAGCCCAACCCAGGGCGAAGGAGGCGGCGATGCCCAGCAGCAGGTGCGGCGTCTTGTCGAGCAGGCCGGCATAGCTCATGAACACCACCACCGGCCAGTGCCAGAGGTAGAGCGAGTAGGAGAGGGTACCGGTCCACTGGGAGAAGCCGTTGCTGGTGACCAGCGAATCCTGGCGGGCGGCCAGGATGATGGCGGCGGTGCCCAGCACCGGGATCAGCGCCAGATAGCCCGGCCAGACATCGCCTTCGGCGAGCGTCAGGAAACCTACCGCCAGGGCGATCAACCCGGCGCCTTCCAGCAGGCGGCGCGACCGGGCGGCGAGTTGCAGCGGGAAGAGGTAGGCAACGCCGCCCACCATCAGCTCCCAGGCACGGGTCGGCAGCAGATAGAAGGCCGCTTCCGGCCAGAGCAGGGAGGCGGTGACGGCAAAGGCGAAGCCGGCCGCGGTGGCGAGCAGGATCAGCACCCGCAGGGTCTTGAGTGACACCAGCTTGGACAGCAACACCAGGATCAGCGGATAGATCAGGTAGAACTGCCACTCCACCGACAGCGACCAGGTGTGCAGCAGCCATTTCTCATGGGCCGCGGCGGTGAAGTAGCCGGCTTCCTTCCAGTAGACCAGGTTAGAAACGAAACCCAGGCTGCTCGCCACATGCTTGCCCAGTTCGCCATAGGCGTTGGGCAGCAGGAAGAACCAGCCGGCGATCAGCAGCACGGCGCAGAGTACCGCCAGCGCCGGCACGATGCGGCGGACGCGGGACAGGTAGAAGGCGGACAGGCGGAAGCGCTGCTGTTCGAGGGCGCGAAAGATGATCCCGGTGATCAGGAAGCCGGAGATGACGAAGAAGACGTCGACCCCGGCGAAACCGCCCGGTAGCCAGTCGGCATTGAAGTGGAAGAGGACGACGGCGATCACGGCGATCGCGCGCAGCCCATTGATGTCTTTCCTGAAGTCCATGAGCGGCATCCGGGCAGCAAGGGGAAGGCGAGAGAAGGGGGCGTCGGGCTAGGCGTGGGGAGCCAGGGTTTCCGGTGCCGGGCGGACCAGGTGCAGGCCGGGGTCGGTCTTGGGCTTGAGCAGCAGATAGCCCAGGGTGATGCCGATGAACAGGTTGGCCACGCCGATCTCGAAGAGGTCGGTGGTCCAGCCGATCAGGCAGAGGCAGAAGGCGATGGCCAGCAGCGTGTGGCTTTCACGATCACGGCTCAGGTGCAGGCGAATGAACAGCGGCAGTTGCAGGCAGTAGAGGGCGATGCCGACCACGCCGAACACGCACCACAGATAGACCACGCTGCTGTCGCAGTTGACCATCAGCTCCACGCCCGGCACCGGGAAGGCGGCCATGGTGCTGCCGAACATGCCGAAGCCGGCGCCGGTCAGGGTCCAGCCGGGTTCGCTCATGACCTCGACCACGTTGGGCCAGGTGTTGACCAGGCGGTCGTAGAAGGAGGCCAGACCACTGTCGCTGGTGACCACATGGGGATCGAAGTCGCGGATCAGGCTCAGGATCGGCAGCAGCAGGCCGCCGACCACACCGAGCAGCAACAGCAGGTAGGTGGACCACTGGAAGCGCCGGCCCAGCATCAGCACCAGGGTGAAGGCGAAGGCCGCAGCCGGAGCCTTGCTGGTGGTCAGCAGGATGCCGAACAGGCCGGTCAGGGCCATCAGCAGCCAGAGCGTGTAGGAGCGTGCGAAATAGGAGAGATAGAGGCAGTAGACGGCGATCAGCGCGGCCAGGACGTTGGACACGCGGGCGAAACCGGCGATGCGGTCGGCCTCGCCGGCCATCCAGTTGGTGTTACCGGCGATGTCGTTGCCACCCAGGGTGTAGCTGTAGCCCTTCCAGGGGACGGAGGTGTACTTGTCCAGCAGGATGCCGATGAGCGAGGCGATCAGCAGACCCAGCACCACCCGGCCGAGCAGGCGTCGCTGCTCCAGCAGCTCGCGGCCGCAGAGCAGGCCGAACAGCAGCGGGCTGTAGACGAACAGCGAGAAGAAGACGTTGTTGATGCTGGCGCCATGCAGCAGCGCCAGGGCCGCATAGGCCGGGATGCTGAGCAGGGCCACCCAGAGGATGCGCGGCAGCTTGGCGGTGGCCAGTTGCAGGGCGAAGAGCGCCAGGCAGGCGATCTTGGGCAGGTAGATCAGCGCCGAGGCGCCGGCCATGTCGAGGTAGTAGCGCAGGGCGCCGGAAAAGGTCTCGACGAACAGCAGCGAGATGGCGGTCCAGACCGCGAGGGTCGAATAGCGCCAGGACAAAGCCTGCTGGAACGCCGATTGCGGGGGGGCGACTACGGCCGACATGATCATCATCCCTGGGTTGATGCCGAGGCAGCGGGCCATGGGCGGCCGCTGCGCTGACGTGAAAGGCGCGCAAGCGATAACCAGCGCGAGGGCTCGCCACCTTGGCGTTGTCCCTGGGCTGGATGAGGTCTGCAAGTGAAAGGCAGGCACGCTACCGCCCATGGCGGTCAGGAACGGCCACGGGCGACAGGTGGAAAAAGGTACGACGCGGGGATGATAGCGGAGGGCTTCCGGCGCCTGTCAAACGACGCCGGGCCGACCGGAAATCCTCAACGCGGATATCAGAAGCAGGCCACAAAAAGCCCGCTACTTCACCATCCGCCAGGTCAGGGGATAGCGGTAATCGCGACCCTGGTTGGCCTTGATGCCGGCGATCACCGTCAGCACGAAGGCCACGCAGGCCACCAGCAGCATCAGCGGAAAGCCGATCAGCACCCATACCAGCAGCCAGCAGATCATGTGCAGCAGGGTGACGGTGAGCTGGAAGTTCAGCGCCTCCTTGCCCTGGCGGTCGATAAAGGGGTCGTCCTCGCGTTTGAACTGCCAGACCACCAGCGGACCTATGACGTTACCGATGAAGGGCACCACGAAGCCCAGGAAGGCGGCGTAGTGGCAGAGCATGGCCCAGCGCCGGGCTTCGACGCTGGGGGCGGGGACGAGATCGTGCATGAGCGGGCTTCCTTACTCGCCGCGCAGGGCGGCTTGCTGAATCTCGAACAGGTCGCGCAGGCCACCCTGGGCCAGTTCGAGCATGGCGTTGAGTTCGGCCGGCTGGAAGGGCGCGCCTTCGGCGGTGCCCTGCACTTCGATGAAGCCACCGGCGTCGGTCATGATCACGTTGAGATCGGTCTCGGCGGCGGAGTCTTCCAGGTAATCCAGGTCCAGCACCGGGGTGCCCTGGTAGATGCCCACGGAGATGGCGGCCACCATCTGCTTGAGCGGATTGCCCTTGAGGTTGCCGCGGCGCTTGAGCGCGCCCAGGGCATCGACCAGGGCCACGCAGGCACCGGTCACCGAGGCGGTGCGGGTACCGCCGTCGGCCTGGATCACGTCGCAGTCGATATAGATGGTGTTCTCGCCCAGCTTGGACAGGTCGACGGCGGCGCGCAGCGAACGACCGATCAGCCGCTGGATCTCCAGGGTCCGACCGCCCTGCTTGCCCTTGGCGGCTTCCCGCTGGTTCCGCTCGCCGGTCGCGCGCGGCAGCATGCCGTACTCGGCGGTGAGCCAGCCCTGGCCCTTGCCCTTGAGAAAGCGCGGCACCCCGGCCTCGACGCTGGCGGTGCAGATCACCTTGGTATCGCCGAATTCCACCAGGACCGAACCCTCGGCGTGCTTGGTGTACTGACGGGTGATGCGGATGGGGCGCAGCTGATCGGCGGCGCGGCCACTGGGACGCTTCATTGCGGGCTTCCTGTAAGGCGTAGATATCAGGTCCATAGTATAGGGAGCGTCCGGCTCATGCGACACGGATGCATTGGGTCGCTCCGATCAGGTGCGCTAGAATCGTGCGTTTTACATGCGTGGTCGCCTGGGATCGCCCCAGATCCACGCATCGTCAGACGAGGATCCTGCCATGGTGCACAGCATGACGGCGTTCGCCCGGGTCGAGCGGCCGGGGCCCCAGGGCACCCTGAGCTGGGAGTTGCGCTCGGTCAATCACCGCTACCTGGAACCCCACCTGCGGCTGCCGGAGACCTTTCGCGATCTGGAGTCCGGCGTGCGCGAAGCGCTGCGCCGGCGCCTGTCGCGGGGCAAGCTGGAGTGCGTGCTGCGCGAGGAGCGCGACGAGAGCGTGGCCCTGCGCGTCGATGCCCGCCGCGCCGCGCAGCTGGTGGCCGCCGCCGAAGACGTCGCCGCGCTGATCGCGCGCCCGGCCAAGCTCGATCCCCTGGCCGTGCTGGCCTGGCCCGGGGTGCTGGCGGGCGCCGAGGTGGATGGCGCCGAACTCAAGGCCCAGACCCTGGCGCTGTTCGAGGCGGCGCTGGATGAATTGCTCGACGGCCGGCAGCGCGAGGGCCGCGAACTGGCGCGCCTGATCGAGGAACGCCTGGACCAGGTGCTGGCGGAGGTGGCGACCCTGCGCGCGCTGCTGCCCGACCTGCTGGCCCTGCAGCGGCGGCGTATCCTCGAGCGCTGCGCCGAGGCGGGGGTCGAGTTCGAACCGGCGCGGCTGGAGCAGGAACTGGTGCTGCTGGCGCAGAAGAGCGACGTGGCCGAGGAACTGGATCGTCTGGAGACCCATGTGGCCGAGGTGCGGCGGGTCCTGGCGGGCAGCGGCGCGGCCGGCCGGCGGCTGGATTTCCTCATGCAGGAACTCAATCGCGAGGCCAATACCCTGGGTTCCAAGGCCATCGACGCCCGGGCCTCCCAGGCGGCCATCAATCTCAAGGTGCTCATCGAACAGATGCGTGAGCAAGTGCAGAACATCGAATAGGCGGACCTTCATGACAGCCCTTCCCGGCACCCTTTACATCGTTTCCGCGCCTTCCGGCGCCGGCAAGACCAGCCTGGTCAAGGCCCTGCTGGATGCCCTGCCCGACATCCGCGTGTCGGTCTCCCACACCACCCGCGCCATGCGCCCGGGTGAAGCCGACGGGGTGAACTACCACTTCGTCGATTGCGCGACCTTTACCAACCTGCTCGAGCACGGCGACTTCCTCGAGCACGCCGAGGTGTTCGGCAACTACTACGGTACCTCCCAGGCGGCCCTGGAGCGCACCCTCGCCGAAGGCCACGACCTGATCCTGGAAATCGACTGGCAGGGCGCCCAGCAGGTGCGCCGCAAGCTGCCCCATGCCCAGTCGATCTTCATCCTGCCGCCGAGCCAGGCCGCCCTGCGCCAGCGTCTGGACAATCGCGGCCAGGACAGCGCCGAGATCATTGAGCGCCGCATGCGCGAGGCGGTCAGCGAGATGAGTCACTATGTCGAGTACGACTACCTGATCATCAACGACGACTTCGCCAGCGCCCTGGAAGACCTCAAGTCGATCTTCCGCACCCGCCAGCTGCGCCTGGATCGTCAGCAGCGCCGCCACGACGATCTGCTGGTGGATCTGCTGGGCTGACCGCTATCCACGACCCGCGCCGTCGGCGCGGGTCCGGCCACTTCTTTTGGGTCTCCCGCTCGACTCGCTGAGCAATGGGCAACGCCCGCCAGCTTCCTTGAAATATTTTGTTACATTTATTTTGAGCGATCGTTCAGCTGCTATGCGGCTGTCGAGGTTTTGGCGATCGTCTTATTTATCAGATCTTTCGTTAAGTAGAACGACCGCTATTTGACGATCATTGGCTTTTCGGAAAGAAGAAGTCATCTCTTATATGCTTATTAAAGAGCAACTTCAAAACAGCTAGCGAGTTGCCCGGCAGCTTGTCTGAGTCGCCTGCGTAATAGTTACTATTTGTTGAAAAAAACTCTGGCTAGTCTTACCAAGGACGGCGAGCGCAGTGGCCTGTCCGTGGTGGATGGATACTGCGTTATTCCCGTCATCTTTGCTGGATGGTAATTGGTCGTTTGAGCTCCGACAGTAGAACCTTTATCGGAATGCATTCCGATAAAGGGCTCGTTGCTGCCTGCTTATCCTGCCAAATCCGCGTGGTTGAAGGCTTCGCGGATGCGTTCGGCACTGTGCATAGGACTTTCTGTTTCTGTAGTTGCCGTGACAGGAGAGTTTGACATGAAGTTGAAACCTATAGCTGTACTGCTGTTATCGACCCTGCTGGGTACCACTGCCCAGGCTGCGGAGTCCTTGAGTAATCAGCCTTACTTGCGACTCAAGGTGGTGGGTAATACGGGCTTCGTTCTTAATAGATTGAAGACAGCCGATACCCGGATCGTCAACGCCGGCGAATATGACTATCTGGTGATCGGACCCAACGTTCGGATTGATAGAAACGTCAAGAAGGAAATCAACGATACCCTGAGTCAGGGTGGACGCGTGATCTTCGATAACCTGCCCGGTCAGCACATCGCCAGCGAAAACGCCGCACTGGCGCTGGGCATGACCATCGACGCCGATGCCCTGATGGTGCGTAAGCCCGATAACGCGACAGGGCTGCTGCTGACGCCCGTCGATCGCCCTGCCGACAGCCTGTCCGCGAGCCAGACGCAGAGTGCCAAGCAGCACCCGCAGAGCAACACCATCGAAAATGTCTTTGGACTTTGAGGGACTGAAGTCATGAACAGCCTTGTGAAATCCACGCTCGGTGGGGCGCTCAGCTTCGTGCTGTCGACCGGTCTGGTGCAGGCCGGCGAATGCTTCACCAATCACAGCGAACCCGCCATTCTCGGCAATGGTTCCCGCGCCTTCGCCACCCAGCAGGCGCGCAATACCTGGCAGGACTGGATCTGGCGCGGACCGGTGTTCCTCTGCTCGAGTACCGGCACCATCGACTGCACCTACGCCTGGGGCGAAACCAAGACCTCCAGTTACGGCTGGTCAGTGGGGGTCAAGATCAACCCGGAAAAGCTGCCCTTCGTCGGCAAATACCTGAGCATCCTCGGCGTAGATGGCAGCTACAAGCAGGATCGCTCGATCAGTACGAACTTCACCTGGAGCGTTCGCGTGCAGCCGGGCTATCGGGTGCAACCGGTTCAGGTGGTGGAGCGACGGTGGAAGAGTGGTAAGTTCCGCGGCGCCTGGGTTCAGAACGGCGATTGCTCAACCGGTGTCGGCAATCGGCCCGGGCCGCACTGGTACGAGTGGGACTCCAGACGCGTGATCAGCAGCTGGAGCGGCAATCTCGAGGTGGGCAAGTTCGCCACCTACCACGTCTACCGCTAACCCCGCCAGCCACCAGCCGGGTCATGACGACCCGGCTGGTCAGGGATCAGAGCTTGATCCAGGTCGCCTTGAGCTCGGTGTACTTGTCGAAGGCGTGCAGCGACTTGTCGCGACCGTTGCCGGACTGCTTGAAGCCGCCGAAGGGCGCGGTCATGTCGCCGCCGTCGTACTGGTTGACCCAGACGCTGCCGGCGCGCAGCGCACGGGCGGTCTTGTGGGCCTTGGAGATGTCGCGCGTCCAGACCGCGGCGGCCAGGCCGTATTGGGTGTCGTTGGCGATCTGCACGGCTTCCTCGGCGGTGTCGAAGGTGATCACCGAGAGCACCGGGCCGAAGATCTCTTCGCGGGCGATCTTCATGGCGTTGCTCACGCCGTCAAAGATGGTCGGCTCGACATAGACGCCGCCGGTTTCTTCCAGGGTGCGCTTGCCACCGGCCACCAGGGTGGCGCCTTCGGCATGGCCGGCCTCGATGTAGCGCAGCACGGTGTCCAGCTGGGTGGTGTCCACCAGGGCGCCGACGTTGGTCTCGGGGTCCAGCGCATGGCCGGGCTTCCAGCCCTTGAGGGCCTCGATCACCAGCGGCAGGAATTCTTCCTTGATGGAACGCTCCACCAGCAGGCGCGAACCGGCGGTGCAGACCTCGCCCTGGTTGAAGGCGATGCCGCTGGCGGCGGCCGCGGCGGCGTCCTTGAGGTCGGGGGCGTCGGCGAAGACGATGTTGGGGCTCTTGCCGCCGGCTTCCAGCCAGACGCGCTTCATGTTGGATTCGCCAGAATAGGCCAGCAGCTGCTTGGCGACCCGGGTGGAGCCGGTGAAGACGATGGTGTCGACGTCCGCGTGCAGGCCCAGGGCCTTGCCGACCTCATGGCCGTAACCCGGCAGCACGTTGAACACCCCGGCCGGGATGCCCGCTTGCTGGGCCAGCTGGGCGACGCGGATGGCGGTCAGCGGCGACTTCTCCGAGGGCTTGAGCACCACCGAGTTGCCGGTGGCCAGCGCCGGGCCGAGTTTCCAGCAGGCCATCATCAACGGAAAATTCCAGGGCACCACGGCGGCGACCACGCCGACCGGCTCGCGGGTCACCAGGCCCAGCTGGTCATGGGGCGTGGGGGCGACCTCGTCGTAGAGCTTGTCGATGGCCTCGGCGCTCCAGCGGATGGCATTGGCCGAGCCGGGTACGTCGATCGTGAAGGCGTCAGCGATGGGCTTGCCCATGTCCAGGGTTTCCAGCAGCGCCAGTTCTTCGGCGTTGGCCAGCAGCAGGTCGGCGAAGCGGATCAGCACGCGCTTGCGCTGGGCCGGCGCCAGGTGCGCCCAGGTGCCCTTCTGGAAGGCGGCGCGGGCAGCGGCTACGGCCAGGTCGGCATCGGCGGCGTCACAGCGGGCGACCTTGGCGAGGAAACGTCCGTCCACCGGACTCAGGCAGTCGAAGGTGGCGCCGGCGGTGGCGTCGACATAGGCGCCGTCGATGAAGGCGCGACCTTCCAGGGTGAGACCTTGGAAGCGCTGCTCCCACTCGGCGCGGCTGGGCAAGCTCATGGGTGACTCCTCGCTAATGGCGGTGAGCAGCCACCCTAAACCGGCCCGGAAGGGTTATCAATATATTTGACAGTCGGCCGCCAAAGGCGCCGAAACGTGCGTTTTATCGAACGCTGCGCTGGCGTTGCCGACTCAGGGTCAGGGCCGGGCGGGCCGTGGTCAGGGTGCCACGCCGTTGCCGCGGCTGGAAGCACTGCTGGGTGAGCGGCGCCTCGACGCTGGCGTCCAGGTCGTCGAGCCAGCCATCGACGGCGTCTTCCAGGGCGGCGACGGTGAGTTGCCCCAGCACCTGGTGGGCGATGAGATTGCCCAGGCTGGGCGTGGCCGGTTCGCTGGCGGCGCCCCACCAGGCGGCGAGGCGTGCCTGGAGGCCTTCGAGCAGGCGATGGAGGCGATAGGCGGCCGCGAGCAGCGCCAGGCTGGCGGAGGGTGCCTGGGCCAGCGCCGCCGGGGCGAAGCCGGCCAGAGCGCGTTCCAGCACCCCGGTCAGGGGCGCCTCGAAGGCCACCGCCCGCGCCTGCAGCAGCAGGGCTTCCAGGGCATCGGGCACCTTGTCGACATAGGCGCTGGCGAAGCGCTCCAGGGCCGGGCCGCGGGTGGCGTCGGCGCTGGCGGTACGCGCCGCCTGGTCGGCAAAGGTGCGGCTGGCCTCGCCACTGTCCCGAGCGCGCACCTGGGTGGTCTGGATCACGAGGCGCAAGGCGGCGGTATTCATGGCAGGGTCCTGCAGGGATGAGCTGTGTTGGACGCCTCCAGAGGGAGCGGGTCACACCGTTCGTCCGGTGCCGGCGGCCTTCAGTGCCGGAGCATGAAGGTGTCGTATTCCAGGTCGTCCAGCACCCGGTCCAGGCGGTGCAGACCCAGCAGCACGCAACAGGCCAGGGAGACGGTGAAGCCGTAGCCGAAGAAGCTCGGACCCAGCTCGATGCTGAGCAGGGTCAGCGCCAGGTTGAGGCCGAGAAACAGGGTGCAGAGCATCAGCACGGTGTCGCGCCGGTCCAGGTAGAAGAAGACGTTGAGCAGCGCCATGAACACCACTTGGATGCTGACCCCCACCACGTCGATGTAGAACAGCGGCAGGTAGTAGTGCGACATGCCCAGCCAGGCCAAGAGCTGCGGCGCCAGGAGGAACACCAGCACCAGGGTCAGGCCCTGGACCTTGCAGATCTCCAGCAGGCCCTGGCGGATGGCCAGGATCATCTGCTCCTTGAGCTGGCTGATGTGCTGCAGGGTCTCGCCGCCGCGCACGGCGTTGAACACCCGCTCGTACCACTCGGCGAAGTCGGTCTCGATGCGCACCAGGAACACCGCCATGCCGGGGATGATGGCCAGGTAGGCGAGAAAGATCGGCAGGTCGTAGAGGATGGAGGCGCGCAACGGACCGATGACGGCATCGGAGGTCAGCGGATTGAACCAGAAGACGAATTTGTCGACCCAGATGCCCAGGTTGTAGAACAGCCCGGTGACCAGCAGGCTGATGAAGATCTGCTTGCGGTCGAGGAAGTCGAAGGCCACCAGGCGGTCGGCCGGGTATTCGCGGATGATGTCGTAGAGAAACATGAACAGCAGCGCGGCGTGGCCCAGCAGCAGCGCCATCAGCAGGCCGTCCATGCCGAGGAAGCGCAGCACGAAGGCGGCGGCGATCATGATGGCGTAGCCCAGCGTCATCACCACCAGGATGCGGTTGTAGGCCTTCATCCCCGACAGGAAGATGATCACCAGCCAGAGATCGCAGAGGGTGACGAAGTTGGCCAGCACCAGCAGACGGTAGGCGAAGGGCTGGTCGAACAGGGTGGCCAGCAGCAGAAAGCCCAGGCCGCCGGCGACCAGCGTGACCAGGAGCAGGATGCCCACCAGATTGGGCAGGATGCTGGTCTGTTTCTCCTCGAACAGCCGGTCCGAGACGAAGCGGGTGAAATACAGCTGCAGGCCGCCGGTGAGGATCAGCGAGCTGGCCATGAGGTAGGTCACCGTGACCAGGAACTGGCGGATCAGCACGCTGGGGGTGACGATGCCGGTGGCCAGCACGCCGATCAGCATGACGCTGATGATCGACAGCACCCAGGGGCCGGAACTGATCAGGCCGGCGTAGACATAGGCGCGCAGGGTGGCGGTGTAGGAGTCGCGTGCGAGGATCTTGCGCAGTTCGAAGCCGATGCCGGCCATGTCAGACGACCCTCCCGATGGCGTCCTGGTAGAGCTCGCGATAGCGTTCCAGCATCAGCGGCTCGGTGTAGTAGCGATTGACCCGGGCGAGGCCGGTGCGCTGCGCGGCCTGCCAGCGGCCGGGATTGCGCAGTAGGGCGAGGATGGCGCGGGCGGTGGCCTGGGGATCGGCGATGGCGACCACGCTGCCGCCGGTGCCCAGGGCGCGGTCCTCGGGGATGGAACCCTCGATCAGCTCGCGGCAGGAGCCCACGTCGCTGCTCACCACCGGCACCCCGGCGGCCCAGCCTTCGAGGATCACCAGCGGTTGGGCCTCGCTGATGGAGGTCAGCACCATGAGGCCGAGCTTGGGCAGGATGTCGCCGATCTTCTGGAAGCCGAGGAATTTCACCTTGCCCTCCAGGCCCAGGCTGGTGACCAGGCTGTGGCATTCGGCGGCGTATTCCTCGTCTTCGTCTTCCGGGCCGACCACCCAGGCCTCGGCCTCGGGCATGGCGCTGATCACCCCGCGCATGGCGCGGATGAAGGTCTTGACGTCCTTGATCGGCACCACCCGGCCGAGCAGCCCGACCACCGGCGGCACCCCTTCCGGGCGGCGCTCCAGGGCGTCCTGCCACTGGGTGAGGCTGATGCCGTTGGGGATCACCCGGCAGCGCGCGGGATCGGCGCCGTCCTGGATCTGCCGGCGGCGGTTGCCGTCATAGAGCGAGATGATCGGATCGGCGGCCTTGTAGGTGAGCAGGCCGATGCGCTCGAAGAAGCGGATCCACAGCCGGCGGATGTAGCTGACGTCCACGTCCAGCCCGGTGCGCAGGGCCTCGTCGGGGCCTTCGGCGATCCACTTGGCCTGGGCCAGGTCGATCTTGCGTTCCTTGGTGTAGATGCCGTGCTCGCTGAGCAGGAAGTTGCAGCCCCAGCGCCGCTGCAGGATGGCGCCGAGCATGCCGGCGTAACCGGTGGAGATGGAGTGGATCATCCGCGGACGCGGCAGGCGGCGCGCGGCCTCGGCCAGCATCAGCAAGGGCGCCTGCATGGCGCGCAGGGTCCAGAGGTAGTCGACGAAGGAGGGATCGGTGCAATAGCGCTCGTAGCCCTCGGTGATGGCCTCCCAGCTGGCGCGGCTGTACATGAAGTCGTCCAGGGTCACGCTGCCCTGGGCGAAGGCGTCCACCAGGGCATCGCCCTGGGCGGCGCTGGGTTCGTCGGGGTGGTGCAGAAAGGCGTGCAGATCGCGCAGCAACTGCACCGGCGCCTGGCGCCGCGGACTGATGGGCGCCGCCTTGGGCACCCAGGAGCCGGCGAGGAAATGCTCCTCGATATGCACCACGTTGGGCGGGATGGCGTAGTGGCGCTTCTCGTAGTTCTCGCGCTGACCGCCGATGAAGAACACCGAGAAGGTCAGCTCCGGCAGGCCGAGGATCAACTGGTTGACCCAGCTCGACACCCCACCGCGCACATAGGGCCAGGTGCCCTCCAGGAGCAGGCAGACATCGGGGGTGACGGTCGCGGGGGCGTCTTTCATAACCAGTACTTCACCAGGGCGGCGAACGGCGGCCGCTTCTTCAGATCCGCCGGCAGGCTGTCGAGCAGCGCCGGGATGACCGCGTAATCGCGGCGTAGAAAGGCGATCTCGGCGCGGAAGGGCGCCAGCTGGGCCAGGGGCACGCCCGCCGCTTCAGCGTCCTGGAAGAATTCCAGGGCGCGCTCGGGCTCGCCCTGTTCCAGGGCGATGCGCCCGGCGAGGATGCGCAGTTCTTCGTTTTCTTCCCCGGCCAGGGCCAGTTCGATGTGTTCCCGGGCTTGGCCGAGCACGTGGCGCAGGACGCTGCCCTGGGCCAGGCCCAGGTAGGCCAGTTCCCAGTAGCCGCGGGCCAGGGTGCCGTGCAGCGCCGGCTGGCGCTCGGCGGGAGTGCTGGCCAGTTCGCCGAGCTGGGTCTCGATGCGCTGGTTGATCTGGCTTTCCTGCTGGTCGAGCATCGAATAGGCGAGCAGCCGCACGTCGTCGGCCGGATCGCGCAGGGCCAGCTTGAGGATGGGGATGGCGTCGCGCCCCGGCATGCGGCGGGTGGCGAAGAGCGCGGTCAGGCGCTTGTCGGGGCTGGGCGCATGGCGCAGGACGTCCTGCAGGCCGCCGTCGCTGAACAGCATCTCCTCGCGCCGCTCCAGCGGGCGGAACGGCAGGTTGGGCACGCTGCGCGCCTCCCAGGCGATCTCGCGCTGCTTGCGCGGCAGATAGAGCGCCGGAAACACCGCGGCGATCACCCCGGCCGCGCCCAGCAGCGGAATGAAGAAGGCCAGGGCAAAGAGAAACAGCGGACTCCAGGGCAGCGGCCGCTGGTAGCGCCGGGGCAGCAGCAGCCAGGCGCCGCCTGCCAGCAGGGCGCTGCCGGCGGCATGGGCGGCGGCGAAGGCCAGGGCTGCCGCCGCCACCGGCAGGTTGGCGAACAGCAGCGCCCAGCTGCTGGCCTCGAAGGCGAAGGCGCCGCTAAACAGCCACTTGCTGTTCATGCAGGCCACACTCGTTGAACAGGAAGACGCGCAACTCCTGGGCGCGGGTCTTGGGCAGCAGCTCGTGCTCGTGGCTGCGCACGCCCAGGCTTTCCAGGGTGCTGTCCTGGCCATGGCGCTCGGCCAGCAGCTGGCGCAGCCGGCGGCGATAGCCTTCCAGGCCGTCGGAAGAGGTCAGCGGCAGCAGGACCAGCAGGCAGGGGTGACCGGCCTGATTGGTCAGGCGCAGTTGCAGGTCGAGACCGCGGCGACTGCCTTCCAGCAGCGCCAGGGCACGTTCGCCACCGTCGGCCTCGGTCATCTCGAAGCAGAACAGGCAGGCGGGCAGGGCGTGCTGCTGGGCGTCGCGCAGCGAGCGCTTGAGGTGCTGGGAGAATTGCTGGGCGTCGTCGTCGGCCAGGGCCAGCGCCTGGGGATCGCTGCCCAGCAGGTCGGCGATGTGGCCGGCGAGGATGGTCAGCAGATTGAGGGTGCGTTCGTTGAAGGAAAAGAACGGCATCTGCTCGATGGCCAGCACCGCCAGCAGCCGTTCCTCGGTATCCAGCAGCGGGACGCAGGCCTGCAGCGCCGAATGCTGGGTCTCGCCGCGCTCCAGCAGCGCCTGGCGGATGCTCAGGGTCTCGCCGCGCTCCAGCGTCAGACGCACCAGCAGGTCGTCGGGATCGATGCCGGGCATCTCGCCCTGGCTGGCGAGGGCGCGACGATCCACCCGGCCATTGCCGTCGACCCGGTACAGCCCCGCCACCCGCAGCGAACCGTACTGGGTCAGCAGCCCGACGATGGGTTCGGCCAGGGCCTGCAGCGCATCCTGTTCGCGCGGCACCTCGCGCAGCTGGCGCCGCAGGTCCAGCAGGGAGCTGCGCAGGCTGAGGTCGTTGCCGGCGACGCGCTGTTCCAGGCGATCGTGGGAGATGCGCAGCAGGTGGTGGGCACGGGTGAATTCGTCCAGGCGCAGCTGGCGATAGTCGTTGGCCAGGTCCAGGCGTTCCAGGCGCCGATCCCAGAGATCGCGGAATTCGCCCACCAGCATGGCGCTGAGCAGCACGCCGACGATAAAGGACGGCGGGATCTCCTCGTAGGCCGGATAGCCCTGGCGATGCAGATAGAGCAGCGCCACCACCAAGAGGCTGGCACTCACCAGGCCGCGCATGAAGCCGTAGCGCACGCCCATGAGGATGGGCGCGAACACCACCCAGGGAAAGGCCAGGCCGACCATCAAGGGATCTTCCGGCACCAGCCAGAAACCCAGCCCCAGGGCGGCCGCCGTGACCAGCAGGGTTTCCAACCAGGACAGGCGGCCACTGGCGCGGGGCGCCAGGGTGTAGTCCTTGTGGACGGATTGCAGGGCCATCAGCGCAGCTGCAGCTCTTGCGCGGTGCCGCGCAGGACCTTTTGCGCGGTGGCGGCCAGGCTCTCGCGCGACCAGCCCGAGCGGGCGCCGCTGTTGCTCCAGACCACCCGACCGCTGGCCGGCTCGACGACCTGCAGGGTCACGCCCACCGCCGGTTCGCCGTCCAGGCCGTTCTTGTACTGCCACTCGTCGACGCTGCCGGTGAGCACGTATTGCAGATTCTGCTGCCGCGCCCAGTCCAGGGCCGCGCGCTGGCGGGCCTTCTCGTCGTCGGTGGGATTGCCACCCTGGCTGTCGTCGTAGACCTGCGGGCGGATGCCGCGCTCGCCGAGCACGCTGACCAGGATCTGCGCCGCGCGATCGCCAGCCATGGGCGCCTGGGCATAGTTGGCCAGGGGCACCAGGCCCCAGCGGGCATCCTTGGGCAGGGCCTCGCCGCTGGGTCGGGTAAAGCTCGAGCAGCCGGCCAGCAGCACGGTGGCGACACTGGCGACGAGCAGACGCGTGATGTTCATGAGGTCTCTCCCTTGAAGCGGTCTAGCGACCGATTCGATTGCTGTATTGAATGCCCAGGGTGCTGCCGGCCTGACCGCCGCTGCCCTGGGGCGCGGACTGGTAGCCGGCGGTGAACGCCAGTTCGTCGTCGCCGAGCACTACCATGCCCAGGCCGACATTCAAACCGTAGTTGAATTCGCGCTCGGTCCACTGCCAGCCGACCAGGGTGTCCACCAGCCAGCTGTACTGCGGATGGGTGCGGTTGAGCGAACCGGGAATGCCGCGCCGCCAGCTGCTGCCGACATAGAGCTGGCCATAGCGATCCTGCAACAGCTGGGTGCCGCCCAGGGCTTCCAGGTCGGCCGCGGTGACCTCGCCGTTCTCGCCACTGCCGGCCAGCGGCTGCAGGTAGCGGGTGACGCTGGCGGGCAGGGTGCTGCGTGCACTGTTCTGCTGATAGGTGATGCCGCTGCGCACCTGCCAGGTGGGACCTTCGAAGAAGATCATGTGGCTCAGCTCCAGGTTGAAGGCGAAGCCGCTGCCCAGGGCATCGCCGTCCCGACTGGAATAGCGATTGTGCGCCGCTCGCCAGCTCAGCTGGTCGCGTGGCGTGAGGTTGTGGCGCCCGGCCAGGCTGACGCTATCCCGCCGGCCGAGGGCGCGCAGATAGCCGCTCTCGTCGGGTTGCCGGTGCCAGTCCAGGGCCGCTTCGATCTCGGTGTTGCCATCGATACGCCAGGTGCGGGCGACGCCCAGGCCCAGGCGATTGCTGTCCGAACGCTGGCTGGCGTCGACGGTGGTTTCCAGACCGCCATCGGCCAGGTTCTTCAGCACCTTGAGCAGCATCTGGTGTTCGTTGCCCAGGGCATCGGACTTGAGGCCACTGCTCTCCACGCGATTCTGCTTGAGCTGGACATCGGCATAGATGTCATCGCTGAGTCGCCGGGCGGCGCGCACCTCGGTGCCCTGTTCGATCAGACCGCCATAGTCGCGGCGTTCCCAGCCGGCCTGGACGCCGTTGGGGGTGCGCTCGGCCTGCTCGGTGGCCTGGCGCAGCAGCTGCCGCTGGATGACCTCCGGCGGCTCGTCACCGGCGGCGGTCAGCGCCGCGGCCTGGGCGTCGCCGGCATGGCCGAGGCGCTGCAGCACCTCGACACGCTGCGCCGGATCCAGGTCGCCGGCCGCCAGCAGCTTTTCCAGCTCGCCGCGATTCTGCCGGCGCAGGACTTCCTGCAACTGCTCGTACTGGCGCACCTTCAGACCACGGCTCTTGGCCCAGGCCAGCCATTCGCCCTTGAGGCCGTCGTCGTTGTTCTGGCTGAGGGCGTCGAGCCACTGATCGAACCAGAGTTGCAGCATGCTCGGCGAGCCATCCTGCCAGGCACGCGCCTGGGCCAGCGCCGCCTGGGGACCGCGCAGGCTGGAGAGCAGACGCAGGTAGGTGGCATAGCGCTCGGGGGTGGCCGGCACCTCGTCGTTGGCCAGGTGCGGCGTGACGACCTTGCGCAGTCGCAGCGCCGCGTCCTGGTGACCGGCGGCGTCCAGGGCGTCGGCGTAGGCGGCCTGCACCAGCCAGTCCTGGGGATGGGCGTCCAGGTAGCGGCGATACCAGCCGAGCGCCTCTTCCGCCTGGCCCAGCAGCACCAGACCGCTGCCGAAGGGCAGCCAGAGCACATCGCTGTCCCGGGCCCGGCCCTTCCAGTCGCGCAGCAGGGTGGCCAGTTCGGTCTGGCGATTCTGGTCGATGAGCAGCCACAGCAGCCGTTCGCGGAAGCGGTCGTCATCCGGAAAGCGCTGCAAGGCCTGCCGATAGCCCTCTTCGGCCTGGGCGATGCGCCCGCGCTGGAAGTCCAGCCCCGAGCGCGCCAGCCAGACCGCGGGATTGTCGGCCGAGGCCGGCTCGCGCGCGGCACTGGCCAGCAGCCGCTCCAGCGCCGCCGTGTCCTTGAGTTGCTCGGCCCATTGCAGGGCGTCGGTCAGGCGCTTCTGGTTCTTGCTCTTTTCCCAGCTCTTTTCCAACAGGGCCAGCGCCTTGCGCGGCGCCGTGCGCAGATAGATCGCCAGCAGGCGATCCTCGTCGTTGGCGGTCAGGCCCTTGTCAATCGTGGCCAGGCGTTCGAAGGCCAGCTGGGCCTCGCCGTCGCGTTCCAGCTCCCAGGCCAGCTCCGCCCGCAGCCGCCAGTAGTCGACGCCCTGCCGCTGCTTGGCCGGCATGCCCTCGAGCACCTTCCAGGCCTCTTCAGGCTTGAACAACTCCCACAGGGTGCCGGCCCAGGTCAGATACTCCGCGTTGGTCAGCGGGAACCTCTTGCTGAACGCCGCCCAGGCTTCGACTTCGGCGTCGCCCTGCTCGGTACGGGCCAGCAGCTGCTGCAGCCGCTCCCAGGCCAGGCGCTGCTTCGGCTGACGCCGGAGGTAGTCCCGCAGCCAGCGCTCCTCGGCGGCGGGATCGCCCAGGGATTCGTAGGCGAAGATCAGCGCATCCAGTTCGGTCTTGTCCAGCTGCCGTTGCCGCGACGCCTCGGCCAGCAACTCGACCACGGCATCGAAGCGAAACGCCCGGGCGGCCAGCTTCCAGGCATGATCGCGGCGTTGCGGATCGTCCTGGCGTGCCAGCAGGCGCAACCAGAGGTCGAGGGCTTCGTCCATATGCCCGGTCCATTCGCCCAGCTGGGCCAGTTCCGCGAGCAGTTTTTCATCGTCCGGACGCAGCGCCAGCAGTTGATGACCCTCTTCCCAGGCGCGCTCGGTGTCGCCTCGGCCCAGGGCCAGCCGGTAGGCGGCCTCCAGGGCGGCCGGGTCGTCCGGCTGCCACTCGCGCCAGCGATCGATCAGGCGCTGGGCCAGGTCCAGGCGCCCGCTGCCCTGGGCGGCGGCCACCCCGGCCTGCAGCCAGGCCAGACCGGTGGCATCGGCCTGCAGCCGCGGCAGTTCCTGTTCCAGCAGGGCGGCGGCTTCGGCGCCCTGGCCGGCGGCGAGCCAGGCATCGAAGGCCTGGTGCCGGTAGCCCTGGCGCTGTTCGGCCGAATCGGCGAGATCGGCCAGGCGCAGATAGAGGCGCGCGGCCTCCTGCTGACGCCCGCCGGCCAGACTCCAGCGTGCCGCCTGTTCCAGCCATTGCTGGCGCCGGGGCGGATCGCGACGGGCCAGTTCGATATAACGCTGCGCCGCCGTGGCCGGATCGCCCAGTTGCAGGGCGCGCTCGGCCACCCGTTGCAGCTGGGGCGTGCTGAGGGTCGCCACGTCCAGGGCGCTCAGCCGTTGTGCCAGGCGCTCGCGATCGGCGTCGGCCAGGCCTTGCGGCTGGGCTTCCGCCTGCAGGATGTCCAACTCCAGGGCATAGAAGGGGGTCGACGCCAGCGGTTTCGGCAGCAGTTGCAGTTGCCGCCGCGCCTCGTCGATGCGCCCCAGGGCGATCAGCTGGTCGATCAGCTTCATGCGCAGCCCGGTGTCGTCCGGGGTCGCCTTGAGCAGCACCTGGGCGTAGCTGATGGACACCTGGTCGGCCGGTTCCTCGCCGGGCAGGAAGACCTGCTTGCCATGAAAGGTCAGCACCAGCACCAGTGCGGTGAGGAGCGCGACCCCCAGCAGCGTCCAACCACTCAGGAGCCGGGTTTTCTTAGCCGCAGACGATCTCACCGTCACTCACTCGTGTTAGCGGAAGTTTGAACGTCTGGAGTCCGGCCGCACCCGGCTGGCTCTTGTAGCGCTCGCGACCGACCCGCAGCTCGCAGGCCGAGGACGCGCGCAGGGTCAGCTCCAGCGGGAATTGCCCGGCGAAGGCGAAGCGGATGCGCGTCGGCGACAGGTAGTCCCACTGCTGCAGCGGAATGTTGGCCTCTTCGAGGGCGGGGGTGGGGTCGCGGCTGTCACGCAGGACCAGCCGCGCCTGAGCGCCGGCCAGGTGGACATAGCGCCCCTGCGGCAGGTCGCGGACCCCGGCGATGCCCTTGGAGCGCTGCAGGTCCGGCCAACCCAGGCGCGGATCCAGGCGCAGGGTACGTAAGCCGTCGAGGGCCTTGATCGACCAGCTGCCATCGTCTTCCCGGGCGAGACTGGCGGTATAGAAGCCGCGCAGGCGACTCAGGTAGTCGCTCATCCACAGCGACAGCGGATGTTCGGCGGCCATGCCCTGGTAGATCTCTTCCATGACCTTGAGCGACGCCTGCTTGGTGCCCGAGTAGAAGTGGTAATAGAGGTGCAGCCCGCGCAACCGGCGCGGGTGCTCGGTTCGCTCGAAGGTATAGAGCAGATCGCGAAAGCCGTAGTAGGGACCGCGCCAGAGATTGGTGTAGACGTTCTCGTTGATGATGGGCGCATAGAACTGCAGGCCGCCCGGGGTGGGGCGGATGAAGGGATAGAGACCGCTCACCGAGGGCTGCGCCCGGGTGATGTGCGAGTTGCCGCCGTTCACGTTGAGCAGGCCGTTGTCGTAGGCGAGCTTGAGGGTGGCCGCATCGGGCTGGGCGTCACCCGACCAGAACACCATCTTCACTGGCTTCTGCGGGGTGGTCAGGCGCTCGTTGATATAGCGGGTCGAACCCACGATCTCCCGGGTGAAATCCACCTTGTCGTAGCCGGGAATCTGCATCATGTAGCCGTACTGGGCTTCGAAGTTCTCGCTCTGCTCGGCCACCGCCGGTTGCCAGAAGAACGGATGGCTGAAGGTGTGGGTGGCCACTTCCACCTTGGGATCGGCGAACAGGCGACGGGCGATGGGCTCGAGTTGCGCGGTCAGCTCCGGATAGCGGCCCTTGGGGCCGACCTCGCCTTCGATGATCGAGGCCGAGGTCAGAAAGGGATGCGGCTGGATGAACTGCTCCAGCACCACCTGGCCGGAAAAGGGCGCGCCGGGAATCTCCGCCTTGGAGGCGAAGGCGTCACCGTCGATGTGCACGGTGGCGATGCGTCGACCGTTTTCCGTGGTCGGATCGGGCACCGGCAGGGGCGGCAGCTGTAGAGTCTTCGCCGTGAAGGCGAAGGGATCGATGATCCAGCGACTGGCTTCGGGGCCGTCTTCCATGACATAGGGGCCGAAGGCGAAGCCGCCCCAGGGGGCCACGCCCATGGGCACGAAGGTCCCGCCCGGACCGCTCAGGCTGACCACCGGGGTCGGCCCACCGGGCAGCGTCTGTACGGCGGGCAGGTCACGCGTCCGCAACTTGACCGGCGCCTCGAAGTTGCCGGCCAGGGCAGGGTCCAGCACCTTGAGGGTCAGGCCGTCGGGCAGCGGCTTGCGACTGACGCCCAGGCCTATTCGCTTGAGCAGGGCCTCGTTGTCCAGCGGCAGACCGCCGAGGATCAACAGGGGGGTCTTTTCATCCAGGCGCTGGCCGATCCAGTCGTTGAACGCCCGCGAATTGGGTGGCGGACCGCTGGTCATCCACACCACGACCCCGGCGTATAGGGCGCCAGGCCAGGCCGTGGGCAGCGGCTTGGAGGCATCGAAATAGTCCAGGCGATAGCCCTGGTACTCCAGTGCACTGCCGAGGAAACGATGCACCGCCGACTGGCGCAGGGCGCCTTCGCGGCCATCGTAGAGCAGCGCCAGCCGGCGTGGCTGCAGGGCTACCGAGCTGATGCCCAGGGTGTTGAGGTCGGGGGTGGTGATATAGGGCACATAGCCTTCGTCGCGCAGCCGCTTGGCCAGGCGCCGTGCTTCCTCACGCTGTTCCGGCGGCAGGTACTCGATGGCGATGACCGGGAGGCCGGCACTGCGCGCCGCCTCGATCCGTGGCTTCAGCCACTCGCGGTCCTGCTCGCTGACCGGGCGATAGGTCTTCTTGCCGGCATCCCAGCCGGCGTAGAGGGATTCCACCGCCATGGCGGCAGCCACCCCGGGCAATTCCGGTTGCACCTCGAAGCCACGGTTGAAGAACAGCCTGAGCGCTGGCTGGCGGCGGTGCAGTTCGGCCAGCAGGCTCTTCAGCGCCAGGCGCTGGGTTTCGCGCTGGTCTTCGGCCACCAGCTGGAAGCTGTCGAGGGTATCGAGAAACAGCCCCGTGTAACCGGTCTTGGCCAGTTGGGCGGCGCGGTCGAGCAGATGGGCACGCCAGACCGGCGACGCCAGGTTCATCACCTGACTGCCCCAGGCCTTGTTGGCCACCGGGCTGGCACCGGCGCTGAGGCCGGCCTTTTCCAAGGCCGCCGCGTCGCCGGCGAATTCGCCAATGGACAGATAGGCGAATGGTTGGGTACCGGCCTCGTGCAGGGCACGGACATCGGCGGCGCTGGCATGGCCGGGTTCGAGTACCACCCAGTCGAACTGGGCGAGTTCGGCCACTGGCGGCTTTTCCGCATACCAGAAAGCCACGCTGGCGGGTGCCGCCAGGGCCGTCCCCAACAGGGACAGGTAGCCCAGTAGCCCTACCGTCAGCCGGCGCCACCAACCGAAGCGGGACCCTGCTCTCATTGCCTTGCCTGACGCCACACCCAGTCCTTAAACGTGCCCGACTTCGGTATCAGGTTAGCTACATTACGCAAAAGCGTGACGAAAAACTGCCTATGGCAAGCCGAGCGGCAGCAATTAGGGGGTTAATAGGTATCGAGATAATTAATGATCTGCCGGAAAGCGCGTCTAGGCGGCGGGTTTCAGGCTCTTGAGCGGGGGCGTTGGCGCGGGAAAGGCAGGCGGGGTGGAGCGGAACGTCAGAGGAATTGCCGTCATGCGCGGCGGTAACCGGCATGACGGCAAGCGAGCGCTGTTACTTGAAGCTGCTGTTCAGGTTGGCGCTGGTGGAGAGGATGTTGGTCGAGCCGAGCAGCTGGCTGACGAAGCGGTTCCAGCGGGTGATACCGGCCGGGCCGACGAAGACCACGTCCTGCGGCTGCAGATGGAAGTTCTGCGCCAGCACATAGGCGGTGGGGTTCTTGGCCGCCAGGTGGAAGACCTGGGCGGTGGCACCCGGGGCCTTCAGGTCTTCCGGGCCACGGATGACGTAGACGGCATCGGCGTTGGCGGTTTCCTGCTGGATGCCGCCGGCCTGGCTCAGGGCTTCCATCAGGTTCAGGTTGGTGATCTTGTAGCTGACCGCTGCCGGAGCACGGACTTCACCGACCACATAGACCTTGCGTGCGTCGTTGTAGGGCAGGTGGAGGCTGTCGCCGTCCTTGAGGTAGATGCCGTACAGCTTGGAATCCTTGCGGTTCAGGCTGTCGGTGTCCAGGCGGTATTCCTTGCCGTCGCGCACCAGGGTCACGCCGGTCAGATCGGCGCCACCGGTGTTGGCCACGCCGGCCTGACCCAGGGCTTCCACCAGGGTGATGGGCTTGGTGGTCAGGGGAATGGCATCGCCCTTGTTCACGGCGCCGGAGATGGTGACCTTCTGGCTGCCGAACTTCAGCACGCTGACGTCGACCTGGGGATTGTCGATGAAGGTGGCCAGACGGCGGGAGATATCGGTACGGATCTCTTCCAGGGTCTTGCCGGCGGCGCGCACGGTGCCGACGTAGGGGTAGAACAGGGTGCCATCCGGGCGTACCAGGCGACCGTTGGCTTCCAGCTGCTGCTGGGCGCCGGACGGAGCGGTCAGTTCGGGGTGATCCCAGACGGTGATGTAGAGCAGGTCGCTCGCACCGACGCGGTAAGCCTGCGGCTTGTAGTCCAGCAGGGGCTTGAGGTCGGGAGCCTTGGACAGGGCCGCGGAATCCTGGCTCATCAGCAGCGAGCTGGTGATCGGGATCAGCTGGACCTTGGTGCCCTGGATGCTTGGATCGCTCTTCAGGTCGTCCTGATCCAGGTACTGACCCGGGGAGTAGGCACAACCCTGCAGGACGATGCCGGACAGCAAGGCCAGAGCGGTAAATTTGGTTTTCATGTCATTCGTCCTTGATTGCTGATTGAGTGTGAGCAAGAGGAATAAATCGGAAGGTAGAAGCAACGAGCCGGTTATTCATGGTGTTCCTTCGCGAGACATAACGGTCCTCGACATTGGACTGGATTCCATGCGGCCAGCCTATCCAGCGGCGAGAGAACTCGGGTCTCAGCTTTTAGTTGTACGAGCACCTGAGTCTGCTGGTCTAGGACTGGCCCTTGGCCATCGAGTTCAGCGCCCCCGGAGCGGAAAAAGGTGACGCCGTTCGAAATCTGTCACATCTCCGCTAACGAGGTCCTATGACTTGGCAGTCATGTTTGTTCAGGTGTTTTTCCAGCAGGGCCGTCTGGGGCTTCTCCGCGCCGTTCTTCGGTTCGATGGCCAGGGGATAGTCGCCCCAGCCCGGACCGGCCGCCCAATAGGCGCTGGGTACGCACTGCTCGCCCAGATAGCTGAGCAGATTGTCCATGGCTTCCAGCCACTGCGGGTGTGCAGGTATCCCATATTCGCCAATGAAGCCGCGCAAATTGTGCTTTTTCAGCCACTCGATGAAGGGGCGGGTTCTTTCCACGCCGATCATGGGATGGACGCCCTTCATGCCCGAGGCGTAATTGCCGCTGGAGTCCTCGTCGAAGTAGATGTGCGCCTCGTAGATCAGGTTGTCCGCCGGATCCTTGATCAGCAGGTCGCCATTCACCTGCGGCCAGCGCTGGGCACTGGACCAGCTGTCGCCGGCGATGAAGATCGGCGTCTTCATGTCCACGGTGCGGATGCTATCCACGGCCGTTTGCGCTGCCCGCGGCCAGAGGCCCTGGGTGTCGTGGGGTTCGTTCATGACATCGTAGCCGTACAGCGCCGGATGCTTCTGGAAGGTCAGCGCCAGGCGCTTCCAGACATCGGCGTAGCTGGCATAGGACACCTGGGGCGAGCCGATCAGCTGGCCGCGATAGCGCGCGTAGTTGTGCAGGTCGAGGATCACCCGGATGCCGTACTTGTCGGCGAAGTCCAGGGTGCGCTGCAGCAGGGCGACCTGGGCCTGGTCCAGCTCACCGCCCAGTTGCGGCTGCACCCGCTCCCAGAGGAAGGGGAAGCGGATGAAGCGGATGCCCTTGGCCGCGTAGCGGCGGAAGTAATCCTCGGTGGGATAGAAGTAGTTGGTGCCTTCCACGCCGGGCAGCACCTGGCCGGCGAAGCCGGCGGCCGACAGGTTGATGCCGATGAGATCCACCTTGGCTGTCGCCGGCTGTGGCTGAGCCTGGCCATAAAGCGCCGCGGACAGTAATACGGTGGCCAGCAGGCCACCACCGATACGACGTTTCACTCGTGACACGGACAGCACCTCTCGTGTGTTGCGTAAGTTCGTCTGAGCAGAGCGCCCTCAGGAGCTCTGCTGATAGACCGGCGTGGGTTGCAGCGGCGGCGTGCGCCGGGCGAAGTATTCCAGCGCCAGGTAGTCCACGGTGACCCGGATGGTCCAGGCGATGGCGGCGCCCATGATGGAGAAATGCTGGATGCAGACCACCAGCAGACCCAGGTAGGGCAGCAGCTCGGCGAGGTGGATCATCGCGGTGGTGCGCGAATGGCCGCGGGCCTGGATCTTGGCGAAGGGAATCTGCGCCAGGGCGTTGAAGATGAACCCCACCGCCAGGATGCGCAGGATCTGCGCGGCATCGCCGCCGTACTCCGGACCCATCCACACGGTCATGATCCAGGGCGCCAGGATGAGGATCGGCAGCACCATCGCCAGGCTGATCAGCAGCAGACCCCAGAAGGCCTTGTTCGCCTGGCGCGCGGCGTCGTCGCCGCTCTTGCTCAGCAGCGGGAACACCACCCGGGCCACGGCATTGGGGATGATCAGCATCCGCGACACCGCTTCGGCCGGGGCGGTGTAGAAGGACACGCGGCTGGCACCGACCATGTGCGACAGCACGAAGCGGTCGAAGTAGACCATCAGCGGACTGATGATGTTGCTCACCGTCATCCAGCTGCCGAATTTCAGCAGTTCCTTGAACACCTCGACCTTGAAGGTACGGATGCCTTCCGGGAAGTCCTTGTGCAACGGCCAGTAGGCCAGCGCCATGGACACCACCCGCGCCAGCACCAGACCGATCACCGTGGCGGAAAAGCTCGGTTCGATCAGCACCGCGATCAGCGGCGCGATCGCCAGCAGGCTGTTGGAGAAGGTCCGCAGGATGTTGAATTCACCGAAGCGCTCGTTGCCTTCCAGGTAGGCGAACCAGACCGTCGCCAGCAGAAAGGGCGGCACGCACAGGCTCAGCCAGCGAAAGCCGGCCACGGCATTGTCGAAATGTTCGGGCGAGACGTGCAGCAGACTCACCACCTTGCCCGCGCCGAACCACAGCAGCAGCGTCGCCAGCAGACTCAGGCCGATGACGGCGCCGGTGGCCGTGCCCATGACCAGCCGGTTGAGTCCCTTGTCGCCATGGTGCATGGCGACGGCGCGGATGACCGCCCGCGACAGGCCGGCATCGAACAGAGTGGCATAGCCGACGATGGCGAAGGCCAGGGTGAACAGGCCGAACTGCTCGACACCGAGCAGGCGCGACAGCACGCCCATGGTGGGCAGCGCGATGGCACTGGGAATGACGACACCCAGGATGTTCCAGGTGCTGTTTTTGATCATCGACATCGTGGGGGTGAAAACTCCTTGAGGCCGCCCGACCGACGCCGGGCGGCACGCGGGATCAGACCGGGCGAGCCAGCTGGCTGCTCGGACGCGGGTAAGGGCTGCTGACGTAGGTCTCCTGGACCGGGGCGGAGCTGTAGTGGTGCAGCGCGCGCAGGGCCTGAATCACCATCAGGTAGCAGATGGTGGCCTGGAGGTACTCGAAGAAGCCGGCCAGCGGCCAGATCACCAGCTGGGCCAGGGTGGCGGTCACCACGAAACCGGTATCGGGGTGCAGCATCTTCGCCCAGCGATAGTAGAGGAACAGCGACACCGGGATGATGATGAAGGCCAGGAAGCCGAAGCGGAACAGGGTGCCGAACACGCCGACGTCGGAAAGGAAGAAGTACTCGCCGAAGTAGGGGATGAAGCCGTTGTTCCACATCAGCGACAACGAGCCGCTGGGCAACCAGTGGTTCTGGCTGAGGTGGGAGAAGATGTAGCCGATGGTCTGCTCGCGCACCCCGTCGGTGGGGCCGTCCTGCACCGACTGGGCATAGAAGTCCAGATTCAACCCCAGCACCTTCATCAGGTCCGGGAAGATGAAGAAGGGCGACAGCAGCAGCGTGGAGACACAGATCCAGACGATCGACTTGCTCTTCAGGCAGAACACGGTGAACACCAGCGCCAGCACGATCAGCTGCCGGGTCTGGGTGCCGAACACCAGGGTCAGCAGGAACACCATGGCCAGCACGATGTGCACGGTCTTGCTGCGCGCCGAGCCATCGATCGGCGAGATGCCCTTGTTCCAGGTCTGGATGCAGTAGAAGTAGGCCAGGCACAGCGCCGGCGCACCGATGGAGGAACGGTCCGGGCGGTCGAAGGAGGACTGCTTGTCACGCAGGTCCGGCAGCACGCCGAACTTGAACATCCAGGCCATGACAGCGGCCAGCAGCGCCGTGATCAGCAGGGCCTTCTCGAATTGCGAGGCGCTCATGTTGCGCCCGAGGAACATCAGGGTGGCGAAGCCGAAGCTGAACAGGATCCGCCGCTCCTCGATCAGGCCGTAGACCAGCGGCTGGCCGTAGAACAGGAAGGAAAAGATCGCGGGCAGACCGATGAACACCACCGACGAATAGACGGCGTAGGTCATCAGGATCTTGAATTCGCGCTGCTGGGTACCAATGCTGGTCAGCAGGTAGAAGAAGGTGAAGGCCATGCAGATGGCCAGGTACAACTCGTTCAGATAGAGGATGCCGACCGGGTTGTGCGGACTTTCGCCGAACACGTCCAGGTGCAGGATCAGCAACGGAACCAGGAGAACGAAGGAAACGGTACTTTTACGGAGAATGCTCATAGACCTACCCATCCAGACGGGACCACCGGACTGGGTGTCCGGTGGTCATCTTCCTTGCGGCTGAGAACGCTGCGGGGCAGCCACTCAGGTGCGTCGACTGCTGCGTTCCTTGAGATAGATGGGCAGGATGCTCACCGCATCGTGCACGTAACGCTTGGCCAGTCGCTTGGGCTCCGAACACATCCGGTGCAGCCACTCCAGCTTGGCCTTCTGCATCCAGCGCGGCGCCCGCTTGACGGTGCCGACGGCGAACAGGATGGACGCGCCGATGCACAGGCCGACGCCGGTGCGCTTGCTGCTGTCGATCTGCCGCGCGAGCTTTTCCTGACGCGGCGCCCCGACGGCATAGAGGATGAACTCCGACGGATTCTGCATCACGAAGTCGACGCATTTCTGCGTTTCCAGCGGATCGTTGATGAAGCCCATCGGCGGGTTGTAGTGCGCCAGCTGCATGTGCGGATACATCCGCCGCAGCTTGCCCACGTCATTCTCGCTCGAACCGATCAGCACCACCGACAGGCGCTCGTCATTGGCCTTGCGCAGGATGCTCAGGGTCAGATCGCTGCCGGTGATGACCTCGGGTACGGCCACTCCCAGCGACTTGAGGATCGGCATCAGGATCCGGCTGTCGCAGATGCGCTTGCCGGCGCGCTGGTAGGACTCGCGCATGTCGGGGTTGCTCTGCAGCTGCACGACATGGTCGATGTTCGGCGTGACGATGTAGCTGTAGGGCCGGTGGATATCCTGGCTGATCGAACTCATCAGCTCGTCCTTGGTACCGGTGAAGAAGTCGATACCAAAGGCTTGGGTGCGTAGGTTAGACATGCATCGTCGCTCCCTTGAAGGCGCCCTTGACACCGGACCAGGCCAGTTTCGGATTCTTGAATTCCTTGAGCACGGTGATGCCGGACAGCAGCACGGCGGAGACCAGTGCGTAGGGCGTGCCATGGAATTTGCGATTGAAGCGAGTCGCGGCGCGATTGCGGAAGTAGTGATAGAAGGCACTGCGTCCGCCCGAGCTCATGGAGCCGTAATGATAGAGCTGGCTCTCCCGCAGTACCTTGAGGGCGACGCCCTTGCGCTTGGCCTGGTACTGCCAGTCCACCTCTTCGGAATACATGAAGTAGGCTTCGTCCATGAACCCGATCTCGGTCAGCAGGCTGGCGCAGAAGGCCATGCTGCAACCCATGATGTAGTCGGGTTCACGGTCGAGCTTGGGGATTTCGCTGACGGCGATGTCCTTGCCCAGCAGCTTGGACTTGCCCAGCAGCGGATAGAGGATGCCGCCGCCATAGCATTCCAGGCGACCGGTCTGGGAGCTCAGGATCACCGAGCCGACGATGGTCTTGGGCGCGCGCTGCAGCTCGGCCAGCAGCGGAGCGAAGGCATCGTCCTTGACGTAGGCGTCGTTGTTGACGACCCAGAAATGCTTGACCGCCAGGTTGTCCAGCGCCCAGCGCATGCCGTAGTTGTTGCCACCGGCATAGCCGTCGTTGCGCGGACTGGCGAGCACGGTGACCTGGCTCAGGCCGTTGTCGGCCTGCCAGCGTTGCAGGACGTCGATGGAGCCGTCCTGGGAATCATTGTCCACCACCACCGCGTGATCGATGGACGGGCAGTGCTTGAGGATGCTCTCCACACAACTGATGGTTTCGTTGGGGGCCTTGTAGTTGAGCACCATGACTACGTTCATTGGCGTGTTCCTATTCTTCAGAATCATCAATCCGGTACAGCGTCGAGATCCAAGGCTGCCAAGCGTGGCCGGGTTCAGGAGCGAACCCTTCGAAATCGCTGTGTGAGGTAGTTTCTTGTTCGATGCGCCTGTACGAATACTGCCGCGATCCCTGAAGGGATTGGCTGGACGGCGCTCGGGCCGTCCAGCCGGGTCGTGCATCAGCTCTTGGCGTTCTGCTCGTAAGAGTAGTGATAGTTGCCGTAAGAGCCGTAGTTACTGGCCTTGCGCTCCACGGCGTTGAAGATCACGCCCTTGAGCGGAATGCCGTTGAGGTCGAAGCGGCGCTTGGTCGCCTCAAGCTCCTTGACACTGTTCACGCCGAAACGTGCGACGATCAGGCTGGTACCGGCGTGGCTGCCGATGATGCCGGCCTCGGTCACCGCCAGGATCGGCGGGGTGTCGATGATCACGATGTCGTACAGCTCGCTGAATTTCTTCAGCACGGTGGTGAATCTCAGGCTCATCAGCAGTTCCGACGGATTCGGCGGGAACTGGCCGCAGGAGACGAAATCCAGGCTGCCGACTTCGGTCTTCTTGATGGCGTCGTTCAGGGCGATGCGGCCACTCAGCAGATCGGACAGACCGTCCTGCTGCTTGGTGTTCATCAGCTTGTGCAGATAGCCCTTGCGCATGTCGCCATCGATCAGCAGGACGCGTTGACCGGACTCGGCGATCACCGCGGCCAGGTTCGAGGACACGAAGGACTTGCCGACGCCCGGGCTGGGACCGGAGATCATCAGGATGTTGTTCTTGGCCTCGATCATGGCGAAGTGCAGGCTGGTACGCAGGCTGCGCAGCGCCTCGGTGCTCAGATCGGTCGGATGGGTGAGGGCGGTCAGCGAGGACTCGCCCGGCTGCTTGGTGCCCAGTACCTTGGTGGTGTCCGCCTGGTTCTTGCTGTAGGGGATCGAGGCGTAGACCGGCAGGCCGATCTGCTCGATGGCTTCCGGGGTCTCGACACCGCGACGCAGGGTGTGACGGGTGTAGACGATGGCCAGGCCGACGATGCCGCCCAGGATGATGGCGACGGCGATGATCAGCGGTTTGTTGGGGGCGGACGGATCGTCGACGTTGGCGTTGGCGTTGTCGATGATGCGGACGCTACCCACGGTACCGGCGCGAATGACTTCCAGCTCCTGGGCCTTGTTCAGCATCAGCGCATAGGTCTGACCGGTCACTTCGATGTCGCGGTTCAGGCGCAGCAGTTCCTGCTGGGTTTCCGGCAGCACTTCGACGCGCTTCTGCAGCTTGGCGCGCTCGGCCTGGAGTTGGCCCAGCTGGCTCATCAGCGCCTGGTAGGCCGGGTGCTGGCGAGTGAACTTGCGATCCATCTCGGTGCGCTTGAGGTTCAGCTCGGAGATCTGGTTATCCAGGGCAACGGTCTGTTCCAGGACCCCCTTGGTCTCGCTGTCGATGTCGACCGACTTCTTGTTGGTCTGGTAGTAGTTCAGCGCGGACTGGGCCTTTTCCAGATCGGATTTCACGACCGGGATCTGGGCGCGCAGGAATTCCAGACTCTGGGTGGACTCGGCGGCGTTGCGATCGATGTTCTGCTGAACATAGATGTCCGCGACTTCCTGGACGATGGCCTGGGCCTTCAGCGGATCCGCGTCTTGCAGACCGACACCGATGATGCCCGACATCTTGCCGCGTTCACCGGCGACGATGCGGCCCTGGTATTCCTGGATGGTCTTGGAAAAACGCTTCTTCATGATGGTGAATTCGGTGCCGGGGCGAGCCTGCAGCGTAGTCACCTTGATCTGGTAACCGGCATTGCTCACCGGCTGGCCGAGGCCACCGTGCAGCACCACTTCGTCGTCGGCGTTGAAGACGGTGAAGTTCTGGTTGTCCTCGACCTTCAGCTTCATCGGCTTGTCGAGGTTGCTGTCCGGCACTTCCAACTGGTCGATGACCAGTTTCTCGCCGCCCCAGGCGAAGCTGTTCAGGCCGAGCAGGGGAGAGGCGACGTCGGTTTCATTCTGCGGCTCGAAACGGCGCGCGACGAAGTTGCCGATCAGCGGGAAATAGCGCGGCTTGACCTCGATATCCAGCTTGAGGTTCTCGATCGCCTTGCCGATCACCGAGCGCGACTTGAGCAGCTCGATCTCGGTCACCGCCTCGGGCATGGGCGGCGGCATGCCGCTGGTCTGGTCGGTCAGTCGGGTAACGCCCTTCTTCTCCATTTCGATCTGGATCATGGCGTTGGACGAATACATCGGCGTGGCCAGGATGGCGTAGCCAATACCGAGCGCAGCGAAAATGCCGATTACCGACAGCAGTTGCCATTTGTAATCGATCAACATTCCAAAGAGTGCGGAGAAGTTGATATCCGACTCATTTTTAACTTCGGGAGTAAAGCGAGGCATCGTGGTCATGAAATTCCTTCTTCCCTATTTGATGTATGGAAGCCAACTGTCTACACAGCGCGTCAAAAGTATTTGGACATTTTGAAACATCTCTTTAGAAAGGCGATAAGGGTCTGGTACTTCTTGATTGCTCAACCATTTCCCGATCAGAAAAACCTTACCCCTGACTTCAGGAGCAATACTTTCGACGGAGCGTGAGTGGAACTCTTCCATGGTCAAAATCAAATCCGCCTTGCGCAGCATCTCTGCATCCGCCTGGCGAGCTTTGTGGGTGGTGAAATCGATGCCGTTCTCCCGTAGCAATACCTCCTGAGCGGTCTTTTCCATGCCGTGGCCCACCAGCGCCCTGATGCCGGCCGAACCGACCTGGACGTCCCGGCCTTCCAGCGCCTTGGCCAGTAGTGCTTCTGCGACCGGGCTGCGGCAGATGTTCCCTTCGCATACAACCAATATCGACTTGATCATTCTTCAAAAACCTTCCTGTTGTCCGGACAACAGGTATCGACGGCAGATAGCCCAGCAAAGCCCGTACAGGAGTTGCTCGCTGCCGATGTAATTAGAGTCGGGAGTCCAGGCTCCAGATCGTCGTGCTGAGTAGTGGGGCCAACGGCCCCGGCCAGACTCAGTATGCGTTCTTATTGATGAAGCCTTTGAACAGCGTGAGAAAGATGATCTTGACGTCCCACCAGAAGGACCAGTGGTGGATATAGTCCAGATCGAACTCGACGCGCTTCTGCATCTTGTCCAGGGTGTCGGTCTCGCCGCGCCAGCCATTGACCTGAGCCCAGCCGGTAATGCCGGGCTTCATCTTGTGGCGGAGCATGTAGCCCTGCACCAGCTTGCGGTATTGCTCGTTGTGAGCGACGGCATGGGGACGGGGACCCACGATGGACATTTCGCCGCGGAGTACATTAATGAATTGAGGCAATTCATCGAGAGACGTACGTCGTAAAAATGCACCAAACGGGGTGATGCGGGAGTCATTCTTGGTCGCCTGGGTGACCTTGGCGCCATTTTCCATGACCTTCATGCTGCGGAATTTCCACACTTCGATCGGCTTGCCGTCCATGCCGTAGCGCTTCTGCTTGAAGAAGATCGGGCCGGGCGAGGTGATCTTGATGCCGATGGCGATGGCCAGCATGGGCAGGGAGATCATGGCGAGGATGATCGAAGACAGCACGATGTCCTCGATACGCTTGACGATATGGCTGGCGCCATCCATCGGGGTATCGAAGATGCTGATGCTGGGCAGGCCGTCCAGGCTCTCGCTACGAGCATGCAGCAGGTGGAACATGAAGATGTCCGGGATGATGTAGACGGACGCGGTGGTATCGCTCAGCTCCTGGACCAGCCAGTTGATCTTGCTCTGATCGGCCATGCCCAGGGTGATGTAGACCTTGTCGACCTGGCCGGAGCGAACGTCTTGCATGAGGCGATCCAGACCGCCATTCAACGCCGGGCTGGGCACGCCTTCTTCACCGGTGTCCTGGTTGTCGCTGTAGAAACCGGCGATGCGCAGGCCCATCCAGGGCGCGGTGCTGATGGTGTGCGCCAGGCGCTGGGCGACCATGCCGTTGCCGGCGATGGCGACGTTGCGGGTGTTGATGCCGGCCTTGCGCAGGGAATGCATGATCGAGCGCAGCAGCACGCGATAGCCGCACAGGGTGCCGAGCGTCAGACCCAGCCAGCCCTGCATCACGCCAGGTGAGAGATAGGACTGGTCGAAGAAGAAGTAGTCGACCATGAACACGGTCGCGAAGGTCAGCACCCAGTAGGTGGCGATCTTGAGCAGTTCGTCGGTGATGCGCTCACCCCGCCAGGAACCATAGACGTGGTTCAGCTCGGTGAGGAAATGGAAGATCAGCAAGGACAGGAAGATGACGACCCAATGCTCGGGGCGCATGCCGGTTTCCGACGCCCAGGTGCCTGCCACATAGGCGCTCAGCGTGATCACGGCGAGGTCGAGCAGGCGGTGTGCGAGCGAGATTGCCGAGGAGTTCGTATGCAAAATGCCGCGTTCTTTCAAATTCATGGTTCCATCCTTGTGCGTATACCGTGCACGAACTTTCAACTGGGCGAGGCAGCTACCAGCGTCTGAAATGTTCACTATGGCGCTCTAGGACCGATGACTGACCACCGATCGCTAAATGCCATGATGGCTGTAGCGACGTTAGGACTCGGCACTGATTAAGAGGTTCACACGGTAGAAAGGCAGGCAGGCGCTGTCGAGCAAGCCCAGATCACGGCAAATAGCACGCCAGCTGGGGTGCGACAGTGGAAGGGAAGTCGAGAAGGGGGGAGTGCGTCACAGCGCGGGCGGACGGCTGACACACTTCTCTCGCGTCAGGGCGCGATGAGCGGTTCGTCCGGGCAGCAGAAGGGAGGAAAACGTTCCGTCGGACTTTAATGTGAGATGCAGGAACTGTGAGCTGTTTCACCAAACAATGAGACAGCCGGACCGGTCAGGTCGGGTGTAGGCCAGTCCCTGGCCTGAAACACGCCTCAATGGCGATGGTGGGACTGAAAACTCAGGGGGGAGTTGACGGGGAGGGTGGAGATCTTGGAATGCCAGGCCGAATTTCTCGAGTTGTCGTGGGAGAACAACAGGAACGACCAGCTGACAAGGAGGGAGGCCACCGCAAGCCAAGGCAGTTGGGCTTGGGCGAAGACGAGGCAACCGGCAACGCCGGTCCAAACGGGCAGGTAGTAGCGCATTTTTGTTATTCCTGCTTTTTGCGAGATTGCAACCTAACTATTGTGCAGACTTTGTGAGAAGTCCATCACCAAAAGGTATTTTTTACACTCCTCAGCTCAGATTCCGACAAACGTGCAGGATAGAGCGGCTGTAGGCCTATGCCGGACAGGGTTTTTCCGCGCTCAGCAGCAGATTCCGGGGTGTCAGGCTGGCCGGACAGAAGGTTCCCAGCGTCACACTGTAACCTTGCTCCTGTAGGAACAGCGCCTGGTCCAGCACCAGCCAGAGTTCCAGCGGACGGCGGAACAGGCCGCGCAGCAGTTCGAGATTACGAACTTCTGCCAGCCGCTGGAAGCCCCGATGTTCCCACAGCGGCCAGTCGATCGCCGCGGGAAGCTCGAGCGCCTTGCGCCGCGCCAGCTCCGCACCGAACGCCGAGAAGGGCTGGCGCAGCCAGTGGCTGGGCAGCGGCGGCGTATTGAGATAGACGTCGCGTCCGCTGAGTTCGCGTTGCAGGAGATCGAATCCCAGGCGTCGCGCCATGGACAGGTCCCTGTCCCGCCGCACCCGCTGCCCGCCGGTGACGGTTTCGCAGAGCGCCAGGCGCAGGGCTTCGCGGTCCAGGCGCAGCGCCGAGGCCTGCGCCGCGGTGGACAACGGGTCATACACCTCGGCGGAGATGCGGTCATAGCAGCAGGGCGCCAGGGCCAGTTGCTGACAGCCGCGCGCTGCCGTCACCCTGAGCAGCCGGGTGTGCAGGTCGCCACAGGCGTGCAGGGCGACGGGTGTGTCGCGACTGCCGAGCTGGTCGCCTGCCAGCGGTTGGAGCACATCGGCCTGATAATGGTGCACCGGGGCCCGGCCCCGGTGGCTGAGCCTTTCACCCTCCTCGACCAGGGCCGCATCGAACTCCAGGCAGACGGCTGGCGCACCCTGATGGGTCAGGTGCCTGGCCAGGTGGCCCTTGCCCGCACACCAGTCGACCCAGCGCTGCACCGGTTGCCGGAAGTCCAGCTTGCGACTGAAGGCTTCGATCTGCAGCCACTTGCGCCCCGGCACGTCGACGTCTTGCCTGCCGGACAAGGTGCGGCCAGGAGCGTCTGGGTAGGCGTGGACCTGACTGAGCGCCAGCGAGGTCTCTGCCAGAGAGCGGAAGGGCTCAGGTGCAGCCAGCAGCTGAGGGGTATTATGGGCGGCCTCGGCTTCCTCCAGACTGCGGGCCCGCAGCCAGCGGGCCAGCTCCGCATGGCTCGATTCCCAGGCCAGCTCCCGTTCGACGAAGGGTCTGGGTCGCCACAGGTGCTGATGGCGGGTCAGAAAGAGATCCAGGGCGGTGAAGCGTTCGAGGAAAGCAGCGGCGAGCATGATGGCATTATGCAGTGACGGGATTGGCAGGAAGGCAAGGCCTGGCCACTATTGTCACTTTGCCCGGGCATGCTTGGGTACCGAAATTTCCCACGCTTGGCCAAGTGGCTGGCTGCACTGCCGATCCGCATTCATTTGACGTTCGCCGCGGGGCCTGTGGCTCTTGAAGAGCGAGGCCGGGCGACGACCGTGGGTCAGTTGGATGAATCGATTTATCTCAAAGCCGGACATCCGGTCGTATGACCAGTACTTGTCGCGCTAACATTGTCTGTTCGGTATCTCCCAGAAGGAAAATTCCATGAAGCCAACCTCCCCGCACAAGTTGCGTCTAGCGTTCAGAGCCCTGCTCAAATCGGACAGCTGCTATCACACGGCGTCCGTCTTCGATCCCATGTCGGCGCGCATCGCCAACGACCTGGGTTTCGAAATGGGCATCCTCGGCGGGTCGGTGGCTTCCCTGCAGGTGTTGGCCGCGCCGGACTTCGCCCTGATCACTCTCAGCGAGTTCGTCGAGCAGGCCACGCGCATCGGGCGGGTCGCCCGGCTGCCCATCATCGCTGACGCCGATCACGGCTACGGCAATGCGCTGAACGTGATGCGCACCATCACCGAACTCGAACGCGCCGGAGTGGCTGCCCTGACCATCGAGGACACCGTGCTGCCGGCCGGCTATGGTCGCAAGTCCACCGATCTGGTGAGCGTCGAAGAGGGTATCGGCAAGATCAAGGGGGCGCTGGAAGCCCGTATCGACGAGGCCCTGAGCATCTTCGCCCGCACCAACGCCACCGAATTGAGCACCGAGGAAGTCATCTCCCGCACCAAGGCCTACGAGGCCGCGGGTGCGGACGGTATCTGCATGGTCGGCATTCGCGATTTCGCTCATCTGGAAGAAATCACCCAGCACCTGAGCGTGCCGGTGATGCTGGTGACCTACGGCAATCCCCAGTTGCGCGACAACGCCCGCCTGGCCAAGGCCGGGGTCCGGGTGGTGGTGAACGGGCATGCAGCCTACTTCGCGGCGATCAAGGCGACCTACGACTGCCTCAGAGAGCAGCGCGACATCACCGCGTCCGACCTGTCCGCTTCCGAACTCTCCACCAAGTACTCGACCCTGCAGGAGTATCGAGTCTGGGCGCGGGAATTCATGGACGTGAAGGAGTAACCCTCAGGCGGTGCTCAGCGAGCTCGGTTGCAGAGCCTTGCTGGGAAAGGGCGTCACGATCTCCAGATCCAGATCGGCGGGCAGATGCAGCGCAGCGACCCGGGCTTCGACATAGGCGCGCATTTCCTGACGGAAACGCTTGGTGGCGAAGCGCTCGGCGTTCTGTCGGCACGCCTGCTGGCTGATCGGCGTTTCCAAGGCCTCGAACTGACGCACGGCGGCGCATAGCGAGGCAGCGGTCTGCTCCGGATAGAAGACGCCGGTGGGGTGTTGCGCATCGAGACCGCGCACGGTTTCCAGAACGCCACCCCGGCCATAGGCGATGACGGGCGTACCGCAGGCCTGGGCTTCGATGGGGGTGATGCCGAAATCTTCCTCGGCGGCAAAAACGAAGGCCCGCGCTCTGCGCATATGATCGAGCAGGCAGTCGAAGTCCTGGTAACCCAGCAGGGTGACATTGGGGCCGGCGACTTCCTTGGCTTTCTCGAATTCGGGGCCGGCGCCGATCACCACCAGCTTCTTGTCGGGCATCGAGCTGAAGGCTTCGACGATCATCGGCATGCGCTTGTAGGGCACCATGCGCGACGCCGTGAGGTAGAAGTCGTCCTTGCCGCCGCTGGGGGTGAAGCGACTGATGTCGACCGGCGGATAGATGACCTTGGCTTCGCGGCGATAGGCCTTGCTGATGCGCCGGGCGATGAAGTGGGAGTTGGCGACGAAGGCATCCACGCCGGCGGCGGTGCGCTGATCCCAGATGCGCACGTAGTGCAGGATGACGCGCGCCAGCTTGCCCTTGAGGCCGCGGTCGAGACCGGCTTCCTTGAGGTACTGGTGCTGCAGGTCCCAGGCGTAGCGGATGGGCGAGTGGACATAGCTGATGTGCAGCTGGTCCGGACCGGTCAGGACACCCTTGGCCACCGCATGGCTGCTGGAGATGATCAGGTCGTAGCCGGACAGGTCGAGTTGCTCGATGGCGTGCGGCATCAGCGGCAGATAGGTCTGATAGCGCTTCTTGGCCTGGGGCAGGCGCTGGATGAAAGTGGTTGTCGCCTGCTTGCCTTGCAGCTGCGCCCGATCCTCGTCCGAGAGGAAGTCGATCACGCTGAACAGGTCCGCCTCCGGCCAGATGTCGAGCAATTCGGCGAGCACGCGTTCGGCGCCAGCAAAGGTTACCAACCAATCGTGAACGATGGCGATTTTCATGTCGTCTTCCTTAAGCGTGAAATGAAATCAAGTGCTGGTGCTGAATCATGGAGTGCGGGTCTTTCTGGTCACTGCATATCCCCAGGGCAGCCGGGTAATCTCGATGTCGTCCGAGGGGCTTTCGAGTTCGTGCAACTTGATGGTTGGGCTTGGTGCAAAGACGGCGTCTGTTGCAGGCGTTTCGAAACATTCGGCGTTTTCCGGGCGCTCCACGGTCTCTGCCGCGGTGGCGTCCGAGCTGCTGTGCAGCCGGTGGCAATCAGCGACCTGAAGGACGCGCCCGGACCCGCTCGAGTCGTCGAGCGTCAGGGGTACAGAGGAACCGCGCTGGCCTGCCATGGCGTTGCTTGTCTCTTCCATGAGTTCTTGATCGCTGAATTATTGTCGTGGGGTCGTTTCAGGCGGCCCTGGCCGTGGACTTGGTGGTGGTCGCCAGGGCGCTATCCAGCAGGTCGGAGACCTTTCTCGCCGAGGTCTGCCAGTTGAAGCGCTGGATGTTGGCCAGACCCTTGGCGCGAAGCGCCTCCCTGAGCGGTGCGTCCTGGAGGATGGTGCGCATCGCCCGGGTGATGCTGGCCGTCTCGTAGGGATCGAAGTAGAGGACGCTGTCCTGCAGCACTTCCGGCATGGAGGCGGTGTTTGCCGAGATCACCGGGCAGCCGCAGGCCTGGGCTTCGAGGGGCGGAATGCCGAACCCCTCGTAGAGCGACGGAAAGACGAAGGCGGTGGCCTGGCGATACTGGCGCGCCAGTTCGGCATCGTCGATGCGGCCGAGCAGCTTGACCCGCGAATCCCGGGCGGCCAGGGTCGCCAGGTCGTTCTGACCGAACACGGCGTGGCTGTCGCCGACAATGCGCAACTCGACATCCAGATCCCGCGGCAGGGCGGCGAAGGCCTCCAGCATCCGCGAGAAATTCTTGTGGTAGCTGGGCGAGGACACCGCCAGCAGATAGGGGGTGTCGGCGCGGTCGATCCGCGGCTCCAGGGTGAAGGCGTCGGCGACGGCGTTGGGCACCACCGTGATCGAGTCGCTCGGGTAGCGATAGAAGCGCGAGATCTCGTCCCGGGAGAATTCACTCACGGTGATCAGGGCATTCGAGCGCTTGAGCAGCATGGGGATCAGGCAGCGGTACGAGGTGCGGAATTTCCACGAGTAACTCTCGGGAAAGCGCACGTAGTTGATGTCGTGGTGGGTGGCGATCTGGTTGGTGTAGAGCAGCGGCGCCGTGCTGCACAGCGACAGCAGCAGGGGGCTGCCCTGGCTCTTCAGCCAGTTCGGCAGGTCCCATTGCTCCCAGCGCTGGCCCTGGCGGGTGCCGATGATCTCGATGTTCAGCCGCTTGGCCACCTCGGGCCTGACGACGCCGGGCGGCGCGACGAAGCGCAGGTCGTATCTCAGCTTCGCCAGCTCCAGCGAGATGCATTCCGCGAAGCGCTGGACGCCGCGAAGATCCTGGGTGATGAAGCGGGAATTGACGATGATCATGATTCTGCCCGTTGCCGTGACCTGGGGTGGATCAGTTGGAAAGCTGTGTGTGAGGTACGTGAAGCTGCTTGGCGGAGCCGTGTTGCGCCTTGCCCAGGACGTCTTCAAAGAGCGCCTGGTACTGGTCGAGCATGGTGTCCATGCTCAGCAGATCGGCCACCGCAGTGCGGCTCAGCAGACTCAGCCGCTGGCGCAACTCGGTATCGTCATGCAGGCACTGCAGGGCGCGGCCCAGGGAGTCGCGGTCGTCGGGATTGCAGAGCAGCCCGTTGACGCCATCGCGAACGATCTCCGGCAGACCGCCCATGCGCGCGGCGATGACCGGCTTCTGGAAGGCACAGGCCTCGACGGCGACCATGCCGAAGGGCTCGGCCCACAGCGACGGCGCGACGAAGACGTCGATGCTCCGGTAGAAGGCCTCGGGCTTCTGATAACCGACGAAGCTGACCTTCTGCGGATCGGCCATGGCCTTGAGCTGGGCTTCGTAGTCCAGCTGGCCCTTGCCGGCGATGGTCAGGGTGGCGTTGAGCGACAGCCGCTGGAACTGCTCGATCAGCCAGCCCACGCCCTTGTTTTCCGACAGGGTACCCATGTAGCCGAAGCGGACGACGCCGTCCGGACTGGGGGTCGCGGTCTCGGCATTGCTGCCGGCGATCAGGCTGGCGTTGTGGATGACCTGACGCGGAACGCCGCTGAAGTAGCCCTTGTTCACGATGGTATCCAGCAGGTACCGGCTGACCCCGACGACGGCATCCACCTTGGCGGACTGCTCGGCGTGGGGGCGGCGCAGGGCCGCGCAGCTGCCACAGAGTTTCTGGCAGCTCTGGCCCTTCTTGAACAGGGTGTTCTTCGGGCACAGCAGGTACATGTCATGCAGCACCTGCACGATGGGCACGCCGCTGGCGCGGATCTCGTCCCAGGCCGCGACCGACCAGCCGGACAGGTTGTGGCACACCACCAGATCCGGCTTTTCCTGTTGCAGCACCTGGCGCAGGGGCGCCCGCATCGCGCTGTTGTACTGGTCGCGAAAGTGCCAGCCGAAGCGCGCCAGCGGACCGGGGCGCTGCTGGGTCAGGGGCCAGTAGAAATTCTTCAGCCCGGCGCGATAGACGCGAACGTCGTTCACCGTCTCCTGCCGCACACCCTGCTCGGGACCGGTCACCAGCACGGCCACGTCGTGACCGCGCTGCTGGAAGCCTTCCACGCTGCGTTGCAGGATGAGCTCCGCGCCACCGCCCACCTGGGGCGGATAGAAGCTGTTGAGAAAGAGCAGTTTCATAGCGGATAGCTGCGGTTTATCCCCAGCGCGCCGGTTTCGCCGTCCTGGACCGCCTGCCGGATCAGCGCCAGGCGCTGACGGCTCTTGTCGTCACGGGCGAACAGCTTGAGCAGGGTGTGGAAGACGTAGCGGTTGAGGCTGTACATCGGCCGGGAGCTGGCCCAGACGTTCTTGTCGAACCAGGCCTGGTTGCGCGCGGCGTAGTAGGCGCGGAAATCCGAGCCGGCCTGCAGGTAGTTCTGGTAGACGTTGCTGGTGCCTTCCTTGATGTTCCAGGAATGCTCCAGTTCTTCGAGTTCCGCCTCGGTGACCATGAACAGCTTTCCGCCGGCCTGGGTGATGCGGTAGGTGTACTCGGTGTCGTCGGAATAGAGCACCAGCTCGCGCAGGGGCAGGCCGATGCGCTCATAGAGGCTGCGGTGGGCGAGCATGCCGCCATAGGGGGCGAAAGGCAGCTCGACCAGGGCTTCCGGCTGGCCACCGCGCGGCCGGCCCCAGGGCAGGCGGCGCCAGATCTTGTAGGGGATGCGGGCCACGTGGAAGCCGAAATAGCTCGAACGTGGCTGGGTGATCATCTTGGTCGGGATGCACTGGGCGATGTCGGCCTGCTGGGTCGGCCGGTAGCCGAGCACGGCGACCTTGTCGCGACCGTGGACGGCGCCGAGTTCGTCGAGGCGACGGTGCAGCACGTCGAGGGCATCGCCCAGGGGGGCGTTGTCGTCGTCCATCATCCAGATGTGGGTGGTATCGGTGGCCAGGGCCGCTTCCAGGGCCACGGCGTAACCGTTGGCGGAACCGGTGTTCTCGCTCAGGGCGATCACCTTGACCTGACCGGGCCAGCGGGTTTCGAGGCTATCCAGCGACACCGTCGCCGCATTGCTCACCACGATGACCTGATGAATGGTGCGCTCGGCCAGGGCGCGGGTGACGAGCTGCTCCAGGTAGCCGATGCGATTGCCGTAGGTGACGGTAACGACCGTGGTTTTGCATTGCATGAAGAGACTCTCCAAAGGGCCTTGGGTACTGGGTCAGGCGCGCAGCCGTTGGCTGACGGGGGTCGCTGCCGATAATTGCTCGAGGGCGACGCTGACCCGCTGTTCGCGCTGCAGGATGCGCAGCAGGATGATGGCTCGCTCGTTGCCATCGGCACTCAGGAACACGGCGTCCATTTCCAGCTCCTGGCTGTATTGCACCCGCACGGCCGCGCCGGGCTGGTGCGCGGGTGCAGGCTCCGCCAGGGCGGCGAGCCGCTGACGGATATCGTCGATGATGGCTTCGCTCACCGCCGTCGGCTGGGTGCCGAAGCTGACGATGCGATTGACGCCGCGCGTCGAGCGGATGGGGTACCAGTTGTCGTTCACGTCATTGAGCTGGATGAACAGGTACCCCGGGAACAGCGATTCGCTGCCGGCCGCGCGACTTCTGCCGGACGCCTTGCGCTCGCGCTGGGGCCGGAAGCAGACATAGCCCTGTCTGCTCAGGTTTTCTTCAGCGCGGGCCTCCTGATTGGGCTTGGTCTGCACCAGGTACCAGTGACCGGCGGGATGGGCGAGCGTCATGGGCGAGTTCCTTCTCTTGGGGCTATCGGTCGCGACGGAGCGGCGTATCAGGTACGGGGGCCGTATTCGTAGTAGCCGTAGACGCCATCGTCTTCCATGGACGTCGAGGCCTTGCGCTGCACGCCGTTGAGGATGGCGCCCTTGATGGTGATGCCGTTCTGGGCGAAGCGGCGACGGGAGTTCTCCACCGCCTTGAGGGTGCTCTGGCCGAAACGGGTGACCAGCAGGGTGGTGCCGGCGAGGCGACCCACCAGGGCGGCATCGGTCACCGCCAGGATCGGCGGGGTATCGATGATCACCAGGTCGTAGAGGCTGCCCACTTCGTCCAGCAGACGGGAGAAATTGGCGTGCATCAGCAGCTCCGAGGGATTCGGCGCGGCCTGACCACAGCTGATGATGTCCAGCTGGGCGATACCGCTCGGCACGATGGCTTCACGCAGCTTGCTGCGACCGGTCAGCAGCTCGGACAGGCCGGCTTGCGGCTGCAGGCCGAACACGCGGTGCAGATAGCCCTTGCGCATGTCGGCGTCGATCAGCAGCACGCGCTGACCCGACTGGGCGACCACCGCGGCGAGGTTGCTGGAGACGAAGGACTTGCCGACGCCCGGGGTCGGGCTGGAAATCATGATCACCCGGTTCTTGGCTTCCAGCATGGCGAAGTGCAGGCTGGATCTCAGGCTGCGCAGGGATTCCACCGCCAGGTTGGCCGGCTGCACCACGCTCAGCAGATTGGGTTCGCCGGTACGGGTCTTCTTCTTCAGGCGACGGTTCAGGCGCTCCTGGTCCTTGGTGAAGGGCAGGGTGGAATAGACCGGCAGGCCGATCTGCTCGACGGTGTCCGGATTCTCGATGCCCTTCTGGAAGGCCTGGCGGACGAAGACCACCACCACCGAGGTCACCAGACCCAGCAGCAGCGACAGGATCAACGCGATCTTGCGGTTGGTGGCCGGCTCGTCGAGGTTGACGTCGGCGTTGTCGACCAGGCGCACGTTGCCGATGGTGCCGGCACGGATGATGTCCTGTTCCTGGGCCTGGTTGAGCAGCAGCTGATAGGTCTGGTTGGTGACCTTCATGTCGCGGTTCAGGCGCAGCAGCTCCTGCTGGGTGCTCGGCAGGGCCTCCACCTTGCGCTGCAGGCTGCGTTTTTCCACTTCCAGCTGGGCGAGCTGGTTCAGCAGGGTCTTGTAGCTGGGGTGATCGCGGGTATAGAGGCGATCGTATTCGGCCTGCTTGAGCTTGAGCTGGGAGATAGAGGTGTCGAGGGTGACGATCTTGTCCAGGACTGCCTTGGTTTCCAGGCTGATGTCCACGGAGCGGCTGTTGGTCTGGTAGTTGTTCAGGGCCGCTTCGGCGCTTTCCAGGTCCTTGCGCACCGCCGGCAGCTGGCCACGGAGGAAGTCCAGGCGCTGGGCGGCTTCGGCCGAGCTGCGCTCGACGTTCTGCAGCACGTACAGGCGGCTGATCTCGGACAGGACGCTCTTGGCCAGATCGGGATTCTCGTCGGCCAGGGACAGGTAGATGATCCCCGACTCCTTGCCCGCTTCGCTGGTCTTGATGCGGTTCTGATAGAGCTGCGCGGTGGTGATGACGCGGTTGCGGGTCACCTTGAATTCGGTACCGGGACGCGCGGTCAGGGTCTTGATCTGCATGCGGTAGCCGTTACCGCTGGCCATCTGGCCGACCTGGCCGTCGAGCAGGGGCTGCTTGTCCTTGTCCAGCAGGCGGTAGCGACCGTTGCTGCCGGCCACCACGGTCAGCGTTTCACCGTACATGTCGTCCGGCACGTCGAACTGGAAGACGTCGATCTGTTCGCCGCCCCAGGCGAAGCCGCGCAGTTGCGGCCAGCTGTCCGCCAGCTGACCCGGCTTTTCGGCTTCGTAGTGGCGCCACAGGTAGTGGCCGATCAGCGGGAAGAAGCGCGGCTTGGCCTCGATGTCCAGGCGCAGATTCTCCACGGTCTTGGTCAGCACCGCGCGCGACTTCAGCAGCTCGATCTCGGCTACCGCCGGCGAGGCGGAGTTGGGTCGCACCACGGTCTCGGCGACCGCCGTGAGCGCATTCTTCTTGGGTTCGATCTGGATCATCGCCCCGGCGACGTATTGCGGAGTCGACAGCACGGCATAGGTGATGCCCACGGCCAGAAAACCCGCGGTGATGCCCGCGATCAGCTTCTTGTGATCAAGAAGCGTGAGGGCCATCGTCTTGAGGTCCAGATGTTGTTCTTCGTGTTGTTCGAACGAAGAGCGCTGCATGACGGTCATTGGGGTCCCTTCCTTTTAGCTGGATACAGCGCAGCCGGAAAACTGCTCTGCGTAAGTTCAGTAGGTGACGCGCTTGGGGGCGAAGCGTCGGCCGATGTTGAGGGTGATGTTGCTTACCGCCCGCAGGAGCGCCTTGACCTTCTGCGTCGGCGGAATCGAGGACAGCGAAAGACTCAGGACCTGGCGCAGGAAGAAGACATGCAGGTCGCGTTCGCCCAGCCGGTAGTAGTAGTTGGCCAGGCAGTACTGGGTGTGGAGATCCATCTGCAGGCGCTTCTGGCTGGCGCGCATGGAAAAGATCCCGCCCTCGTGCACGCGGTAGGCGGCGGGGCGGATCTCGTCCATGAACTTGCCCTTGCCGTGGGCACCCAGCAGCGACCACCAGACGATGTCCATGAGCGCGGCGGTTTCCAGCTCCGGCGGCAGTTCGCGCAGGATGTTGCGGAAGCAGGCGGTCAGGGTCGACAGCGGCAGAGCCTTCTTCAGGTCGGTTTCGCTGCGATCGTAGTGATCCTGGCCATTGAACCGCTGCGGATTGACGATCCCCGTGCTGTTGAAGGCATAGGAGGCGTGGAAGGTCAGGGCGTAGTCCCGGTTGTTCTCCAGGAAGTCCACCTGCAGCTGCAGCTTGCGCGGATCGTTCCAGTAGTCGTCGCCTTCGCAATAGGCGATGTAGTCGCCGCGGGCGTGCTGGAACACCGGCATGCCATAGGGCTTGCCCTGGCTGTACTGGTTTTCCTTTTGCAGGATCAGGCGGATCAGCCGGGGGTAGCGGCGCTCGTAGTCCTGGAGGATTTCCCGGGTGCCATCGGTCGAGGCGTCGTCGTTGACGATGATCTCGAAGGGGAAATCGGTCTGCTGGCGCAGGAAGCCGTCGATGGCCTGGCCGATGTAATCACGATGGTTGAAGGTCAGGCAGACGATGCTGGCGACCGGCCGACTGCAATTCGTCGGCCAGTGCTTCATGATCTCTGCTTCGGTCCGAGCGTCCATGTCAGATACCTGCTTTGTAGAGTTGGGAAAACAGGCGCGAGCGGGTCTGTTTCGGAGAACAGAGCACGTAGCTCAGCGCCATCAGCACCAGGGTCAGGCCACCGCCCAGGGCGAGGGTGGCCAGGATGGAGAACCGCTCCTGCGGTTGAATCTCTTGGTACAGCAGCTTGCTCAGGCCCACGCCGATGGCGGTCACCACCACGGCCACCAGCAGATCCTGGTTCCAGTAGCGCTGCAGATTCGGCGCGAAGCGGCCGTGGACGATCATCGGCCAGATCACGAAGGGGATCAGGCGCATGAAGAACCAGGCCAGCGCCGCGCCATAGGCGCCGTAGTGCAGGACCACCAGGATCACGATGGGCACCGAGATGGCCGCCGATACCAGGCTGTACCAGACGTGCAGGCGCAACTTGCCGTAGGCGTACTGCAGGTAGAACTGGAACTGGCTGAGGGCGAGCAGCGCCGAGCCCAGGGCGTACCAGAACAGGATCGGCTCGCTCCAGTGGGCGGAGACCTTGTCGCCGGTCCAGGCGAAGACCAGCGCCTCGCCATGGAAGGCCACCATGGCCGCCAGCGGCAGCAGGATGGCGAAGGCGAAGCGTGCCGCGTTGCGATAGAGCCGCTCCAGTTCGAGCGGCTTGTCCTGGGACACCAGCACCGTCATGCGTGGCAACAGCGCCTGCACCAGCGGATTGGTCAGGGTCACGATGCCGGTGGAGATCAGCGCCACCAGGCTGAAGTAGCCGTACTCGGCCAGGGGCAGCGCCTTGGACAGCACCAGCTTGTCGAGCTGGGTCAGGGCGATCCACAGGATCGAGGTAAAGGACATGCTCAGGGCGAAGGGCACGATGGGCTTGACCCGCTGCCAGTCGAAGCCGCTCCACCAGGTGGGGTTGGGCAGCAGGCGATAGGCCTTGAGCGCATAGACCAGCATCTCGAACACGGCGACGAAGGCCTGGAACACGAAGAAGTCCAGCGGCTCCTGGGAAATCCACATCACCAGGACCAGGCCGCCGAAGTAGCGCACCGTGGCGATCAGCACGTTGACCATGTTCAGCCAGCCGTGCAGCTCGACCCCCTGGACGCCGCTCTTGTACAGCGTCGACAGCAGGCGGAAGGCGATCATCAGCCCCATCAGGCCGATGCAGTGGGCCACGGTTTCCGTGGGCAGGCCCTGGACGTTGAGCCAGTGCCCCGCCATCCACTCCGCATTCAGCTCGATGGCGACGAAGGCCAGGGTCGCCAGGGGGATGAAGATGAATTCCAGCGAGCGCAGCAGCTGGCCGCGGGTACGCCCGGCGCCGGTCTGGCCGCGGCCGTGGGCGACGTCGCGGACCAGCGAGGCGGAAATGCCGACGTCGAGGAGTTGCAGCCAGGTCTGCAGCACGGCGAAGAAGCCGATCAGACCATAGGTTTCGGCACCCAGATGACCGAGATACATCGGCTGGATCAAGATGCCGATCAGCAGCGCATAGGCTTGGCCGGCATAGTTGATCAGGGTGTTGCGCAACACCGACACTTTCGCGGGACTGGTCATGGGAGATAGCGGGCCAGGGTCAAGTTAGAACAGGAGAGGAGTCGCCGGGAAAATCCCAGCTCGGCAGCAGCTGTGCCGGGGTGATGAGTGCCCGCAGGGATTCCATGCTGGTCTTTTTCTGCTGCGCGAGGAGCAGGGTGTCGATCAGCAGGTCCTGGGTCGCCTGCGGCAGGTCCGGATAGAGCGGCACGCAGAGGATGCGGTGACTCAGCTTGCGCGAGACCGGCTTGATCGCCTGGGGCTGCAGGTAATCCAGGGTTTCCAGCGACGGATAGAAGTAGCGGCGCGGATTGATGCCGACGGCGTTGAGCGCCTTCTTGGTGTCCAGCAGGCTCGGCTCGTCGCGCAGGGCCACCGGGAAGTAGCTGTAGTTCAGCTGGGTCCCGTAGGTGGGGCGCTGCAGGTCGAAGGCGCCCTGCAGGCGTCTTTCATAGTGCTGACCGATGACGGCGCGGCGGGCCAGGATGTCTTCCAGCTCGTCGAGGATGCACAGCCCCATGGCCGCGGAGACCTCGTTGAGCTTGGCGTTGATGCCCACGCCTTCGATGCGTTCGGCATCGACGATGCCGAAGTTGATCATGCGGCGAACGCGCTCGGCGAGTTCGTCGTCTTCGGTGATGATCGCGCCGCCTTCGATGGTGTGGAACAGCTTGGTGGCGTGGAAGCTGACGGTGGTGATGTCGCCCCACTGCAGTACCGAGCGGCCTTCGAACAGGGTGCCGAAGGCATGGGCGCCGTCGTAGACGACCTTCAGGCCGTGGCGCTGGGCGACCTGCTGCAGGCCGCGGACATCGCAGGGATTGCCGAACACATGGGTGGCGACGATGGCCGAGGTGTCAGGCTCGATGGCGGCTTCGACGTTGGCCGGATCCAGGTTCCAGGTTTCCGGGTGGATGTCGGCGAACACCGGCCGGATCCCTTCCCAGTGCAGGGTGCTGGTGGTGGCGACAAAGCTGAACGGCGTGGTGATGGCACTGCCGGTCAGGCCCAGGGCGCGATAGGCGACCTGCAGGGCCAGGGTACCGTTGTTGACCAGGATGATGTTTCTGACGCCCAGATAGTCGCGCAGGCGTTCTTCGAGTTGCGCGTGCAGAGGGCCCTGGTTAGTGATCCAGTTGTTGGTGTAGATCTTGTCGATATACGCCTTGAAGCGTTCCTTATCGCCAAGGTAGGGCTTGGTCACATTGATCATGATCCGGTACCTGCTTATCGAGTCCTTGATACGTGTCGGTTCGGTCAAGCGTGTTCGGCGACCGGGCTGGCCGATTGCCGGAAGAGGGCGCCGGGCCTGTCCAGGCGCTCCAGAACCGACTCCAGGGCCTCGCGACTGGCATCGTTGTGGAACTGCCAGACCCCGTAGATGCGTCCGGAAAAGGACGCTTCGCTGCCCAGGCGGGGATCCACCGCCAATCCCGAGCCCAGGCCGAACAGGTGCAGGCCCTTGAGGCGCTGGCCGTGCTGGTCCAGCGGACTGCCGGCGGCGTCGGAGTCCAGGCCGCCGCGCAGGGTGCGCAGGGTCAGCGGCCGGCCGTCCTGGCAGCGCAGCTCGGGCACTATGGGTTGGTAACCCATGCCCTGGACCAGCAGGGCGGCGCTGTCGAACAGCGTCTGGGCGCTGGCGAGACGTTCGGCGCGGCCATCCAGCTGCAGCGTCCTGACCTTGACCGGGGTGCCGCCGATGCCCTGACCGGCAAGGACCTGGCGACCGATCTCGTGGGCGCGGTAGCGCAGTCCGCCGGAACGGTTGACCCGCTTGGAAATGGGGCAGATGTCCTGGATCGGGTCGAAGTCGTAGCCGGCGGCCAGGGCTTCGGCGGCGGTCTCGTAGAACAGCCGGATCGGCGAGCGATGGACCAGGGTCAGCTCGCGCAGACCATCGTGGTGCAGGGCGCTGGCCAGGTTGTCCAGGGCGGAAAAGGCACTGTGGGAGCCGCCGACCACGCAGATCGGACCGCCATCCTTGAGGCGTGCCCGATAGCGCTGGCGCAGGGCCTCGGGTTGCAGGCGCAGCAGATTGTCGGAGCTGTCGATCGAGGCGCTCTGGGGCAGCTGCAGACCCATGGCCTGGATGCTTTCCTCGAAGCTGTGGCGGGTCTGCTTGCCGCCCAGGTTGAGGACCAGGCTGGAGGTGCGGACGCGGCGGATGGCGCCGGCCTGTTCCAGCCAGACGACATAGCTCGAGCCTTCGCAGGTCACTTCGGTGATGCGGGTCTGGCGCCAGGTGGGGATGCCGTACTGGCGTTCGAGCCAGGGCAGGACCAGGCCGGCGGCCTGCTGGAAGAGCTGGCCGACGATGGGCAGCGCCGGCGCTTCCTGGGAATTCAGCTTGAGGTGGCGAAAGGTCGGCGAGGCCTGCAGCGGGGCCAGGATGGGCGCCAGCAGGGGATCGCGCAGGCAGTCCAGAAAGACGTCGCTGACCGAGTTGGCGATGATCTGATAGTCACCCAGCTTGCCGGCGCCGAGTTCGGTCCCGGCATCGACGATGATGGTGCCGGCCTGGGCCAGTTGCTCCAGGGCGCCACGCTTGATGGCATTGAACAGGAATCCCAGGCCCGCCGGACCGGCGCCGCCAATTAGACATCCTAATGTCGATTCCGATAGATCATTCCTTGCCATCGGGGCATCCTCTCTGTGCGCAATCGGGGCGCAATTAACGTGGTAGAAACTGGCTTTCGCAGTGCCCGGCAGTCAGCAAGAAATACAAGAGATCGTTTTAATCTTTATTGATTGAATGACCGTCTGATGAACGTCGGTCAGTAACTGTGCCAGCCATTGCCGGTAATTAATTCGCAAGTATCGGCGCCGGGTTAACAGCAACTTGCTCACGGCCATCTGCCGAAGACTTTTCGATCTTTACCCGAGGATCCGGGCCACACTGCGTGTCGCGTGAAGGTGCCGAAGTTCGTTTGGCTGGGCAGCCACCCGCCCGCCTGTTTCAGGCAAGACTGAAGTGGCAAGCACGAAAAGAGTTAAGTCCAGTTCAGGTGACATCCATGTAGTCCTGCAGGTGCTCGCTGGCACGGTGATCGTCCCCTGCTGTCCAGTGCCTGGGCATGGCTACCGCACAGGTTTGCCGTGTCTTGGGTGGTAACCGGTCCGATCGGGACATGGCTACCGCACGGGTTTGCACCTGGACGGGATGAACAGAGGGTTATTTACCGATATCAAGACCCGACAACGCAGAAGACAGGAACTTGAGAAGCCATCGGCGAGACGCAGAGGAGGGGGAGGTAATGCTGTCTTCCCTGACCTGTACGGCAGCAGGTTCAGCGCGCAATCCCAGCGCTACTTCGAACCTGGGGCAATGATTGTCAAAAGGGTTTGGACTGTCAACGCGAGGTCCGGACGGGAAATCCGGGCAGCGAGACCGCTATTAATGCCGTTGATCCGGGTGAATCGGCGGCCAAATGAGGTGTGCTTGGCAAAAAAACGGCCGACTCCGAAGCTTTTGGTGAAGGGGGTCGCAAAGCCTCTGCCAGGCAAGGCAACAAATGTGACGAATATTTTGGCGATTGGTTAACAGAACCAAGGGCGCTAGTAGACGGCTGGCGCGCGGAAATAAATCAGCCTTTCCCTATTTAGTATTGCTAATTTTTTCCGCTGGCTCACCAGCCTGCCAGTACGGCGGGAAGCTCGCTCAGGCTGCGGACCTCCGCATCCGGCTGGCCAGGGCCCTGCCAGGGATGCTGCAGGGGATTGAACCAGACGGCGCGAATGCCGGCGCGCTGCGCGCCCTGGACGTCATCCACGGGGTTATCGCCCACGTGCACGGTGGCCGCGGCGGGAATGCCGGTGAGGCGCAGCGCTTCGCGAAAGGGCGTGGGATCGGGTTTGCCGACGCCCAGCTGCTCGGCATTCAGGGCGAAGCGGAAATAGTCGGCCAGGCCGATGGTCTGGACGTCCGCATTGCCATTGGTCAGCACCCCCAGGGTGTAGCGATCGGCCAGTTGCTCCAGGGTGGGATGGACGTCGTCGAACAGGGTGACCTGCTGGCGGGCGGCCAGATAGACCGCGAAGCCCGCTTCGGCCAGCTGCGCGGCCTCGGGTTCGCCATAGCCGGCATCGAGCAGTGCCTGATGGATGACCCGGCGGCGCAGCTCGCTGACCCGGTGCCTGAGACCGGCGTCCTCTTGCAGCAGGCGATCGCGAATTGCCCAGAGGTGCTCGACCGGAACGCTGCCCAGTCGCGGCGCGGAGGCGGCGAACCAGTCGCGCAGCAGGGCTTCGGCGGAGTGGATGACCGGGGCGATCTCCCAGAGGGTGTCGTCGAGGTCGAAGGTCACGAGGCGAATCGTCATCGGCTGGCCTTGCGCTTGGCGCGGGGGTGCGCCTTGTCATAGACCTCGGCGAGCTGGCCGAAGTCCAGGTGGGTGTAGATCTGGGTGGTGGCGATGTCGGCATGGCCGAGCAGCTCCTGGACCGCGCGCAGATCGCCAGAGGCGCTGAGCATGTGGCTGGCGAAGCTGTGCCTGAGCATGTGCGGATGCAGGTGCTGGCCCAGTTCGCGCACGCCGGCCTCGCGCACCCGCAGCTGTATCGCGCGGGGCGTCAGGCGCAGACCGCGCTGGCCGATGAACAGGGCGTCGTCACGCGGTGCGGTCTGGAGCCGGATCTTGAGCCAGGTCTCCAGGGCGTCGCGGGCCTTGCTGCCGATGGGCAGCACCCGCTCCTTGTTGCCCTTGCCGCGCACCTGGACCAGGCCCTGGGCCAGGTCCACATCCGCCAGGTCCAGCCCTACCAGCTCGGACAGCCGCAGCCCGGAGCTGTAGAACAGCTCCAGCAGGGCCTGGTCGCGCAGGGCGAGGAAATCGTCCTCCACGGCGCCGTCGAGCAACTGCATGGAGCGGTCGACATCGAGCACCTTGGGCAGGGCCTTCTGCGCCTTGGGCGGCGAGAGGCCATGAGCCGGGTCCTGGCTGCAGTGGCCCTCGCGGATCAGGTAGAGATAGAAGCCGCGACAGGCCGACAGCAGCCGCGCCAGGCTGCGGCTGGAAGCGCCGGCCCGGTGCAGCTGGGCGATCAGGGCGCGCAGGCGCCGACTGTCCAGGCCGCCCCAGTCGCTCAGGCCTTCGGCTTCGGCGAAGCTCAGCAGCTTGCGCAGGTCGCGCCGGTAGCCGTCGAGGGTGTGGGGCGAAACCTGGCGTTCCAGGCGCAGGTGGTCGAGATAGGCATCGAGCTGGACCTGCATGCTCCGCTCCCGGGCTCAGCGCACCGTACGCAAGGGGACGGGAAAGCGCGGCAGGACCCGCGCCAGGACTTCCGCCACATGGCTGAGGAACAGGGTGCCCAGGCTGCTGCGATAGTGCTGGGGATCAGGACTGCCGATCGCCAGGACGCCATGCAGACCCTGGTGGGAGAGGGCGGCGACGGCGGCGGAGCCGACCTCTTCCTTGGCCGAGTCACCGAACAGGAAGGCCAGTTCGTGGGCGCGCAGGACGCCGCTGGTGGTCTTCTCGCCGCCCAGCAGACCACCGATCACCTTTTGCGCCTCGGCGGGGGTGACGCTGCGGCCGACCGGCAGGGGATGCTCGTGGAACAGGATGAGGCCGACGTAGGGCACCTTGAATTCATGGCGCAGGCTGTCTTCGACGGTGCCTATCACCTCTTCCAGGCTGTTGGCGTCCAGCAGGCCGATGATCAGGCGGCGGGTCTTGTCGAACAGCCGGTCGTTGTCCCGCGCCACGTCCATCAGGTGGGTCAGGCGATGGCGCATCTCGCCGTTGCGATCGCGCAACAGACCGAGTTGCCGCTCGACCAGGGAGATGGCGGTACCCCGCTGATGGGGCACGCGCATCTCCGCCAGCAGCTCTTCGCGATCGGCGAAGAAGTGCGGATGGTCCAGCAGCCAGTCGGCGATCTGGTCCGCGGTCAGTTCGGGGGTGTCGCTCATACTCTTACCTGGCCTTCGTAGACACGGGTGGCCGGACCGGTCATGAGCACCGATTGACCGACGCCGTCCCACTCGATGTTGAGCAGGCCGCCCGGCAATTCGATGCTCACCGGCGATTTCAGCCAGCCCTGGCGGATACCGGCTACCGCAGCGGCGCAGGCACCGGTGCCGCAGGCGCGGGTTTCGCCGACACCGCGTTCCCAGACCCGCAGGCGGGCGCGCTGGGCGTCGATGACCTGCAGGAAGCCGATATTGGCCTTTTGCGGAAAGCGCGGATGGCATTCCAGCTTGGGCCCGAGGGTCAGTACCGGCGCCTGGTCGACGTCGGCGACGCGCAGCACGCCATGGGGATTGCCCATGGAGACCACCGCCAGCTCGACCGTCTCGCCTTCGACCTGGACGGCATGACTCAGGGTCTCCGTCTCGGCGATGAAGGGGATCTCGGCCGCCTGCAGGCGCGGTGCGCCCATGTCGACACGGACCTGGCCATCGCCCTTGAGCAGCAGCTCGATGATGCCGCCCTTGGTTTCGACGCGGATCTGCTTCTTGACCGTCAGGCGCTTGTCGAAGACGAAGCGGGCGAAGCAGCGGGCACCGTTGCCGCACTGTTCGACCTCGGAGCCATCGGCGTTGAAGATGCGATAGCGAAAGTCCACGTCCGGGGTGCTGGGGGTCTCGACGATCAGCAGCTGGTCGAAGCCGACCCCGGTCTTGCGGTCACCCCACAGACGGACGTGCTTGGGCTGGATGTGCGCGTGCTGGCTGATCAGGTCGAGGACCATGAAGTCGTTGCCCAGACCGTGCATCTTGGTGAAGCGCAGTTGCATGGAACTCCCCTCAGGCCGGCAGCCGGCTCTCGCCTGCGAAGAGTTCTTCCAGCGTCTCGCGCCGACGGACCAGGTGCGCCTGGTCGCCATCCACCATCACCTCGGCCGCACGGCCACGGGTGTTGTAGTTGGAACTCATGGTGAAGCCATAGGCCCCGGCGGAGCGGATGGCCAGCAGATCGCCTTCGGCCAGGACCAGCTCGCGGTCCTTGGCGAGGAAGTCGCCGGTCTCGCAGATGGGGCCGACCAGGTCGTAGCGGCGGGCATCGCCCTGGCGCGCGGTCACCGGCTCCACCGCCATCCAGGCCTGGTACAGCGCCGGACGGATCAGGTCGTTCATCGCCGCATCGACGATGGCGAAGTCCTTGTGGGCGGTGTGCTTGAGGTACTCCACGCGGGTCAGCAGGACACCGGCGTTGGCCACGATGAAGCGGCCGGGTTCGAACACCAGGGTCAGGTTGCGCCCGGCGATGCGCTCGCGGATGGCCTGGATATAGTCGCCGGCCAGCGGCGGCTGCTCGTCGCGATAGCGCACGCCCAGGCCGCCACCGAGGTCCAGATGGCGCAGCACGATACCGCGCTCGGCGAGGCGGTCGATCAGCGCCAGCAGGCGGTCGAGGGCGTCGAGGAAGGGCGGCAGGGTGGTGAGCTGGGAGCCGATGTGGCAGTCCACCCCGAGGATGTCCAGGTTGGGCAGTTCGGCGGCGCGGGCGTAGACCGCCTCGGCGTCGGCGATGTCGATGCCGAACTTGTTTTCCTTGAGACCGGTGGAGATGTAGGGATGGGTACCGGCGTCGACGTCGGGATTGACCCGCAACGAGATCGGCGCGACCACACCCAGCTCCGCGGCTACCTGTTGCAGCCGTTCCAGCTCGTCGGTGGATTCGACGTTGAAGCAGTGCACGCCCACTTCCAGGGCGCGGCGCATGTCGTCGCGGGTCTTGCCGACCCCGGAGAACACCACCCGGTGCGGATCGCCACCGGCGGCCAGGACGCGCTCCAGTTCACCACGGGAAACGATGTCGAAGCCGGCGCCGAGGCGGGCCAGGACATTGAGCACGCCGAGGTTGGAGTTGGCCTTGACGGCAAAGCAGACCAGGTGCGGCAGACCGGCCAGCGCATCGGTATAGGCGCGGTACTGGCCCTCGATGTGCGCTCGCGAGTAGACGTAGGCGGGGGTGCCGAATTCCTGCGCCACGGCGCTCAGGGCTACCCCCTCCGCATGCAGTTCACCTGCACGGACAGCGAAGACTTCCATGGTGGCTCCTTAGAACACGTCGTGGCGGTGTTCTTTGGCGGCTTTCTGGTCGTCGGGCAGGTACAGCGGGCCTTTCTGACCGCAGCCGGCCAGCAGGCAGGCGCAGGCGATGAAGAGAAGAGACAGGCGCTTCATGACGCTAAACCTTTATTCAGGCGAATATTGCCCGGAGTATAACGGGGTTGAACGACTCTTTGACACGCCCGGATGGCTGAAGCGCAGCTGCCGGCCGCCGTCGCGACTGGACGTCATCTGGGCGGCCCGCTACCGTGCGGCGATTCTTTCCCTTCTTTCGAGGATCGTCATGAGCCGGCTCAGCGAAGCGCAATTCCATCACCTCGTCGACCAGACCCAGCGTCAGGTCGAGGACGCCTATGACGACAGCGGTCTGGACCTCGATCTGGAAAATGCCGGTGGCGTGCTGACGATCAAGTTCGACAACGGCAGCCAGGTCATTCTCAGCCGCCAGCCCCCGCTGGTGCAGCTCTGGGTGGCGGCGCGCTCGGGTGGCTATCATTTCGACTGGGATGGCCAGAACTGGATCTGCGACACCTCGTCCGAAACCCTCGGCGCGCTGCTGGTGCGGGTGACCCTGGAGCAGACCGGCGAGAGCGTGGCCCTACCGGGGGTGTAACGACCTGCGGTCGGTGCGGCTTGACCGCTGCCGAGACCCCTGTGCTAGCGTGACCTAAGAGCCTGTTCAAAGCCTGCTGCGCGTCGGCCAAACGGCGTTGAAAATGTCCTGGATCGCCAGCTCGGTCGGAATGCTCATTTACCCTTCGTAAACTGCGCTTCCTCAGCCATTTTCGCCTTGTTTGTCGCTAGCTCGCGAGCCTTTGAACAGGATCTATCGGCGCCTTTCGAGCGCCGTTTTCTTTTGCCGCCTCCAAGCGGCTTCCCGCTGGGCGCCCGTCGCCCGTCATCCCCGGTGGTCCGGCCGCCTCGCGCGGCGGGGATCGCACCGTCTCGTCCTCCAGGAGTCCGCCATGCGCCATGCATCGCCCATCACCGTTTCCGCCGTCGACCTGCCCCGTCTCGAACGCCTGCTCGACGCCCTGCCCGAATTCGGGCCCGTGGCCGAGGCCCTGGACGAGGAACTGGCCCAGGCCCGGGTGGTGGCGCCCGAGGAGATCGGCGCGGTGGTCACCATGAATTCGCGCGTACGCTGCCGCGAGACCGATACCGGCAAGGAGTACCAGGTGGTGCTGGTCTATCCGGAGGATGCCGGCGTAGAAGGGCGGGTGTCGGTATTGGCGCCGGCCGGTAGCGCACTGCTCGGTGCCACGCCCGGCGAGCGCCTGAGCTGGCCGGTGCCCGGCGGCAAGGAGCAGCAGGTGGAGTTGTTGGCGCTGGAACCGCTCAAATCCTAATCGTCTGCGGGCTCCGGCAACTCGGGCAGGGCCCGCAGCAGGCGCTCGTAGTGGGCGCCGTCGAAGGGGCGGTCGGCGTCGAGCATGGCGGCGATCTCGAAGGACAGCGCCTGGGCCATCAGCAGCACCGCGTCCTCGCGGTCATAGCCGACCAGGGTCAGCTTGTTGAGTACGGCCTGCACATAGCTCGGCTCGCCGGCGGCGAGCTGATTCTCCACCGCTTCGATCAGATGGGAGGAGACAAAGGATTCTTCGTCATCGGCGTGGTCAATCATGTCTGGATACCTTTTGTTACAGTGCGACCCCTGATGCCGGTCTGGAGTCTTCTCGATGATCACCTGCTATCGCCTGTCCGCCGACGAGCTGGTCGCGCAGCCCTTGTCGCCGGGAGACCCGCTGCCCGCGGATCTGCTCTGGGTCGATCTGCTCGACCCCAGCGAGGCAGAGGAACGCTATCTCGAACAGGCGCTGGCGATGGACATCCCCACCCGGGAAGAAATCGCCGAGATCGAGGAATCCTCGCGACTCTATCAGACCGACCAGGCCCTGCACCTGACCACCACGGTGGTCAGCGGCTTCAGTGAGCATCAGCCGCAGGCCTCGGTCGTCAATTTCGTGCTGACCCCCGACTGGCTGGTGACGGTGCGCTACGCCGAGCTGGCCGCCTTCAAGGCCTTTCTCGGCAAGGCCCAGCAGCAGGCACGGCAGCACTGTCGCAGCGACGTCATCTTCGCCTCCCTGCTGGACAGCCTGGTGGATCGCGTGGCCGACATCCTCGAATCGGTGCAGGCGCACCTCAATCGCCTGGCCAAGGCGGTGTTTCGCGAGCCCTTGGATCCGCAGCAGGAAAAGCAGCAGCCCAAGACCGACCTGCAATCCATCGTCAAGCAGCTCGGCCGCAGCAACCAGCTGCTGGCGCAGCTCAGCGAGAGCCTGCTGGGCATCAACCGCATCGTCTCCTACCTGCGCCGGGCGGGGGCGACCTGGATCTCCGGCACGGCCAAGACCTGGTTCAAGACGCTGGAACGCGACGTCCGCTCGCTGAGCGACTACCAGGCCAAGATGAACGGCGAGATCGGCTTCCTGCTCGACGCCACCCTGGGCCTGATCAGCGTGGAGCAGAACAACATCGTCAAGGTGTTCACCATCGCCTCGGTGCTGTTCCTGCCGCCGACCCTGGTGGGCACCATCTACGGCATGAACTTCAAGGTCATGCCGGAGCTGGACTGGCATTTCGGCTATCCGCTGGCGCTGGGCGCCATGGTGGTCTCGGCGCTGATTCCCTATGCCTGGTTCAAATTTCGCCGCTGGCTGTAGCCAGCGGCATCCATCGCACCTCGAGGAGGCAAACCTATGCGTATCGGATTCATCGGCCTGGGCGGCATGGGCCAGGGCATGGCCGCCAATCTGCTCAAGGCCGGTCATGAGGTGGTGGTCTGGAATCGTTCCCCGGAGCCGGTGCAGGGCCTGGTCGCCCAGGGCGCCCGCGCGGCGGCGTCGCCCGCGGAGGCCTTCGAGACCGAGGTGGTCTTCAGCATCCTGGCCAATGACGCGGCCACCCGCGAAGTGATCCTCGACAGCGGCGCCCTGCAGCGGGCGCAGACCGGGCTGGTCCACGTCAGCATGGCCACCCTGTCGGTGGCCCTGGTCGACGAACTGGTCGCGCGCCATGCCGAAGCCGGCGTGGGCTATGTGGCGGCGCCGGTGTTCGGGCGCACCGACGTGGCCGCCAGTGGCCAGCTCAACATCGTGGTGGCAGGGGATCCAGAGGCGATCGCGCGGGTTCAGCCACTGCTGGATGTGCTGGGGCGCAAGACCTGGCCGGTGGGCGCGGAGCCGCGGCAGGCCAATGTGGTCAAGATCGCCGGCAACTTCATGATCGCCAGTGCCATCGAGACCATGGGCGAGAGCACCGCCCTGGCGCGCAGCTATGGCGTGGAACCGGCAGCGCTGCTGGAAATCCTCACCAGCACCCTGTTCGCCGCGCCGGTGTACCAGAACTACGGGCGTCTGCTGACCGAGCGCAAGTTCTCGCCGGCGGCCTTCAAGCTCAGCCTGGGACTCAAGGACGTCGGCCTGGCGCTGGCGGCCGGCCAGGAGAAGGCGGTACCGCTACCCTTCGCCAGCGTCCTGAGAGACAACCTGCTGGAGGCCGTCGCCCAGGGCGAGGGCGATCTGGACTGGATCGCGCTGGGGCAGAGGTCGCACAAGAAGGCCGGCCTCGACTGAGAACCTGTTTACGATCTCCTGGCCGTCGGCCATACGGCGTTAAAAACAGCTTCGGAATGCTCATTTACAACTTGTAAACTGCGCTTCCTCAGCTGTTTTTGCCTTGTCTGGCTCTAGTCCAAAAGATCGTAAACAAGTTCTGAGCGCCTGCTCAAAGTCCGCTGCGCGTCGGCCAAGCCGCGTTGGACGTGGCTCCCGCTCGCGCGACCTGACCCAGATCCCGCGCCATGGCTACTTGCAGGCGGTGCCCAGCGCCGCCAGCGACAGCGGGTAGAATTGCAGGTTGTAGCCCGAGGTCTTGGCCTGGCTGCAGCGCTTGGTGCTGTAGAGGCCGTAGTCGATGATCATCACCGGCTTCTTCTGGGTGCGGAAGTAGCTGTAGGCGTTGCACTCGGCGTAGTCGTAGCAGCTCTCGTTGAGGGCGAAGTCGAACTTGGTGTAGAGGCTCGGCACCAGGTCCACGGCGTTCTTCAGGCCCACCAGCAGACTGCGCTTGTGCGCCTCATCGGCCAGCCAGTTGAGAAAGTCCAGCTGCTGGGCCCGGGTCAGCTTGAGGCCGTTGGGGTTGCTGAAGCCATCGACGTTGTCCGGGTCCACCCCCTGGCAGCCCTTCTGCACGGCCAGGTCCAGCCGCTTGGCCAGCAGCACGCGGACGTCGGCGCGACGGATGTCCAGCCAGCGCTCGCCCGGCCAGGCGTCCAGCGCCTTGCCCAGGGCGGCCTTGGGATAGAGGGCGGCGTCAGGCCGCCAGTCTTCCCAGGTGCCGGCGCTGAAATAGCAGATCACCGTCTTCCCATTGCCCTTCAGGTTGGCGATCACCGCCTTGCTGGTGTCATAGAGATCGATGTCGTAGAGGGTGCGATTGGGCTTTTGCAGCACGCCGTTCAGCTGGACATGCCAGGTGAGCGTCTGTGGCAGCGGCGGCGGCAGGGCGGCCTGGCTGGAAGCCGCGACGAACATTCCGCAAAGCAGGAGGGAACAAGCTGAAAGGCGCATGAGACTTGACTCGAACGGCTGGTCAAGCCTCCAGTATCGGCTGCCGGGTCTCCTTCCTGAGCGCCAGTCGTCGTACCTATCAACGGCTGGTCGGCGCTCGTCCGACAGGCTTTCAGGCCTCTTGCGCGTAGACCCCTGGCCTAGAGCCCTTGCCGTCGGAGCAGGCGCCGACGGGACGGTGGAAGGAGCTTTGCGTCCTTTTGCGCGGCCGATGAGCGGCAAGGGCGGAGTCTTCGGCCGGCAGCGTTCTCGCTCGCCCCGCGGAGGGGTAGGCAAGAGGCGCAGTGGCAGGCGTTAGCGCTGGGCCAGCAGCTCGCGGCCGCGCTGCACGGCGGCGCGGACCTGGGCCGGGGCGGTGCCGCCGATATGGTCGCGGGCGTTGACCGAGCCTTCCAGGGTCAGGACGGCGAAGACGTCCTGCTCGATCTGGTCGCTGAAGCGCTGCAGTTCTTCCAGGCTCATCTCGGCCAGGTCCTTGCCGCTGTCCACGCCGTACTTGACCGCATGGCCGACGATCTCGTGGCAGTCGCGGAAGGGCAGGCCCTTGCGCACCAGGTAGTCGGCGAGATCGGTGGCGGTGGAGAAGCCGCGGCGGGCCGCCTCGCGCATGATCTCGCGCTTGGGCTTGATGGCCGGGACCATGTCGGCGAAGGCGCGCAGGGAGTCGCGCAGGGTGTCGGCGGCGTCGAACAGCGGTTCCTTGTCTTCCTGGTTGTCCTTGTTGTAGGCCAGCGGCTGGCCCTTCATCAGGGTCAACAGGCCGGTGAGGGCGCCGAACACCCGGCCGGTCTTGCCGCGCACCAGCTCGGGCACGTCGGGGTTCTTCTTTTGCGGCATGATCGAAGAGCCGGTGCAGAAGCGATCGGGCAGGTCGATGAACTGGAACTGGGCGCTGGTCCAGAGCACCAGTTCTTCGGAGAAGCGCGACAGGTGCATCATCGCCAGGGAGGCCGCGGCGCAGAATTCGATGGCGAAGTCGCGATCCGAGACGCCGTCCAGGGAGTTGCCGCCGATGGCCTCGAAGCCCAGCAGCTCGCAGGTGACCTGGCGCTGGATGGGGTAGGTGGTGCCGGCCAGCGCCGCGCTGCCCAGCGGCATGCGATTGACGCGCTTGCGGCAGTCGACCAGGCGCTCGTGGTCGCGGGAGAGCATCTCGAACCAGGCCAGCAGGTGGTGGCCGAAGGTCACCGGTTGCGCGGTCTGCAGGTGGGTGAAGCCGGGCATGATGGTGTCGGCTTCGGTCTCGGCCAGTTGCAGCAGGCCGGCCTGCAGGCGGTCGAGCTCGACGAGGATGGCGTCGATCTCGTCGCGCAGCCAGAGGCGGATGTCGGTGGCCACCTGGTCATTGCGGCTGCGACCGGTGTGCAGCTTCTTGCCGACCACGCCCAGGCGCTCGGTCAGGCGCGCCTCGATGTTCATGTGCACGTCTTCCAGATCGACGCGCCACTCGAAGGTGCCGGCCTCGATCTCGCCGCGGATCTCGTCTAGTCCGGCGACGATGGCGTCGCGCTCGGCTTCGCTGAGCACTCCGGCCTGGGTCAGCATGCGGGCATGGGCCTGGCTGCCGAGGATGTCGTGGCGGTAGAGACGCTTGTCGAAGTCCACCGAGGCGGTGAAGCGGGCGACGAAGGCGTCGACGGGTTCGCTGAAGCGTCCGCCCCAGGACTGGTTGGTTTTTTCGCTGCTCATGGATCGGCCTGCTGCTGGGCTTGTCGGTAAGGGTAGGAGAGGGCCGATGATAGCAGTCCTGAGCGGGTGCCGGCCCGATTCAACGGAGCCGACTTGCCGACGAGTGGTATCTGACCCACACTGCCTCCATGATACTCGAACGCCGCAAAACCCCCCGACCGGTCAAGGTCGACGACTTCTTCGTCCCGGCGCTCTGCGAACCGGAGGCCCTGCTCGTGCTGGTGGTGCTGGCCGAGCTGCTGGTGCTGGTCCTGGTGCTGGCAGAACCCTTCACCCTGCAGTTCAACTGGATTCGCCTGGCGCTGGTCTCGCTCTTCGTGCAGTGGATCGTGCTGCTCTCGGCGGCGCTGCTCTGTCGCCTGCGGCCCTGGCTCGCCCGCCATCGCCCGGTGGTGGCCGGCGGGCTCTGCTGCGCCATCGTGGTGGCCCTGACCCTGCTCTGCACCCTGGTGGCCGACTGGCTGCAACTGGCCGGTCCGCTGCAGCGGGTGGGCGAGGTGCGGCTGTACATGAGGCACGCGCTGATCGCCTTCATCATGTCAATGCTGCTGCTGCGCTACTTCTGGCTGCAGAGCCAGTGGCGTCGCCAGCAGCAGGCCGAATTGCAGGCGCGCATCGAATCCCTGCAGGCGCGCATCCGCCCGCACTTCCTGTTCAACAGCCTGAACAGCATCGCCAGCCTGGTCGCCCTGGATGCGGACAAGGCCGAGCGCGCCGTGCTGGACCTGTCGGCGCTGTTCCGCGCCAGCCTGGCCCAGCCCGGCACCAAGGTGCGCTGGGTCGAGGAGCTGGAGCTGTCGCGGCGCTATCTGGAGATCGAACGCCTGCGCCTGGGCGATCGCCTGCAGTTGCAGTGGGACGTGGACGGGGTGCCGGCGGATCTGCCGATTCCCCAGCTGACGCTGCAGCCGCTGCTGGAAAACGCGCTGATCTATGGCGTGGCGCCGCGCATCGAAGGGGGCCTGGTCACCATCTTCGCCACCTACCGGGAGGGGGTGTTCGAGCTGGTCATTAGCAACCCCTATGATCCCGAGGTGGAGCAGCAGCCACGCCCACCCAAGGGCACCCGTCAAGCTTTAAGCAATATCGAGGCGCGATTGACGGCACTTTTCGGACCAGCTGCGAGTCTCAAAATCGAACGCCGCGACCAGCGGCATACAACGTCTCTTCGCTATCCATGCGAGCGACTCATGCGGGAAGCCTGAGCTTATGAATGTCCTGATCGTCGATGACGAACCCTTGGCGCGCGAGCGTCTGGCCCGTCTGGTGGGGCAACTGGACGGTTATACCGCCCTGGAGCCAACAGCCACCAACGGTGAGGAAGCCCTCGCTTTGGTTGAAAACCTCAAGCCCGATATCGTCCTGCTCGACATCCGCATGCCGGGTCTGGACGGTCTGCAGGTGGCCGCGCGTCTCTGCGAGCGCGAATCGCCGCCCGCGGTGATCTTCGTGACCGCCCACGACGAATACGCGCTCGACGCCTTCCAGGTCAGCGCCGTGGGCTATCTGGTCAAGCCGGTGCGGCAGGAGGACCTGGCCGCTGCCCTGAGCAAGGCCCAGCGACCCAACCGGATGCAACTGGCCGCCCTGACCAAGCCGCCGGCCAGCGGTGGCCCGGGCCCGCGCAGCCATATCAGCGCCCGGACCCGCAAGGGCATCGAGCTGATCCCCCTGGATGACGTGGTCTACTTCATCGCCGACCACAAGTACGTGACCCTGAGACACTCCGGCGGCGAGGTGCTGCTGGATGAACCGCTCAAGGCGCTGGAAGACGAATTCGGCGAGCGCTTCGTGCGGATTCACCGCAATGCGCTGGTCTCTCGCGAGCGCATCGAGCGTCTGCAGCGCACGCCCCTAGGCCACTTCCAGCTGTTCCTGAAAGGCATGAACGGCGACGCCCTGACCGTCAGCCGCCGTCATGTGGCCGGTGTGCGCCGCCTGATGCACAGCATCTGACGTCGCTCGCGGGTTGGCGACCGGCGCGCAGCGGGGGAGGGGCGCCGGTCGACCTGCTATCATGGCCGGCAATCTGACGTGCCGGTAATGTCCATGCTCCGCGAAATCCGTATCGCCACGCGCCAGAGTGCCCTGGCACTCTGGCAAGCCGACTATGTGAAAGCCCGCCTCGAAGCGGCCCATCCGGGGTTGCGGGTGAGTCTGCTGCCCATGACCAGTCGCGGCGACAAGCTGCTCGACGCGCCCCTGGCCAAGATCGGCGGCAAGGGTCTGTTCGTCAAGGAACTGGAAAACGCCCTGCTCGACGGCAGCGCCGACATCGCCGTGCACTCCATGAAGGATGTGCCCATGGAATTCCCCGCAGGTCTCGGGCTGTACGCCATCTGCGAGCGGGAAGACCCGCGCGATGCCTTCGTCTCCAATCGCTACAGCGGTCTTGCCGAGCTGCCAGAGGGCAGCGTGGTCGGTACCTCCAGCCTGAGGCGCCAGGCCCAGTTGCTGGCCCTGCGCCCGGATCTGGAGATCCGCTTCCTGCGCGGTAACGTCAATACCCGCCTGGCCAAGCTCGACGCCGGCGACTACGACGCCATCATCCTGGCCGCCGCCGGCCTGATCCGCCTGGGCTTCGCCGAGCGCATCCGCGAATACCTGACCGTCGAAGACAGCCTGCCCGCGGGTGGCCAGGGCGCCGTGGGCATCGAATGCCGCACCGACGATGCCGAGGTCCATGCACTGCTCGAACCTCTGCACCATTTCGCGACCGAACGCCGCGTCGCGGCCGAGCGCGCCCTGAATCGCCGTCTCAATGGCGGCTGCCAGGTACCCATCGCCTGCTATGCGGTACAGGAAGGCGAACTGCTCTGGCTGCGCGGCCTGGTCGGCCAGCCCGATGGTGGCCTGCTGCTGCGCGCCGAGGCCCGCGGCCCGTTGAACGACCCGGCCGGGTTGGGCGTGACCGTGGCCGAAGACCTGCTGGCCCAGGGCGCCCAGGGCATCCTCGACGCCGTCTATGGGGCCTCCGGCGCATCATGAGCGCCTGGCGACTGCTGTTGACCCGGCCGGCGGAAGAGAATCCACCCCTGGCCGCCGCTCTGGACACGGTGGGCATCGCCACGACCAGCCTGCCGCTGCTGGAATTGCAGCCCCTGGCGGAAACCCCCGAACAGCGCTCGCTCTGGCTCGATCTCGATCGCTATGCCGCCGTGCTGGTGGTGAGCAAGCCGGCGGCCCGCCTGGGCCTCGCCGCCCTCGATCAGTACTGGCCGCAACCGCCACTGCAAGCCTGGTTCGCCGTGGGCGCGGCCACCGCCGCCGTGCTCGAAGACTATGGACTGCAGGTGCACCATCCCCTGCGTGAGGACAGCGAAGGCCTGCTAGCCTTGCCGGCCTTGCAGGAAGCCCTCGAGCGCCCGGCGCCCGAGGTGCTGCTGCTGCGCGGAGAGGGCGGCCGTGACCTGCTGGTCGACACCCTCACCGCCCGCGGCGCCCGCGTCGAGGTGCTCGAACTCTATCGCCGCCAGTGCCCGGACTACCCCGCAGGGCAGGTCCTAGAGACCCTGGCAGCGGAACGCCTGAATGCCATCATGGTCAGCAGTGGGCAGGGTTTCGCGCATCTGCAGGCCTGTGCGGGTGCGGATTGGCCCGCGGTGCGCCGTTATCCCCTGCTGGTACCCAGCGCCCGTGTGGCCGAACTGGCTCGTGCCAGCGGCTGCCAACGCATCATCGAGTGCCAGGGCGCCAGCGCTGGCGCCTTGATCGCCGCGCTTGCCCATCACCATCCGGATTGACCCTACAAGGAATTCCCGTGAGCGAAACTCAAGCCCCCCGCGCCGACGACGTTTCTCCCGATCCTGTCGTGACTCCCGCCTCGCCGCCGCCGGCACCCCCACCGGCAAGCGTGCGCCGCAAGGGCTCGGGCAAGGCGTCCGGTCTGGCGCTGCTGGCCTTGCTGGTGGCCGCCGGTGGCCTGGGTGTCGGCGGCTGGAGCGTCTGGCAATTGCAGCAGGTGCGTCAGGCCGAGCAGAGCCAGGCCGCCCAGGCCGAAGACCTGCGTAGCCAGCTGCGCCAGCTGGAAATGCGCAACCAGGCGTTGAGTGCCGATCTGGGCCGCCTGCCCTCGGCCAACGAGCTGGAAGAACGCCGCCGTCAGCTCGGTGAGCTGCAGGGCGACCAGCAGCACCTCGCCGAGCAATTCAAGGAGGTGGTCGGCCAGAGTCGCCAGGCCTGGCGACTGACCGAGGCCGAGCACCTGCTGCGCATGGCCACCCTGCGCATGACCGCGCTGCAGGACGTGCCCAGCGCCCAGAATCTGCTGCAGGGTGTCGATGACATCCTCAAGGCCCAGAACGATCCGGCCGCCTTCGCCGCCCGCCAGCAACTGGCCAATGCCCAGCAGACCCTGCGCCAGCTGCCCGACCTGGATCGCACCGGGCAATTCGTCCAGCTGGCTTCGCTGCGCAATCAGGTGCAGAGCCTGGAACCCCTGCCGCCACGCTTTTCCACCACGGTGGCCGACCAGCCCGGCGTCGAAAAGGCCGCGGTCCCGCCGAGCAATGCCCTGCAGCAATGGTGGCAGGATTTCCGCCAGCGCATCTCCAGCTACTTCCGCATCGACTTTTCCGCCGACCAGCCGATTCGTCCGCTGCTGGCCGAGGAATCCCTGGCCCAGGTGCGCCTGGCCATGAGCCTGGCGCTGGAGCAGGCGCAGTGGGCCGTGCTCAACGGCAATCAGGAGGTCTACCGGCTTTCCATCGAGCAGGCCGAAGACGTCCTCGCCGCCCACTTCAACAACCAGAATCCCGACAGCCGTGCGGTCAAGCTGCGCCTGCAGGAGCTGGCCGAACGGCCAGTCACCTTCGAGGCCCCTGACCTGACGCCGGCCCTGACCGCGCTGCAGGCCTACATCGCCCAGCGTCAGCAAATCCAGCCGAACAATGCCGCCGCCGGCGCGGCTCAGGAGAATCGCCCATGAAGCGCCTGTACCTGCTGTTCCTGTTCGCCCTGCTCGTCGGCCTGGGCGTTGCCGTGGTGCTGGCCAAGGAGCCGGGCTACGTGCTGCTGTCCTACAGCAACTTCCGCTACGAATCGAGTCTCTGGGCTTTCCTGGCCCTGCTGGTGGCAGCCTGGCTGGCGCTCTACATCCTCAAGCTGGTGCTGGGCGCCCTGGGCCTGACCGGCAAGGTGCTCAACCCCTGGTCGCGGCACAATCGCCAGCGCCGCCTGGAGCAGGCGCGCCACAAGGGTCAGCTGGAACTGGCCGAAGGCAACTGGAGCGGTGCCCTCAAGCACCTGAAAGGCGCCGCCGAGCACGCCGATCAGCCGCTGTTCGTCCTACTGGGCGCCGCCCGCGCCGCCAACGAACTGGGCGATCTCGAAGAGCGTGACCGCCTGCTGCGTCAGGCCCGCGAGCGCGAGCCCCAGGCCGACCTGGCCATCGGCCTGCAACAGGCCCGGTTGCAGATCGACCGGGGTCAGTATCTGGAGGCCCGTGACAGCCTGGCGCCGTTGCAGGCCAAGTATCCGAAGAATGGCGAGGTGCTGCTGCAACTGCAGCGCCTGCAGGTGACCCTGCGCGACTGGCCGGCGCTGATCGCCCTGCTGCCGCAACTGCGCAAGCAGCAGGTGCTGCGACCCCAGGAGCAGGACGATCTGGAGCGCAAGGTATGGATCGCGACCCTCGACGAGGTGCCCGCCCAGGGCGCGGAATCGGCGGTGGATGCCCAGTGGCAGCAGGTGCCCACGGCGCTTAAGGGCGATGCCTCGGTGGTGCTGGCCTATGCCCGTCAGCTGCGCGCCATCGGCCGCGACGACCTGGCCGAAGAGGTGCTGCACATCACCCTGAATCGCCAGTGGGACGAGCGCCTGGTCGAGCTCTATGGCCAGCTGCGTCCGCGCGATGCCAGTCGTCCGCTGCACCACGCCGAAGGCTGGCTCAAGGAGCGCCCCCAGGATGCGGTGCTGCTGCTGGCCCTGGGCCGGTTGTGCATGAACAACCAGCTGTGGGGCAAGGCGCGCGAATACCTGGAGCGCAGTCTGGCGCAGCGGCCGTCCGCAGTCACCGCCGGCGAACTGGCCAGGGTGGCCATCCAGCTGGGCGATGTGGACCGCAGCCAGCAGCTCCTGCAGAGCCAGTGGCGCGAGTCCGACACCACTTCGCTGCCGACGCCGCGGGTCTGACGGCGCGGCTCGTCTGCCCGGGTCCTTGAAAGGTGCCCGGGCTTTCTCTACCGTAACGTCCCAATTCCCTGTTGGAGACGGCGCGTCCGTGACTAGTCCCCGCTTCATCTTTCTGTTCATGGCCGCCACCTGTGCGGTGCTCATGGGCGTCGGTCTCTATCTCGAACACGTGGTCGGCCTCGAGCCCTGCCCGCTGTGCGTCATGCAACGGATCTTCTTCATTCTGGTCGGGGTGGTGGCGCTGATCGCCGGCATCCAGGCGCCGGGCAAGCGCGGGCGGCGCATCTATGGCGTGGTCCTGCTGCTGCTGGCCGCCGCCGGTGCCGCCACCGCGGGTCGCCAGGTCTATCTGCAGACGGTTCCGGCGGAAGAGCTGGCGGCCTGCCTGCCGAGCCTCGACTACATGATGCAGGCGCTGCCCTTCCAGGAGATCATCCGCCTGGTCCTGCACGGCACCGCCGATTGCGCCGAGGTCAACTGGACGCTGTTCGGTCTGAGCATCCCGGAATGGAGCCTGCTGGCCTTCGTGCTGCTCATGGCCCTGAGCCTGGTCAAGATCTTCCGCCGTCGCTGAGCTTTCTCCGAGCAACGGCACTCGCCTGGCGAGGCGATGTCGGTATAGTTCCTGATAACAGCCGGGCGCCTGCGCCCGGACCGTCTCGCCCGTATAGAGAGCTGCCGTCATGCTAGAAACCTGCCGCAATGCCCAGGAACGCTGGGGTGGGGTCCACCAGCTGATCGACCGCTGGCTGATTGCCCGCCGCGAGCTGGTGACCGCTTACGAAACCCTGGACATGGAGCCCCTGCTGGGACCGGTGCGCGAGGTCAGCGAACTGGAGCGACTCTGCGACATGCTGGTCGACTACATGTCCACCGCGCATTTCGAGATCTACGAGCAACTGGTGGCCGAAGCCCGGGAATTCCAGGACGAGCGCGCCATCGAGTTCGCCGACAGCGTCTATCCGCGCCTGCAGGCCCTGACCGACGCCGCCTTGAACTTCAACGACAGATTCGAGCGCGGGGCCTATCGGGACCCGGGTCTGCTGACCATCGAACTCAAGCTGCTGGGTGAAACCCTGCGCGAGCGCTTCGAACTCGAAGACTGCCTCATCGAGGTGCTGCACACCTCGCACCAGCAACCGCGGCTGGCGTCGGTCTAGCCCCGGTTCCCCCGCGCGGCCTCGGCCAGCAGGTCGAGGTCCGCTGCGGCTGCCTCGCGCGGTGCCAGCGCGTGCAGCCAGTCTTCCGGACCCTGTCCCCCGCGACACGGCCAGTGGCCCGCCAGCCGTGCCAGACGCGCGAGCTGTTCACGTTCCGCGGCCAATTCCAGTCCCTTGAGCTGCTCCCGCAGCGCCGCCAGGCTCTCGTCCGCGCCGGACGCGGCTTTCCAGGCCTGGCGCAACTGGCGCAGGGGGCGTACCACCGTGTCCTGCCAGTGCTGCGAGGCGCGCTGCAGCCGGGCCAGGCCCTCGGCATCCAGGGCGCAGTTGCGGCGATCCAGCCAGAGCGCCGTCAGCACCAGACAGACGTCGGCGCCGGCCTCCTGCAGACGCAAACAGGCGCCTTCCACGCCGGGCCGGGCGTATACTGCCAACGCGAATTCCCACAGGTCCTCTTGCATGTCCGCCTCCCCATTCGTGGGTGGTGGAGCTGCTACACTCCGCCGCCATGATCCGACTACAGAACCTTACCTTACAGCGTGGTCCCCAGCGTCTGCTCGAAAGCGCTGAACTGACCCTGCATCCCGGCCAGAAAGCCGGTCTGATCGGTGCCAATGGCGCCGGTAAATCCAGTCTCTTCGCCTTGCTGCGCGGGCAGCTTGGGGCCGATGCCGGCGACTGCCACATCCCGGCGGCCTGGCGCATCGCCCACATGCGCCAGGAGGTGGATACCCTGGAGCGGCTGGCGGTGGACTATGTGCTGGACGGCGACATCGACCTGCGTCGCATCCAGCGCGAACTGGCAGCGGCCGAAGCGGCCCAGGACGGCAACGCCCTCGGCCGGCTGCATGCCGACTTCGAGGCCGCCGACGGCTATACCGCCGATGCCCGGGCCCGCAAGCTGCTGGCCGGGCTGGGCTTCACCGCCGCGCAGATGGAGCGCCAGGTCGGCGACTTCTCCGGTGGCTGGCGGATGCGCCTCAACCTGGCCCAGGCGCTGATGTGCCCCTCGGACCTGTTGCTGCTCGACGAACCCACCAACCACCTGGATCTGGACGCCATCCTCTGGCTGGAAGACTGGCTCAAGGGCTATCCCGGCACCCTGATCCTGATCTCCCACGACCGCGACTTCCTCGATGCCGTGGTCGATCATGTGGTGCACCTGGACCAGCAGAAACTCGTGCTCTATCGCGGCGGCTACTCCAGCTTCGAGCGTACCCGCGCCGAACGCCTGGCGCAGCAGCAGCAGGCCTACGACAAGCAGCAGGCCCAGCGCGCCCACATGGAGAAGTACATCGCCCGCTTCAAGGCCCAGGCCACCAAGGCCCGTCAGGCGCAGAGCCGGATCAAGGCCCTGGAACGCCTGGAAGAGCTGGCACCGGCCCATGTCGATTCGCCCTTCGAATTCGCCTTCCGCGAGGCGGACAAGCTGTCCAGTCCGTTGCTCGACCTGGCCGAAGGCCGACTCGGCTACGGCGAGACCACCATCCTGCACCCGGTCAAGCTGCAGCTGACGCCAGGCGCCCGCATCGGCCTGCTCGGCCCCAACGGCGCCGGCAAGTCGACCCTGATCAAGACCCTGGCCGCCGAACTCGAACCCCTCGGCGGCCGGCTGCAGCGCGGCGAGAACCTGGCCATCGGCTACTTCGCCCAGCACCAGCTCGATTCGCTGGACGCCAAGGCCAGTCCCCTGCTGCACCTGCAACGCATCGCCCCCGGCGAGCGCGAGCAGAGCCTGCGCGACTTCCTCGGCGGCTTCGATTTCCGCGGTCCGCGCTGCGACGAGGCGGTGCTGAATTTCTCCGGTGGCGAAAAGGCGCGCCTGGCCCTGGCGCTGATCGCCTGGCAGAAGCCCAATCTGCTGCTGCTGGACGAACCCACCAACCACCTGGACCTGGACATGCGCCTGGCCCTGACCCTGGCGCTGCAGGAATTCGCTGGGGCGGTGCTGGTGGTCTCCCACGATCGGCATCTGCTCAAGAGCACCACCGACGAATTCCTGCTGGTGGCCGATGGCAAGGTGCAGGCCTTCGACGGCGACCTGGACGACTACAGCCGCTGGCTGGTGGACTTCCGCGCCCGCCAGGAGCCGGGCCTCGCCGCCGGTGAAGGCGCCGCGGTCGACAAGACCGATCGCAAGGCCCAGCGCCAGGCCGCCGCCGCCCTGCGCCAGCAGCTGGCGCCGCTGAAGAAGGCCGCCGACAAGCTGGAAGCCGAGCTGGGCAAGCTGCAGGAAAGGCTCGCCGCCCTGGAAGCCCGGCTGGGTGACAGCGGTCTCTACGACGCCGCGCGCAAGGAAGAACTGCGCCAGGCGCTGGCTGACCAGGCCGCGGCCAAGACCCGCGAAGCCGAGCTGGAAGAGCAGTGGCTGGAAGCCCTGGAACGGCTGGAAAGCCTGCAAGCCGAACTCGAGGGGGCCTGATGACCGAGTGGCTGCACACCTGGCTGCCGGGGTGGGGCGACTACCTGCTGGTGGCCGGCCAGGTCGCCCTGGTACTGCTGATCGGCTATGTGCTGCAGCGCATCGTGGCCCGTGCCGTCACCGGCCTGGGCGAGCGCTATCCGCTGCCACCGCAGATCGTCCTCGGACTGCGTGGCACCCTGCGCTGGCTGATCATGGGCAGTGCCATCCTCATGGCCCTGGAGCGCTTCGGGGTGTCCGCCGCGGTGCTCTGGACGGCCATTTCCGGGTTCGTCGCCGTGGCCGCGGTGGCCTTCTTCGCCATCTGGAGCGTGCTCTCCAACCTGTTCTGCGCGGTGCTGATCTTTACCGTCGGTCCCTTCCGCCTCGGCGATCGCATCGAGGTGCTGGACGCCTCGGACAAACCCGGCATCAAGGGCCGGGTGGTGGCGATCAACATGCTCTTCGTGACCCTGCAGGAACTGGACGACAACCAGGAAGGCGCCCTGGTGCAGATCCCCAACACCCAGTTCTTCCAGAAGTCGGTCCGCCGCTGGCGCGATGCCGACGGCTCCTTCGACTTCCATCTCGACAGGTGAACCCATGAGTCTGCAGGTCTGGACCGGTTTCTTCATTGCCTGCTGGATGATCAGCCTCTCGCCCGGAGCCGGAGCGATCGCCTCCATGAGCGCCGGCGTGACCCTGGGCTTCCGCCGTGGCTACTGGACGGCCATCGGTCTGCAGCTGGGACTGGCGCTGCAGATCGCCATCGTCGCCGTGGGCGTCGGCGCCCTGCTGGCGACCTCGCAGCTGGCCTTCACCCTGATCAAGTGGTTTGGCGTGGCCTATCTTGCCTACCTGGCGCTCCGCCAGTGGCGCGCGGCGCCCCTGGATCTGGGTGAGCAGGTGGTCGGCGAGCGTCTGCCCCCGCGGATCGGCGCCCTGGTCATGCGCGGTTTCCTGGTCAACGTCAGCAATCCCAAGGCGCTGATCTTCATGCTCGCGGTGCTGCCGCAATTCGTCGATCCCCATGCGCCCCTGACCGCGCAGTACCTGATCATCGGGGCAACCATGGTCAGCGTCGACCTGATCGTGATGGCGGGCTACACCGGGCTGGCGGCCCGGGTGCTGACCCTGCTGCGCACCCCGCGCCAGCAGCGCATCACCAACCGGGTATTCGCCAGCCTGTTCCTCGCGGCGGCCGCGTTGCTGTCCACGGTGCGCCGCGCCGCGGTCTGACGCCGGGCCCTACCAGACCACCGGCTGCCCCTGCCAATCCCAGAAACTGCCGGTCTCGGCCGGCGTACGGGCGGCCAGCACCGCCAGCAGGCGCTCTGCCGCATAGGCGGGCGTGAACAGCTTGTCGGCCGGTACCCGCGCCTGGAAGGGTCGGGACAGCGCCGTGTCGGTGGTGCCAGGGTGCAGGGCCAGCACGCAGCTCTGCGGATTGAGCCGGCTGAGCTCGATGCTGGCGCAGCGCAGCCCCTGATTCAGCGCCGCCTTGGCCATCCGATAGCCATACCAGCCACCCAGCTGGTTGTCGCCGATGGAGCCGACCCGCGCCGACAGCGCCGCGATCTGACAGGGGTGCTGGCCCTTGAGCAGCGGCGTCAACTGGCGGATCAGCAGCAACGGCAGCACGGCATTGGCCAGATAGCTTTCCAGCAGTCCCGCCTGATCCACCTGCGCCAGACTCTTCTCGGCGCGGGCCCGTTCGCCCTGCAGCAGCCCCGAGGCGCACAGCAGCAGATCCAGGCGCGGCGCCTCGTCCGCCAGGCGGGCTGGCAGATCGGTAGCGGTCAGCGGATCGACATCGAGGCGGCGCAGGCGCGGGCCATGCCGCCGCTCCAGCGTGGCCAGGGCCTCATGCGTCTCGGCGTGGCGCGCGCAGGCCCAGACCCGCGCGACGTCATCGCGCGCCAGCAGCTGTTCGCACAGGGCCAGGCCGAGGCCGCCGGTGGCGCCATACACCAGGGCCTGGGCAGGCTCTGCCAGGCGTTGCCAGAAAGTCATGGGAGGCTCCAGTCAGGTCGCTATCCCTGTCCGACCGCGCCGCTGCGCTGGGGTGCGCCGGCGCGGCGCGGTATCCTGGGCTTTTGCCGGAGAAATCCCCGTGATCCTGTGGATCGATGCCGATGCCTGTCCGCGCGCCGCCAAGGAGCTGGTCTGCAAGTTCGCCCTCAAGCGCAAGCTGGAGGTGGTGCTGGTGGCCGGCCAGCCGCAGATCAAGCCACCCTTCGCCTGTGTTCGCCTGGTGGTGGTCCCCAGTGGCCCCGACGCCGCCGACGACCACCTGGTCGAGCAGGCGCAGCCGGGTGACCTGGTGATCTGCAGCGACATTCCCCTGGCCGATCGGCTGGTGAAAAAGGGCGTGGCGGCCCTCGATCCACGCGGGCAGGAATTCGACGAGCGCAACATGGGGCAGCGGTTGGCCATGCGTAATCTGATGACCGATCTGCGCGACCAGGGACAGATGGGCGGGGGCCAGGCCGGCTACGGCGAGCGTGATCGCCAGGCCTTCGCCAACGCCCTGGACCGGTTGATTACCCGCCTCCAGCGCAGCGTCGCCGGCTAGGGGCGGGTGGCCTGCTAGGCAGGCAAGGCGGCTAGAGCGGGTTGCTGCAGCCAGGTGCGCAGTTGTGGCAGCGGCATGGGCCGGCCGAACAGGTAGCCTTGCATGAAGTTGCAGTCGTTGGCCTGCAGGAACTGGCGTTGCTCGCTGGTTTCCACCCCCTCGGCAACCACATTGAGGCCCAGCTTGTGCGCCATGGCGATGATCGCCGCAGCAATGGCCATGTCGTTGCTCTGCTTGGGGATGGTACGAACGAAGGCGCGATCGACCTTGAGCGAATCCACCGGTAGCCGGCTCAGGTAGGCCAGCGACGAGTAGCCACTGCCGAAATCGTCGATGGAGACCCGCACGCCCAGGGTGCGGATCTCGCCGAGCACCTCGACGGCCACGTTGAGGCTGTGCATCAGAGCATTCTCGGTCACTTCGAGGATCAGCGCCGAGGCCGGCAGGTCCTCGGCCTGCAAGGTGCGGGCGATGGATTGGGGCAGGAGCCGATCGCTCAAATTGAGCGCCGAGCAATTCACCGAGACGCGTAGATCCGCGTGACCTTCGCGGTGCAGCTGAGCGAGGTCGGCGCAGGCCTGGCGCATGACCCAGCCATCCAGGTCGGCGATCAGCCCGGTCTCCTCGGCGACGCGAACGAAGCGCTCGGGACTCAGCGGGCCCAGTACTGGGTGCTGCCAGCGGACCAGGGCTTCCAGGGCCACTGGCGCACCGGCGGGGTCGACGATGGGCTGATAGGCCACGTGCAGACCGCCCTGGGCTAGGGCCTGGCGCAGGTCCATCTCCAGACTCAGCAGGTCGTCGGCGTCGCGCTGGAGTTCGGTGGTGAATCTCTGGCTGCGATTGCGTCCGCTGCGTTTGCAATGGCCGACCGCGAGGCCGGCGCTGCGCAGCAGCTGGCCGGCATTGGCGCCATCCTGCGGATAGTGGGCGATGCCCAGGCTGAAGGTCATGGCGATGCGCTGCCCGGCCAGCTCGAAGGGCGGGCGCAACTGCTCCAGCAGGCGCATGGCCAGGGGCTGGCTATCGCCGCGCTGGCCGAGCGGCAGCAGCAGGCTGAATTCGTCGCCGGCATAGCGGGCCAGTGGCAGGTCGTTGTCGAGCACCGCGCGGATCCGCTGCGCCATCTGGATCAGCAATTCATCGCCAAGGGCATGGCCGAGGCTGTCGTTGATGCGCTTGAAGTGATCGATGTCCAGCATCAGCAGGGCGAACTGCTCACCGGTACGCGCCTGGCCGATGGCCCGGTCGACGGTCTGGATAAAGCTGGCGCCGTTGAGCAGGTGGGTGAGGGGATCGTGCAGGGTGATCTGATCGAGGGTGGTCGAGACCCGCTCCAATCGCAGGCGCTGGGCATGGAAGCGCTCGCCGGCCCAGGCGGCGAGCAGGCCGACCATGATGATGAACAGGGTGCCGAGAGCGATGCCCATGCCCAGCTCCAGGTGCTGGGTCATTTCCGTCAGGCCGTCGGGTTCGAAGCCGATGGGCACGGCGAGGGTGAGGGCAGCCATGCCGGTGAAGTGCATGGAAACGATGGCAAAACCCAGGACCAGACTGCCCAGCAGGCGCAGCCAGAGGGTTCTGAGGCCGGTCCTGCCGCGCAGGCGGAAGGCCAGCAGCAGGGCACCCAGGGACGCCAGGCTGGCGATCACCACCGAGATCACCACCAGCAGCGGATCATAGAGCTGCACGGCGACCGACTGCATCGCCAGCATGCCGGTGTAGTGCATGGTCGCGATGCCCAGGCCGGCGGCCAGGGCGGCGAGCCCGTATTGCGGTGCGGTCAGGGACTCGCGCCCGATCAGATGCATGACCGTGTAGGACACGGCGATGGCGATCAGCAGCGAGGCCAGGGTCTGCAGGGGCGCGTAGTGCACATGGATGCCGATCTTGAACGACAGCATGGCCAGGAAGTGCATCGACCAGATGCCCCCGCCCAGGGCGACGGCGCCGATCAGCTTGGCCAGCTCGCTGCCGCGGCGGGAGCGACTGTTGGTCACCCAGTCGGCCATGGCCAGGGCGGTGTAGCCGGCCGCGCTGGCGATCAGGTACGACAGGACCACGAGCAGGCTTTCGTACTCGTGGGCGGCCAGGATCTGATGGCCGGGAGGCAGCAGGGTAGAGAAGTTCAGCATGCTCAATCGCCAGCTTGCCTACGGGGTGTCGGGAAGGGTTGATACTCAGGGCATCGGCAGCGACTGCCGAGCCTTTAATCCGTTCGATGGACGTACCGGGTAACAGGCTGTCTGACCATTAGGCTCTGGGCGTGCGGCTGCGACGCCACAGCCAGAGCAGCAGACCGATCACCACCAGACCACCCAGCACCATCAGTTCATACCGCTTGAGATTGCCCAGCACCCCTTCGAGGACAGCGCCGAAGTGATAGGCGGCATAGCCTAGCACCGTAGCCCAGACGATGGCGCCGATGCCGTTGAGGATCAGATAGCGCGCCGGCGGATAGCCCGACAGCCCGATCGCCACCGGCATCACCGTGCGCAGGCCGTAGACGAAGCGAAAGCTCAGCACCCAGAGGTCCGGATGGCGCCGGATGTGCGCCAAGGCCTTCTCGCCTGCGGCTTCCCACTTGGGTTTGCGTGCCAGCAGCTTGCGCCCGTGGCGTCGGCCGAGGAAGTACCAGAGCTGATCGCCGGCGTAGCTGCCGCAGAAGGCAACCAGGATGACGGTCTGGATGTTCATGTAGTCGCGGAAGGCCAGGAAACCGGCCAGCACCAGAATGGTTTCGCCCTCGAAAAAGGTGCCGAGAAAAAGGGCGAAATAGCCGAAATCGTGGAGGAATTGTTGGAGCATTCGGCGCTACACGAGGTGAATAAAGATGGCGCAGCCTACCCCGGTTGGCGTCTGGAAAGAAAGTGTGACGGACTTCCGTCCGCCGGGCGCCAGACGGTCACGCAGGGATTTCGCTGCGACCCTGTGTCACGCCGGGTCCAGCCGGCGTCTGCCTTGGATAGGACCTATAGGCACTCCATATTGTCATCTGCTGTTACCAATCGGTCATGATTGTGGCCTATAACCCATCACACTGACCCGTGATCCGGGTCTGGGAGTCGATCGTGAGTTTTACCCCCATCAACCGTAGCTACCCTGCCACTCGCATGCGCCGTCAGCGCCGCGACGAGTTTTCCCGTCGCCTGATGCGCGAGCATGTGCTGACGGTGGATGACCTGATCCTGCCGGTCTTCGTGCTCGATGGCGAAGGCCGCCGCGAGGCGATTCCCTCGATGCCCGGCGTCGAGCGCCTGTCCATCGACCTGCTGCTGGAAGAGGCCGCCGAGCTGGTGGCGCTGGGGATTCCCGCGGTCGCCCTGTTCCCGGTCACCCCCACCGAGCGCAAGTCGCTGGACGGCGCCGAGGCCTACAACCCGGACGGCATCGCCCAGCGCGCCACCCGCGCCCTGCGCGAGCACTTCCCCGAGCTGGGGGTGATCACCGACGTGGCCCTGGATCCCTTCACCACCCACGGCCAGGACGGCATCCTCGACGAGCGCGGCTACGTGCTCAACGACGTCTCGGTCGAGGTGCTGGTCAAGCAGGCGCTGTCCCATGCCGCCGCCGGGGCCCAGGTGATCGCACCCTCGGACATGATGGATGGCCGCATCGGTGCCATCCGCGCCGCCCTGGAAGACGCCGGTTATCACAACGTGCAGATCATGGCCTACTCGGCCAAGTACGCCAGCGCCTACTATGGGCCGTTCCGCGACGCCGTCGGCTCGGCCGCCAATCTGGGCAAGGGCAACAAGGCCACCTACCAGATGGATCCGGGCAACAGCGACGAGGCGCTGCACGAGATCGCCGGCGACCTGGCCGAGGGTGCCGACTCGGTGATGGTCAAGCCGGGCATGCCCTACCTGGACATCGTCCGCCGGGTCCGCGAGGAATTCCGCGTGCCGACCTTCGTGTACCAGGTGAGCGGCGAGTACGCCATGCACATGGCCGCGATCCAGAACGGCTGGCTGTCCGACGCCGTCATCCTCGAATCGCTCTTGGCCTTCAAGCGCGCCGGGGCCAACGGCATCCTCACCTATTTCGCCAAACGCGCCGCCCAACAACTTCGCCAGGGGCCTTCGCGTTCCTAAGGAGCTTCAATGAGTAGCCAGGGTTTCGTCGAAACCGATCTGCAACAGCCCGTCACCGCCGAGTCCCTGGAGACCGCGGAAGAGACGCTGGCGCTGGACGCCGAAGTACCGGCCGCCGCGGAGGTGCCGGCCGCGCCCAGCGTGCCTGCCGCCAATGTGGATGACAGCAGCCTCTACATCCATCGCGAGCTGTCGCAACTGCAGTTCAACATCCGGGTGCTGGAACAGGCCCTCGACGAGTCCTATCCGCTGCTCGAGCGGCTCAAGTACCTGCTGATCTTTTCCAGCAACCTGGATGAATTCTTCGAGATCCGCGTGGCGGGTCTGAAGAAGCAGATCACCTTCGCCCGCGAACAGGCCGGCGCCGACGGCCTGCTGCCGCACCAGGCGCTGGCGCGCATCAGCGACATCGTCCACGGCCAGGTGGAGCGGCAGTACGCCATCCTCAACGACGTGCTCCTGCCGGCCCTGGCCGAGCAGCAGATCCGCTTCATCCGCCGCCGTTACTGGGACGTCAAGATCAAGGCCTGGGTGCGCAAGTTCTTCCGCGACGAGATCGCGCCCATCATCACCCCCATCGGCCTGGATCCGACCCACCCCTTTCCGCTGCTGGTGAACAAGAGTCTCAACTTCATCGTCGAGCTGGAGGGCATGGACGCCTTCGGCCGCGACTCGGGTCTGGCCATCATCCCGGCGCCGCGCCTGCTGCCGCGGATCATCCGGGTGCCGGAGGAGGTCGCCGGACCCGGGGACAACTACGTCTTCCTGTCCTCGATGATCCACGCCCATGCCGATGACCTGTTCCCCGGCATGAAGGTCAAGGGCTGCTTCCAGTTCCGCCTGACCCGGAACGCCGATCTCTCGGTGGACACCGAGGACGTCGAAGACCTGGCCCGTGCCCTGCGCGGCGAGCTGTTCTCGCGGCGCTACGGCGATGCGGTGCGGCTCGAGGTGGTGGACATCTGCCCGAAACACCTTACCGACTACCTGCTCAAGCAATTCGGCCTGGGTGACAGCGAGCTGTACAAGGTCAATGGTCCGGTCAACCTGACCCGGCTGTTCTCCATCACCGGGCTGGACAGTCACCCGGAGCTGCAGAACGCCCCCTTCACCCCGACCATTCCCAAGCTCCTGCAGAAGAAGGACAACCTCTTCAACGTGCTGGGCAAGCTCGATGTGCTGCTGCTGCACCCTTTCGAGTCCTTTACCCCGGTGATCGACCTGATGCGCCAGGCCGCCAAGGACCCCAACGTCCTGGCGATCAAGCAGACGCTCTACCGCAGCGGCGCCAACTCGGAGATCGTCGACGCCCTGGTGGATGCGGCGCGCAGCGGCAAGGAGGTGACCGCGGTCATCGAATTGCGCGCGCGCTTCGACGAGGAATCCAACCTGCAGCTGGCCAGCCGCTTGCAGCAGGCTGGCGCCGTGGTCATCTATGGCGTGGTGGGCTTCAAGACCCACGCCAAGATGATGCTGATCCTGCGCCGCGAGAATGGCGAGCTGCGCCGCTACGCCCATCTGGGCACCGGCAACTACCACGCCGGCAACGCCAAGCTGTACACCGACTACAGCCTGCTGACCGCCGACGTGGCCCTGACCGAGGACGTGCACAAGCTGTTCAACCAGCTGATCGGCATGGGCAAGACCCTGCGCATGAAGAAGCTGCTGCACGCGCCCTTCACCCTGAAGAAGAACCTGCTGGAGATGATCAACCGCGAAGCGGTGGCGGCCAGCGAAGGGCGGCCGGCGCAGATCATGGCCAAGGTCAACGGCCTCACCGATCCCAAGGTCATCCGCGCCCTCTACAAGGCCAGCCAGGCCGGGGTGAAGATCGACCTGGTGGTGCGCGGCATGTGCTGCCTGCGCCCCGGTGTTCCGGGCGTGTCCCACAACATCCAGGTGCGCTCCATCATCGGTCGCTTCCTGGAACACAGCCGCATCTACTACTTCCTCAACGGTGGCGACGAGAAGCTCTATCTCTCCAGCGCCGACTGGATGGAACGCAACCTCGACATGCGCGTCGAGACCTGCTTCCCGGTGGAGGGCAAGAAGCTCATCAGCCGGGTCAAGAAGGAGCTGGAAGGCTATCTCACCGACAACACCCAGGCCTGGGTGCTGCAGGAAGACGGCAGCTACATCCGCCAATCGCCCACCGGCAACCAGAATGCCCGCAGTGTGCAGGCGACGCTGCTGGAGCGGCTGGCCAGCCCGGTGGTGAATACCCGTTGATGGCGTTACGGGCCCATGCCGCCATGGGCCCTGGCCGGTTTCGTAGGCTGGGCTGAGCGCTAGCGAAGCCCAACGTTGCGGGGGGTCAGCAGTGCATCTTGGCTGCTTATCGAGTGCTTTGATGGTTCTTGTTTCGCCCACCCGGGCGACTCACTTTTTTCAGTCGCGAAAAAAGTAAGCAAAAACGCTTGCCCCGGACATACGGCCCTACGCTTCGCTCCGGGTCCGCTCACGCCAGCGCCGTTCCGGGGTCGGCCTACACGGGCCGTCCATGGCCCGTTAGGCCTCTCGCCGCATCCCTGCGGCTCGACCCACTCCACGACGCTGGCGTTCGCCCTACTGAACGGGGCGATTCACCAGCCTGAAAGTGTTGGTTGAAGAACACGCTACCCGTAGCCCGTAGCCCGTAGCCCGTAGCCCGTAGCCCGTAGCCCGTAGCGTGGACAACCGCGCAGCCTTGTCCACAGGGATCGACGTTAAGCGCCAGTGGAAAACGCGGCGCGGTTTTCCACGCTACAAACCTGTGAGCACCCAGACATCAGGCTTGCGCCCCGCCCCGTCAGTGAGGCCGAGTGCAGGTGTCGCGGAGGGGGATGCGAGGCAGGACGCCGAGCAAGGCGCGAGGGGCAGGAGGCCCCTTCGTGCCGTGCTCCTGGAGCGGCGCCGGAGCGAGGGGACCCGGAGCGCAGCGGAGGGCCGAAACGTGGGGTGTGCTTTCTTTTGCTTACTTTTCTTTGCACAAGCAAAGAAAAGTAAGTCGCCGGCCAGGCGAAACAAGAGCCATCAGCAAAACATGATAATCAACTAAGGCACCCAGACACCCAAGGTGCACAGTTGAAGCCCCGCAACGTCGGGCTTCGCTGGCGCTCAACCCAACCTACGAAAAATTACCTCAGCGGACGCTCAACCGATACCCCACCCGCTCCAACCACTGGGCCTCCAGCTCGAAATCCGCCTGGGTCAGGGGATTCTCCGCCAGCCAGCCATCGGGGAATTGCACATCGAGGCTGCGCTCGCCGGCGCTGAGCTGCACGTCCGGGATGCTCTTGTGGCGGATGTGGTGGAAGAGGATGGCGAAGCGCAGTAGCAGGGTCAGGCGCAGCAGCGGTTCGCCTTCCGGGCCGAGTTCCTGCAGGCGCTCGACGGGAATGTTGCGGCGATGGCCGCGTACCAGCAGGGCCAGGGCCTGCTGATCGCGGCGGGAGAAGCCGGGCAGGTCCGAGTGCTCGATCAGGTAGGCGCCGTGCTTGTGGTACTGATAGTGGGCGATGTCCAGACCGACGCCGTGCAGGCGCGCGGCCCAGCGCAGCAGTTCGGCATGGTTCTCGTCGGTCAGGGCCCAGGCCTCGGCGACCTGCGCCAGGGACTTCAGGGCGCGCTTTTCCACGCGTTCGGCATGGCGCTGATCGACGTGGTAGCGCTCGGCCAGGGCGTTGAGGGTGCGCTCGCGGACGTCTTCGTGGCTGTGCCGGCCGATCATGTCGTAGAGCACCCCTTCGCGCAGGGCGCCTTCGGAGAGGTGCATCTCCTGCAGTTCCAGGGCCTTGAACAGGGCTTCGAGGATGGCCAGGCCACCCGGCAGGATGGCGCGCCGATCCGGCTTCACGCCGTCGATGTTGAGCAGGTTGATGTCACCCTGCTTGAGCAGCTTGCGCTTGAGCCATTCGATGCCGTCCGGGGTGATCTCGCCATTGCCGCGGCCGGCGGCCTGGATCGCCAGGGCCACCGCGCGGATGGTGCCGGAGGCGCCGAGGGCCTGGTGCCAGCCCATCTCGCGCAGGCCCTGGTCGATGTTCATCAGTTCCAGGCGGGCGGCGGTATAGGCGCGGGCGTACTGGGCGGCGGTGATCTTGCCGTCGGCGAAGAATCTCTTGGTGAAGCTGACGCAGCCCATCTGCAGACTCTCGCGCTGCAGGGTCTCGAAGCGCTGGCCGATGATGAATTCGGTACTGCCGCCGCCGATGTCGGTCACCAGGCGGCGTCCGGGCACATCGGGCATGGAGTGGGACACGCCCAGGTAGATGAGGCGAGCCTCTTCGCGACCGGAGATGACCTCGACCGCATGGCCGAGCACGGCTTCGGCGCGCTGGATGAATTCGGCGCGGTTGCGTGCCTCGCGCAGGGCGTTGGTGCCCACCACCCGCACGGCGCCGCGCGGCATGCCGGCGATCAGCTGGGCGAAGCGGCGCAGGCAGTCCAGGCCCCGCTGGATGGCCTCTTCGCTGAGCAGGCGCGACTCGTCCAGACCGGCGGCCAGCTGGATCTTTTCGCCCAACCGCTCAAGGATGCGGATTTCCCCATGGGAATGGCGCGCCCGGACGATGTGAAAGCTGTTCGAGCCCAGGTCGATGGCGGCGATCAGTTCGTGGGGTTCGGCTGGCGAAGGCTGCATCTGGAGGCTCTCGGCGATAAACCGCGCCATCGTGCCAGCTAGCCGGTGACGGCTTCAAGCGCACAGCGGTTACGGTTGTGCAAAGTGGCAGAAAAAATAGGGTTTTCCGCCTCAGGAGGCCACCTGACCGATGAACTGGGCCAGTTCCGGCGTCTGCGGATGGGCGAACAGCTCCTGGGGATGGCCGCTTTCGTGCACCTTGCCCTGGTGCATGAATACCAGCTTGTCACCGACCTCGCGGGCGAATCTCATCTCGTGGGTGACCATGATCAGCGTCATGCCCTCGCGGGCCAGCTGCTTGACCACCATCAGCACCTCGTTGACCAGTTCCGGGTCCAGCGCCGAGGTGATCTCGTCGCAGAGCAGCACCTTGGGCGACATGGCCAGGGCGCGGGCGATCGCCACCCGCTGCTGCTGGCCGCCGGAGAGGCGATCCGGATAACTGTCGAATTTCTCCGCCAGGCCGACCCGTTCGAGCATCTGCCGCGCCAGGGCGCGGGCTTCGTCCTTGCCCGTCTTCTTGACCACCTGGGGCGCCAGCATCACGTTCTCGCCCACGGTCAGGTGCGGGAAGAGATTGAATTGCTGGAAGACCATGCCGACCTTCTGCCGCAGCGATCTGAGATTGACCCGGGCCGCGTCCAGGTATTCGCCATCCACCTCGATGACGCCGTCGTTGATGGATTCCAGGCCGTTCAGGGTGCGCAGCAGGGTGCTCTTGCCCGAGCCGCTCTTGCCGATGATGGCCACCACCTGGCCTTCCTCGACGGTCAGGTCGATGCCCTTGAGCACATGGTGGTTGCCATAGTGTTTGTGCAGGGCGGTCACTCTAAGCAGCGGCATGCAGTCTCCTTTCCAGCCAGCGTGCGGCCAGCGACAGCGGGTAGCAGAGGATGAAATAGCCCAGGGCGGCGAGGCCGTAGACGGTGAAGGGCTGGTAGGTGGCATTGGCGAGCATGCCGCCGATCTTGGTCAGTTCGGTGAAGCCGATGATGGAGGTCACCGCGGTGCCCTTGACCACCTGCACCGAGAAGCCCACGGTGGGCGCCACGGCGATGCGCAGGGCCTGGGGCAGGATGACGTGGCGCAGCTGCTCGAAGCGGGTCAGCGCCAGGCTTTCCGAGGCTTCCCACTGGCCATGAGGAATGGCCTCGACGCAGCCGCGCCAGATCTCGGCGAGATAGGCGCTGGTAAACAGGGTCAGGGCCACGCCGGCGGCCAGCCAGGCGGGAATCTCCAATCCCAGCAGCGAGATGCCAAAGAACACCAGGAACAGCTGCATCAGCAGGGGCGTGCCCTGGAACAGCTCGATGTGCAGCTTGGCCAGCAGCCGTGGCGCCTGCAGCGGCGACAGCCGCGCCCAGAGCACCAGCAATCCGGCCAGGCCGCCGCCGGCAAAGGCCGCCAGCGAGAGGATGAGGGTCCAGTACAGCCCGGTACCCAGATTGCGGACGATGTCCCAGAGGGTGAAGTCCATCAGCGGCCTCCCTGGATGAAGCGCCGACCGATCCAGTGCAGCAGCTGGCGCACGCCGATGGCCATGACCAGATAGAGCAGGGTGGTCAGCAGATAGGTCTCGAAGGCGCGGAAGTTGCGCGACTGGATGAAGTTGGCGGCGAAGGTCAGCTCTTCGGTGGAAATCTGCGAGCAGACCGCCGACCCCAACATCACGATCACCACCTGACTCGACAGCGCCGGCCATACCTTGGCCAGGGCGGGCCTGAGGATCACGTGGCGAAAGGTCTCGGCGCGGGTCATGGCCAGGGCGGCGGCGGCCTCCAGCTGGCCCTTGGGCACGGCCTGGATGCCGGCACGGATGATTTCCGTGGAATAGGCGCCCAGGTTGATCACCATGGCCAGCACCGCGGCCTGCCATTCGCTGATGTGCACGCCCAGCGAGGGCAGGCCGAAGAAGATGAAGAACAGCTGGATCAGGAAGGGCGTGTTGCGGATCAGCTCGACATAGACGCCGAACACCCGGTCGAAGGGCCTGAGCCGCCAGGCACGGCAGACCGCGCCGAGGATGCCCAGGGCGATGCCCAGCAGCGCGCCGATGGCGGTCAGCTCCAGGGTAAAGAGGGCGCCCTTGAGCAGCAGATCGCCCTGCTGCAGGACCGGCTGGAAGTCGAACTGATAGGCCATGCCTTACATGTCCTTGGGCAGCGGCTGGCCCAGCCACTTCTCGGCCTGGCGATCCAGGCTGCCGTCGGCGCGTGCCGCCTCGATGATGCCGTCCAGCTTGGCCTTGAGGGCCGGTTCGTGCTTGGCCAGGCCGATGTAGTTGGGTGAATTCTTCAGGGTGATCTTCATTTCCGGCGCGCGATCGGGCTTCTTCTCGGCGATGGAGGCCATCACCGAGCTGCCGCTGGCGATGAATTCGGTCTGACCGGCGAGATAGGCGGCGATGGTGGCGTTGTTGTCCTCGAAGCGCTTGATCACCGCGTCCTTGGGCGCCACCTTGCTCAGCTCCATGTCCTCGATGCCGCCGCGGGTCACGGCGATGGTCTTACCGGCCAGTTCCTCGGGCTTGCTCAGACTGCTGCCCTTGGCGCCGAACACGCCCAGAAAGAAGGGCGCGTAGGGCTTGGTGAAGTCGATGACCTGCTCGCGCTCGGCATTCTTGCCCAGGCTGGAGATGACCATGTCGACCTTGCCGGTGGTCAGAAAGGGGATGCGGTTGGTGCTGGTGACCGGGGTCAGCGCCAGCTTGACGCCCAGCTTGTCGGCGACCAGTTGGGCGGTGTCGATGTCCAGGCCGCGTGGCTTGAGGTCGGGGCCCACGGTGCCGAAGGGCGGGAAGTCCTGAGGTACGGCGATGCGCACCGTGCCACGCTGCTGGATGTCGGCCAGCTGATCGGCCTGGACGGAGGTGTGCAGGGCGGTCAGGCCCAGGGCGAACAGGGAGAGGGCGGTCCAGCGCTTGAGCATGACGAGACTCCGAAAGCAGGATGGGATTGGCTCTCCCCAGTGCATTTCATGTGCCAGTCACCTGCCAGACGGGCGCAAGGGCCGTCTGGCCTGAGGATTGGTCTTACTGGTCTGAACAGTTGGCTGGCGTCTGGACGGCTGCGTCTGACCCGCGTGGGCCGCTTTGGTGCGCGCTTGCCGCCCTGTGCTCCGCCTTGGGGCCACGCTTGAACTGGTCGGTAAATCGGCTTAAAAGGCAAGCTTCCGGACTGACTGGCCTGACCACGCCATGCCCCTCGCTGCCACCCGTGCCGTACCCCAATATGCCGTCGACGCCATTCGCCGGCTGATTGAAACCGAAGGCTATGCCCCCGGCGCGGCGCTGCCCGCGCAGCGCGAGCTGGCCGAGCGGCTGGGGGTGAGTCGCGCCTCCCTGCGCGAGGCGCTGTCCACCCTCAGTGCCCTGGGCCTGGTCAGCGTCCAGCCTGGGCGCGGGGTCTATGTGCAGGAAGCGACGGGCGCGCCGGATGGGCACTGGCCCTTCGCCGGCGAGGTCGCCGCCGCCCATGTGTTCCAGCTGAGATTCGCCCTGGAGGGCTTCGCGGCTGGCCTCGCCGCCGTCACCCTGGGCCCCGCCGACCTGGATCGCCTGGAGGCCAATCTCGCCGCCCTGCACCGGGCGCTGCGGGCCAACGAGCTAGAGGAGGCGGCCGTGCTGGACTTCGATTTTCATCGTCAACTGCTGCTGGCCGCGGACAATCCGGCCATGCTCGCGGTGATCACCAGCAGCCCCGAGCGTTTCCACGAAAGCCAGAAGCTGCCCTTCGTGCGCCCCGAGCGGGCCCTGGAAACCTGGCAGGAACACCGGCGTATCCTCAGGGCGCTGAGCCGCCGCTCGCCCGCGGCTGCGCAAAAGGCCATGCGCGAACATATCCGCAATGCGGCGCTGCGCAGTGGAACCCCTTTCCCGGTACCTGCGGTCTAACATCAATGCCGGTCATAGCCACCATCAATGTTCGAATGCTTTCGAAGTGACGGCAGCAGGGCTATTATGGCCGTACTTCAAGTCGCACCCGAATTCGGAGAGAGTCAATGAGCGAATACATCACCAACGTCAGCGACGCCAGCTTCGAGCAGGACGTGCTGAAGTCCGACAGCCCCGTGCTGGTCGACTACTGGGCCGAATGGTGCGGTCCCTGCAAGATGATTGCCCCGGTTCTGGACGAGATCGCCAAGGACTACCAAGGCAAGCTCAAGGTCTGCAAACTGAACATCGACGAAAACCAGGACACCCCGCCGAAGTACGGCGTGCGTGGCATCCCGACCCTGATGCTGTTCAAGAACGGCGCGGTCGAGGCCACCAAGGTCGGCGCCCTGTCCAAGTCGCAACTGGCCGCCTTCCTCGACGCCAACGTCTGAGTCAGCCAGTCGAAAGCCCCGCCATGCGGGGCTTTTTTATGCCTGGACGGCTGGACGAGCACAGGTGCAGGTGCTAGATTCCAGCCCACGACCCCATCAGCGGGCCGTCTTCTCATCTGCTGTAGCCGTCAGTTCTCCTCTTCAGAACGCATCCCGCGAAGCTAATCTCGCATCCGGCCGCTCAGCTCGAATCCCTCCTTCGCCTCTTCTCACGTCAACATACGTCTATGAATCTGACCGAACTCAAGCAAAAGCCCATCACGGAACTGTTGGAAATGGCGGATGCCGCGGGCTTGGAAAACATGGCCCGGTCCCGCAAGCAGGACATCATCTTTGCGCTGCTCAAGAAGCACGCCAAGGGTGGCGACGAGATTTCCGGGGATGGCGTGCTGGAGATCCTGCAGGACGGCTTCGGCTTCCTGCGTAGCGCCGACTCCTCCTACCTGGCCGGCCCCGACGACATCTATGTCTCCCCCAGCCAGATCCGCCGCTTCAACCTGCGCACCGGCGACACCATCATCGGCAAGATTCGTCCGCCGAAAGAGGGCGAGCGCTACTTCGCGCTGCTCAAGGTCGACACCATCAACTTCGACCGTCCGGAAAACGCCAAGAACAAGGTGCTGTTCGAGAACCTCACGCCCCTGTTCCCCAACAAGCGCCTGACCATGGAAGCCGGCAACGGCTCCACCGAAGACCTCACCGGTCGGGTCATCGACCTCTGCGCCCCCATCGGCAAGGGTCAGCGTGGTCTGATCGTCGCGCCGCCCAAGGCCGGCAAGACCATCATGCTGCAGAACATCGCGGCCAACATCACCCGCAACAATCCCGAGTGCTACCTCATCGTGCTGCTCATCGACGAGCGCCCCGAGGAAGTGACCGAGATGCAGCGCACCGTGCGCGGCGAAGTGGTGGCCTCCACCTTCGACGAGCCGCCGACCCGCCACGTGCAGGTCGCCGACATGGTGATCGAGAAGGCCAAGCGCCTGGTCGAGCACAAGAAGGACGTGGTCATCCTGCTGGATTCCATCACCCGTCTGGCGCGCGCCTACAACACCGTGATCCCCAGCTCCGGCAAGGTGCTCACCGGTGGTGTCGATGCCCACGCCCTGGAGAAGCCCAAGCGCTTCTTCGGTGCCGCGCGCAACATCGAGGAAGGCGGCAGCCTGACCATCATCGCCACCGCGCTGGTGGAAACCGGCTCGAAGATGGACGAGGTGATCTACGAGGAATTCAAGGGCACCGGCAACATGGAGCTGCCCCTGGATCGTCGCATCGCCGAGAAGCGCGTCTTCCCGGCCATCAACATCAACAAGTCCGGCACCCGCCGCGAAGAACTGCTCACCGACGAGGAAGAGCTGTCGCGCATGTGGATCCTGCGCAAGATCCTGCATCCGATGGACGAGATCGCCGGCATCGAATTCCTCCTCGACAAGTTGCGTCAGACCAAGACCAACAACGAGTTCTTCGATTCGATGAAGCGCAGCAAGTAAGGCGCAGTCGCACGCAGAGGCCGGGAAATCCCGGCCTTTGGCGTTTCTGGGCCAGTGCTTTCTCGATGCGCGACTCAGGCGGTAGACTGCCAGACTTTCCCCAGCGCCAAGAGGCCGCATGCAATACCGAGATCTGCGTGACTTCATCCGCAGCCTGGAGCAGCGTGGTGAACTGAAGCGCGTGACCGCCCCGGTCTCGCCGATCCTCGAGATGACCGAAATCTGCGACCGGACCCTGCGCAAGCAGGGCCCGGCGCTGCTGTTCGAGAATCCCGTGGGCTTCTCCATGCCCGTGCTGGGCAACCTGTTCGGCACGCCGCAGCGCGTGGCCCTGGGCATGGGTGCCGAGGACGTCGGCGCCCTGCGCGAGATCGGCAAGCTGCTGGCCTTCCTCAAGGAGCCCGAGCCGCCCAAGGGCCTCAAGGACGCCTGGTCGAAGCTGCCGATCTACAAGAAGGTCATCAGCATGGCGCCCAAGGTCCTCAAGGACGCCCCCTGCCAGGAGGTGATCGAGGAGGGCGAGGCGGTCGATCTGGGCCGGTTGCCGATCCAGCACTGCTGGCCGGGCGACGTGGCGCCGCTGATCACCTGGGGCCTGACGGTCACCCGCGGGCCCAACAAGGAACGCCAGAACCTCGGCATCTATCGCCAGCAGGTCATCGGCCGCAACAAGCTGATCATGCGCTGGCTGAGCCACAGAGGCGGCGCCCTGGACTTCCGCGAGTGGTGCCAGAAGCATCCCGGCCAGCCCTATCCGGTGGCCGTGGCCCTGGGCGCCGATCCGGCCACCATCCTCGGCGCGGTCACCCCGGTGCCGGATACGCTGTCCGAATACGCCTTCGCCGGCCTCTTGCGCGGCAGTCGCAGCGAGCTGGTCAAGTGTGTGGGCAACGACCTGCAGGTGCCGGCCAGTGCCGAGATCGTCCTGGAAGGCGTCATCCATCCGGGCGAGACCGCGCCGGAAGGGCCCTATGGCGATCACACCGGCTACTACAACGAGGTCGATACCTTCCCGGTCTTTACCGTGGAGCGCATCACCCGGCGCCGCGATCCCATCTATCACAGCACCTACACCGGGCGGCCGCCGGACGAGCCGGCCATCCTGGGCGTGGCGCTCAACGAAGTCTTCGTGCCCATCCTGCAAAAGCAGTTTCCGGAGATCGTCGACTTCTATCTGCCGCCGGAAGGCTGCTCGTACCGCATGGCGGTGGTGACCATCAAGAAGCAGTACCCCGGCCACGCCAAGCGGGTGATGCTGGGCGTCTGGTCGTTCCTGCGGCAGTTCATGTACACCAAGTTCGTGATCGTCACCGACGACGACATCAATGCCCGCGACTGGAACGACGTCATCTGGGCGGTCACCACGCGCATGGATCCCAAGCGCGACACCGTGATGATCGACAACACCCCCATCGACTACCTGGACTTCGCCTCGCCGATCTCCGGCCTGGGCTCGAAGATGGGCCTGGATGCCACCCACAAGTGGCCGGGCGAAACCACCCGCGAGTGGGGGCGGGCGATCGTCAAGGACGAAGCGGTGGTCAAACGGGTGGACGAGATGTGGTCCAGTCTCGGGATCGATTAACGGAGACGACGATGAAGGTCACCCTGCAGCCCTCGGGTGCGGTACTGGAAACCCAGCCCGGCGAAGCCATCCTGGCCGCCGCGCAGCGCCTCGGCTACAGCGGACCGCACAGCTGCCGCAACGGCAATTGCCAGCTCTGCGCCGCGCTGCTGGTGGAGGGGCAGGTCAGCCAGCATGGCCAGACCGTCGATCACGGCGAGATCTATGTCTGCGTGGCGGTGCCCCTGAGCGATTGCCTGCTGCAGTGGGATGGCGTCCTGGCGCCCGGCGAGTTGCCGGTGCGCACGCTGGCCTGCCAGGTAGTGGCGCTGGACGACGTGGGGGGCGATGTCCGCCGGGTACGGCTGCGTGCGCCGGCCGGGCGGCCGCCGCGCTATCACGCCGGCCAGTACCTGCTGATCGGTCGTGACGACGGCAAGCAGTCGGCCTTTTCGCTGGCCTCGGCGCCTCACCAGGGGCGTGAGCTGGAGTTGCACGTGCTGGCGCGCGAGGCCAGCAGCCAGGCGCTGCTGGCGCAACTGGAAGGCAAGGGCATGGCCCAGGTCGAGCTGCCCTATGGGGATGCCCATCTGGCCGAACTGCCCGATGGCCCCCTGGTGCTGATCGCCGCCGGAACCGGCATGGCGCAGATGCACAGCCTGATCGAAGACGCCCGCACCCGCGGCTTCGCCCATCCGGTGCACCTCTACTGGGGCGTGCGCACGCCGGACGACTTCTATGCCATCGAGGCCTGGGAGCGATGGGCGGAGCTGCCCAATCTCGTCCTCAACCGGGTGGTGAGCGATGCCTGTGGCTGGGAAGGGCGCTGCGGTCTGCTGCACGAGGTGGTGCGGGCGGATTTCGCCGACCTGAGCGGCCTGCACGTCTATGCCAGCGGCTCGCCGGCGATGGTCTATGCCACCCTGGACGCCCTGGTGGACGCCGGCATGGACGCGCACCAGATGCGCGCCGACGTCTTCGCCTACGCGCCGCGGGGTTGACGCGGCTCGCTACGGCGCACTGGCATGGCCGCGATGAATACGTCCGTAGGGTGGAAAACCGCGTAGCGTTTTCCACCTTGAGCCCCGGTGGATGAGGCTACGCCGTCATCCACGCTACGGGGGTCCTGTCCAGGCTCAGCGCGCCGACTTGGCCACCATGCCGGTGTGTCTCAGGGTCAGTGCCAGGAAGACGATGGCTAGGACGCAAGAGCCGATCAGCAGCATGAAGCCGCCATCCCAGCCGAAGTGGTCCACGGTGTAGCCGACCAGGGCGTTGGCCGCGACCGAGCCACCCAGGTAGCCGAACAGTCCGGTAAAGCCCGCAGCGGTGCCGGCGGCCTTCTTGGGCACCAGTTCCAGCGCCTGCAGGCCGATCAGCATCACCGGGCCATAGATCAGGAAGCCGATGCAGACCAGGGCCGCCAGGTCGACGCCGGGGTTGCCTTCCGGGTTGAGCCAGTAGACCAGGGTAGCGACCATCACGCCGAGCATGAACACCACGCCGGTGGCGCCGCGATTGCCGCGGAACAGCTTGTCCGAGAGCCAGCCACAGAGCAGGGTGCCGGGGATGCCCGCCCATTCGTAGAAGAAGTAGGCCCAGGAGGTCTTGTCCACCGAGAAGTGCTTGGCTTCCTTGAGGTAGGTGGGGGCCCAGTCCAGCACGCCATAGCGCAGCAGATAGACGAAGACGTTGGCAAAGGCGATGTACCAGAGCAGGCGATTCTTCAGCACGTACTCGACGAAGATCTCCTTGGTGGAGAATTCGCGTTCATGACCTTCGCTGTAGCCCTCGGGGAAATCCTGTTTCCAGTGCTCCACCGACGGCAGGCCGCAGGATTGCGGGGTGTCTCTCATGGCGATGAAGGCGAAGACTGCGACCGCCAGGGCTACCACCGCCGGCACATAGAAGGCCGCGTGCCAGTCGTTGAACCAGGCCAGGCCGAGCAGAAACAGCGGGCCGATCAGGCCGCCGCCGACGTTGTGGGCGACGTTCCACACCGAGACCACGCCGCCACGCTCCTTCTGCGACCACCAGTGCACCATGGTGCGACCACTGGGCGGCCAGCCCATGCCCTGGAACCAGCCGTTGAGGAACAGCAGGACGAACATGATGCTGACGCTGGAGGTGGCCCAGGGCGCGAATCCGAACAGCAGCATCACCAGCGCCGACATCACCAGCCCGAAGGGCAGGAAGTAGCGCGGATTTGAGCGGTCCGAGACCAACCCCATGAGAAACTTGGACAGGCCGTAGGCAATGGCCACCGCGGACAGCGCCACCCCCAGTTCACCCCGGCTGTAGCCTTGCTCCACCAGGTAGGGCATGGCCAGCGAGAAGTTCTTGCGGAGCAGGTAGTAGCCGGCATAGCCGATGAAGATCCCGGCAAAGATCTGCCAGCGGAGACGGCGGTAGACGGGGTCGATGCGATCGGCGGGCAGCGGCGCGCGATGGGCCGCAGGGGCGAAGATTCCAAGCATGGGAGCCTCGGTATTGTTATAGGTATTAATCGAAAGCGAACATTCCAGGTTCGTTTTCGAATATTACAATGATATTACAACTGGTCCAGGCTTTTCCGCCCTGTGGCAGCGAGGCCCAGGATTTCCCCTTGATCTGCGGGGGTCGCGCGCCTAGGGTGGCGCGTCTTTGCCGTTGTTTTCGCGAGTCGTCATGCCTGCCTGGAAAGTCCTCTCCTCCCGCGCCCTGAACCTGGCCACCGTCCTGTTCGAACGCTATCCGCGGCTGATCGCCCTGGCCGGCTTCATCTCGGGGATCTGCAGCTTCCTGCTGGTGGACCGGCAGAAGGGCTTCGCCCCGGTGATGGCCGTGGTCATGCTGGCGAGCTGGGTCTGGCTGATGCTGGAAAACGTGCTGCGGGGCTGGGTCAGCCGGCGCTTCGGCTGGGAATTGCCGCCGCCGCTGTTGCGCTACGCCACCCAGCTGATCCACCAGGAAAGCCTGTTCTTCTGCCTGCCGTTCTTTGCCATCACCACGGCCTGGAACAGCGGCCAGGCGCTGTTCACCGGGCTGCTCGGCGCGGCTGCCCTGGTGTCCATCATCGATCCGCTCTACTACAAGGCCCTGGCGCCGCGGCGCTGGGTGTTCCTCAGCTACCACACCCTGACGCTGTTCGCGGTGCTGCTCACGGCGCTGCCGATCATCCTGCACCTGACCACCACCCAGAGCTATGAACTGGCCCTGGGCGTCGCCGTGCTGCTGTCCTTTCCCAGCTTGGCGGTGGCCTTCCGGGTACGCCTCGGCTGGCGCTGGCTGGGTCTGCTGGGGCTGTGCCTGGCCATCGGCGCCTTCGGCTGGCTGGGTCGCGCCTGGGTGCCGCCGGCCACCCTGTGGCTGACCGACATGGGCATGAGCACCAACTTCGACAGCCTCAAGCGCCAGCCAGGCGATGCGGTGAAAAGCCTGAGCGTCGCTCAGCTGCGCGCCCAGGGGCTCTATGCCTTCACCGCCATCAATGCGCCACGCGGTCTGAACGAGCGCATCTACCATGTCTGGCGCCATGCCGGTCAGGAGGTGGATCGGATTCCGCTGGATATCAGCGGTGGTCGCGAGGCCGGTTATCGCGCCTGGACCCACAAGCAGAACTTCCCCGGCGACGTGACCGGCCGTTGGCAGGTGCAAGTGGTGACGGACGTCGGCCAGGTGATCGGAACCCTCAGGTTCGAGGTGACCCCTTGAATCCCGCTGGCTATGCTGCAGCCATCCACCTCTAGAGGATTCGCCGTGAAAGCCGTCGCTGCCGTTTTGTTGTCCTTCTGCCTGGCCGTCAATGCCTGGGCGAACGAAGAGAAGAAGGAAGGGGAGGCGCCCAAGACCGAGTTCTACAACCTGACCCCGGCGCTGGTCGGCAACTATGGCAGCGGCCCCAAGCTCAAGTACTACAAGGCCGACATCGCCTTGATGATGACTGGCAAGGAAGCCAAGGATAGGGTGGAGTTCCACGAGCCGCTGATCCGCAATCAGCTGGTGATGCTCTTTGCCCAGCAGACCGACGAGACCCTGGCCGGGGTCGAAGCCCGCGAGAAGCTGCGTCAGGAGGCCCTCAAGCAGGTACAGAGCGTCCTGACCCAGGAAGAGGGCAAGCCCCTGGTGGAAGACCTGCTGTTCAACAACCTGATCATCCAGCCCTGAAGCCAGCGCTCAGCCGCGCGCCGCGGCGACGATCGCCGCCCATTCCGCCGCGTTGACCGGCATCACCGAGAGGCGGTTGCCCTTGCGCAGCAGGGCGAAGTCGGCGAGGGCCGGTAACAGGCGCAGGCGCGGCAGGGTCAGCACCCGCGGAAAGGCCTCGACGAAGGCGACCTGGCGCGCCGTCCAGGGGTTGTCGGCGGCGCTGGCCTTGGGCGCATGGTAGGGGCTTTCGGGATCCAGGGCAGTGGGGTCCGCGAAGGCCTCGCCGACGATACGGCCGATGCCGGCGATGCCCGGTTCGGCGCAACTCGAATGGTGAAAGAAGAACAGCTCATCGGGTGCCATGGCGCGCAGGAAGTTGCGCGCCTGGTAGTTGCGTACTCCGTCCCAGCGCGCCTGGCCCAGGCGTTGCAGGTCATCCAGTGAGAACTCATCGGGTTCGGATTTCAACAGCCAGCAGGCCACGGTTCGTCTCCTGACGAATGGAGGCTCGGGAGCTTCCGGGAAAGGGTCTGATCGATTGCAAGGGGCGACCGCTTGTCGCAGAATGCCGCGCATTCCGGATGTAGTCTGATCGTACGCGCTGAGCATAACAGGGCGACGTCCTGTCCTGCCCAAAGGTGCCAGCAAGGGGGTGGCCCAGCTCGATGAAACGCAAACCTGATCTGTTGTGGGTGCTGGTCCTGATCTTTACCCTGGGTGTCGTCACCACCGGGTACACCCAGAGCTTCTGGGAACAGCGCCAGAGCCAGCAATACGCCCGCTATGCCAGCGACACTCAGCCGGCGCGGGAAGTCTCGCCCGTACGCTGAGCGTACCAGCCGTCATCGCTCACCACGGCCGCCATGGGCACGTCCCAGGCCGCCAGTGCCAGCCGCTCCACCTTCTGACATTCATGGGCACAGCCGATCAGCAGCGGGCTGTGCCATTGCCGCCGACGCGCCAGATAGGCCAGGTTGCGGTCATAGAAGCCCTTGCCCATGCCCAGGCGTCCGCCCTGGGGATCGAAACCCACCAGTGGCATCAGAATCAGGTCCAGCGCCCAGGTCGGGCGACCCAGGCGCCGATCCGGCCGCGGCTCGGCGATGCCGAATCTGTTGCGCACCCAGGATTCGCCGCGACCCACGCGCTGAAAGATCATCGCCGTCCGCGGCCAGCGGGACAGCACCGGCAGGTAGGTGGCCTTGCCGCGGCGCTGGGCTTCTTCGAGCAGCGGACGCGGATCGATCTCGCCATCGCTGGGCAGGTAGAAGGCGATATGCCGGGCACGACGAAACAGCGGATGCTGCGCGAGCTGCCGATAGAGTTGGCGGGCGGCCTGGCGTTGCTGAACAGGGTTGAGGGCGCGACGTCGCTGGCGAAGGAGCTTGCGCAGCGCGGGCCTGCTGAGATCGCGGGAAGGCGGGGTGGTCATGAAGGAAATGAGCTCTCCGGAATGCCGCTGCCGGTGTAGCCCTTGAACCCTTGGTTCAAGGTGGGAGAAGTCGTAGACCTTTAGGCTTTCCGCCGTAGCGGACATGCACACCAGTCTGACGAGCAACCCCCGGGGTGTTGCTTATCGGCTCGGGGACATGACCGACTGGCGCACACACCAGAGAGTGATCTCCAGTATACGCCCCTGAGCCGGGATGCAAACCCCCACCTGTCCCCGGTCGGCGATCAGGCGGTGGTGTCGTGTTCGGTGATCAGCGCCCGGTCGACGCGATCCAGCAGATCGCGAACCCGCTCACGGGTGCTGCTGACTTCCAGGCTGACGTCGTCCTGGCGGTGCAGCAGTTCGTGGGTGATGTTGAGGGCGGCCATCACGGCCACGCGGTCGGCGCCGATGACCTTGCCGCTGCCGCGGATCTCGCGCATCTTGCCGTCCAGGTAGCGAGCGGTGCTCTCCAGGTTGGCGCGCTCGTCAGCCGGGCAGCTGATGCGATATTCCTTTTCCAGTATCTGGACGGTCACGGTCTCGATGCTCATGAGTCCTGCTCCAAGGCTTTCAGGCGTAAAATCATCGCTTCGACCTTCGATCTGGCCAATTCGTTCTTCTCGATCAACTCGGCGCGCTCCTGGCGCCAGTTGCGCTCGCCCTGGCGCAGTTGTCGATTCTGCCGCTGCAATTCCTCGAGACGCAGGAGCAGGCGCTCCACACGGTCACCGAGGGCTTCCAGATCGGCGTCGAGGGGCGTGTCGCGAGACTCGCGCATGAGGGCTACAGCTCCAGAAGGGTGCAACGAGATTGGCCGCCGGCGGGGTCAGCGCGTAGGATAAGGCTTCATTCTAGCCAGCGCCTCACCTCGACGCCATGTCCAGCTCAGCATCCGCCTACGCCGCCTTCTCAACCCTGCTCGCCGAGGCCGCTCTGCCGGTCTCGCCCGCCGAACTCCACGGTCACCTGCTCGGGCGGGTCTGCGGGGGCGCGGGCTTCGACGAGAACGACTGGCTGGCCGCGGCCAGCGAGCTGCTCGGTGGCGCGCCGGGCGAGCGGCTGCAGGCGGCGCTTTCGGGGCTGCTGGGCATGGTGCAGCAGGAATTCGCCGGCCAGCAGGTGGCCCTGGTGCTGATGCTGCCGCCGGACGAGGTGCCGCTCGCCGAGCGCACCGCGGCCCTGGGCCAGTGGTGCCAGGGCTTCCTGGCCGGTTTCGGTCTGTCCGGGCGTACCGGCGAGGTCTCCGGCGAGGCGCGCGAGGTGCTCGAGGACCTGGCGGCCATCGCCCAGATCCAGGACCCGGCCGAGGAAGGCGAAGAGGGCGAGAACGACTTCATGGAAGTCACCGAATACCTGCGCGTCGCCCCGCTGCTGCTCTATGGCGAATACGGCCGCGGTCCCATTCCCGAACCCGCGCCCGTGGTGCACTGAGCGGCCATGCCGCGGATCCACAAGGCCGAATTCGCCCGTCGCCGCCGCGCCCTGATGGCCGAGATCGGCCACGGCGGCATCGCCCTGCTGCCCGCCGCGCCGGTGTGCCTGCGCAATCGCGACATCGAACAACCCTATCGCCAGGACAGCGACTTCCAGTACCTCACCGGCTTTCCCGAACCCGAGGCCCTGGCCGTGCTGATCCCCGGCCGGGCCCACGGTGAATACCTGCTGTTCTGCCGCGAGCGGGACGCGGAGCTGGAGCGCTGGGAGGGTCGGCGCGCCGGTCAGGAAGGGGCCCTGGCCGACTATGGCGCCGACGACGCCTTTCCCATCGGCGATCTGGACGACATCCTGCCCGGGCTGTTGGAAGGGCGCGAGCGGGTCTACTACGCCATGGGCGCCCATCCGGAATTCGAGCGGCAGCTGCTCAACTGGATCGAACTGATCCGCGCCAAGGCCGACCAGGGCGCCTCGCCGCCGCGGGAGCTGCTGGCACTGGATACCCTGTTGCACGACAGCCGGCTGTACAAGTCGGCCGCCGAGGTGCGCCTGCTCAAGGCCGCCGCCGAATTGACCTGCGCCGCCCACCTGCGCGCCATCCAGGCCTGCCGACCGGGGCTGCGCGAGTATCACCTGGAGGCGGAGCTGGACTATTGCTTCCGCCAGGGCGGTGCCCGACTGGCGGCCTATGGCTCCATCGTCGCTGCCGGGGCCAATGCCTGCGTCATGCACTACCAGGCCAACGATGCCCCTCTGCGCGACGGCGACCTGGTGCTGATCGATGCCGGGTGCGAGCTGGAGTGCTATGCCAGCGACGTGACCCGCACCTTTCCGGTGAATGGCCGCTTCTCGCCGGAGCAGCGGCAGCTGTACGACATCGTGCTGGCCGCCAACCAGGCCGCCATCGCCTGCGTCGCGCCCGGACGGCACTGGAACGAACCCCACGAAGCCACGGTCAGGGTGATCACCGAGGGGCTGCTAGCCCTGGGGCTGCTGCAGGGCGAACTGGATGCGCTGATCGAGGCCGGCGCCTGTCGTGAGTTCTACATGCACCGCGCCGGACACTGGCTGGGGCTGGACGTCCACGACGTCGGCGAGTACCGCATCGGCGATCAGTGGCGGATGCTGGAGCCGGGCATGGTGCTGACCGTGGAGCCCGGACTCTACATCCCGGTGGAGGCCGAGGTGCCGCGCAAATGGCGCGGCCTGGGCATCCGCATCGAAGACGAGGTGCTGGTGACGCGCAGTGGTTGCGAGGTGCTGACCGCCGGCCTGCCCAAGGCGGCCGCGGAGATCGAAGGCTTGATGGCGGCCGCGCGCGACCGCCGGGAGAACGCTCATGCAACGTCCTGATATCGCCATCATCGGTGGCGGCCTGGTGGGCGCCAGTCTGGCCCTGGCCCTGCAGGCCGGCGCCAAGGCGCGCGGCTGGCGCATCCTGCTGGTGGAGCCCTTCGCCCCCGGCGACACCTATCAGCCCAGCTACGATGCCCGCTCCTCGGCGCTCTCCTATGGCTCGCGGCTGATCTACCAGCGCCTCGGCGTCTGGGAGGCACTGGCCGAGCATGCCGAGGCGATCCGCGAGATCCAGGTCTCCGACCAGGGCCGCTTCGGCGTGACCCAGCTGCTCGCCCGCGACGAGAACCTGCCAGCGCTGGGCTATGTGGTGGAGAACGCCTGGATCGGCCAGGTGCTCTGGCAGGCACTGGATCGCGAGGTGGTGGAATGGCGCTGCCCGGCCGAGGTGCGCACGCTCACCGCCGTTGCCGACGGCTATCGCCTGGAGCTGGAGGATGGCGACATCCTCGAATGCGGCCTGGCGGTACTGGCCGACGGCGGCCGCTCGGCGCTGCGCGAGTCCCTCGGCATCGAGGTGCGGCGGACGGTCTATGAGCAGACCGCGCTGATCGCCAACGTCTCGACCAATCTCGGCCATGGCGGTCGCGCCTTCGAGCGCTTCACCCCCCACGGCCCCCTGGCGCTGCTGCCCCTGCCGGGCCAGCGCAGCGCCCTGGTCTGGACCCAGCCGGACGGCGAGGCCTTGCGGCTGCAACAGGCGCCCGCTGCCGTCTTTCTCGACGAGTTGCAGCAGGCGGTGGGCTATCGCCTCGGCAGCTTCACCCAGGTCGGCACCCGCCATGTCTATCCGCTGACCCTGCTGGAGGCCAACGAACAGGTCCGCCCGCATCTGGTGGTCCTGGGCAACGCCGCCCACAGCCTGCACCCCATCGCCGGCCAGGGCTTCAACCTGTCCCTGCGCGATGTCGACAGCCTGGCCGAGTGCCTGCTGGAAAGTGCCGCAGCGCCCGGCGACTTCGCCACCCTGCAGGACTACCTGCAGCGCCAGCGCCTGGACCAGCAGCTGACCATCGGCTTTTCCGATCGCATCACCCGGCTGTTTTCCAACAGTCGGCCCTGGCTCAGTGCCGGACGCAACCTGGGCCTAGTCGGCCTGGAGCTGTGCCCGCCGGCCAAGAGTGCCTTCGCCCGCCAGGCCATGGGCCTGAGTACCCGTCCCTGACCTGCGAGGAGAAACGAGCATGCTGACCCATGCGGATCTGGTGATCGTCGGTGCCGGCATGGTCGGCAGCGCCCTGGCCCTGGCCCTGGCCGACAGCGGCCTGTCGGTGGTGCTGCTCGACCGCGGCCCGCTCACCCCCGGCGCGGTCGAGAGCGACCTGCCCTTCGAACCCCGGGTCAGCGCCTTGTCGCTGGCCAGTCAGCGCATCCTGCAGCGCCTCGGCGCCTGGGACGGCATCCTGGCGCGGCGCGTCAGTCCCTACCAGGCGATGCACGTCTGGGACGGCTCCGGCACCGGCGCCGTGCATTTCGATGCCGCCAGCGTGCACGCCGAGGTGCTCGGCCACATCGTCGAGAATCGCGTGGTGCAGGATGCCCTGCTCGAACGCCTGGCCGAGGCCAACGTCCTGCTCCTGCCCGAGGCGCGCCTGGAATTGCTGCGCCGCTCCGGCGATCAGTGGCTGGTGCAACTGGCCGGCGATCGCCAGATCCGCGCGCCCCTGGTAGTGGCTGCCGATGGCGCCACCTCCGCCGTGCGCCGTCTGGCCGGGCTGGAAACCCGCGAATGGGACTATCTGCACCATGCCATCGTCACCAGTGTGCGCTGCGCCGAATCGCACCAGCGCACCGCCTGGCAAAGATTCACCGACGACGGCCCGCTGGCCTTCCTGCCGCTGGACCGCGGTGGCGACACCCGCTGGTGCTCCATCGTCTGGTCCTGCACGCCCAAGCAGGGCGAGCGGCTGATGGCCCTGGACGACGCGGCCTTCTGCCAGGCCCTGGGCGAGGCCTTCGAGCAGCGCCTGGGCAAGGTGGAGTGCAGCGACACACGGCTGTGCATCCCGCTGCGCCAGCGCCATGCCAAGCGCTATGTGGAACCCGGTCTGGCCCTGATCGGCGATGCCGCCCACGTCATCCACCCGCTGGCCGGGCAGGGCGTCAACCTGGGCTTTCTCGACGCCGCGGTGCTGGCCGAGGAACTGCGCCATGCCCAGGCGCGCGGTGAATCCATCGCCGAGCAGCGGGTGCTGGAGCGCTACGAGCGCCGCCGCATGCCGCACAACCTGGCGATGATGGCGGCGATGGAAGGCTTCCAGCGGCTGTTCCAGGACGACCGCCTGCCGCTGCGCTGGCTGCGCAACGCCGCGCTCAAGCAGGTCGATCGCCATTTCGAAGCCAAGGCCCTGTTCGTGCGCCGCGCCCTGGGCCTGTCCGGCGATGTGCCGGAATTGGCCAAGGTAGTGGCCTAGCAGCCTCAGGCGTCGCCCAGGTCTCCGGCCAGCTCCAGCACCTGCTGCCGCCAGGTGGCCTCGCGGGGCAGGGCGAGAAAGTGCGGATTGAGAAAGGACTCGCGCATCTCGTAGGTGAGGGGCTGGCCGTCCAAGGTCAGGACCTCGCCGCCAGCGCCTTCCAGCACGCCCTGGGCGGCGGCGGTGTCCCACTGGGAGGTGGGGGCGAGCCGGGGATAGAAGTCGGCCAGGCCTTCGGCCAGGAGGCAGAACTTGAGCGAGCTGCCGACGCTGACCAGCTTGGGTTCGCCCAGGGTGGTGCCCAGTTCTTCCAGCAGCCGCTGCTGGGCCGGACTGCCGTGACGGCGACTGGCGACCACGGTGAAGGCTTCTTCCGGTTGGGTGCGCACGCCGATCTCGACGCCGTCCTCGCCCTGGATACGGAAGGCGCCCAGTTCGCGGCCGCCGCTGAAGCAGACGTCCCGGGTGGGGATGCCGACCACGCCAAAGATCACCTGGCCGCGCTCGACCAGGGCCACGTTGACGGTGAATTCCTCACTGCCGTCGATGAATTCCTTGGTGCCGTCCAGGGGATCGACCACCCACCAGACGTCCCAGGCGCTACGCGCCGCGAAGGGGATGTCACAGGCTTCTTCCGACAGCACCGGCACATCCGGGGTCAGGCGCGCCAGGCCTTCGGCCAGCACCCGGTGGGCGGCGAGGTCGGCGGCGGTCACCGGCGAGTCGTCGCTCTTCTGCCGCACCGCCACGCCCTGGCGCCAATGGGGCAGGATGGCCGCGCCGGCCTGGCGCACCAGGTCGATGACGTTGAGCACCAGCGGAGCGGTAATGGAAACGGGCGCCATCATGCCGGCAGCTCTCCGCGTTGGGTGAGCAGGTCGCGCACCAGGTAGAGGGCGGCCAGGGCGCGGCCTTCGGAAAAGCGCGGATTCTGCACCAGCTGCGACAGCTCGCGCAGGTCGACGCTACTGACTTCGAGGGGCTCGGGTTCGTCGCCCGGCAGTTGCTCGGGATAGAGGTCGCGGGCCAGCACCACGTGGATGCGCTGACTCATGTAGCCCGGGCTCAGCGACAGGGCGGTGAGGTATTCCAGCTGGCGCGCGCCAAAGCCGGCCTCTTCCTTGAGTTCGCGATTGGCGGCGTCGAGGATCTCCTCGCCCGGTTCCACCAGGCCCTTGGGCAGCGACAGTTCGTAGTCTTCCACGCCGCCGCAGTATTCCTCGATGAGCAGGGCGTGGGTGGCGTCCTGCAGGGCCACCACCATCACCGCACCATGACCGGTGCCCTTGTTGGCCAGGCGCTCGTAGGTGCGTTCCTCGCCGTTGGCGAAGCGCAACTGCATCTCCTCGACGGTGAACAGACGGCTCTTGGCCACGATCTGTCGGGCGAGAACAGTGGGTTTCTGGCGCATGGACGGCTCCTGGGCTGGGCGGACGGGTATGATAACCCGCCTGTTACATGATCCGGAGTCACCATGACCCCTCTCGACTGGAGCCGTATCGATACCGTGTTGCTGGACATGGACGGCACCCTGCTCGATCTGCATTTCGACAACCATTTCTGGCTGGAGTACCTGCCGCAGCGCTATGCCGAGCGCCACGGCCAGTCCCTGGCGCTGGCCAAGGCCGAGCTGGAGCCGCTGTTTCTCAGCCACCAGGGCAAGCTGACCTGGTACTGCCTGGACTTCTGGAGCGCCGAGCTGGGCTTTTCCATGCGCGAACTCAAGGAGGAGATCGCCCACCTGATCGCCCTGAGACCCGACGCCGATACCTTTCTCGCCGCCCTGCAGCGCGCCGGCAAGCGGGTGGTGCTGATCACCAACGCCCACCGCGATTCCCTGTCGCTGAAGCTGGAGCGTATCGAGCTGGCGCCCTATTTCGATCGCCTGATCAGCTCCCACGATTACGGCTTCCCCAAGGAAGAACAGCAGTTCTGGCACGCTCTGCAGGCCGACTTCGCCTTCGATCCGGCGCGTACCCTGTTCATCGACGACAACCTGCCGATCCTGCGCAGCGCTCGCGACTATGGCGTCGCCCATCTGCTGGCGATCCACGAACCGGACAGCCGTCGCGGTCCCAAGGACAGCGAGGAATTCGAGGCGGTGCGGGATTATCGCGAGCTGCTGCCGCAGTGAGGACTGCCGCAGTGAGGACTGCCGCAGTGAGGACTGCCGCAGTCCTGGCGACCCTCACCCCGGCCCTCTCCCAGGGGGAGAGGGGGCAGAGCGCCCGGAGGTAATCAGTGGATATCAAGCAACTGCGCTTTCTCATCGCCCTGGACGAGACGCGCCACTTCGGCCAGGCGGCGGCGCGCTGCCACGTCACCCAGCCGACCCTGTCCATGCGCCTGCGTGGCCTGGAAGATGAACTGGGCGTAGAGCTGGTGCGGCGTGGGCAGCGCTTCGAGGGTTTCACCGAGGCGGGGCAGCGCATCCTCGCCTGGGCGCGCACCCTGATGGCCGCCCATGACGGTCTCTATGCCGAGGCCCAGGCCTTCCAGGGGCAACTGGTGGGCACCCTGAGGGTCGGCCTGGTGCCGCTGGCCAGCTTCGATCCCATGCCGCTGCTGCAGCACCTGCGCCAGCTGCACCCCAAGCTGCATTTCCAGCTGCAGGTGCTGAGCACCGAGCGCATCCTCGAAGCCGTGGCCAGCAATCGCCTGGAGCTGGGCATCTCCTACCTGGAACACCTGGATCCTGCGCGCTTCGACAGCCTGACCCTGACCGAGACGCGCATGGGCCTGCTCTATGACGAGCGCCATTTCAGCTTCGACCAGGCCGCGCTGGATTGGCAGGCGGTGGCCGGCTTGCCGCTCGGCCTGCTCACCGGCGCCATGCATTTTCGCCAGTCGGTGGACCATGGCTTTCGCAGCCTGGGGTTGACGCCGCAGCCGGTGCTGGAGACCGACGCCGTCTATCTGCTCTTGCAGGCGGTCAATGCCGGTCTCTGCTGCGCCGTGGTGCCCCTGGCCGGCGGTTTCGACCGGCTCACCCCCCATGCGCGGCTGATCCCCATCGCCACGGCCCGCACCCTGGCTCCCCTGGGGCTGCTCATTCGTCGGACCGAACCCCGACTGGCGGTCGCCGATGCCTGTTTCCAGGCGGTCAAGGCGCTCTATGCCGAGAGTGATAGATAGCGTTTATCAAGGCATCGGTCATAGCGATTAGACGCCCCGGGATGTGCTGGTTAATCTTTGATCTGTGTCAAACCGCCGCAGGTCGTTTTCGCCCATGTCCCAGGATTCGCCAGACCTCGTTGCCGCGCCTCCCGCCGGCTATGCCTTCGCCGAGCTGGAGCAGCCTGCCGTGCGCGGCGAACAGCCGCTGGCCGAGGAGGTGGCGCTGGCCATCGCCTACAACGGCATCAGCCATGCGGTGATGATGGCGACCCCGGCCGACGTGGAAGACTACGTGGTCGGTTTCAGCCTCAGCGCCGGCATCGTCGATGCCATCGACGACATCTATGGCATCCAGGTGCGGCGCGTCGGCGAAGCCCTCAACGTCGACGTCGAGATCAGCAGTCGTACCTTCTGGGCGCTCAAGCAGCAGCGCCGCCAGCTGGCCGGCACCAGTGGCTGCGGCCTGTGCGGGGTCGAGGCCCTGGAACAGGCGCTGCCGCAGCTGGATCGCCTGCGCAAGGTGCCGCTGCCACCGGCCGCCCACCTGCACGACCTGCGCCAGCGCATCGATGCCGCCCAGGACCTGGGCCAGCGCAGCGGTGCGGTGCATGCGGCACTGTTCATCGACGGCCAGGGCGAACTGACCCTGTGCCGCGAGGACATCGGTCGCCACAACGCCCTGGACAAGCTGATCGGCGCCCTGCTGCGTCAGCGCCAGCCGGTGCGCGAGGGCTGCGTGGTGGTCACCAGCCGCTGCAGTCTCGAACTCATCCACAAGGCGGTGCGGGCCGGACTCGCCACCCTCATCACCCTGTCGGCGCCTACCGGGCTGGCCGTGGAATGGGCGCGCCGTCATCGTCTCAACCTGATCCATCTGCCACACCGGTCGCCGCCGCGGGTCTATGCCCCGGCGCCGGTGGCCCCTTGATCCCACGGGAATCGCCATGAACAAACCTCAGCAGTCCTTCAAACCCTATCAAGGCCCCGCCGCCGGCTGGGGCGCCCTGAAGAGCGTGGTGCACTTCTGGCTCGACAGCGGCAACGCCTTCAAGAATCTGCGTACCCTGCTCAAGACCAACCAGGACCATGGCTTCGATTGCCCCGGCTGCGCCTGGGGCGAGGCCCCGGAAAACGGCCTGGTGAAGTTCTGCGAGAACGGCGCCAAGGCGGTCAACTGGGAAGCCACCAAGCGCCGCGTCGATGCCGCCTTCTTCGCTCGCCACAGCGTGACCTCGCTGCTGGAGCAGAGCGACTACTGGCTCGAATACCAGGGCCGGCTGACCGAGCCGCTGCGCTATGACGCGGCCACCGATCGCTATGTGCCCATCGCCTGGGACGCCGCCTTCGCGCTGATCGCCAAGGAGCTCAAGGCCCTGGCCAGTCCCGACGAAGCCGAGTTCTACACCTCGGGGCGCGCCAGCAACGAGGCGGCCTTCCTCTATCAGCTGTTCGTCCGCGCCTATGGCACCAACAACTTCCCCGATTGCTCGAACATGTGCCACGAGGCCAGCGGCGTGGGCCTGGGCCGCAGCATCGGCGTCGGCAAGGGCACCGTGACCTATCACGACCTGGACGAGGCGGATGCCATCTTCGTCATCGGCCAGAACCCGGGCACCAACCACCCGCGCATGATCGAGACCCTGCGCAACGCGGTGAAGCGCGGCGCCCAGGTGGTCTGCTTCAACCCGCTCAAGGAGCGGGGCCTGGAGCGCTTCCAGCACCCGCAGAGTCCGCTGGAGATGCTCACCAACGACTCGCGGCCGACCAACACCGCCTACTTCCGTCCGGCTCTGGGCGGCGACATGGCGGCACTGCGCGGCATCGCCAAGTACCTCCTGCAGTGGGAGCGCGAAGCCGCGGCCAAGGGCGCCAAGCGCGTCTTCGACCACGACTTCATCGCCGCCCACACCCTGGGCATGGACGACTACCTGGCCCAGGTCGACGCCACCTCCTGGGAGCTGATCGAGCGCCAGTCGGGCTTGTCGCTGCACGAGATCGAACAGGCCGCGCGCATGTATGCCCGCGCCGAGAAGGTCATCATCTGCTGGGCCATGGGCATCACCCAGCACCGCCATTCGGTGGCCACGGTGCAGGAGATCGCCAACCTGCAACTGCTCTGCGGCCACATCGGCCGGCCCGGCGCCGGCCTCTGCCCGGTGCGCGGCCACAGCAACGTCCAGGGCGACCGCACCATGGGCATCGACGAGAAGGCCCCGGCCTGGCTCAGCGACGCTCTGGCCAAACGCTTCGCCTTCGAGCCGCCGCGCAATCGTGGCCACAACACCGTGGAGGCCATCGCCGCCATGGAGCAGGGCAAGGCCAAGGTGTTCATCGGCCTCGGCGGCAACTTCGCCCAGGCCACTCCGGACACCCCGCGCACCCACAAGGCGCTGCGCAAGTGCGACCTGACCGTGCACATCGCCACCAAGCTCAACCGCAGCCACCTGGTGACCGGTCGCCAGGCGCTGATCCTGCCCTGCCTGGGCCGTACCGAGATGGACGTGCAGAAGGGCGGCAAGCAGGCCATCACCGTGGAAGACAGCTTCAGCATGGTGCACGCCTCGGCCGGTATCCTGCGGCCGCTGTCGTCGCAGATGAAATCCGAGCCGGCCATCGTCGCCGGCCTGGCCAAGGCCACCCTGGGCAACCATCCGGTGGACTGGGACTGGCTGATCGAGGATTACGACCGCATCCGCGACCTGATCGCCGACGTCATTCCCGGCTTCCAGGACTTCAACGCGCGTCTCGCCGCACCCGGCGGTTTCTACCTGGGCAACAAGGCCGGGCGCCGGGAGTGGAACACTCCCACCGGCAAGGCCAACTTCGCCGCCAATGCGCTGCTGCATGACCTCTTGCCGGACGCGGTCCGCCGCCAGGGCATCAAGCCCGACCTGATCCTGCAGACCATGAGATCCCACGATCAGTACAACACCACCATCTACAGCCTCGACGACCGCTATCGCGGCGTGAAGGGCCAGCGCGACGTGGTCTTCGTCAACCAGGCCGATCTGGATCGCCTGGGCGTGGTCGCCGGCGAGAAGGTGGATCTGGTCGCCCTGTGGGACGACGGCCTCGAGCGCCGGGTCCGCGGCTTCACCGCGCTGCCGTTCGACATCCCGGTCGGCCAGGCTGCGGGCTACTACCCGGAGACCAATCCGCTGGTGCCCCTGGAGAGCTACGGCGAGGGCAGCTTCACGCCCACCTCCAAGTTCGTCGCCATCAAGGTCGAGAAGGCCAGCGCTGGCAACCGTATCGCTTCGGTGGCCTGAGGCCTTCCTCGAAATGAAAAAAGCCGTCGCGAGACGGCTTTTTTCATGGCGCGGCATCACTGCAGGGTGAAGAGGACCTTTACCTGGTCGGTGACCGCGGCCTTGTCCACATAGCCGATGGCGTCGGCTTCGCCGGCCACCTGGGCGACCACGGCGTCGTCGCCGGCCAAGCTGGGCAGCGGCTGGCCCTTGCCGGTAAACACCAGGCCCGACCAGTAGGACTTCAGCTGGGCTTCGTTCTTGTTGGCGACCTTGGCATAGAAGGTCTCCTTGGTGGCCGACCAATCCTTCTGGTCGACGCCCTTCAGCGACTTGTCCTTGCCGAGGAAGATGTTGGCCACTTCATCCTGGCCGGGTGTCTTGGTGGCGGCCGGATTGACGATCACGGCGACTTCGGCATGGACCAGGCTGACGCTGAACAGCAGGGCGGCGCCGGTGAGCAGGCGGAGAGAACTCATGGGCGGATTCCTTAGAAGATGAAGTCGAGGCCGATGCTGATGATGTCGCCGTCGAAGTTGCGCGCCGGCGCGCCGAAGCGACCGCCGCTGCGATCGTAGACGGCATTGGCGATGCTCTCGTTGTCGGTCTTGACGAAGGTGCCGTTGTAGCCGCCGGTGGTGTCGACGCGCTTGTACTCGCTCTTGAGCACCAGGCTGGGGGTGATGTTGTAGTTCAGGCCGTAGGTCCAGGAGCTCTGGCGACCGGCGCGTTCCTCGTCCAGCTGGGCGTAGGTCACGTGGGCCAGGAAGTCACCGAAGCGGCGACCGGCCATCAGATAGAAGGCGTTGCTGCTGCCCTGGTTGTCACCCTCGATGACGCGGCGGGTCCATTCGTTGCTGGTCAGCCAGGTGCCATTGTCGTACTGGTAGCCGAGCGAGGTGAACTTGCCCTTCTGGTCGTCCAGGGTCAGCAACGGATAGTGCAGGTCGATGCTGGACTCGGTGTAGGCCAGGCGCACGGTGCCGTACTCGTTGGTCGCCAGACTGACGTTGGCGGCGGCGATGCGCTTGTAGTCGATGTCGTAGAGGTCGTCGTTGACGAAGTAGTTGCGATTGACCGCCTGGCCCCCGCTGACTTGGAGGTTCAGGGTGCCGAAGGCGACCGGCAGACTCCAGAGGGCATCGGCGCCTTCGTAGTTGGAGACCTGCACCTGGCTGTAGACCTCGTCGGGCAGGCGCAGCCAGGGGTAGGTGATGCCCACGTCCAGGGTCTCGGAATACATGAACACCGGCGTGCGCAGGCGGCCGGCGCGGAAGGTCAGGTTGTCGGTGGCGTGGAAGGCCAGATAGGCCCATTCCAGGTTGGCTTTCCACTGATCCTGCTCGGCCTTGGCGGTGACCTGCACGGTGGCGTCCAGCTTGTCGGTCAGGCCGTACTGGAACTGGCCGCCCAGCTTGCTCAGCTGGTCGCCACGCCAGTGGTCGTTGGTCTGACCGTTGATGCCGAAGCTGCGACCGTCGTCTTCGCCGCCCAGATGGGTGATGCCGGCGGTGCCGAAGCCGTTGAAGCGATAGTCACCCTGATCGAGGGCGAGCGCGGATCCCGCGCAGGTGAGGGCCGCGCCGAAGGCGAGCAGACGTGCAAAAGCCATGGAAGTGCTCCTAGAGGTTTCTCGGTATAGGGAAAATCAGTACGGGGACGGCTAGATGCGGAAGCGCGAGGTCGCCTGCCGGAGGTCGGTATCGACCACCACCAGTTGCTCGCCCATGCGGGCGGTGGCGGTGGTGCTGTCCGCACTGGACTGGGTATCGCTCTGCAGGCGGCGGGTGTCGCTGCTGATCGAATCGGAAAGGCTCAGCTGCTCGCCGGTGAGCAGGGCGATCTGAGCGTTGTAGTCGTTGATGCGCGCCACGGCCTGGGCGATGCCCTCGAGCATCGCGGTGGCGGCCTGGGAGCTGCTGGCGCTGACCTGCGCCTGGGTATGGCTGCCCTGCATGGCCTGCAGCACGCGCTGGGCGTTGCCCTGCAGGCGTTCGATGATCTGCTGGATCTCGGCGGTGGAGCGCGCGGTCTTCTGCGCCAGATTGCGCACCTCGTCGGCCACCACGGCAAAGCCGCGGCCCTGTTCACCGGCGCGCGCGGCCTCGATGGCGGCGTTGAGCGCCAGCAGATTGGTCTGCTCGGCGATGGACTTGATCACGTCCAGCACCAGCCCGACCTGGCGGGTTTCCTGTTCCAGCTGCTGCATGGACTCGGCCGACTGGCGCACGCTGTCGTCCAGTTCGCCCATGTTGCGCGACAGCTGGCCGATGCTGGTACGGGCGGCGGCGGACTGCTCGGCCGCGGCAGAGGCCTGGTCGGCGGCCTCGCGGGAGCGGTCAGCCACCTCGTGCAGGTTGGTGTTCATGGTCTGGATGTCACGGCCGATGGACTCGGTATGACCCTGCTGGGAACGGGCGTTGTTCTCCACCGTCTGGGTGAGCCTATAGAGCTCGCCGGACACCTGGCCCAGCGGATGGGCGGCATCGACGATGGCCTTGATGGTGCCCTGCAGCTGATCGAGAAAGACGTTGAACAGCGCGGTCATCTGGCCGATCTCGTCCCGCGAGCCCACCTGCAGGCGGCGGGTGAGATCGCCGTCGCCCTCGGCGATGGCGCGCAGCGAGGCGATCACTTCGCGCACGCTGCCGAGCACGCTGCGGATGGTCAGCACCGCGGCGCCGGCCAGGATCACCACCAGTAGCAGACTCAGCCAGATACCCACCCGGGTGGTGTCGGCGTTCTGGTCGCGAGCCTGGGCCAGGGTCTGCTGGAAGTCGGTATAGGCATGGCTGCGCAGAGTGGTGCCCAGCTGCTGGGCGGCGGCGAGATCCGTGGCCATGCGGTCCAGGTTGGGTCGCAGGGAGTCGAAGGAGCCGCTGCCCTTGATCAGCTGCTCGGAGGCGCCCAGGGCGTTGTCCGCATAGCGATGGATGCCCTGGCGCCAGCCGGATATCTCGTCGTTGCGCGCCGAGGTCTGACGGGTGAGGTCGGCCATCTCCTGCAGGCGGCGGTCGATGTCGTCGACCACCTTGCGCGCCTCGCCCAGGGTTTCCAGCTCACTGGCGGTCACCGCGCTGTTGAACAGGCCGGGCAGACGGGAAAACTGGAAGAGTACGGCGTCAGCCTTTTCCAGCAGCGGATAGCTGTGATTTTCCAGCTGGTCGAGGCGTTGATCGTTGCCAGCCAGCTGGGCCGAGGTGTAGGCCACGTAGAGCAGCAAGCCCAGCAGAGCGGCAGCAGGCAGCAGCGACAGCTTGAGCGTCAGCGACAGGTTACGAAACATCTACACCTCGGAAAGCGTGGGCAGTAGCGAGCAGCGAGGTGCGGCGCCCTCTTTTAAGCGAGGGCTGCCAGTGGTCATGTCCTGACCGGTCACCACGTCCTGTTGGCCTCGCAAACGTGAATAAGCGAAGCCGTCACATTTTCGACATCTAGAGCTGAAACTTAAGAGGGCTAAACGTTATTGCGATTATTGGCGATAGACGTTGCGAAAGCCGGTGCAGGCGGTCACTGTCCAGCTTTCTAGACTGACTAGTCGTGCCATGAACCCCTTGTTCGCTCGTATCGAGCGCTGGCTGATTGCGGACTCCGACCGTCTGCATCTGCTCCGCACCCTGGCCGACCTGCACCTGCCCGACGCCTGGCTGGCTGCTGGCTTAGTGCGCAATCTGGTTTGGGGTCGACTGCATGACTATGCCGAGTCGACGCCGCTGGCGGATCTGGATGTCATCTATTTCGATGCGGCCGACTGCCGGCCCGAGCGGGACAGGGAAATCGAAGCGCTGTTGGCGGCGCAGGCGCCGGGCTGGCCCTGGTCGGTGAAGAATCAGGCGCGGATGCATTTGCGTAACGGCGATCGCCCTTATCGCGACTGCCGGGATGCCCTGGCCCACTGGCCCGAGGTGGAGACGGCCCTGGCCGCGCGCCTGACCGCCGAAGGCAAGCTCGAGTCGTCAGCCCCTTCGCCCAGGAAGGGCTCTTCGCCCTCCATCTCACGCCCAATCCCTGGCGGCCCCGGCCCGCGGTCTTTCGCCAGCGGATCGCGACCAAGGATTGGCTCGGGCGCTGGCCACGATTGCGGATTCAGGCGCCTTGACGGTGCCTGCGTAGGCCTTGCTCGGCAGCGCCTGCCGATCGCGTTACGGCAGGGCTGTCAACCGCGATGCCTTGTACGCCTTTGATGTGGCAGCCGTGCCACCAGGCGGTTCCTAAGGGCCGCCTGGTACAGGCCTCAGACCTTGAACCTTGCGGTCAGCTCCTGCAGTTGCAGGCTCAGGTGCGCCAGTTCGGTGCTGGAACCGGCGGTCTTCTCGGTGGCGGCAGCGGTCTGGTCGGCGACCTCGTGGACCTTGACCACGCTGCGGCTGATGTCCTCACCCGCTGCACTCTGCTGCTCGACCGCGGTGGCGATCTGCTCGTTCATGGCTTCGATCTCGCCCACCGCGCTGTTGACGCTGGCCAGGACCACACCCGCCTGACGGGTCAGGTCGACGCTGTCGCCGGTCAGCTGGATATTGCGGTCCAGGGCGGCGCTCATCCTGTCGGTGCTGCCATGCAGGCTGGTGATGAGGCTGGCGATCTCGTCGGTGGAGGAGCGCGTGCGTTGCGCCAGGCCACGCACCTCGTCGGCCACCACGGCGAAGCCGCGGCCGGCCTCGCCGGCGCGGGCGGCTTCGATGGCGGCGTTGAGCGCCAGCAGGTTGGTCTGTTCGGCGACCGTCTTGATCACGTCCAGCACCCCGCCGATGCGGTCGGCATCCTGCTTGAGCAACTCCATGGTGACCTGGGTGCTGTCCACTTCCTGGGCCAGGGTCTGGATCTGGACGACGACCTGATTGACCATTTCATCGCCTTCGCGAGTCTTGAGGGTCGCCTCGCGGGCAGAAGCCGAGGCCCGTTCGGCATTACGGGCCACCTCGCCTATGGTGGCGGTCATCTGCTGCATGGCGGTTGCGATCTGCTCGGTCTCGACCTTTTGCGCCGTGGCACCGGAGCGTGTCTGCTGAGTGATGGCGGAGAGTTCTTCGGCAGCGCTGGCTACCTGGATGACACCATCCTTCTGTTCGCGGATCAGGTCGCGCAGATTGACGATCATGCGTTGCATGGCGGCCTGCAGCTGGCCGAGCTCATCCTTGCGCTCCGTCTGGATCTGGACGGTCAGGTCGCCTGCAGCGAGCTGCTCTACAGCCGCCAAGGTCTGGCGCAGCGGCGTCACGATGGAACGGGTGATGATCCAGGCGGCGACCAGGCTCAGCAGGACCGCCAGCAATAGGCCGCCGAACAGCATCAGCTTGGCGTCGCGGATGTCGCTGAGGCGGAATTGGTTCTGCACCTGCTTCATCTCGTCGGCGGCCTTGAGCAGGGCCTGGATGCTCTGATCGAGACCCTGATCGGTGTCTTCGTACTGCTTCTGGATGGTGAAAAGTTGCTGTACCTGACGCTGATACCCGGCAAAGAGTCCTGGCAGCTGCTGCAGGCCCGGGGCTGAGGCGCTGTCGGTCAGCAGGGCCTTTAGCATACCGTCCACTCTGGTCAACGAGGCTTGCAGGGCTTCCTGCTGTGGGCCAGCTGACTTGAGTACATAGACGCGTAAGTCGATCCGCAGCTTTTGCAGCGCTGCCAGCAGCGGCGACAACTGCACGCCGCCGTGATCATTCTGGCTATCCATGGCGCTGGAAGCCTCCTGCAGCCGCTTGTCCATGCTATCGCCGGTGTCCCGGATGTCCTGGACCGTGGTGCCGCGGTCCTGCGTTACCTTCAACGTCTGCTGATAGAGATCGCGGTATTCCTTGAGGATCTGCTCGGTGCGAGCCAGCAACGCCTGGCTCTCAGGGCGTCTGAACAGTGGGCGGGCTTCCTGCAGCTGCTTTTCGAGGGTGTCGATAGCGCTTTTCCAGCGATTGGCCTGCTCCACCTCCGGCAACAAGGCGAAGGCCGAGCGGGCATTGCGCATGTCGCGGGTAAGTAGACCGATCTGGGTGAATTGCTCGATGAGATTGCCCCGTCGCCCCAAGGCCTGGATGCCATTCCAGCCAGCATAGGCGATGGCCAGAGTAAGGATGATCAGTGCGGTGAAACCGGAAAACAGCTTCGTGCGAACACTCATGTTGCTCATTTTCATGGGACTATTCCCGATGTTCGGCGGAAAATTCCGGGGTTTTAAGTGGGTGAGAAGCACTGGATTCTAGCCGAGGGCAAGGCGGGAAAGTCTTATATTTACACTATTTAAATAATGGTAAGTCTATTTATGGGATATTAAAGTTTCTGCTTATTTGGTTGACTATTGGCCTCTAGTCGTGACGGTTATTGATTAGCTTAAGTGCGGTTCGGAAGTTCAAGTGAATAAGGTAGTGTTATTTTTAATAGGCTAATTTTTTATTAGTCTTTCTTTTTTCTGGAGGCAAAGTTCAGATGCCGAGCGATACGGGTCTGATACTGCCGCGGAAGGATGTTGGGAGTGCCGTCACCCCTCACGGCCGGCAAGCGCAGCTTTCGGTGGCGGGAATGAACGACGTTTCACATCCTCGTCGGCTGTCCGGCGAACCCTGGACTACCGCTAGACTCCATAGAAGGTCATTCGCCTTCCCTCTCCGGCAAGGAATCCCCATGTCCACCACGGAGCGTCGCCGCGCCTTTCTGCAGCATCCGGGCTTTTCGCGGCTGTTCGCGCCCGGTCGCCTGACCCTGGGCTTCCTGCTGCCGCTGGAGGGCTATCCCGACGATCCCATGCCGACCCTGCGCGACCACGCCCGCCTGGCGCGGCTGGCCGACCAGTTGGGCTTCGCGGCGCTCTGGGCGCGCGACGTGCCCTTCTACGATCCCGGCTTCAACGACGCCGGCCAGGTGTTCGAGCCCTTCACCTATCTCGGCTATCTGGCGGGCATCACCCAGCACCTGACCCTGGCCACCGGCAGCGCCGTCATCACCCTGCGCCATCCGCTGCACCTGGCCAAGATGGCGGCTTCGGTCGACCAGTTGAGCGATGGCCGGCTGGTGCTGGGGGTGGCCTCCGGCGATCGCCCGGTGGAATACCCGGCCTTCGGCCTGGAGAGCGAATTCGAGCGGCGGGGCGAGCGCTTTCGCGATGCCTTCGAGATGTTTCGCCTGGCCGGCGAGACCAACTTCCCGCTCGGGGCCTTTCGCCGCTTCGGCGATCTGCAGGGGCTGGCCGATCTGGTGCCCAAGCCCGTGCATGGGCGCATTCCGGCGCTGGTCACCGGGCGCAGTCGGCAAGCGGTGGACTGGATCGCCGCCAAGGCGGATGGCTGGTTCTATTACTTCGTACCGGCCGAGCACGTTCCGGCGCTGACACGGGTCTGGCGCGAGGCGCTGGACGAGATCGGTGGGCGCGAGTTGTTCAAGCCCTTCGCCCAGGGGCTGTTCTTCGAGTTGGCCAGCGATCCGGCCCAGCCGCCTCGGCCTATCCATGCCGGCTTGTCCTGCGGGCGGCGGGCGTTGGTGGACTACCTTGGTCAGTTGCAGGAAGCCGGCGTCAATCACCTGGCCCTCAACCTGCGCCCCTCACGGCGTCCGGCCAGCGAAGTGGTCCAGGAACTGGGCGAATTCGTGCTCCCGCACTTTCCTTCCCTGCAGCCGTAGCGATCGCCGCGGTGTGGCGCCAGGTAACACTTGCCTGGCTAACGATTCCCGCCCGTCGTCACCCGGTCAGGCGACTCCCCTGGGGTGGGGGTTCAACCGGGTCGCACCCCTTGGCCTGATCTCTGCATGACCTTCCGTTCTGTTACCCAGCTTCAGGTGCAACCGGATCGACGGTAGAACCTTGCGGGTTGCACTTGGTTGCACTTTTATTTCGAGCGGCGCTAAGCTGCGCCAAATTTCGACGCCTTCTTGCTTGAGGACCTGCGCATGGCCACCACCACCACCCTGGGCGTAAAGCTCGACGAAGCCACTCGCGATCGCCTCAAGGAAGCGGCGCGCCGTATTGATCGGACGCCCCACTGGCTGATCAAGCAGGCCATCTATACCTATCTGGAAACCCTGGAAAGCGGTGCGACCCTGGCCGATCTGCAGGGCATCGCCCAGCGTCTGGCCGAGGGCGACAACGAAGCCGTCGAGGCGCTGGCCGATCCGGTCTACCAGCCCTTCCTGGAATTCGCCGAAAGCATCCTGCCGCAATCGGTGCTGCGCTCGGCCATCACTGCGGCCTATCGCCGGCCGGAAGAGGAACTGCTGCCGCTGCTGCTGGAGCAGGCGCGGCTGCCGGCGGCCCAGGCCAAGGCCACCCATGAACTGGCTCACCGCATCGCCGAGAAGCTGCGCAACGCCAAGGGTGCAACCGGGCGCTCCGGAATGGTGCAGAGTCTGCTCCGTGAATTCTCGCTGTCGTCCCAGGAGGGCGTGGCCCTGATGTGCCTGGCCGAAGCCCTGCTGCGCATCCCCGACAAGGGCACCCGCGATGCGCTGATCCGCGACAAGATCAGCACCGGCAACTGGCAGCCGCACCTGGGCAACAGTCCCTCGCTGTTCGTCAACGCCGCCACCTGGGGTCTACTGCTGACCGGGCGCCTGGTGTCGACCCACAACGAGGCCGGTCTCACCAGTTCGCTCAATCGCCTCATCGGCAAGAGCGGCGAGCCGGTGATCCGCAAGGGCGTGGACATGGCCATGCGCCTGATGGGCGAGCAGTTCGTCACCGGCGAGACCATCGCCGAGGCCCTGGCCAACGCCAGCAAGTTCGAGGCGAAGGGCTTCCGCTACAGCTACGACATGCTCGGCGAAGCGGCCCTGACCGAGGCCGATGCCCGCCGCTACCTGGCCTCCTACGAGCAGGCCATCCACTCTATCGGCAAGGCCTCCCACGGCCGTGGCATCTACGAAGGCCCGGGCATTTCCATCAAACTCTCGGCACTGCATCCGCGCTACAGCCGCGCCCAGTACGACCGGGTGATGAGCGAGCTCTATCCGCGCCTGCTGGAACTGACCCTGCTGGCCAAGCGCTACGACATCGGCCTGAACATCGACGCCGAGGAAGCCGATCGCCTGGAGATCTCCCTGGATCTCCTGGAGCGCCTGTCCTTCGAACCGCAACTGGCCGGCTGGAACGGCATCGGCTTCGTCATCCAGGCCTACCAGAAGCGCTGCCCGCTGGTGATCGACTACCTGATCGATCTGGCCCGGCGCAGCCGTCGCCGGCTGATGATCCGGCTGGTCAAGGGCGCCTACTGGGACAGCGAGATCAAGCGCGCCCAGGTGGAAGGCCTGGAGGGCTATCCGGTCTACACCCGCAAGGTCTACACCGACGTGGCCTACCTGGCCTGCGCCCGCAAGCTCCTGGCGGCGCCGGAATCCATCTACCCGCAATTCGCCACCCACAACGCCCACACCCTGGCCGCCATCTACCAGCTCGGCGGGCAGAACTACTACCCCGGCCAGTACGAGTTCCAGTGCCTGCACGGCATGGGCGAGCCGCTGTACGAGCAGGTGGTGGGCAGCGTCAAGGACGGCAAGCTGGCACGGCCGTGCCGCATCTACGCTCCGGTGGGCACCCACGAGACGCTGCTGGCCTACCTGGTCCGCCGCCTGCTGGAAAACGGCGCCAACACCTCTTTCGTCAACCGCATCGCCGACCACTCCATCTCCCTCGACGAGCTGGTGGCCGATCCGGTGGTGCAGATCGAACAGCAGTCCACCAACGAAGGCGCCATCGGCCTGCCGCATCCGCGCATTCCCCACCCAAGCGCCCTCTACGGCACCGAGCGCTGCAATTCCAGCGGTCTGGACCTGTCCAGCGAACACCGCCTGGGCTCGCTGTCCGCGGCGCTGCTGGCCAGTGGCAACACCGCCTGGGAAGCCCGCCCGCTGCTGGGTCGCGCCAGCGAGCCGTCGATTGCGCAACCGGTGCTCAATCCGGCCGATCGCCGCGATCGCGTCGGCCAGGTCAGCAATGCCACCCGCGCCGATGTCGACATCGCCCTGGAAGAAGCCCTGGCCGCCGCGCCCATCTGGCAATCCACCCCGCCCGAGCAGCGCGCCGCGGCCCTGGATCGCGCCGCCGAGCTGATGGAAGCGCAGATCCAGCCGCTGATGGGCCTGCTGGTGCGCGAAGCCGGCAAGACCTACGCCAACGCCATCGCCGAGGTGCGCGAGGCGGTGGACTTCCTGCGCTACTACGCCGCCCTGGTGCGTCGCGACTTCGCCAACGACAGCCACCGCCCGCTGGGTCCGGTGGTCTGCATCAGTCCCTGGAACTTCCCCCTGGCCATCTTCAGCGGTCAAATCGCCGCGGCCCTGGCCGCCGGCAACACCGTGCTGGCCAAGCCGGCCGAGCAGACCCCGCTGATCGCCGCCCAGGCCGTGCGCCTGTTGCTGGAAGCCGGCATCCCCGAAGGCGTGCTGCAACTGCTGCCGGGCGAGGGCTCCACCATCGGCGCCGCCCTGGTCAACGACGTGCGGGTCAAGGGCGTGATGTTCACCGGCTCCACCGAGGTGGCCCAGATCCTGGCGCGCAACATCGCCGGACGCCTGGACGCCCAGGGCCGGCCGATCCCGCTGATCGCCGAGACCGGTGGCCAGAACGCCATGATCGTCGACTCCTCGGCCCTGGCCGAGCAGGTGGTGGCCGACGTGGTCGCCTCCGCCTTCGACAGCGCCGGTCAGCGCTGCTCGGCCCTGCGCGTGCTCTGCGTGCAGGACGACGTGGCCGATCGCGTGCTGGAAATGCTCAAGGGCGCCATGGCCGAATGCCGTCTGGGCAATCCGGAGAATCTGGCCATCGACATCGGCCCGGTGATCGACGGCGAGGCCAAGGCCACCATCGACAAGCACATCCAGGCCCTGAGGGGCAAAGGCCGTCGGGTGCACCAGGGCGGTCGCGTGGAAGGCGATGCCATCCACCGCGGCACCTTCGTCATGCCCACCCTGATCGAGCTGGAGAGCCTGGCCGAACTGGGCCGCGAGGTCTTCGGTCCGGTGCTGCACGTGGTGCGCTATGGCCGCAAGGACCTGGACAAGGTCATCGATCAGATCAACGCCACCGGCTACGGCCTGACCTTTGGCGTGCACACCCGCATCGACGAGACCATCGCCAAGGTGGTGGAGCGCGCCCATGCCGGCAACCTCTACGTCAACCGCAACATGGTCGGCGCGGTGGTCGGGGTGCAGCCCTTCGGCGGCGAAGGCCTCTCGGGTACCGGTCCCAAGGCCGGTGGCCCGCTGTACCTCTATCGCCTACTCAGCACCCGTCCCGATGGCGATCCCGCGGTGGCCCTGGCCAAGGGCAGCACCGGCGAGACCGAATGGCAGGTGCGCGATGCCCTGCGGCAGCAGGCCGGCAACCCGCTGGGCGCCCTGCACGACTGGGCCAAGCAACAGGGCCTGGGCGAGCTGCAGCAGGCCTGCCTGAGATTCGCCGAGGAATCCCTGAGCGGCCTGACCCGGCTGCTGCCGGGCCCCACCGGCGAGCGCAACAGCTACAGCCTGCTGCCGCGCAGCCGGGTGCTGTGCCTGGCGGCCGACGAAAGCGATCTGCTGCTGCAACTGGCGGCGGTCATGGCGGTGGGCAGCACGGCCCTGGTCGAGGACGCCCACAAGACGACGCTGACGCGCCTGCCGCACGCCGTGCGCGCGCGGGTGCAGGTGGCGGCCGACTGGCGCAAGGACGAGGTCGCCTTCGAGGCGGTCCTGCACCACGGCGATTCCGATCAGCTGCGCCAGGTCTGCCAGCAGGTGGCCAAGCGCAATGGTCCCATCGTCGGCGTCCAGGGCCTGGCCCGCGGCGAGACCGCCATTCCGCTGGAGCGCCTGCTCATCGAGCGCGCGCTGAGCGTGAATACCGCGGCGGCGGGTGGTAATGCGAGTCTGATGACGATTGGCTAAAGGGTATGAGCTGGGAGGCGTGACCATCGCCTCCCGGCACTGCACGCTCAGCCCTGACGATCCCGGTGGTCTCCTTCCTGAAGGCGACCGGAATTTCTTTCGCTGGTCTGTACTTATTTGATCGTCTTGGCAGCAGGTTCCAGGCGGTACTGTTAGAGTCGCAACGCGCTGGCTCTGCGCTTCCGTTTCCAGCTGGTATCTGCATGCACTACAACCATAAGACGGATCTCGAGCAGGCGCTGGCCGCGTGCAAGGGCAGCTTTCTCGCGGTCGGTTTCTTTAGCCTGTTCATCAATCTGCTGCTGCTGGTGCCCGCGTTCTACATGCTGCAAGTGTATGACCGGGTTCTGACCAGCTACAGCATCACCACGCTGGTCATGCTGACGCTGATCATGCTGCTGTTGATGGCGACCTATGGCGCTCTGGAGTGGGTGCGTTCACGCATCTTGATCCGGGTGTCCACCCGACTCGACCTGCTGTTAAATCGTCGCTTCTATGAAGCGAGCTACCAACAGGCCCTCTACAGCGGTGGTGTCCTGGCTTCAGCGCAGGCGCTCAATGACCTGACCGGACTGCGCCAATTCCTGACCGGTCCGGGATTGTTCGCCTTCTTCGACGTGCCTTGGCTACCCCTCTATATCGCGGTGATGTTCTTCTTTCATCCGCTGTTCGGTGTCCTCACCATCCTCGGTGCTCTGCTGTTGCTCGCCTTGGCCTTCGCCAACGAGCGGCTGACCAGCAGGCACCTGGCCGAGGCCAACCAAGAGCATGGCCGGGCCACGCAGTTCACCAGCAAGAACCTGCGCAATGCCGAGGTGGTGACGGCCATGGGCATGCTGCCCAGTCTGTTCGAGCGTTGGCGCCAGCGTAACAACAGGGTACTGGCGCTGCAGGCCAAGGCCAGCGAGCGAGGCGGTGCCCTGAGCAACCTGTCCAAGACCCTGCGTATGATCCTGCAGTCGCTGATTCTTGGCTTGGGCGCCTGGCTGGTCATCGATCACCAAATTACCCCTGGCCTGATGACCGCGGGCTCTCTGTTGCTGGGGAGAGCCCTGGCGCCGATCGATCTCATGATTGGCAGCTGGAAAGGCTTTGTCACGGCGCGCGGCCAGTACGAGCGTCTCAATGCTCTGTTACGCCAGATACCGGCCGAGCCGCCGAGGATGCCCTTGCCCGATCCCGCTGGTCACCTAGCCGTGGAGCAGGTCTTCCTGACCCCGCCTGGAGCCAGCCAGTCGGTGCTCAAGGGGTTGAACTTCAACGTGGCTGCCGGCGCGTCCGTAGGCATCCTCGGCGCCAGTGCCGCCGGCAAGTCGACCCTAGCCAGGGCACTGCTGGGCATCTGGCTGCCACAGAGCGGCAAGATTCGTCTGGACGGCGCCGACATTGCCCAGTGGCCGCGCAGTGACCTGGGGCCTCATCTGGGCTACCTACCTCAGGACATCGAGCTCTTCGAGGGTAGCATCAGTGACAACATCGCCCGTTTCGGGGCGGTGGATCCGCAGGCTGTGGTCGAAGCGGCCGAACTCGCTGGCGTCCACGAAATGATCCTCCGACTGCCTCAAGGGTACGACACACTCATTGGCACCCAGGGTGGTGCCTTGTCCGGTGGTCAGCGACAGCGCATCGGTCTTGCGCGCGCGGTGTATGGCAAGCCGAGACTGGTGGTGCTGGACGAGCCGAATTCTAATCTCGACGAACACGGCGAGCGCGCCTTGGGGATTGCCTTGACCCGGCTCAAGCAAAGCCAGACCACCTTGCTCATCGTGACGCACCGGATCAGTGCCCTGGCCTATGTTGATAATCTCCTGGTGCTCAGCGACGGCCAGATCGCGCTGTCGGGGCCGCGCGATGAGGTGCTGGCGCGGCTGCAGGGCCGCGTTGAGGCATCCGCGCCGGAGGGGCTGCCTGGTAGCGAGGCCCGTGAACCTGGCAGGGAGGTCTAAGGTGCTGAAACATCCCGTCCTTATCCAAGCCGAAGCCGAGGGGCTCAAGGTATCTGACTGGCCCATCCGCTGGCTCGGTTTCGCCATCCTCTTCGTGGTATTTGGCCTCGGAGGGCTCTGGGCGGCACTGGCGCCGCTGAGCAGCGCCGTGCTCGCGCAGGGCTCGGTGATCATCAAGAGCTCGCGCAAGACCGTGCAGCACCTGGAGGGCGGCATCCTGCGCGAGTTGCGGGTCAGCGACGGCGACCGGGTGCAAGCGGGAGAGATACTCATGCAGCTTGACGATACCCAGCCGCGGGCACAGCTCGAAACGACGCGGAGCCAACTGATCGCGGCCCAGGCACTCGAGGCACGGCTGATCGCCGAGCGTGATGATCGGTCCGAGATCGCCTTCACCGGCAGTGATTTTGCCGTTGATGACCGGCGCGTTCGTGAGGCGCGCAACAGCGAGCGGCAGGTGTTCCAAGCACGCCGGGCGGCTCGGCTGGGCGAGATCGAAGTACTGCGCAGTCGTGGTATGGAGCTTGAGCAACAGATCCTGGGACTTGAAGCGAACAGTCAAAGCAAGCTGGGCCTGGCGAAGTCCTACACCAGCGAGATCAAAGATCTGAGCGAGCTGCTCAGGCAGGGGTTCGTCAGCAACGAGCGCCTGCGCGATCAGGAACGCAGCCTCTCGCGACTGCAGGCGGAGATTGCGGATCAGCGCTCGGCCATCGCCCGGGCCCGGGTACAGCGCGGGGAAACCCAGCTGCAGATGCTCCAGATCACCCAGAAATTCAGGTCCGAGGTCGCCAATCAGCTGGCCGATACTCAATCACGTATCTACGAATTGCGTGAACAGCTAAGGGCATTGCAGGACACGCTCGACCGTACCGTGATCAGGGCGCCCGTGGATGGCATGGTGATGGGACTGAGCGTCCATACCCTGGGTGGAGTCGTCGCGCCTGGTAGTCACTTGCTGGACGTCGTCCCAGGTGGGGCGGACCTCCTGGTCGAGGTGGAGATCCAGCCAGGTGACATCGATCGTATAGCCCTGGGCAGGCCTGCCGAAATTCGCTTCAGCGCGTTCAAGGGCGCGACCACCCCCATCCTGGAGGGGGAGTTGGTCTATGTCTCTGCCGACCGTTTCACCAACGAGAAGACCGGTGCACCCTACTACCTGGCGCGGGTGGCCCTGACGGAGCGAGGTCGCCAGGAGCTAGGCCGACGCGAACTTGTGCCTGGCATGCCGGCCGAGGTCCTCATCACCACGGGGGATCGTACCTTGCTCAACTATCTGCTCAAGCCCGCTCGCAACGCCATGGCGCGTTCGATGATCGAGGAGTAGGACTATGTCCCGACGATCAAGGCTGCGCCGGGAGCTGGTCGTGCTGCTGCTATTTATGGGACCAGCCGTTGCCGCTCTCCCTGACAATGACACCGGCACAGTGGATGTTTGGCAGCTCTATCAGCGAGTCGTCCAGTCCGATCCGCGCATCCTCGGCGCGGATGCGCAGATCCAGGCGGGGGCCGGCCAGGAGCGCAGTGCCCTAGGGCAACTGCTGCCGCAGCTCAGAGGCGGTGCCTCCACCAGCCGTATCAAGCGCTCGGAAGGAACCCAGGCGCTGCTCTATGATGGCCAGACCTACAACCTGAGTCTCACACAGACGCTCTATAACCCTGAAGCCTGGCGCGGTTTCAAGAAGTACGCGGAGCTCACCCAACAGTACCGGTCCCAGGCGGAGGATGCGCGTATCCAATCCGCCGCCGATCTCGTCCAGCGCTACTTCGCGGTCTTGGCCGCGGAAGATGAGCTGGACCTGGCCAGGGCCGAGCGTGATGCGACGCGCCGTAACCTGGAGCGCGTCTCGGCGCTGTTCGAGCGTCAGTTGGCGACCATCACGGACAAGCTGCAATTGGCTGCCCGAGTCGACAGCTTGGAAACTGAGGAAATCGAGGCTAGGAACCAGATTCAGGTCGCCCGCGAGGCGCTGGCCGAACTGCTGGGCCAGGAGGTCTACCAGCCTCTCAAGCGAATTGACGAGCGAACGCTGTTCAGCGCTCTGCCAGGCGCGGAAACGGATTGGGTGACGTCCGCGCTTGCGCATAATCCGGCGCTCAAAGCCCGGCAGAATGCGCTGAATTCGGCCGAACAGGCCATTGATGAGGCCAAGGCCGGCCACCTGCCCACCTTGAGCCTCGCCTTGGGCGCGCAACGCAGCGATTTTGCCTACGACAATGTCATCGCGGCGGACAAGGTCGATACCCTGTCCGCCAGCTTGAACCTGCAGATTCCGATCTACAGCGGCGGGTCGGTGACTGCCCGTACCCGGGGGCTGTACGGTTCGCGAGACGCTGCCGAGCAGGACTACGAAGCGTTACGACGGCAGGTGGTCAAGGAAACCAAGACCGCCTATCTCAAGAGCAATGCCAATCTGCGGAAGATCACTTCAGCGCGCAAGGCTTTGGAGTCGGCGGTCAAGTCCAGAGAAGTGACCGAAAAGTCCTTCGCCTACGGTACCGTTACAGCAGTCGATGTCCTCAACGCCGTGCGTCAGGAGTTTCTCGGCCGGCGCGATTACTTGCAGGCCCAGTACGACTTCGTCACCAATCAGCTCGTCTTACTGCGCTGGAGCGGGGACTTTTCCGCGGCCGATATTCAGCGAGTCAACAGCTGGTTGGTCGCTCCCTCTCTGGCAAGAAAGGGGGCGGAAGAGCCATGATCGAGTTTCGTCTGGACCGGCTTTTCTCGCTGCCTACATGCGCTAGCTAGGCCCATACCCCTCCGGTTCCACCGGAAAGCTGCCATCGTTGGCGGCGATCAGCTTGTTCAGGCGTACCGGGATGGCTTTGGCCGCCGGGACCTTGCTGCCTTCGGCGTGGTGCCAGAGCGGGATCAGGGCGTTGCATTCGGGGTAGTAGCCGCCACAGGCGCCTTCCGGAATGTTGTAGGGCGTGACCCGCAGCGGCCCTACCTCACGGCGTACGCCATCGTCGGCCACCGTCGACACCTGCACCTTGTCGCCTTCGGCCAGGCCCAGGCGTTCGATGTCGTTGCGATTCATCAGCAGCACCGCACGGGTGCCCTTCACGCCGCGAAAGCGATCGTGATAGCCGTAGATGGTGGTGTTGAACTGGTCGTTACTGCGCAGCGTCATCAGGGTCAGGACGTCACGCCCGCGGGCGGGCATGTCTGGATCCTCTTCCAGGCTGCGCGGCACGATGAGATTGGCCTTGCCGGTGTCGGTCTTCCATTCGCGCTTGGCCGCCGGCAGCGGGCGATGGAAACCGCCCACCTCCCACAGCCGCGCATTGAAGTCGTGAAAGATCTCCGGAAAGGAGAGGGCGATCTCGTCGCGGATCAGGGCATAGTCGGCGACCCAGGCATCCCAGGTGACCTTCGGGTTGTCCGGCAGGGTGGCCATGGCCAGGCCGGCGACGATGGCCGGCTCGGACAACAGGTCGCCTTCGGGCGGCTCGGCCACGCCACGCCAGCCATGGATGCAGCCGGTGCTGTCCTCGGTGCTGTGGGCCTGTTCCACCCCATTCTGGCGATCGATCTCGGTACGCCCCAGGCAGGGCAGCAGATAGGTCTTGTCCGCCGGCACCAAATGATTGCGATTGAGCTTGGTGGCGATCTGCACCGACAGACGCAGGGTGCGCCAGGCCGGCTCCATCAGGCTGGTCTCGGGAATGGCGCGCAGGAAGTTGCCGCCCAGGCTGATGAAGGCCTTCACCGAGCCGTCGAGGATGCCTTCGCAGGCTTCCACGGTATTGCGGCCCTTGTCCTGCGGCGGGGCAAAGCCGAAGCGCTCGCCGAGCTGTTCGAGCGGCGCCAATTCCGGCTTTTCGGTGATGCCCACGGTGCGCTGGCCCTGAACGTTGGAATGCCCGCGCACCGGGCAGATGCCGGCGCCGGGCTTGCCGATGTTGCCGCGCATGAGCAGCAGGTTGGTCAGCATCTGGATGGTTTCCACGCCATGGCGATGCTGGGTCAGCCCCATGCCATAGATGCCGATGACCTTCTGGCAGCGACCATAGACGGCAGCGGCCGCTTCCAGGGCGCTGCGGGTCAGCCCCGACTGACGCTCCAGCTGTGGCCATTCCTGGCGCTGCAGCCACTCGCAGAAGTCGGCGAAGCCGTGGCAATGCTCGGCGATGAAGGCATGGTCGAGCACGGCCGGCTGGCCCTGTTCGCGCGCGAGATCATCGGCCGCCAACAAGGCCTTGCACAGGCCCGCGAGGGCCGCGGTGTCACCACCGGGCTTGAGCTGGTGGTACTGGGTGCTGATCTGGGTGGGCTGGTCGGTCAGCATCTCCACCGGTGACTGCGGATTGACGAAGGTTTCCAGGCCGCGCTCGCGCAGGGGATTGAAGGTGATGATGGGTGCGCCGCGTTTGCGCGCCTCCTGCAGGTCATGCAGCATCCGCGGGCTGTTGCTGCCTGGATTCTGGCCGAAGAACAGCAGGCAGTCGGCCTGATCGAAGTCGTTCAGGGTCACGGTGCCCACGGTCACGCCGATGCTCTTGGGCAGGGCCACCGAGGTGCTCTCGTGGCACATGTTGGAACTGTCCGGCAGGTTGTTGGTGCCGTACAGGCGGGCATAGAGCTGATAGAGGTAGGACGTCTCCAGCGCCGCGCGACCCGAGGCGTAGAAGATCACCGAGTCCGGCGCCAGCGCCTTGAGTTCGGCGCCGATGTCGGCGAAGGCCTCGGCCCAACTGACCGGACGATAGCGGTCGGTGGCGGCGTCGTAGCGCAGCGGATGGGTCAGGCGGCCGACTTCTTCCAGGTCATAGTCGCGCCAGCCACGCAGTTCGCTGAGCGAATGCTGGGCGAAGAATTCCGGTCCGCATCTCTTGCTGGTGACCTCCCAGGCGGTGGCCTTGGCGCCGTTCTCGCAGAATTCCAGCGGATGGGGCTTGCCCGGCTTGGCCCAGGCGCAACTCACGCAGGCGAAGCCACCGTGCTTGTTCTGCCGGGCCAGCAGCGCACCGGACTTGAGCGGCACCCGTTCACGCAGGACGATCTCGGTTACCGAGCGCGCCGAGCCCCAGCCACCGGAGGGCGCGTCGTAGCGTTCAACCTTGGGTTTGCCGATCTTGCTCATGGTGCGCCTCACGTGACTGTCTGGCGATGTGCCTGTAGGTCATGGGACGACGCGTCTGTCGGGAAGGTTCTGGTGGTCAGCCAGGCGGTGCGGCGAAGCCCAGTTGGCGCCAGCCTTCGTAGACCGCCACGGCCACGGTATTGGACAGATTGAGGCTGCGGCGATTGGGCAGCATCGGCAGGCGCAGCCGCTGTTCGGGCGGCAGCGACTCCAGCACCTCGGCCGGCAGCCCGCGACTTTCCGGACCGAACAGCAGGGCATCGCCCGGCGCATAGGCGATCTCGGTGAAGGGATGGCTGGCTTTGGTGGTGAAGGCCAGCAGTCGGGGCGGCTGCAAATCTGCTATACAGGCCGCGAGGCTGGCATGGGTCCGCACGCTGGACCACTCGTGGTAGTCCAAGCCGGCGCGACGCAGTTTCTTGTCGTCCAGCGCAAAGCCCAGCGGCTCGATCAGATGCAGGCGGCAGCCGGTAATGGCGCACAGGCGAATGACGTTGCCGGTATTGGGCGGAATTTCCGGTTGGTAGAGGATGATGTCGAACATGAAGGGCAGGGCGCCTGGCAAAGCGCCTATGGTACTGCGCCGCCGTCGCGCCGTCGCGAGCGGGGTAGGGCGATGAACCTCTGGCGCCGGCTGGTCGACTGGCTGCTGCGTGAACAGCGCGCCCGCCGGGACGAACTGGCGCGGGTGGAAGATCCCGATCTGCTCAGGGCCGAATGGCGCCGCCAGCGCCAGCGCCTGACCCTCTGGCTGGCCTCGGCGGCCCTGGGCGCCGGGCTGTTCGGCATGATCCTCGGCCAGCTGGTATACCAGCGCACCCATCCCGATCCCTGGTCGGCCGAGGCCCGCCGCCCGGTCATCCTGGGGGTGGAGGCTCATCAGGACGCGGGGCGCTTCGAATTGCTGATCACCGCCGACCGCTCGCTGTTCTACGAACGCTATCGCCCCGACGGCGCCCTCAGCCTACGCCTGCCCCGCGCCCGCTGGGACGGCGGCGAGCGCCAGGGCCGGGTGGCGCGGCCGGGCGGCAGCTTCTCCTGGACGGTACGCCAGGATGGCCAGGACCTGAAGGTGTTGCTGGTCGGTGTGGGCGGTGTCTTGCAGGCCAGCGACCGGATCGTCGCAGAAGGCGAGGATTGGGTGCTCCACATCGAGGTCCCGCTGGCACCCTGAAATGCCCCGTTATCAGGCAAAAGGCCGCTGGTTTGCACCAGAGCGGAACGGGGTAGGGTGCCGGGTTGTTCTGACGTCTTGTCTGCCTTTGCCAAGCCCTTTGACCTGGTCATCAGGTAGGAAGCGCTCTAGCTTGGGGTTTGCAGCTTTTCGCAAGCGAAAAAAAGAGGCCATCACACTGAGTGATGGCCTTGGGAAGAAAAGAGGGGATTCCCCAGCCTGCCTGTACCGAGGTCCCCAAAAGGGTAGTTACCTAGGATATTGCAGGAGGTGTGCCAAGTTTTTTGGTTTGGGTGGTTTTGAAGGGTTTGTAGGTTGGGTTGAGGCGGCTTTATCGCAGAAGCCCAACAAGGTGAAGCCAATGCTAGGTGCTAGGTGCTAGGTAATAAGGCTTATTGGTGCCTTGGCTGTTTACCGAGTTTTGTGGGTACTTCTTGTTTCGCCCACCCGGGCGACTCACTTTTTGCAGTCGCCAAAAAAGTAAGCAAAAACGCTGCCCCGACCATCCGGCCTTCCGCTTCGCTCCAGGTCCGCTCACCCCAGCGCCGTTCCGGGGTCGGCCTACACGGGCCGTCCATGGCCCGTTAGGCCTCTCGCCGCCTCCATGCGGCTCGACCCACTCCACGACCCTGGCGCTCGCCCTGCTGAACGGGGCGATTCGCCAGCCTGGAAGTTCTGATTGAAGAGCCGTGAACAGCCCGTAGCCCGTAGCGTGGACAACGGCGCAGCCTTGTCCACTGTTCAAGACCAAGCTCACTTGTGGAAAAGGCCGCCACGCCCTGACACCGCTGAAATCGCGGCCATGCCGGTGCGCCGTAGCGACCGCTCCTACGGGGTATCCGGCTTCGGTAGGAGCGGCCCATGGCCGCGATAAAGGCAGAGTTCCAAGGGCCTGGGCTTCGGTGGTTGAGGGCTGCCAGTGGAAAACGCTGCGCGGTTTTCCACGCTACAGAGACGGTAAATATCGAAGCCTCGGTCTGGCGTCCCGTCCCCGTCAGTGAGGCCGAGTTCCGGTGCCGTGCCCCTGCCACGGCGCCGGAGCGAGGGAAACGTAGCGAAGCGGAGTAACAGCCGTAGGCTGGCCCGAAGGGTGAGCAACGCGAGTCACCCGCAGCGCAGCGGAGGGCCGGATGGTGGGGCAAGCGTTTTTGCTTACTTTTGTCCGGAGCGCGCAACCGCGTTTGAAAAAAGTGAGTCGCCCGGGTGGGCGAAACAAGAGCCATCAGTAGAGCAAGATAATCAGCTGGGGCAGTCGGGTGTTGGGCTTCGCTCTCGCTCAACCCAACCTACGGCACGATAGAGAACCCTCAGTCCTCTCCCTCCTCATCCGGCCCGTCCACCTTCATACCCAGTTCCTTGATCTTGCGGGTCAGGGTGTTGCGGCCCCAGCCGAGCAGGACGGCGGCGTCGCGGCGGCGGCCGGCGGTGTGCTTGAGGGCGGTCTCGATCATGATGCGTTCGAAGGCCGGTACGGCATTGTCCAGCAGGCTGGACTGGCCGCGGGTGAGGGCCTGGTCGGCCCACTGGCGCAGGGCTTGTTCCCAGTTGGCGGCGGGGGCGGCGTCCTGGGGCTGGTTGAGCAGCTCCGGCGGCAGGTCGTCGATCAGCACCTCGCGGCTGGAGGCCATCACCGTGATCCAGCGGCAGGTGTTTTCCAGCTGGCGCACGTTGCCCTGCCAGGGCAGGCCCTTCATGTATTCCTCGGTCTCGCCGCGCAGGGTCTTGGGCTCCACGGCCAATTCCTGGGCCGCGCGCGCCAGGAAGTGGCGGGCGAGGGCGGGGATGTCCTCGCGGCGATCGGCCAGGCGCGGGATGTGGATGCGGATGACGTTGAGGCGATGGAAGAGGTCCTCGCGGAATTTCCCCTCGCGCACCAGGCCTTCGAGGTTCTGGTGGGTGGCGGCGATGATGCGCACGTCCACCTTGACCGGGGTATGGCCACCGACGCGATAGAACTCGCCATCGGCCAGCACGCGCAGCAGGCGGGTCTGGGTGTCGGCCGGCATGTCGCCGATCTCGTCGAGGAACAGGGTGCCGCCATCGGCCTGCTCGAAGCGGCCGCGGCGCTGGGCGGCGGCGCCGGTGAAGGCGCCTTTCTCGTGGCCGAACAGCTCGGACTCCATCAGGTCCTTGGGGATGGCGGCCATGTTCAGGGCGATGAAGGGCGCGGCGGCGCGCGGACTGTGGCGGTGCAGGGCGTGGGCGACCAGTTCCTTGCCGGTACCGGATTCGCCGTTGATCAGCACGGTGATGTTGGAGTGCGAAAGACGGCCAATGGCGCGGAACACCTCCTGCATCGCCGGCGCCTCGCCGATGATCTCGGGGGTGCGGGTCAGGTGCGCCGGCTCGGCGAAGCCCTGCTGCTCATGGGCGTGCTGCCCGGCGCGCTTGACCAGGGCCACGGCCTCGTCGACGTCGAACGGCTTGGGCAGGTATTCGAAGGCGCCACCCTGGTAGGAGGCCACGGCGCTGTCCAGGTCGGAGTGGGCGGTCATGATGATGACCGGCAGGCGCGGGTGCATCTCGCGGATGCGCGACAGCAGGTCCAGGCCACTGGTCCCCGGCATGCGGATGTCCGAGATCACCACGTCCGGCTGCTGGCGACCGAGGCGGGTCATGACGCTGTCGGCGCTGTCGAAGGCGACGGTGGTCATGCCTTCCTGTTGCAGGGCTTTTTCCAGGACCCAGCGGATGGAACGGTCGTCGTCGACGATCCAGACGGTCTCCTGACGGCTCATGCGTACTCCTCGTTATTCCAGCGGCAGGAAGATGCTGAAGGCGGTGTGGCCAGGATGGCTTTCACACTCGATCAGCCCCTGGTGCTGGGTGATGATGTTCTGGGTGATGGCGAGCCCGAGGCCGGTGCCGTCGGGGCGACCGCTGACCATGGGATAGAAGATGGTTTCCTGCAGGTCCTGGGGGATGCCCGGACCGTTGTCGGTGATCTCCACCTTGCACACCAGGCGATGGCGGTGGTGGCCGATGGTGAACTGGCGCAGGGTGCGGGTTCTCAGGGTCACCCGGCCCAGGCGCAGTTCGTTCTGCTGGGAGATGGCCTGCATGGCGTTGCGCACGATGTTGAGCACCGCCTGGATCATCTGCTCGCGGTCGATCATCAGATCGGGAATGCTCGGGTCGTAGTCGCGCACCAGGTTGATCAGCCCCTGGCTTTCCGCTTCCACCAGGCTGCAGACGCGTTCGAGCACCTCATGCACGTTGGTGATGGCGAGCTTCGGCAGCTTGTTGGAGCCGAGCATGCGATCGACCAGATTCCGCAGTCGATCGGCTTCCTCGATGATGACGTTGGTGTAGTCCTTGAGCGCCTCTTCCGGCAGCTCGCGGGCCAGCAGCTGGGCCGCGCCACGGATGCCGCCGAGGGGATTCTTGATCTCGTGGGCCAGGCCGCGCACCAGCAGCTTGGTGGTCTCCTGCTTGGAGAGCTGGGCCTCTTCCTTGGTGATGCGCAGCAGCCGGTCACGGGGATGGACTTCCAGCAGCAGCAGGGTGTTGTGGCGGTCCAGGATCGGGGTCACCGCATAGTCCACCGTGAGGCTGTTGCCCGAGGTGGAGATCAGCAGCGCCTCGCGCTTGGTGAAGGGGTGGGCATGGTCCACCGCCTGGCGCAGCGCCTGCAGGGCCTCGGGCGATTCGGTGAACAGCTCGCTGATGAACTGGCCATGGCTGCGCTGACCGCTGATGGCCAGCAGCATCTCCGCGGCCGGGTTCATGTACTCCAGCCGCAATTCCGCATCCAGCAGGATGACCGCGGTCGTGAGGTTGTCGAGCAGGAGCCGGTGAATGACGTCGGTAGGCATGGGAGGCCACAGCGCTATAGGGACGATAGGAAAATGCAAGAAGCAAACCAAGACGCCCCGAGTTAGGGCAGATAGCTGTAACGTGCACTAACAGCCGCCGCCGGACTCGGTGGCTCGACCAGGATTTGTATCAAGATGGTGCGATACGAAAAGTTGCACCAAAAGCGTGCGCTATAGGAAGGGTAGCCAGGATTTCCTGGTTTCGGGCGGTTTCATGTCCAGCGGACATTCCGGCCGCTTACCCCAGTCCTTGTCGCTGCAGGGATGGGCGCGGCGTCTCTGCTCCAGGGAGGGGCGCCGCAGATGGAAGGGCTGGGCCGGCGTCCGCTCCAGCACGTTGCCATCGGCGGCGAGGATCTCCGCCACCAGGCTGTGGGTGCCGCGGTCCAGGCCGCCCAGGGGAAACACCGGACTGCGTCCGGCGCCAGCTTCCCGGTCGTCCAGCAGCAGGCGGTAGCTGTGACCCGGCTGCAATTCCGGCTCGCTGACCAGGCTGACGATGAGCTGCCCTTCCTGATCGATCACCGTGGCATCGGGTTCGGGCACCAGGATGCGCAGCATCTGGTAGCGGAAGGGCGCCGCCTTGGGCGTCCTGGCCACCGGCGCGGCGGGGGTCGGACTCAGCTTGCGGGTCGGCTGGCCCTGCTGATTGAGGTTGTTGGGCGCCGTGATCGGCACCTGGGTGGCCTTGACGCCCTTGGGCGGCTGGTCGGTGTAGACCCGATTGCCTTCCTTGTCGACATAGCTGTAGACCGCCGCCTGGGCGGGGAGCAGCAGGTAGAGCAGCAGCAGGGTCAGGAGCGCGCGCATCAGCGGGCCGGGCTGTTGACGCTGATGCGCTGCACGGTCACGGTCTTCTCGGCACTGGTCTGGACCACCTCGCCGTTGCCGGACAGCACCTGGGCCGCGAAACGGTGCTCGCCGCGATCCAGGTTGGCCACCCCGAAGCGGGTGCTCTGGCCGGGGCTGCCATAGGGGGCGCCGTCCACCAGCAATTGCAGCGACTGCCCCGCGCCCAGGGCCGGCTCCAGGGATACGCCCACCGAGAAGGTGCCGTTGTTGGCGCGGATGGCCTCATCGTCGGGCACATTGACCTCCAGGCGGCTGAAGGCCGGGCCGGCAGGCGTCGCCGCCGCCGCAGGTGCGCTGGGGATGGGCGGCGCCGGCCGTGGATTGTCCACGGTATTGGTGGGTGCCACCTGCACCGGCTTGGCATTGGCCGAGGGCTGGTCGCTGAACACCGTGTTGCCTTCGGCATCCACCGACTTGTAGATCGCGGCCTGGGCGGAGCAGGCGAGGCAGAGCAGACAGCAGGCAAGCAGGCGAGGCATGGCGGAATCTCGGCCGGGCAGTGGAGATCAAGGGTAGCAGGCGCGCCCGGTGCGCAGGTAGGCAACCTGGCCGCTATGCCCGGGCGTCGGTCGCGGCGATTTTCCCAGGGCAAAAGAAAAGGCCTCCCGAAGGAGGCCTCTTGCCCTTACCGCAGCGGGATCAGACGCTGTAGTACAGGTCGTATTCCAGCGGGTGCACGAAGGTACGCACCTTGATCTCTTCCTCGGACTTCAGCTCGATGTAGGCATCGATAAACTCGTCGGTGAAGACGCCGCCTTTGGTCAGGAACGCGCGACCGGCGTCCAGGGCTTCCAGGGCTTCCTTCAGGCTGCCGCAAACCTGCGGGATCTTCTTGCCTTCTTCCGGCGGCAGATCGTACAGGTTCTTGTCAGCGGCATCGCCGGGGTGGATCTTGTTCTGGATACCGTCCAGGCCGGCCATCAGTAGGGCGGCGAAGCACAGGTAGGGGTTGGCAGCCGGATCCGGGAAGCGGGCCTCGATGCGGCGGGCTTTCGGGCTCGACACATAGGGGATACGGATGGAGGCGGAGCGGTTACGGGCCGAGTAGGCCAGCATGACCGGGGCTTCGAAGCCGGGCACCAGACGCTTGTAGCTGTTGGTGGACGGGTTGGTGAAGCCGTTCAGCGCCTTGCCGTGCTTGATGATGCCGCCGATGAAGTACAGGGCGGTATCGGACAGACCGGCATAGCCTTCGCCAGCGAAGGTGTTCTTGCCATCCTTGGAGATGGACATGTGCACGTGCATGCCGGAGCCGTTGTCGCCGTACAGGGGCTTGGGCATGAAGGTGGCGGTCTTGCCGTAGGCATCGGCCACGTTGTGCACGACGTACTTCAGGGTCTGGGTCTCGTCGGCCTTCTTGACCAGGGTGTTGAACTGCACACCGATCTCGTTCTGGCCAGCGGTCGCCACTTCGTGGTGGTGGACTTCCACGACCAGACCCATCTCTTCCAGGGCGTTGCACATGGCGGTACGGATTTCGTGGTCGTGATCGACCGGCGGTACCGGGAAGTAGCCGCCCTTGACGCCCGGACGGTGGCCCTTGTTGCCGGACTCGAAGTCGGCATCGGTGTTCCAGGAAGCCTGCTCGGAGAAGATCTTGAACATGGAGCCGGAGATGTCCGACTTGAACTTCACTTCGTCGAAGATGAAGAACTCGGGCTCCGGGCCGACGAACACGGTATCGCCGATGCCGGTGGACTTCAGGTATTCCTCGGCAGCACGGGCGATACCGCGGGGGTCGCGCTCGTAGGGCTGCATGGTGGAGGGTTCGATGATGTCGCAGACCAGGATCAGGGTCGGCTCTTCGGTGAAGGGATCCAGAACGGCAGTGCTGTCGTCGGGCAGCAGGATCATGTCGGAGGCTTCGATGCCTTTCCAGCCGGCGATGGAGGAGCCGTCGAACATCTTGCCGTGGGCGAAGAAGTCTTCGTCCAGCGCGTCACGCGCCGGCATGGTGACGTGTTGCTGCTTGCCTTTGGTGTCGGTGAAGCGCAGGTCTACCCACTTCACGTCGTTTTCTTTGATCAGTTGAACAGCCTTCGACATGGTTTCCTCCAGAGGAATTTCGGCCGGGAGCGGTTGGCGGTACTCCCGGTATCAGCTGTGCCCTTGAGGGGCGCTCCCGTACTGCCTGGTCAGCGACCGGCGTTCCACGAAAAGCGCCCTATGCTGGCCCAGGGGCGGCTGCCTCACAAGAGAGCAAGTTGTATGCCAGTGCCCCTAAATGGGCTGGAGGGCCGTCCTGGCGCCTGTCGTGCCGTTTTCAGGTCAATGGAGGCCGCATTCAAGCACCAATTTGGTGCGAAAAATTCCGCGGATGCACCTTAATGGCGCCTTGGGTGATTTTGTCGGGCGAATTCGAGTGCCGGGAGGTTTTCAGGTATGATATTCGCCCTTTTCTTTCGCGTTGCCCGCCCCCGTTTCTCGCTCATGAAGCTCATCATCAAGGTCTTTCCGGAAATCACCATCAAGAGTCGCCCGGTGCGCAAGAATTTCATTCGCCAGTTGGTGAAGAACATTCGTGTCGTGCTGCGCGATCTGGATCCGGATGTCCGCGTGGAAGGGGTGTGGGACAACATCACCCTGGAGACCGCGCTCGACGAGCCGCGGCTGCTGGCGGAAATGAAGCAGCGCCTGGCCTGCACCCCGGGCATCGGCCAGTTCCTCGAGGTGCACGAGTATCCGCTGGGCGATTTCGATTCGATTCTCGAGTTGTGCGTACGCCACTTCGGCGAGCGCGTGCGCGGCAAGGTGTTCTCGGTGCGCTGCAAGCGCGCCGGTCGCCACGACTTCTCCTCGATGGACGTGGAGCGCCATGTCGGTGGTGGCCTGCGCGAGCGCTGCGGCGGCGCTGGCATCGCTCTGAAGAATCCCGAGGTGAACGTCCGCCTGGAGATTCGCGACCAGCAGCTGTTCATCATCGACGAGCACCACGAAGGGCTGGGCGGCTATCCGCTGGGCGCCCTGGAGCAGGTGCTGGTGCTGATGTCCGGGGGGTTCGACTCCACCGTGGCCGCCTACCAGATGATGAGACGCGGCATGGTCAGCCATTTCTGCTTCTTCAATCTCGGCGGGCGCGCCCACGAGCTGGGCGTGATGGAAGTGGCCCACTATCTCTGGGAAAAGTACGGGCGTTCCCAGCGCGTGCTGTTCATCAGCGTGCCCTTCGAGGAAGTGGTGGGGCAGATCCTGACCCAGTGCGACGACAGCCACATGGGCGTCATCCTCAAGCGCATGATGCTGCGCGCGGCCAGTCGCATCGCCGAACAGCTGCAGATCGAGGCGCTGGTGACCGGCGAAGCCATCTCCCAGGTCTCCAGCCAGACCCTGACCAACCTGGCGGTGATCGACAAGGCCACCGATACCCTGGTGCTGCGCCCGCTGCTGGCCAGCCACAAGCAGGACATCATCGACACCGCCCAGCGTATCGGCACCGCCGACTTCGCCAAGCACATGCCCGAGTACTGCGGCATCATCTCGGTGAATCCCACCACCAAGGCCAAGGCCTTGCGGGTGGAGCACGAGGAAGGCAAGTTCGACCTGGCGGTGCTCGACGCCGCCCTGGAACGTGCGCGCTTCATCACCGTCGACAAGGTGATCGAGGAGCTGGGCAAGGACGTGCAGGTGGAAGAGGTGGACCAGCCGCTGCCCGGGCAGATCGTGGTGGACATCCGCCATCCCGACGCCCAGGAAGACCAGCCGCTGGAGCTGCCCGGCATCGAGGTGCAGGCCATGCCGTTCTTCGCGCTGAACAGCCGTTTCAAGGAACTGGACGAGAATCGCCAGTACCTACTCTATTGCGACCGCGGGGTGATGAGCCGGCTGCACGCCCATCACCTGCTCACCGAAGGGCACGCCAATGTGCGCGTTTATCGTCCGGCCTAAGCAGCCGGGCCTGCTGGGTGGCAGTATCCGCCACCGCCCTCCCGACCTCCTCTAGCCCTCCGGTCTCGTACCGGTCGGTCGCGTTTCGCGCCTTTGCAATCTCCGGCTGTCAGCCTGCTGGCTGAAGCTCCTTCATTTCTATACCGAGAACACCACTGTGATCGAGAATCTACGCAACATCGCCATCATCGCGCACGTCGACCATGGCAAGACCACCCTCGTCGACAAGCTGCTGCGCCTGTCCGGCACCCTGGACCGCAAAGAAGCGGAAAACGAGCGGGTGATGGACAGCAACGACCAGGAAAAGGAACGTGGCATCACCATCCTGGCCAAGAACACCGCGCTGAAGTGGAAGGACTACAACATCAACATCGTCGACACCCCCGGCCACGCCGACTTCGGTGGCGAGGTGGAGCGCGTGATGTCCATGGTCGACTCCGTGCTGCTGGTGGTCGACGCCCAAGACGGCCCCATGCCGCAGACCCGTTTCGTGACCCAGAAGGCCTTTAAAGCCGGCCTGCGTCCGATCGTGGTGGTCAACAAGATCGACCGTCCCGGCGCGCGTCCGGACTGGGTCATCGACCAGATCTTCGACCTGTTCGACAACCTCGGCGCCACCGATGAGCAGCTGGATTTCCCGATCGTCTACGCCAGCGCCCTGAACGGCATCGCCGGTCTGGACCACGAGAAGATGGACGACAACATGGATGCCCTGTTCCAGGCCATCGTCGACCACGTCCCGGCCCCCCAGGTCGATCTGGACGGTCCCTTCCAGATGCAGATCTCCCAGCTGGACTACAACAGCTTCCTCGGCGTGATCGGCATCGGCCGTATCGCCCGTGGCCGCATCAAGGCCAACACTCCGGTGGTGGCCATCAGCGACGACGGCAGCAAGCGCAACGGTCGTATCCTCAAGATCATGGGCCACTCCGGCCTGCAGCGCGTGGAAGTGGCCGAAGCCGAAGCCGGCGACATCGTCTGCGTCTCGGGCATGGACGAGCTGTTCATCTCCGACACCCTGTGCGATCCGCAGAACGTCGAAGCCCGTCCGCCGCTGACCGTCGACCAGCCCACCGTGAGCATGACCTTCCAGGTCAACGACTCGCCCTTCGCCGGTCGTGAAGGCAAGTTCGTCACCAGCCGCAACATCAAGGACCGTCTGGACAAGGAACTGCTGCACAACGTGGCCCTGCGCGTCGAGCCGGGCGAGTCCGCCGAGAAGTTCAAGGTCTCCGGCCGTGGCGAGCTGCACCTGTCGGTACTGATCGAGAACATGCGCCGCGAAGGCTTCGAGATGGCCGTGGGCCGTCCGGAAGTGGTGATCATCGAGAAGGACGGCGAAAAGCAGGAGCCCTACGAGAACGTCACCATCGACATCGAAGAGCAGCACCAGGGCTCGGTGATGGAGCAGATGGGTCTGCGCAAGGGCGATCTGACCAACATGATCCCCGACGGCAAGGGCCGTATCCGCCTGGAGTACACCATCCCGGCGCGTGGCCTGATCGGCTTCCGTAACAACTTCCTGACCCTGACCTCGGGCAGCGGCATCCTGACCTCGACCTTCAGCCACTACGGCCCGATCAAGGCCGGCGAAGTGAGCAACCGTCAGAACGGCGTGCTGGTGTCCATGGCCACCGGTACCGCTCTGACCTACTCGCTGGAAACCCTGCAGAGCCGCGGCAAGCTGTTCCTGGCGCCGGGCGACGAGATCTACGAAGGCCAGCTGTGCGGCATCAACAGCCGTGACAACGACCTGGTGCTCAACCCCACCAAGGGCAAGAAGCTGGACAACATGCGCGCCTCGGGCAAGGACGAAGTCATCGCCCTGGTGCCGCCGATCAAGTTCACCCTCGAGCAGGCGCTGGAATTCATCGCCGACGACGAGCTGGTGGAAGTGACGCCGAAGTCCATCCGTCTGCGCAAGAAGTACCTGAACGAGAACGACCGCAAGCGCTTCGAGCGTTCCAAGGTCTGATCCCGTCCGGGTGATGCAGGAAAGCGCCTTCGGGCGCTTTTTTGTTGCCTGTTTTTCAGGGCCTGCCGCGCGCACGACTGGCGGCTCTGCTAGCGTTTGTCCCACGGCCGCGCCATTCGGGCCGGCCCCCTCTGCAGGATGCTGCCATGCTCAAGACTACCCTCGCCACCGCCCTGACCCTGAGCGGTCTCTGCGTTTTCGCCACGGCCCAGGCCGCCGGTTGCGGCACGCCGCGCAATGCCTTCGATACCGTCTACTGCGCCAGCAACCTGTTCGCCCAGAGCGACAAGTCGCTGAACCAGACCTATGGGGAATTGCGCAAACAGCTGCCGGCCGATCAGCAGGCCGTGCTCAAGCAGAGCCAGCTGGCTTGGATCAAGCAGCGCGACAGCCAGTGCGCCCGCGAGGAAGCCGATGGCTACTTCGTCAACCTGGACTGCGCCGTCAGCCTGACCGACAGCCGTCTGGAGGTGCTCAAGGAGCGCCTGCGCGAATGCGCCAGCACCGGTTGCGAAGCGGGCAAGCTGGGGCAGTGAGGTCGCTGGCGGGATAGGCATTTCGCCGTTCCCTCACCCCAACCCTCTCCCCGGGGGAGAGGGGGCTATCCGAGCGGGCGCTCGGCGTCATCGCTCCGGATGAAACCGTAGCCTGGAAAACGGCGCAGCCTTTTCCACTGGGCTCGCTGCCAGGGCCCTCACCCCAACCCTCTCCCCAGGGGAGAGGGGGCTATCCGAGCGGGCGCTCGGCGTCATCGCCCGGAGAAAACCGTAGCCTGGAAAACGGCGCAGCCTTTTCCACTGGGGTTCGCCGCCAGAGAGCCCTCACCCCAACCCTCTCCCAGAGGGAGAGGGGGCTATTCGAACGGGTGCTCAGCGTCGTCGCCCCATGAGCGCTGCCACTGGTAGATCAGCAGACTCGACAGTCATGACGGGCCGCCTTGGTCGAATTATCGACAGCCGTCTGGCATGCCGTCCAGACGGCATGAACGTCTTGCAAGTTTTTGTTCACACCCAGATACAACGTCATGAAAACCGTCTAGCGTGAGACGACACGCCCTGACGCGTGCTCCGATAACAACAACCAAGGATGCAGGCATGACATCTTTTCTCAGGCAACGCCTGCCGCTGGCCATCGCCCTGGCCACGGCGCTCGCGGCAACCGCCCAGGCGGCTCCCAATCCCTACAGTGGCTTCACCGTGTTCGGCGACAGCCTGCTCGATGCCGGGCAATTTCCCGATACCGGGGTCACGGGCGCCAGCCTCAGATTCACCAACCGCGGCGGGCCCGGCTACAGCCCGGCCAGCGGTGCGGTGACCGGACCGGTGTCCTCGATCCTGCTCGGCCAGCAGCTGGGCTTCGATGTTCGTACCCTGGACGCTTCGACTTCCCTGATCAATCAGCGGATCGGTCTGAGCGATGGCGACAACTGGGCCACGGGTGGCTACACCACGGCGCAGATCCGCGATTCCATCATCGCTCGCAACGGTTCGGTGGTGGCGGTGGGTGGCCTGACCCTGCGCAGTCGTGACGGCTACCTGCCCGGCCTCGCCAGCCAGGGACTGAGCCTGGATCCCAACACCCTGTTCTATATCAGCGGCGGGGGTAACGACTTCCTCCAGGGCCTGGTCACCTCGCCGGCCACCGCGGCGGCCGCGGCCAATCGCCTGGGCGACGGCGTGGCTGCCCTGCAGCAGGCCGGCGCCCGCTACCTGGTGGTCTGGCTGCTGCCCGACATCGGCCAGACCCCGGCCCTGGCCGGTTCGCCGCAACAGGCGGCCAGCTCGGCCCTGAGCCGGGTCTACAACCAGGCGCTGGTGACGCGCCTGGCCGGCATCGACGCCGAGATCATCGGCCTCAACGTGCCCCAGCTGCTGGCCGAGGTGGTGGCCGAACCGGGCCGCTATGGCCTGGCCAGCGGGCAGAATCTGACCGGCACCTGCTTCAGTGGCGACAGCTGCACCCGCAACACCACCTATGGCCTGGGTGCGGCGGCGGCCGATCCCAGCCAGCTGCTGTTCAACGATCGCGTCCACCCGACCATCACCGGTCAGCGGCTGATCGCCGACTACGCCTATTCGCTGCTGGCGGCGCCCTGGGAGGTCACCCTGTTGCCGGAGATGGCCCAGTCCACCCTCAGGGCGCACCAGGACGGCCTGCACCAGCGCTGGCTGGGCGACTGGCATGCCTGGCAGCCGGTGGGGCGCTGGCAGGGCTATGTGGATACCAGCGCGCGGCGTCTGGATGTCGACGACCAGCGCAGCACCGCCGGCGGCGACGGCAACGGCTACAGCCTGGACCTGGGTGGCAGCTATCGACTCAGCGAGGAATGGCGCCTTGGCGTGGCGGCCGGTGTCGCGCGCCAGCGCCTGGAGCCCGGCGCGGCCGATTCCAGCTATCGCCTCAACAGCTATCTGCTCAGCGCCTTCGCCCAGTACCAGGGCGAGCGCCTCTGGGGCGATCTCACCGCCACCGGTGGCCGGCTGGACTATGACGACCTGAGCCGCCGTTTCGCCCTCGGCCCGACCACCCGCAGCGAGCAGGGCGACACCGACGGCGATCTGCGCGCCCTCTCGGCGCGGCTGGGCTACGACCTGGCGGCGGCCGGCAGTCCCTGGCACCTGAGTCCCTATCTCAGCGCCGACTATGCCCGCGTCCAGGTGGATGGCTATCGCGAGCGCGGCAACGACGCCACGGCGCTGGAGTTCGACGACCAGTCGAGCACCTCGCGGCGGCTGGGGCTGGGTCTGCAGGGGCGCTGGCAGCTCGCCCCGTCCACGGCGCTGTTCGCCGACCTGGGTCGCGAGCGGGAATTCGCCGATGGCACCCGCGACGTGACCATGCGCCTGAACAGCGTGCCAGGTCTGGACTACACCCTGGACGGCTACCAGCCCGACAGCGACCGCACCCGACTGAGCCTGGGCGTGGTCCAGCGGCTGACCCCGGAACTGACCCTGCGCGGTGGCTACAGCTATGCCGGCGCGGGCGATAGCCATCAGCAGGGCGTGGGCCTGGGCCTGTCACTGGACTTCTAACCGCCGCGCTGCGGACAAGGCCCGCTGACAGGGTGTCAGCGGGCATTGCGGCTAGACCCGGCTGGGATCGCCCAGGCGCTGGCGCTGCCAGTCGCGCAATTCGTCCAGACGGCGCGGCGGGCAGACCAGAAAGCCCTGCAGGAGATCGCAACCGGCCTGTTGCAGGCAGAGCTGCTTGAGTTCGGTGTCCACGCCCTCGGCGATCACCTGGGCGTCGCGGGCATGGCAGAAGGCGATGAGCGCATCCAGGCTGGCCTGGTTGCCGGGCTGGCTGAGGCGCTCGACGATGAGCCGGTCGAACTTGATGGTGTCGGCGGGATAGTCGGTGACCTGCTGGATCGAGGTGTAGCCGACGCCGAAATCGTCGATGGCCACGCGAAAGCCCTCGGCGCGCAATTCATGCAGCAGCCCCAGGGTCCGCTCGTTCAGCTCGGCGGCGAAGGTCTCGGTGAATTCCAGTTCCAGGCGGGCCGGATCGACACGGTGGTGGCGGACCCGCTCGCGCAGATAGGGCACGATGTCGGCCTGGTCCAGTTGCGCCGACGACAGGTTGATGGACAGCACCAGGTCGCTGCCCAGCACCTCCTGCAGCGCCGGGTATTCGCGGCAGGCCTGATCCACGACCCAGCGATCGATCCAGCGAAAATGCCCCTGGCGTTCGGCGATGGGGATGAATTCCGCCGGTGACACCGGGCCGAGGCGCGGCGAATTCCAGCGCAGCAGGGTTTCGGCGGAACGCACCTGGCCGTTGCTGTCGACGGCCGGCATGTACACGAGATGGAATTCCTCGTCCGGGTTCATGCGCCGCAGGTGCTCGTCCAGGAGATCCTGGCGGCGCTGGCGCGCGGCCAGTTCCGGGGTGAAGTGCACCAGGCGGTTGCCGCCTTCGTTCTTGGCCCGCTCCAGGGCCAGGTCGGCCTGGGCCAGCAGGTCGGCCAGGTCCAGCGGGGCCTCGGGGGTCGCCAGGCCGAGGCTCAGGGTCACCGCATAGCGCCGCTCGCCAACCAGGGTGCCGTTGTCGTGGTTCTGCTGCAGTTGCTGGCCCAAGGCGAGGGCATCGGTCGCCGCCGCCGGGCCGCGCAGCAGGATGGCGAATTCATCGCCCGCCAGGCGGGTGAACACCAGCTCGTTGTCCACCTGATGGGCTTCGAGCAGGTGCTGGGTCTGCCGGGCCACGGCCTGCAGCAGTTCATCGCCCACCTCGTGGCTGAATCTGTCGTTCACCGACTTGAAATGGTCCAAGCCGAAATAGAGCAGGGCGATACGACGGCCGTCCGGCTTGCCTGCCAGCCAGGATTCACCCATGAGCTGGAAATAGCGGCGGTTGCCGATCTGGGTGAGGACGTCGGTGCGCAGGGCCGTGCGCAACTGCGCCTGGATGGCCAGGTTGTTGTCGTGCAGGCGCTTCATGTTGGCGCCCAGATGGCCGATCTCGCCGGGTTCTTCGCCGGTTTCGAGCGCCTGGCGCTGGCCTTCCAAGACCTCCGTGAGCTGACTGTCCAGACGGGCGATGGGTCGGGTGATATAGCGGCGGATCAGCACGATCAGCACCAGGATGCAGGCCAGGGTCACTAGCAGGCCACCGCCGAAGTAGGTGATCGCCAGGCGGCGCAATTCCCGGTCGAGGTGCCCCGGATCCGGGGTCAGGCGCACATAGAGATCGGGCGACAGGCGCTCGACGGCGGTGAAATCGCTGGAGCGGACGGGGAGCGTCCGGCTGAATTCCAGAGGCGCGCCATAGCTCTGCTCGAGGGTGCGGCGCATGGCCTCCATCCGGTCCGGGCTGACCGCCAGTTGCAGCGTCATCGCCAGGCCGCGCTGACCCGGCAGGGGCGGTCCGGCCGTGCTCGGCAGCAGTGACGTGGTCGCCACCAGCAGCGAGCGCCCCTGTTCGTCGAGCAGATAGTCGCGCCGCTCCAGCGGCCCGCTCGGCTCCTGGGCCAGGCGTTCGAGCAGTTGCCGCTGGACGGCGCTCAGCTGGGCGAAAGGGTCGCCACTGCGCTCGTAGTAGTAAGCCAGGCTGAGGTCGGGACGGGCGATGGCCAGGGAGATATGGCTGGGCGCATCGTTGCCGGCCAGCTGGCGCACCGCCAGTTGCAGCTGGGTACCCAGGGCTTCGTTGCGATAGGGCACCTCGGTCTGCCGCAGGAAGTTGCCCAGGGCGGCGCTGTTGGACAGGGCATAGAGCAGGTTGCGGCTGAAGTGATCGTACTCGCGATAGGTGGTTTCCAGCGCCGCCAGGTCATGTTTGACCCGCGAGCGTTCGAGGCCGATCACCGCTTCGCGCTGCACCGTGTAGCCCAGCCCCACCAGGGTCAGCATGCAGAGCAGGGCGACCGGCAGGATCAGCAGCAGGGCGCGTCTATTGAGCGTCATGGCGACCTACCAGGGCACTGCCGATGCGTTGCCGGGTCTGGAAGGTATCGGGCGGACCTTCGCGAAAGACCTGGCTGCGGGCGAGTACGTCATCGGGGGGGAACAGGCTGGGGTCCTGACGCAGGTCCGCCGGCAACAGGCGCAGGGCGCCGGCATTGGGGGTCGCCAGGTGCAGGTCCTCGGTCGCCAGCACGGCATTGCGCGGTTCGTTGAGGAAATCGATGAAGCGCCAGGCGGCGGCCTGGTGCCGGGAGCTACTGAGCAGGGCCACGCAATCCACCCACAACAGGCTGCCCTCGCGAGGCGTGACGAAGCGCCAGGGCTGCCCGGGCGTCGCGGCATTGAGCAGGTGCTGGTCGCCGCTGTAGCCCAGGGCCAGCTCGATGCGGTCGCTGTAGGCCGGATTGTGCAGGGCGCTGACCACGTACTGATAGGTCAGCACCGCCGGGGCCTGGGCCTTGAGCAGGGCGAAGCTGCGTCTGAGCAACTCGGGATCGTCGCTGTTGATGGCGGCGCCCAGAGTGATCAGAGGGGGCACCAGCAGATCGTCATGGTCTTCGAGCATGGCGATGTGGCCGTGCAGGGCTGGCTCCGGCTGCAGCAGCGGCTGCCAGGACGAGGGCGCCCGGGCCAGGCGATCGCTGCGATAGAGCAGGCCCAGGGTGCCCCAGACGTAGGGCACGGCATAGTCGCCGCAACTCTGGCGCCAGCGCGGATCGAGCTCGCTCAGGTGGGGCAGGCGCTGGGGATCGATGCGCGTCAGCAGGCCGTCCTGGCCGAGGCGGGTGGCGCTGACCTCGTTGATCACCACCAGGTCGAGATCGGCGTCGCCGCGCGCCAGGGTGGCATCCCGCACGTCGCTGCTGTCGAAATGGATTTCCTGCACGGGAGGATGGGCCTTGGCCCAGCGCTGCAGCAGGGTGTCGCTGAAATAGCCTTCCCAGGTATAGAGCCGCAAGGGCTCGGCAGCCGCCACGGGTGACGCGGGCAGCCCGGTGAGCACCAGGCTGCAGACAAGGGGGAGGCAGTAGCGCATGCGGACGACTCGGCGGCAAGGACTGACTTAACTAGGAGGGGCCGCAAGGCCCTGACGTTCACCCCGCGAACGTCAGGGCTCTTGCCAGTCTAGGAGTCATCCGCGTATTCGCCAGCCGCGGGCGCCGTCTATTGCACGCGCTGAGCCTCAGTTCTGCAGCGGCGCCACCCCGGCACGCTGATGGGCGCGGGTCCAGGGCTTCTGCTCGTCGGCGAATTTTACCGCCAGACGCTCCAGCACCCGTTGCGTCGGGGCATTGGTGCCATGCAGCAGCAACAGGGGCAACAGCAGCAGGGTGGCGCCCAGCGCCGCCTGACGCGGCTTGAGATTGACCTCCTGGCCGCGCAGCAGCCACAGCAGGCTGCCGCTGGCGGCGTAGCCGATGGGCAGACCGGTCACCACTTCCGAGATCGAGTGATAGCCCAGCACCACCCGCGAGACAGCGATGAGCAGGGCGCACAGCGCGCCCAGGGCGGCCGCGGTCAGCCGCAGCGACGGCCGCGCCCGGCTGGCCAGCAGCCAGCCGAGAACCGGCAGCACGCTGCCCACCAGCATGGAATGGCCGCTGAAGCCGGTGAAGTCCAGGCGCGGAATGCCCAGGCCCCAGCCAAAGAAGGCGATCTTGGACAGGGCCACGCTGAGACTGGCCGCACCAAACAGCAGCAGCCAGAGCAGTGCCGCCCGCGCCGACAGACCGGCCAGCAGCCAGAGCGCGATCAGCACGGCGCAGGGAAGCATCACCGAAGAATCGCCGAAGTTGGTGATGAACAGCCACATGGATAAGCACACTCCTGGAGAAGACGAGGCATTCTGACCACCGGACGCCCAGAGGTTGCATCGCCCGTGCCAGCCTGTGGACTGGCGCAAGAAAGCGCTGGGATTCCGCTTGCAGACCCAGAAAAAAGCCCCGGCACCGGAGGTGGCGGGGCTGTCTGCCGGGAGGCGTCTTACAGACCGGCAGCGGCGCGCAGGGCGGCGGCGCGATCGGTGCGTTCCCAGGTGAAGGTGGTGAAGGTGTCATCGCCCACGGTGATTTCCTGCGGGTGGCGACCGAAGTGACCGTAGGCCGCGGTGGCCCGGTACATCGGGTGCAGCAGGTCGAGCATGGTGGTGATGGCGTAGGGGCGCAGGTCGAAATGCTCGCGCACCAGCTGCACGATCTTCTCGTCGCTGATCTTGGCGGTGCCGAAGGTGTTGATCGAGATGGAGGTGGGCTGGGCCACGCCGATGGCGTAGGACACCTGGATCTCGCAACGATCGGCCAGGCCGGCGGCGACGATGTTCTTGGCCACGTAGCGACCGGCGTAGGCGGCGCTGCGGTCGACCTTGGACGGGTCCTTGCCGGAGAAGGCGCCACCGCCGTGACGGGCCATGCCGCCGTAGCTGTCGACGATGATCTTGCGGCCGGTCAGACCGCAGTCACCCACCGGGCCGCCAATGATGAACTGGCCGGTCGGGTTGATGTGGAACTGGGTGTCCTTGTGCAGCAGCTCGGCGGGGATGACGTGCTTGACGATCAGCTCCATCACGGCTTCGCGCAGGTCGGCGTACTTGACCTCGGGATTGTGCTGGGTGGACAGCACGATGGCGTCGATGCCGACCACCTTGCCGCCGTCGTAGCGGCAGGTCACCTGGGACTTGGCGTCCGGGCGCAGCCAGGGCAGCAGGCCCGACTTGCGTGCTTCGGCCTGACGTTCCACCAGGCGGTGGGAGAAGGTGATGGGCGCGGGCATCAGCACATCGGTCTCGTTGCAGGCGTAGCCGAACATCAGGCCCTGGTCACCGGCGCCCTGGTCTTCCGGCTTGCTGCGATCTACGCCCTGGGCGATGTCCACCGACTGCTTGCCGATGATGTTGACGATGCCGCAGGTGGCGCCGTCGAAGCCCACGTCCGAGCTGTCGTAGCCGATGTCGACGATGACGTCGCGCACCAGTTGCTCCAGGTCGACCCAGGCGGAGGTGGTCACCTCGCCGGCGACGATGGCCACACCGGTCTTGACCAGGGTCTCGCACGCCACGCGGGCGTGCTTGTCCTGGGTGATGATGGCGTCGAGCACGGCATCGGAGATCTGGTCGGCGATCTTGTCCGGATGGCCTTCGGACACGGACTCGGAGGTGAACAGGGAATATTCGCTCATCGAATGGTTCCTAAATTACCAAGGGGTAGGGGCCCGCAGGCCGGTCGAGACAGCAGTTTCCTTGCTGGACATGACGCCCTTGAGCGTCGGGTCCGCCCGCCACTGGCCGGTTGGCCTCATGACGGGGTGTTTCCCTGATCCGGGCGCGCGAACTGGCGCACCTGGATCTGAAAGCCGTTGCGCAGGCCGAGGTAGAGGCTTTCGCCCGCCTGCAGGCCGGCGGCCTGGGCCCAGCGCGCCAGTTCGTCCTGGTCGAAGCCGAGCCAGAGATCGCCACAGGCCGCGCGCGCCCAGGTCTGGTCGTGGGGGCAGAGGTCGGTGATCACCAGGCTGCCGCCCGGTGCCACGCGCCGCGCCAGCTGCTGCAGCGCCTCCGCCGGTGCGGCGAGGTGGTGCAGGACCATGTTGAGGACCACACAGTCGGCCGCTGGCAGCGGCTCGGCGAGGGCGTCGGCCAGTTGCAGTTCGACATGGGCGAGACCGTCGCGCTGGCAGCGCTGGCGCGCCAGTTCGAGCATGGCCGGGCTGTTGTCCACCGCCACTACCCGGGCGAAGCGCCGTGCCAGGTCCGGCAGGAAGGCGCCGTCGCCCGGGCCCACCTCCAGGGCGCAGCCGCGCGGATCCAGGGCCAGGGCGTCCAGCAGGCTGAGCAGGCCGTCGCGATACTGCGGCAGGCTGGCGATCAGGTCCTGCTGGGCCTGGAATTTTTCCGCCACCCGGGCAAAGAAGTCGCGACTCACCGCCGCGCGCTGGGCATGCACCTCAGTGATCCGCGTCTGCACCGCGCTGGGCAGGTCCAGGGCGTCCACCTCTTCGAGCAGGGCGGCGTGCAGGGCGCCCCCCAGGCTGCCGGGACGGGGCAGGGCGCGGCGATAGAAGATGGCGTTGCCCTCGCGGCGGGTGGCCACCAGCTGCGCCTGGGCCAGCACCTTGAGATGGTGGCTGATGCCGGACTGGCCGGTGGCGAAGATCTGCGCCAGCTCCAGCACGCCGAAGGAGGCGCTGTGCAGGGCGCGCAGGATGTTCAGGCGCAGGGGATCGCCGCCGGCCTTGCACAGGGCGGCGAGGGTATCTCCTGGTTCTTGGCCGAGCGCCGGCACGCGGAGCGGATTCATGGGGCGCTAGTCTAGAGACCCGTCCCGGGCCTCGCAAGAAAAGCATCAAAAAGTTTTGATACTTGTCCATGGCGGTGGGCCGCGCATACCTTCGTCGAGGAAGGTAAGATGCCGGGGCCTTTTGCTCAGCGGTCTTCGCGACGTTGCGGTAACGACCGCGAGACTCGCGCGTCCAACCTGCAGCCCCCTTCCAGGAGCGTCACCGGGTAACCCATGTCCGTCCAGCCACCGTCCCCTTCCGCGCCTGCCGCCGGCACGCGTCTGGTGATCTGCGAGCACTGCGATTCGGTGCATCGCCTGGAGCCGCTCGCCGCCGGCGAGCGGGCGCATTGTCTGCGCTGTGGCGCCTTGCTCTATCGGGCCAGCCGCCTGGACATCCAGGGTCTGCTGGCGCTGGCGATCGCCGCGGCGGTGCTGTTCGTGATCGCCAATGTCGGGCCCATCCTGCAACTCAGCTTTCGCGGCCTGCACAGCGAGGCGACCCTGCTGGAATCGGTGGTCGCCATGAGTCGCGGCTTCGCCGGGCCCATGGCGCTGGTGGTGGCCATGACCCTGTTCGTGGTGCCGCTGCTGCAGATCCTGCTGCTGCTCTGGGTGCTCGGCTTCGCCCAGCTCGGCCGCCGTGCCCCCGGCTTCGCCACGGCCATGGTCACCCTGCACTACTTGCGGCCCTGGAGCATGATCGAGGTCTTCGTGCTCGGCGCCCTGGTGGCGGTGATCAAGCTGGCCGGACTGCTGCACGTGGTGGTGGGCCTGGGGCTGTTCGGCATGGTCGGGCTGATGGTGGTCCTCTTGATCATCGCCAAGCGCGACCTGCACCCGCTGTGGGACGCCGTCGGGGAGCGCGAGTCTTGAGCGCGACCCAGTTGCCCCCGCGCGCCGACGAACTCGGCCTCTGCCTCTGCCACGTCTGCGGCAAGGTCTGCACCGCGCCGCGCCGGCACAAGGCCGGCTGCCCGCGCTGCGGCTCGGCGCTGCACCGGCGCAAGCCGAACGTCTATGCCAAGACCTGGGCCTATCTGCTCGCCGCGCTGATCCTCTATATCCCCGCCAATACCCTGCCGGTGATGTTCACCGGTACCCTGGGCCGCGGCACGGAAAGCACCATCCTCGAGGGGGTGATCGAATTCTGGGAAAACGGCTCCTGGGGCGTCGCTCTGGTGATCTTCATCGCCAGCGTGGCGGTGCCCTCCATCAAGTTTCTGGTGCTCGGCACCCTGCTGGTGAGTTGCCAGCGCCGCAGCGACTGGGCCACCGCCCAGCGTGCCCGGCTCTATCGCTTCGTCGAGCTGATCGGCTACTGGTCGATGCTCGACGTGATCGTGGTGGCCCTGGTCTCGGCGCTGGTGCACTTCGGTGCCCTGAGTTCGGCGGCGCCGCGCCTGGGTATCGTGTTCTTTGGTTTCGTGGTGGTGCTGACGATGCTCGCCGCGATGAGTTTCGATCCCCGCTTGATCTGGGATGCAGAGGTGAACGATGACGGACAGGCATGAACCCGACGCCCTGGCGCCTACCCCCGAGGTACGCCGCAGTCGCTGGAGCGTATCGCTGATCTGGCTGGTGCCCATCGTGGCGGCCCTGATCGGGCTGTCCATGGTGATCCACAGCTGGGCCTCGCGCGGGCCGACCATCACGGTGACCTTTCTCACCGCCGAGGGCCTGGAAGCCGGCAAGACCCAGGTCAAGTACAAGAACGTGGTGATCGGCACCGTCAGCGACATCCAGCTGGCGCCGGACCGCAACCGGGTGATCACCACCATCGAGCTGGAAAAGTCCGCCGAGGGCTTCGCCACCAAGGACGCGCGCTTCTGGGTGGTGCGGCCGCGCTTCGGCGTCAATGGCGTCTCGGGGGTCGACACCCTGGTGTCGGGCGCCTTCATCGGCGCCGACATCGGTGATTCCACCGAGTCCCATCGCGACTTCCGCGGCCTGGAGCAGCCGCCGGCGCTGATCCACGGCGCCTCGGGCAAGAGATTCATCGTCACTGCCGACGACATCGGCTCGCTGGACGTCGGCTCGCCGGTCTATTACCGGCGCATCCAGGTCGGGCGGGTGGTGTCCTTCCACCTCAACCAGGACGGCAAGGGCGTCAGCGCGCAGATCTTCGTCGATTCGCCCTACGACCGCTTCGTCACCGCCAATAGCCGCTTCTGGAACGCCAGCGGGGTCGATGTCTCGCTCAGCGCCTCCGGCCTCAAGCTCAATACCCAGTCGCTGGCCACGGTGGTGGCGGGCGGCATCGCCTTCGTCACCCCCGAATGGCCCAAGGATCCCGAGGAGGCCCAGGAAGACCAGCGTTTCACCCTGTTCGACGACCAGACCAGCGCCCTGGCGCCGCCAGATGGCGAGCCCTTCTATGTGCGGATGAGATTCCAGCAGTCGCTGCGTGGCCTCGCCACCGGGGCGCCGGTGGAATTCCTTGGCATGAACGTCGGCCGGGTGGTGTCCCTGACCCCCGACTACGAGGATGCCCAGGATCGCTTCTCGCTGATCGTCGGCGCGGTCATCTATCCCCAGCGGCTGGGCGACGTCGGCAAGCGCATCGAGACCAAGGACCGCGACGGCAAGCTGTTCGCCGGCTGGGTGGCCCGGGGTCTGCGCGCCCAGGCCCGCACCGGCAACCTGCTGACCGGCCAGCTCTACATTTCCGTCGACTTCGTGCCCAATGCGCCCAAGGTGGCCTTCGATCCCCAGGCCAAGCCGTTGTCGATCCCTACCGTCACCGGCAGCTTCGATCGCCTGCAGGAGCAGATGGCCGGCATCGTCAACAAGATCGACAAGATCCCCTTCGATTCCATCGGCAAGAATCTCGACACCAGCCTGGCGCAGCTCAGCGGCACCCTCAAACAGCTCAACGCCGGGGTCCTGCCGCAGCTGACCACCACCCTGATGGGCGTGCAGCAACTTACCGGCAGCGCCAGCCAGAGCCTGGGCGCGGATTCCCCGGTGCAGCAGAATCTGACCCAGACCCTGGAAGAGATGCAGCGCATGGCGCGCTCCCTGCGCGTGTTCGGCGACTACCTCGGCCGCCATCCGGAATCCCTGATCCGCGGTCTGGTGACCGATCCGCCGCCCAAGTTCGAACCGGGCTCCCGCGATCCCGCCAAAGGAAAACTGCAATGAAGCGCCTGACCTGTCTGGCTTTGCCTCTGCTGCTGGCCGCCTGTTCGTCCAAGGCGCCGCTCAACTACCACACCCTGACCAGCGCCGCGGAGCCCGTGAGCCAGGCGCGCGCCGCGGACTTCCGCTTCGCCCTGCAAGGCGTCTCGGTGCCGCCGCAGGTGGATCAGCCGCAACTGGTGGTGCGCCAGGGCGACGGCATCGCCCTGCTGGAGAACGAACGCTGGATCGCGCCCCTGGCCGACGAGGTGCGCAGTGCCCTGTCCGCCGACCTGTCGCGGGACCTCGGCACCCTGGACCTGGGCGATGCCCCGCGCGGCAGCGGCGCCCCGGTGCTGCGCATCAAGGTGGATCTACAGCGCTTCGATTCGCAGCCCGGGCGCGGCGTCCAACAGGACGCGCTGTGGACCCTGCGCCTGGCCGAGCCGGGCGGAGAGCGGGTACTCACCTGCGGCAGCCGGATCAGCCAGCCCGCCGGCGCCTCCTATGCCGAGGTCGTGGCGGCGCACCGCCAGGCCCTGGCGACCCTGGCCAGGCGCATCGAACCGGTGGCACGGGCCTTCGTGGCCGACGGCGCGACGGTCTGCCCGGCGGGCTGAGGCGACCGCGCCGATTGCTGGAAGTGCCCTGGCTGGGCCAGAATAACGGCCCCTTCGCTCTGCCTCTGCCAGGAGACACCGCAATGCCCAGCCGTCGTGATCGAGCCAACGCCATCCGCGCCCTCAGCATGGATGCCGTGCAAAAGGCCAACAGTGGCCACCCCGGCGCCCCCATGGGCATGGCCGACATCGCCGAGGTGCTCTGGCACGATCAGCTCAAGCACAACCCTGGCAACCCCCAGTGGGCCGACCGTGACCGCTTCGTGCTGTCCAACGGCCACGGCTCCATGCTCATCTATTCGCTGCTGCACCTGTCCGGCTACGACCTGTCCATCGACGACCTGAAGAATTTCCGTCAGCTGCACAGCAAGACTCCGGGCCACCCCGAATACGGCTACGCCCCGGGTATCGAGACCACCACCGGTCCCCTGGGTCAGGGCATCGCCAACGCCGTGGGCTTCGCCCTGGCGGAAAAGGTCATGGCCGCCCAGTTCAACCGTGATGGCCACCAGATCGTCGACCACCACACCTACGCCTTCCTCGGCGATGGCTGCATGATGGAAGGCATCTCCCACGAGGTCTGCTCCCTGGCCGGCACCCTGGGCCTGTCCAAGCTGATCGCCTTCTATGACGACAACGGCATCTCCATCGATGGCGAGGTCGAGGGCTGGTTCACCGACGACACCCCCAAGCGCTTCGAGAGCTACGGCTGGCAGGTGATCCGCAACGTCGACGGCCACGACGCCGACGAGATCAGGACCGCCCTGGACACCGCGCGCAAGAGCGACAAGCCCACCCTGATCTGCTGCAAGACCGTGATCGGCTACGGCGCGCCGCACAAGCAGGGCAAGGAAGAGTGCCACGGCGCTCCGCTGGGCAACGACGAGATCCAGGCCGCCCGCGAGCTGCTCGGCTGGTCCCATGCGCCCTTCGAGATTCCCGCCGAGCTCTATGCCGACTGGAGTGCCAAGGAGCGCGGCGCCGCCGCCGAAGCCGAGTGGAACGAGCGCTTCGCCGCCTACGCCCAGGCCCATCCGCAGCTGGCCGCTGAATTCAAGCGCCGCATGGCCGGTGACCTGCCCGCCGATTTCTCCGAGCGCGCCGCCGCCTTCATCCAGGACGTCGCCACCAAGGGCGAGACCATCGCCAGCCGCAAGGCCAGCCAGAACGCCCTGCAGTTCTTTGGTCCGCTGCTGCCCGAGCTGCTCGGTGGCTCCGCCGACCTGGCCGGTTCCAACCTGACCCTGTGGAAGGGCGCCAAGGGTGTCACCGCCGAAGACGCCAGCGGCAACTACGTCCACTACGGCGTGCGTGAATTCGGCATGAGCGCCATCATGAACGGCGTCGCCCTGCACGGCGGCCTGGTGCCCTATGGCGCCACCTTCCTGATGTTCATGGAATACGCCCGCAACGCGGTGCGCATGTCGGCGCTGATGAAGCAGCGGGTGCTCTATGTCTTCACCCACGACTCCATCGGCCTCGGCGAAGACGGCCCGACCCACCAGCCGGTGGAGCAACTGGCCTCGCTGCGCTACACCCCCAACCTGGACACCTGGCGTCCGGCCGATGCGGTGGAATCCGCCATTGCCTGGACCGCGGCCCTGGAACGTCGCGACGGTCCCAGCGCGCTGATCTTCTCGCGCCAGAACCTGGCCCACAGCGTGCGTGACGAAGCCACCCTGGGCAACGCCGCGCGCGGCGGCTACGTGCTCAAGGACTGCGTCGGCGAACCCGAGCTGATCCTCATCGCCACCGGCTCCGAAGTCGGTCTGGCGGTGCAGGCCTACGAGCGCCTGAGCGCCGAAGGTCGCCAGGTGCGTGTGGTCTCCATGCCCAGCACCAGCGTCTTCGACCGCCAGAGTCCCGAGTACCGCCAGCAGGTCCTGCCGGTGGAAGTCGGTGCCCGCATCGCCATCGAAGCCGGCATCGCCGACTTCTGGTACAAGTACGTCGGTCTCGACGGGCGCATCATCGGCATGCACACCTACGGCGAATCCGCCCCGGCGGCCGCGCTGTTCGAGCACTTCGGTTTTACCCTGGACAACGTCCTGGCGGTGGCCGGCGAGTTGCTGGAAGACTGAGTCCTGCCGCGATAAAAGAAAAAGCCACGCTGAAGCGTGGCTTTTTTATGCCCGGGATTCAGTGCCTGCTCAGGGATTCACCCGGATGCTCGGCCCTGCCAGGGTGACCCCGCCGGCCTCCAGCTGCACGAAGCTGCCGCCGGCCTTGAGGGTCAGGCGGGCGCCGGCTTCCAGGACGATCTTCTGGCCGGACTGGAGCCGGATCTCGCTGCCGGCCTCGACCAGCAGACTGCCGTCCAGCCGCAGGTGCTGACTCTCGCCGATGTCCAGGTGGTCGTCGGCGCGCACCTCGCTGCGGCGCTCGCCCCGGGTGATGCGGTGTTCCTCGGCGTGGAATTCGCTGTAGCTGTTGCCGCGGATGCGCTCATGGCGAGCGTGGCCGATCTCGCTGCGATGATCATGGCCGATGCGTTCGTCCCAGTCGCGCTGGGCATGGACATGGATCTCTTCCTGACCCCCTTGATCCTCGCTGCGCAATTCGTTGTAGCCGTTGCCGCCGGGGCTGCTGAGGCTCTTGAAGGTGCTGCGGGTCTTGTCCCGGGGCAGTTCCAGCGGTGGGCGATGCTCGGCGTGGTACAGGCAGCCGATCACCAGGGGTTGGTCGGGATCTCCCTCGAGAAAGCCCACCAGTACCTCCATGCCGATCCGCGGAACCGCCAGGGCGCCATGGCCGTCACCCGCCCAGCCGCTAGCGACCCGCAGCCAGCAGCTGCTGCGCTCATCGGCCTGGCCCTGGCGATCCCAGTGGAATTGCACCTTGATCCGGCCCAGGGCATCGCAATGGATGTCCTCGCCGACCGGTCCGGTGACCACGGCGCTCTGGGCGCCCAGCAGCCTGGGCCTGGGATGGCGCCGGGGCAGGCGGAAGGGCTGGGTCCAGGGCCGGGCGACAAAGCTGTTGCGATAGCCCTGGTGCCAGCCGTCGGCCGGGATGGCGTCGGCAGCGTCTTCCTCCAGGACCTGCGGCTGGCGGCCCTGGTGCTGGATCTCGGTCAGCAGCCAGAGCTGATTCCAGTCGGCGCGCGGGTGCTGTTCCAGCGGCAGGAAATGCCCGCTCACCAGGCTGGGCTGGTTGCTCGCGCCCTCGGCCTGAACGGCGTCCCCTCGCAGGCGCTCCAGGCGCCGGCTGCTCAGGCGCTGGCCGGTAGCGCGATCGGTGAAGCGGCCGGGGAAGCCATAGTCTTCCAGCGCGGGCTGGGCCGTGGCGTCGGTACTGCTGTGCAGGCGCAGCCGAGGTTGCAATGGGTCGTGATCGCGCAGGGTCGCGGCGCTGCTGCGAATCTGCAGGCCGACCGCCAGGCGACTGATCACGGGTTCCTCCGCCACCAGGCCACTGCCGGGTCGATAGCGGGTGGCGCCCAGCCGCGCAAAGCCGGTGGCGTCATCGCCAAACACCAGCACATGGCCGTCGCGGCGATGCTGGTGGTGGAAGTGCAGGCCTTCTTCCTCGCAGAGGCGGGTCAGAAAGGCCAGATCGCTTTCGCCGTACTGCACGCAGTAGTCGCGCGGCGGATAGCGCGTCGGCCCCAGAGCGAAGCGATAGTCGCCGTCGAGGATGCCGTGCTCCTCGAGCAGCTGCGCCAGGATCTCGGGCACGCTGCGCCCCTGGAAGATGCGGGAATTGACGCGGTGGGCCAGGCTGGCCAGGCGCGGTACCAGTTCGGCGCGATAGCGGGTCAGGCGCCGACCGGTATCGCCCTGGGCCACGGCGGCGAGCTGGCCGTGGATGCCTTGGTCACCCGGACCCAGGGCGAGGAAGGCGGGCCGCTGCAACAGCGCTTCCAGCGGCCAGTCCGGGCGCTCGCTAACCAGCTCGAGCTGGAAGCGATAGGGCTGGCCGATGGCCTCGTGACCGTCGAAGGCGAGCACCTGGAAATCCTGGGCGACGCCGTCCAGCGTCAGGGTAAACGTCGGGGTATTGGCTGAGCTGAACATCGCGTCGCGTCCTTGCGAATCGAAAGCTCCAGTGTGCGCTACGGGGTTGCACCGGCTCAAGCCCTGAAAGCCGCATTCTAGAGCCTTTTAACAGGTAGATTCTGGCGCAGTGCCAGGCTGGGAGGCGGCGAAGAGATCCCGCGGCGGCGGCAGCGCGCCTTCCAGTTCTAGCAGGAATTGCTTGGTCGGCAAGCCGCCGCCAAAGCCGGTCAGGGCGCCGGACGCCCCTATCACCCGGTGGCAGGGCAGCACGATGGGCAGCGGATTACGCCCGTTGGCGGCGCCCACCGCGCGCATCGCCTGGGGTCGGCCGAGATGGCTGGCGAGTTGACCATAGCTCCAGGTCTGGCCGTGGGGGATCTCCGCCAGGGCCTGCCAGACCGCCAGCTGGAAGGGAGTACCGCGCGGTGCCAGGGGCAGCTCGAAGGTCTGGCGCTGGCCGGCGAAGTACTCGCCGAGCTGCGCGCGGGCCAGGTCGAGGATCGGATGGTCGGCGGCGCTCCAGCTGGCGTCACGCTTGGCCAGGTAGCGATTCTCGGGAAATTCCACCACGCGCAGGCCACTGTCGTCGGCGGCCAGGGTGAGCGTTCCTATGGGGCTGTCCAGCAGGCAGTAGGCGATCATCGAGGCGACTCCTTGGCGAGACGGGTGGGAACGGGTTCGGCGGGGGCGTCGGCGGGCGCCTTCCAGGTGGCTTCCCGCCAGACCTGCATCACCCCGTAGGCACGCCAGGGCCGCCAGGCTTCGGCGCGGGCATACAGGGCCTTGGCGGTCAGGCGCTCGCCGGGCTGCGCCAGGCGCTTCTGCAGCACCAGGTCTTCCACCGGGCAGGCATCGGGATGGGCCAGGGCGCGCAGGGCGATGTACTGGGCGGTCCAGGGACCTATGCCCTTGAGCGCGATCCAGCGCCGGGCGAAATCGTCCAGGGTGCGCCCGGTGTCGAAGTCCACCTCGCCGGCGCGCAACGCTCTGGCTACCGTACCCAGGGTACCGGCGCGGGCGCGGATCAGGCCGAGGCCGGTGAGGTCTTCCAGGGCGGCATCGGCCAGGGCGTCCACGGTGGGAAAGAAGTGGTGCAGACCGGCGGGCGGTCGACTGGCCTCGTGACCGGACTCGCCCCAGGGACGACCGAAGCGCTGCACCACCCGGGCGGTCATGGTGGTGGCCGCCACCACGCTGACCTGCTGACCGATGACGGCGCGCACGGCGATCTCGAAGCCATCCCAGCCGCTAGGCAGGCGCAGGCCCGGGCGGCGCGCCACCAGTTCGGCCAGGGTCGGATCGACCGCCAGGCCCTGGGCGATGGCTTCGGGATCGGCGTCCAGATCGAACATGCGGCGGATACGCGCCACCGCGGCCTGCAGCTCTCCAGGGGCGGCACCGTGCAACTCCAGGCGCAGTGCCGGCGTGTCGGCGTCCCAGGCCGAGACGCGCAGCCAGCCCGGCTGTTCGGGGGTGCCGATCACCCGGGCGTAGCTGTGGTCATCCAGGACCTCGACGCCGGGCAGGGCGTGACCGCGGAGAAAATCCAGCTGGGCGGCGAAGTCGTAGGGCGGACGATAGGCCAGGCGCAGGACCAGCACCGGCGAAGCGGCGGCCTGACCCTTGCGCACCTGACTGGGGACCAGGCCGTAGGCGTCGCGAAAGGCGGTGTTGAAGCGTCTCAGACTGCCGAACCCGGCGGCCAGGGCCACCTCGGTGATGGGCAGCCGGGTCTCGCTGAGCAATTGCTTGGCGAACAGCAGGCGGCGGGTGGTGAGCACCGCCAGGGGCGCAGCGCCCAGGCGCTCGACGAACAGCCGGCGCAACTGGCGTTCGCTGAGGTCGAGGCGGGCGGCGAGGGCGGGCAGGCCGCCTTCCTCCAGGCCCTCGTCCATCAGCCGCAGGGCGCGCGCCAGGGTGGCATCGCCGCGTTGCCAGTGGCCGCCGGCGGGGGAGAGTTCCGGGCGGCATCTCAGGCAGGGGCGATAACCCGCGGCCTCGGCGGCTGCGGCGCTGGGGTAGTAGCTGACGTTTTCCGGGCGTGGCGGTTGCGCCGGACACACCGGCCGACAGTAGATGCCGGTGGTGAGCACCGCGGTGTAGAACAGGCCGTCGAAACGCGGATCTCGCGCCAGGCGGGCGCGTTCGAAAGCGGGAATATCAGGGAAGGCGTTCATGGCGGCAGGTTAGCACCGCTGGGGAGGGGCGACTGGCCGTTTTCGGACGGGACCGCCGAGGTAGGGCGATCAGGAATCAGCACCGTAGCGTGGAAAACGGCGCAGCCTTTTCCACTGGGGGCTTCGTCGGGCGGCGCACCCTCACCCCAACCCTCTCCCAGGGGGAGAGGGGGCTTGTCGGAGCAGGCGGCCGGTTCAGCACCGTAGCGTGGAAAACGGCGCAGCCTTTTCCGCTGAGGACTTCGTCGCGCGGGGCACTCTCACCCCAACCCTCTCCCAGGGGGAGAGGGGGCTTGTCGGAGCAAGCGGCCGGCTCAGCGCCGTAGCGTGAAAACGGCGCAGCCTTTTCCGCTGAGGACTTCGTCGCGCGGAGCACCCTCACCCCAACCCTCTCCCAGAGGGAGAGGGGGCTTGTCGGAGCAAGACGGTTCAGCGCCGTAGCGTGGAAAACGGCGCAGCCTTTTCCACTGAGGGCTTCGTCGCGCGGGACACCCTCACCCCAACCCTCTCCCACGGGGAGAGGGGGCTGGTCGGAGCAGGAGGTTGGCTCAGAAATCCCAATCCTCGTCTTCGGTGCTCACCGCCTTGCCGATGACATAGGACGAACCCGAGCCGGAGAAGAAGTCGTGGTTCTCGTCGGCGCTGGGCGACAGGGCGGCCAGGATCGCCGGGCTGACGTCGGTCATGCTGCTGGGGAACAGGGCTTCGAAGCCCAGATTCATCAGCGCCTTGTTGGCGTTGTAGTGAAGGAATTTCTTCACGTCCTCGCTCCAGCCGACGCTGTCGTAGAGGTCCTCGGTGTAGGCCACCTCGTTGTCGTAGAGATCCTGCAGCAGCTCGTAGGCGAAGTCCTTGACCTGCTGGCGGCGCTCCGGGCTTTCCTTGGCCAGGGCCTGCTGGAATTTGTAGCCGATGTAGTAACCGTGCACCGCCTCGTCGCGAATGATCAGACGGATCAGGTCGGCGGTGTTGGTCAGCTTGGCGCGGCTGGACCAGTACATCGGCAGGTAGAAGCCCGAATAGAACAGGAAGGATTCCAGGAAGACACTGGCCACCTTGCGCAGCAGCGGGTCCTCGGCGTGGTAACGCTCAAGGATCAGGTCGGCCTTGGTCTGCAGATAGGGATTCTCTTCGCTCCAGCGATAGGCCTCGTCCACGTCGGGCGTCGAGCAGAGGGTGGAGAAGATCGAACTGTAGGAGCGCGCATGCACGGCTTCCATGAAGCCGATGTTGGCGATCACCGCTTCCTCGTGGGGAGTGACGGCATCGGCCAGCAGCGTCGGAGCGCCCACGGCGTTCTGGATGGTGTCCAGCAGGGTCAGGCCGGTGAAGACGCGGATGGTCAGTTGCTGCTCCTTGGGCGTCAGGGTCGCCCAGGAGGGGATGTCGTTGGACAGCGGGATCTTTTCCGGCAGCCAGAAGTTGCCGGTCAGGCGATTCCACACCTCCAGGTCTTTCTCGTCCTGCAGGCGATTCCAGTTGATGGCGTTGATACGGTTCAGGCGCGGCGCTTTGATGGATGCATTCATGACCTTTTCCTCACAGGCTGCAGGACACGCAGCCCTGCACCTCGGTGCCTTCCAGGGCGGCCTGGCGCAGGCGGATGTAATAGAGCGTCTTGATGCCCTTCTTCCAGGCGTAGATCTGCGCCCGATTGATGTCGCGGGTGGTGGCGGTGTCGCGGAAAAACAGCGTCAGCGACAGTCCCTGGTCGACATGGCGGGTGGCCTCGGCATAGGTGTCGATGATCTTTTCCGGGCCGATCTCGTAGGCGTCCTGGTAGTACTCCTGGTTATCGTCGGCGAGGTAGGGCGCCGGGTAGTAGACGCGGCCCAGCTTGCCTTCCTTGCGGATCTCCACCTTGGCGACGATGGGGTGGATGCTCGAGGTGGAGTGGTTGATGTAGGAGATCGAACCGGTGGGCGGGATGGCCTGGAGGTTGCGGTTGAACAGCCCGTGCGCCATCACCGAGGCCTTGAGTTCCTGCCAGTCCGCGCGGGTCGGCAGGCGGATGCCGGCCACTTCGAACAACTCGGCCACCCGCAGGGTGCGCGGGGTGAAGTCGCCCTCGGTGTACTGATCGAAGTAGTCGCCGCTGGCGTACTTGGACTCGGCGAAGCCCTGGAAGCTCTGGCCGCGTTCGATGGCCAGGCGGTTGGAGGCGCGCACCGCATGGTAGGTGACGGTGTAGAAGTACAGATTGGTGAAATCCAGGCCTTCCGCCGAGCCGTAGTGGATGTGCTCGCGGGCCAGGTAACCGTGCAGGTTCATCTGCCCCAGGCCGATGGCGTGGGAGGCGGCGTTGCCGGCGGCCACCGAGGGTACGCAGCGAATGTCGCTCATCTCCGAGACCGCGGTGAGGCCGCGGATGGCGGTTTCCACGGTGCGGCCCAGATCCGGCGAATCCATGGTGCGGGCGATGTTCAGCGAACCCAGGTTGCAGGAGATGTCCTGGCCGACATGCTCGTAGCCCAGGTCTTCGTCGAAGCGGCTGGGGGTGTTGACCTGGAGGATCTCCGAGCAGAGGTTGCTCATGTTGATGCGCCCGGCGATGGGATTGGCGCGATTCACCGTGTCTTCGAACATCAGGTAGGGGTAGCCGGATTCGAACTGGATCTCCGCCAGGGTCTGGAAGAATTCCCGGGCGTTGATCTTGCGCTTGCGGATGCGCGCATCGGCCACCATCTCGGCGTACTTGTCGCTGACGCTGATGTCGGCGAAGGGCACGCCATAGACCCGCTCCACGTCATAGGGCGAGAACAGGTACATGTCGGCGTTGCGCTTGGCCAGCTCGAAGGTGATGTCCGGGATGACCACGCCGAGGGACAGGGTCTTGATGCGGATCTTCTCGTCCGCGTTCTCGCGCTTGGTGTCGAGGAACCTCAGGATGTCCGGATGGTGGGCATTGAGGTAGACGGCGCCGGCGCCCTGGCGCGAACCCAGCTGGTTGGCGTAGGAGAAGGCGTCTTCCAGGAGCTTCATGATCGGGATGATGCCGGAGGACTGGTTCTCGATGCGCTTGATCGGCGCCCCGACCTCGCGCACGTTGCTCAGCAGGAAGGCCACGCCGCCGCCACGCTTGGACAGCTGCAGCGCCGAATTCACCGCGCGGCCGATGGACTCCATGTTGTCTTCGATGCGGAGCAGGAAGCAGGACACCAACTCGCCGCGCTGGCGCTTGCCGGCGTTGAGGAAGGTCGGGGTGGCCGGCTGGAAGCGCCCGCTGATCATCTCGTCCACCAGCGACTCGGCCAGGCCCTCGTCACCACGGGCCAGACTCAGGGCGACCATGCACACCCGATCCTCGTAGCGCTCCAGGTAGCGCTGGCCATCGAAGGTCTTGAGGGTGTAGCTGGTGTAGTACTTGAAGGCACCCAGGAAGCTCTGGAAGCGGAATTTGTAGGCATAGGCGCGCTCGAACAGCGCCTTGACGAAGGCCGGGGCGTATTGCTCCAGCACCGCCGCCTCGTAGTAGCCCTTGTCCACCAGGTAGTCGAGTTTCTCGTCCAGGTTATGGAAGAACACGGTGTTCTGGTTGACGTGCTGCAGGAAGTACTGGCGCGTCGCCTGGCGATCCTTGTCCAGCTGCAGCTCGCCGTTCGGACCGTAGAGATTGAGCATGGCGTTGAGCGCGTGGTAGTCCGCCTCGCTGCCGGTCGGGGTCAGGCCTGACGTTGCCAAAAGTCGTTCACTCCCGTGCGCACCCGGTCGACGTCTTCCGTCGTGCCGAGCAATTCGAATTGGTAGAGCAGGGGCACCGCGCACTTCTGGGCGACGATGCGTCCGCCCAGGCAGTAGCCCTCGCCGAAGTTGGTGTTGCCGGCGGCGATGACGCCGCGGATCAGGGCGCGATTGTGCGGATCGTTGAGAAAGTGGATGACCGGCTTGGGCACCGCGCCCTTGCTGCCGCCACCGCCATAGGTGGGCAGCACCAGGATGTAGGGCTCGCGGGCCTTGAGCGGTTCGGCGGCGGGATCCTGGGGGATACGCCGCGCCGGCAGCCCGAGTTTCTCGACGAATCTGTGGGTGTTCTCCGAGGTGCTGGAGAAATACAGCAGCTCACCCATGGTCCTGGCCTCAGGCCACCAGCTGGCCGAGCTTGTCCGGGCGAAAGCCGGCCCAGTGGTCGTCACCGGCCACCACCACCGGTACCTGGCGATAACCCAGGGATTCCACGGTCTGGCGCGCATTGGCGTCTTGCTCGATGTCCACCACCTGGTAGGCGATGCCCTGGCGATCCAGGGCGCGATAGGTGGCGTTGCACTGCACGCAGGCGGGCTTGCTGTAAATGGTGATGGTCATGGCTGACTCCTGTCCGTAGTGGGGCGAACTCAAAGGAAAAAGCCTGTCGCCAGCCGGGATCTGCCAGGGCGGCGCGGGTCCTTTCCTTTGAGTTCGACTTGGGGCTCAAGTTCGGTCCAGATACTACATATAGTGCTTTTTAGTTTCTACACCACAATCAGTGGGGATTTTGATCCAGGTCATGGCTCTGCTCTATCACGCTTAGATGACGATTTCTGTCAGGCCAGGGTCGCCGAACCCGGTAGTCCCGCGGCCCCTGAGGCTACCTGCGGACTTCCCCTGCAGACCGCCAGACGCCGTGACTGCGGCAGGGGCGTCTGGCCAGACGGCGGATTTCTTTCCTGTCTGCCAAGGAGAGCGCCTTTTTGTAGTGCGAAAGTCGACCGGACTACGCTGGCGACTCCCATTCGTCGTCGAACCGCCGCATAATCGGCCTTTCGCTTGCGCCCGAGTCCGTTCACGCATGAGTTCCGCTCGCTATCGCCTCGCTCTCAACGGCTACGGTCGCATCGGTCGTTGCGTGTTGCGTGCCCTGCACGAGCGCGGTGCGGCGAGCGAGCTCGCCATCGTCGCCCTCAACGACCTGGCCGACCGGCCCAGCCTCGAATACCTCACCCGCTTCGACTCCACCCATGGCCGCTTTCCCGGGCGGGTGGCGCTGGAGGGTGAGCGCCTGCGCATCGGCGACCAGGCCCTGGAGATCCGCCGCGAGGCGGAGCCCGAGCGAGTGGACTGGCGGGCGCTGGACGTCGATCTGGTGCTGGAGTGCTCCGGCGCCTTCAGCACCCGTGCCGAGGCCGGGCGCTTCCTCGCCGCCGGTGCACCGCGGGTGCTGTTCTCCCAGCCCATGGTCAGCGAGACCGACGTCGACGCCACCGTGGTCTATGGCGTCAACCAGCAGGCCCTGCGCGGTGACGAGACGCTGGTCTCGAATGCGTCCTGCACCACCAACTGCAGCGTCCCGGTGCTGAAACTTTTGCATGAGACGCTGGGTCTGGAATACGTCTCCATCACCACGATCCACTCGGCCATGAACGACCAGCCCGTGATCGACGCCTACCATGCCGAAGATCTGCGGCGGACCCGCTCGGCGTTCCAGTCGATCATCCCGGTGGCGACCGGCCTGGCGCGCGGCATCGAACGCCTGCTGCCGGAGCTCGGCGGGCGCATCCAGGCCCGTGCCGTGCGCGTACCCACGGTCAACGTCTCCTGCCTGGACATCACCTGCATCGTCGGTCGCGACACCACGGCGCCGGCGCTCAACACCCTGTTGCGTGACGCCGCCCAGAGCGGTCCCCTGGCCGGGCTGATCGACTACACCGAGTTGCCCCACGCCTCCTGCGATTTCAACCACGATCCCCATTCCGCCATCGTCGATGGCAGCCAAACCCGCGTTTCCGGCCCCCGGCTGGTCAATCTGCTGGTGTGGTTCGACAACGAATGGGGCTTCGCCAACCGCATGCTCGACGTCGCCGGCCATTGGCTGCGCATCGCCAAGCCCACCTGAAACAAGCACAACTAAGGGATTGCCTGTATGTCCGTGTTGAAAATGAGCGACCTCGATCTGAAGGGTAAGCGCGTCCTGATTCGCGAAGACCTCAACGTTCCGGTGAAGGAAGGCCAGATCAAGAGCGATGCCCGCCTGGTCGCTGCCCTGCCGACCCTCAAGCTGGCCCTGGAAAAGGGTGCCGCGGTGATCGTCTGCTCGCACCTGGGTCGTCCCACCGAGGGCGAATTCAGCGAGGAAAACAGCCTGGCCCCGGTCGCGGCCTACCTGAGCAAGGCCCTGGGCCGCGAGGTGCCCCTGGTGAAGGACTACCTGGACGGCGTCCAGGTCGAGCCGGGTCAGCTGGTGCTGCTGGAGAACGTGCGCTTCAACGCGGGCGAGAAAAAGAACGCCGATGAGCTGGCGAAGAAATACGCCGCCCTGTGCGACATCTTCGTCATGGACGCCTTCGGCACCGCCCACCGCGCCGAGGGTTCGACCCATGGCGTGGCCAAGTTCGCCAAGGTCGCCGCGGCCGGTCCGCTGCTGGCCGCCGAACTGGACGCCCTGGGCAAGGCGCTGGGCAATCCCGCCCGCCCGATGGCCGCCATCGTCGCCGGCTCCAAGGTCTCCACCAAGCTGGACGTGCTCAACTCCCTGGCGCAGATCTGCGACCAGCTGATCGTTGGCGGCGGCATCGCCAACACCTTCCTCGCCGCAGCCGGCTACAAGGTCGGCAAGTCGCTGTACGAAGCCGATCTGGTGGACACCGCCAAGGCCATCGCCGCCAAGGTCAGCGTGCCGCTGCCGGTGGACGTAGTGGTCGCCAAGGAATTCGCCGAGACCGCCGAAGCCGTCACTAAGTCGATCAACGACGTGGCCGACGACGACATGATCCTCGACATCGGCCCGGTCAGCGCCCAGCAATTCGCCGACCTGCTCAAGTCGGCCAAGACCATCCTCTGGAACGGTCCGGTGGGCGTCTTCGAATTCGACCAGTTCGGCGAAGGCACCCGCACCCTGGCCCAGGCCATCGCCGACAGCGACGCCTTCTCCATCGCCGGGGGTGGCGACACCCTGGCCGCCATCGACAAGTACGGCATCGGCGAGAAGGTCTCCTATATCTCCACCGGTGGCGGCGCCTTCCTCGAATTTGTCGAGGGCAAGGTCCTGCCGGCCGTCGAAGTCCTCCAGCAACGCGCCCAGGAGTAATCGCCATGCGTACGCCGCTGCTCGTCTGTTCCGCTGTCCTGATGCTGGTCGGTTGCGCCGGTGGCAATGCCGACAAGGCCTGCGCGGTGTTCGCGCCGCCACCGGCGGCAGCCGCCACGCCCACGGCGCAGAATGGCGAGCGGGTCGATACGCTCAATGGCAACGCCAGCCGTCCTGCCAGCGGTTGCGCCCAGTGAAGGGGCGCACGCTCGCCCTCGGTCTGCTGGGTCTCGTGCTGGCCGGCTGTGCCGGTCGCGGCGCGCAGCAAACCGGCGGCTGGACCCACTGGGTCTGCGATTCCAAGGCGGCCTTCGACTGGCGCTATGTGGATCGCAGCCAGTCCATCGTCGACCTCAAGCTGGAAGGCGATGGCCTGATCCGTCATCTCAACCGCGAACCGGCCACCGATGGCCAGTCCTATACCGACGGGCTGGTGGCTTTGCATATCCGCGGCGACCAGGGACTCGTCTACTGGATCGCCAACAACGACCTCATCGGCCGCGGCTGCCGGACGCCTTGAAGCGGCGAATGTCAGCTGAACCGATTAATCCAGGGCGGCCAGGGGTCGGCCGCTTGAACCCTGCCAGCCGCTCATGCAGGCTGGCGCCACCACCGCCTTTGTAGGGAGATAATCACCAATGGCACTCGTCAGCATGCGTCAGCTGCTGGATCACGCCGCCGAATTCGGCTATGGCGTTCCGGCCTTCAACGTCAACAACCTCGAGCAGATGCGCGCCATCATGGAAGCCGCCGACAAGACCGATTCGCCGGTCATCGTTCAGGCCTCCGCCGGTGCCCGCAAGTACGCCGGCGCTCCCTTCCTGCGTCACCTGATCCTGGCCGCGGTGGAAGAATTCCCGCACATCCCGGTGGTCATGCACCAAGACCACGGCACCAGCCCCGACGTCTGCCAGCGTTCCATCCAGCTGGGCTTCTCCTCGGTGATGATGGACGGCTCGCTGATGGCCGACGGCAAGACGCCGTCCGACTACGACTACAACGTGCGCGTCACCCAGCAGACCGTGGCCTTCGCCCATGCCTGCGGCGTGTCCGTGGAAGGCGAGCTGGGCTGCCTGGGCAGCCTGGAAACCGGCATGGCCGGTGAAGAGGACGGCGTGGGCGCCGAAGGCACCCTGGATCACAGCCAGCTGCTGACCGATCCGGAAGAAGCCGCCCAGTTCGTCAAGGCCACCAAGGTCGACGCCCTGGCCATCGCCATCGGCACCAGCCACGGCGCCTACAAGTTCACCAAGCCGCCGACCGGGGACACCCTGTCGATCCAGCGCATCAAGGAAATCCATGCGCGCATCCCGGACACCCACCTGGTCATGCACGGCTCCAGCTCGGTGCCCCAGGAGTGGCTGAAGATCATCAACGAGTACGGTGGCGACATCAAGGAAACCTACGGCGTGCCGGTCGAAGAGATCGTCGAAGGCATCAAGTACGGGGTCCGCAAGGTCAACATCGACACCGATCTGCGTCTGGCCTCTACCGGTGCCATCCGCGAATTCATGGCCAAGAACCGTAGCGAGTTCGACCCGCGCAAGTATCTGGCCAAGACCGTGACCGCCATGCGCGACGTCTGCATCGCCCGTTACGAAGCCTTCGGCACCGCCGGCCAGGCCTCCAAGATCAAGCCGATCTCCCTGGACGCCATGTTCGAGCGCTATGCCCGCGGCGAGCTGGATCCCAAGGTCAACTGATCCGGGATGTAAAAAAGGCCCCGAGAGGGGCCTTTTTTTATGCCTGCAGCACGCTCGACCGGGCAGAGCCGCCATTCGCCTGGCGCAGGCGGCCGTGCACACTGCAAGGCCCCGCGCGCGGCCTTGGATGCTTTACCGGTTACTGCGCCGTTGTGGTCAGGACCTCTTCCATCCAGGCGACCATGGCGGGGCCATCCATGCCCAGGCAGACCGTCACCAGGGGATTGCCGGACCAGCGCCCGTCCAGGTAGGCGCGCCCCTCGGGAGCGAAAAAGGTCTGGCCTTCCGCCAGGCCCTCGGTGCCGACGCTGAGGTGACCGCGAGCGGTGTGGAACAGCTCGGGGCGGCGCAGATAGGCGAGGGCGCAGCTGTCGTGGGGATGGCAGCCGTCGATGTCCTTCACGCTGCGGTAGAAGTCCGCATAGAAGTCATAGCTGCGGGCGAGTACCTCGCCGAGAGCGCCCTGGTGCGCCGCGATGCGCTGCAGGCGGGGCGGATCGAGCACGGCGCGGTGGGTGGCATCCAGGCCGACCAGGGTCAGCGGCCAGGGGGCGGCGAAGACCCGCGCCGCGGCATGGGGATCGGAAAAGATGTTGGCTTCGGCCACCGGCGTGACGTTGCCCGGCTCGACGATGGCGCCGCCCATCACCACCACCTCGCGGACGCGCTCGGCGACCGTGGGATCCAGCGCCAGGGCGAGGGCCAGGTTGCCCAGCGGGCCGACCGCCACCAGGGTGATCTCGCCCGGTCGCAGGCGGGTCTGCTCGACGATGAAGCGCGCCGCATCCAGGGCGTGGGGTGTCTGGCTCGGTGCGGGCAGCTGCTGGTTGCCCAGACCATCCTGGCCATGCACGTGCAGGGCGTGGTTGCCGGCCGGCTTGATCAGGGGTTCGGCCACCCCGGCCGCGACGGGCGTGTCCCGGCCGGCCAGCTCGGTGAGCAGCAGGGCGTTGCGGGTCGCCGTGGTGACCGGCACATTGCCAAAGGTGGTGGTCAGGCCGATCACCTCGAAAGCGGGATCGGCAAACAGCAGGGCGATGGCCTGGGCGTCGTCCACGCCAGGATCGGTATCGAAGATGATGGGAAGGGACAAGAGGCTTTCTCCGGCTCAGATCTCTTCCCAGGCTACCCGAGGGGCAGCGCCCCTTGCTAGCTGGGCAGGTCCAACTCGCCCAGGGCATCCGGCTGGTTGCGAAACGCCCGGGCGAAGACCTCGCGATTGCGGGCCATGAACAGCCCCAGGTCTTCGCACTGCTTCTCGGCAAGACCGGGTACGGCCTTGTCCAATACGCTGGCGAGCGACTCGGCCAGCTCCAACATCTTGTCGTGACGATCGGCTTCGGCTTTATCCATGAACAGGCGCTCCGGATCTCGGCTGCTGCGATACAACACTTCGACGGCCATGCGTCACCTCGTATTCTGTATCTGGTTATATATACAGTAGTTGGCTTGTCGCGGGATTGCAAGGACTACCGCTCGGCGGTCAGCCTCTGGTCACTCATGGCAATTTGCCAATCGTTCGACATTTCTGCGTGTCTCCAGATTTGCCTCGGGAAACTTAAGCGCGGAAGCTGGTCTCTGAGTCTGGACCAAACGGGCATCACTGCCCGCCTTTATCCGGATCACCTCCGGCTCACGGAACGAGACCGCCAATGCCTGCCATCTTTATCCGTCCGCTTATTGCCGCGCTTGGCCCGTCTGGGTCGATCGAGGTGCGGGCGTGAGTTCGACCCTCATCATCCTGGCCATCACGGTCGCCAGCTTTCTGCTGGGGTTCCTGCGCGACCTGCTGATCGCCCGCCAATTCGGCGTGAGCTGGGAAGCCGACCTGATCTTTGTCGCGCTCATCCTGCCGGTGTTCTTCGAGAGCTTCTTCGGCCTCGCCCTGCGCGATGCCATGATTCCCTATCTGCAACGCATCCGCGACCGCTGCAACGCCCAGTACGAGCAGGTCGGTCGCTGGCTGTACTGGCGCATCGGCCTGTTCGGCCTGTTGCTGTCGGTGATCGGCGTCCTCGCCAGCCCCTGGCTGATGCATGCCCTGGCGCCGGGCTGGAGCGACGAGCAGGTCGAGACCGGCAAGCTGGTCTTCGCCGTCGGTACCCTGCTGATCTGCGTGCAGGCCGTCCTCTATTGCCAGGGCGCGCTGCTCAACCTGGATCGCATCTTCATCCTGCCGATGACCCGCACCCTGATGCTCAATCTGGGCGCCATCCTGGCCATCGTCATCCTGCAGCCGAGCGGTATCGCGCTGTTCACCGGCATGCTGCTGCCCCAGGTGCTGCTGATCGTCATCCAGCACCGCCGGCTGGGCTATCTCGGCCAGCGCTCGGTGGCCTTCGAGAAGCCCGAAGGCAGTCCCTTCGCCGTGACCTTCGCTCCCGTGCTGCTCGCCGCCGGCGCCCAGCAGGGTTGCATGCTGGCGGAGCGTTTCTTCGCCTCGCTGCTGGCGGAGGGCAACATCACCATGCTGTCCTTCTCCTACCGCATCGTGACCATTCCGCTGACGCTCTATGCGCTGTCGATCCTGGCGATGATCTTTCCCGAGCTGACCCGCAGCTGGAACGAGGGCAATGCCGACAAGTACAGCGCGCTGATGCGCAAGGCGCTGCTCGGCACCCTGCTGTTCCTGGTGCCGGCCGCCGTGGTGCTGTTCAGCTACTCCGAGCCGGTGGTCAAGGTGCTGCTGGAGCGCGGGGCCTTTGGCGCCGAGCAGAGCGCGGCGACCGCGACCCTGGTGGTGGCCTATGCCCTGGGTCTGCCCTGGATGGGGCTGGCCCTGCTGTGGGGGCGTGCCCTGCTGTCGCAGCAGCGCGCCCGCACCTTCCTTTACGCCACCCTGGCCAGCTCCTTCATCACCGTGGCCCTGGACGCTGTTGTCTATCGGCCATTCGGTGCCCAGGGACTGGCCTACTCCTTTACCACCGGAGCCTTCCTGCAGGCGGTGTTCATGGCGCTGGCGCTCTATCGCCACTCCCTGGCCGGCCTGCACCTGTCGCTGCTGCTGCGCTGGTTCAGCGCGGGCAGCGCGGTGGCCCTGCTGAGTTTCCTGTTGCCCAAGCCGGTCGGCCTGCTGGAGCTGATCGTCAGCGTCAGCGTGGCCATGCTGGGCTTCCTGGTGCTGTTGCTGGTCCTGGGCGAACGTGACCTGTTCCGCCGCGGCTATTGGGCTCGCGGTGACTCAGGCACGGGGCGCGCTGAACCGACGAGTTGAACGGCCGTCGCTGGACGGCAAGGAAAAAGGTGGCGATCTGCAGCCATTGGTCGCTATCTGTTACGAAGTCATGAATTTTTGATTTGGCTTCGAGTCGCACGGAAAGATTGATCCCAGTCAAAGAATTTCTGATGGAAGCTTTTTTCCATTTGCAAGAGATCGGACATGTAGTTGGGGTCGGCACTTCGCATGGTGGCTTTGCTCGCTACCGACATTCTCTTTGAAAGGAATCGATCCTATGTCCTCCCAATCCCCTGTCACCCGTATCGGCATCGTCGGTACCGGCATGATCTCGCGCTGCCTGGCCCGGCTCATCAGCCGTCACTATGACGACATGACCGTGACCCGCGTCCTGACCCGCCGGCCCATCGCCACGGTCACCGACTATCCGCTGACCGAGGCGCTCACCCAGTCGGTGGCGGATCTCATCGATCATTGCGACCTGCTGGTGGAGTGCAGCGGCGACCCCTACCACGGCACCGAGATCATCGAGCGCGCCTTCGAAGCCGGCATCAAGGTGGTCACCATCAATGCCGAACTGCAGGTGACGACCGGTTCCTACCTGGCCGGCAAGGGTTTCCTGACCGAGGCCGAGGGCGATCAGCCGGGTTCGCTGGCGGCGCTGCACGAAGAGGCCGTGCAGATGGGCTTCAAGCCGCTGGTCTACGGCAACATGAAGGGCTATCTGAACCACAACCCGACGCCGGAAGACATGGCCTACTGGTCCGCGCGCCAGGGCACCAGCGTCGACCAGACCACCTCCTTCACCGACGGCACCAAGGTGCAGATCGAGCAGGTGGTGGTGGGCAACAACTATGGCGCCACCATCACCCGCCAGGGGCTGGAAGGCCTGAATTCGACCAACCTGCAGGACAGCGCCAACATCCTCGCGCAGATGGCCGAGCAACTGGGCCAGCCCATCGTCGACTACGTGATCCCCAGCGGCTACTCCGCCGGTGGCGTCTTCGTGGTCGGTCGCCATGACGAAGACCAGGCCGGTGCCATCGAGTACTTCAAGCTGGGCAAGGGCCCGTACTACGTGCTGGTGCGCCCCTTCCACCTGTGCTCCCTGGAGGTCGGCAAGACCCTGAGACGCGTCATCGCCGGCGGCAAGATCCTGCTCAACAACTCCACCACACCGACCCTGAGCGTGGCCGCCATCATGAAGAAGCCCATGGCGGCCGGCGACGTCATCGAGCGCGGCATCGGTGGCTACAGCGTGCGCGGCGAAGCGGTCAAGATCGCCGAGTGCCCGGATCACCTGCCGATCGGCCTGCTCAAGCACAGCGTGCTCAAGCGCGCCCTGGAGCCGGGTCAGATCGTCACCTTCGACGACGTCGAACTGACCCCCAGCCGCGCCCTGGACATCGTCCTGCAACAGCATCGCGAGGCGATCCATCGCCAGCTGCTGGAAACCCAGCTGAGCGAGTCGGCCTGGAACGCCAGCGCCGACCTGGCACCGGTCGCGCTGCCCAAGGCGGTGGGTGCGGTCCTGTCCTGATTTCGCCGAGGCGGAACGCGAAGGGGCCCTGAGGGCCCCTTTTTTATTGCCCGCCGCTGGCGGCGGCGCGGAGGCGGGCGACGGTGGCGGGGAGTTCGTCCATGTGCGCGATCAGGGCGGTCACGCCCAGCGCGCTCAGGGTCTCGCCATGGCTGGGCGGAATGTGGCTGGCGCCGGTAAAGCCGATGACGCGCATGCCGGCCGCCAGCGCCGCGCGCACGCCGGTGGTGCTGTCCTCGATCACCAGGCAGCGCTCCGGCGCGACACCCATCGTCCTGGCGGCCAGGAGATAGACATCGGGTGCCGGCTTGGGCTGGGCCACCATGTCGGCGCTGAAGATATGGCCCGCCACCCGCTCGACCAGATCGGCCCGGCGGACCGAGGATTCGACGCTGTGCCTGAGGCTGTTGGAGGCGACCGCCAGCGGCAGGTCGATGCTCTCCAGGGCACGCTTCACCCCGGGAATGGCTGCCACGCTGGTGGAGATCAGCGTTTCCGCCTGGGTGCGCAGGTCGCTGAACAGCGCGGGCGGCAGGGTGATGCCGAAGCGCTGCTCGACCAGGGCGAAGATGTCCCGGGTGGTCAGGCCAAAGGTCCCGTGCAGCAGGGCTTCGAGTTCGGCGCGTGGTGCATGGGCGGCCAGGCCGTCGAGGACGACGCGTTCGGCGAGGATTTCGCTGTCGACCAGCACACCATCGCAATCGCTGATCAGCAGTTCCACAGGGGTGACGTTCATCGGTATTCCTTGCAGGGGGATTTCATGGTCGGGGCCGCGGGCCCGGGCCATTCGAAACGGCGGGAAAGAAGCGCGGAAGCAGGACTGGCGAGGGTTTGCGCCGCTGTCCGGGTGGTCGAAAACCGGCTCCACAGTACCTTGCATGGCGCGACAAATTACCTCTTGTCAAAAACGATTTCGGTCTCCGGAGGGTAATCGCTTTCCAGAAAAATATGGCGTAGAGTTCGAGAACTGTGTTTGCTTGGGTCGCCGTCGATCGTGACCTGAGGCGGTAGGCTTTCCGTCCACCCCTTGCTGCTCGATTCTTGTTACTCCTTGCAACTCAGTACCGGGTGCCTGGTCTATGCAACGCGCTGCCGCGCCAGCACCTGTCATAACAAACCCGTTATTCCAAGGAGCAACACCCGTCATGTCGAATCGTCAGAACGGCACCGTCAAATGGTTCAACGAAACCAAAGGCTACGGCTTCATTACTCCCGAGAGCGGTCCGGACGTGTTCGTTCACTTCCGCGCAATCGAAGGCAAAGGTTTCAAGACCCTGGCTGAAGGCCAGAAGGTCAGCTTCGAAGTCGTGCAAGGCCAGAAGGGCATGCAGGCAGAGCACGTACAGGTCATCTGACACCTGACGTCGCCCGAAGCTCACGAAAAACCCCGGCCAGGCCGGGGTTTTTCGTTTCTGCCGTGCCGAGTGGCGCGGCAGCAGGCTTCATTCCACGTTCTGCGCGCTCTTTTCCGGTTCGGCCGCCAGCGGCTTGACCCGGCGCCCGGTCTCGCGCGAGGCCTGCAGGAAGATCGCCGCCGCCAGCATCGACAGGGCGCCGACGCAGAGAAAGGTCGCGCGAAAGGCGGACAGCACCTCGGTGTCGCCATAGTCGTCCTGGAAACCGCCCAGCAGGGCGGCCGCACAGGCCACGCCAAAGCTCATGGCCAGTTGCATCACCACCGACAGCAGGCTGTTGCCGCTGGCCGCCTGCTGGTCGTGCAGGTCGATGAGGGTAATGGTGTTCATGGCGGTGAACTGCATGGAATTCACCGCGCCGAGGATGCCGAGGTGGATGAGCAGCCAGACGAAGGGCGTCGAGGGGCCGATCAGGGCAAGGCTGGCGATCAGGCAACCCAGCAGCAGGGTGTTGCCCACCAGCAGGCGGCGATAGCCGAGGCGTCCGATCAGCGGACCGGCGATGGGCTTGGCCAGCATCGCCGACAGCGCCAGGGGCATCATCAGCAGGCCGGCCTGGGTCGGCGAGTAGCCGAGGCCCACCTGGAACAGCAGCGGGATGAGAAAGGGCAGGGCGCCGCTGCCGAGGCGGGCGAAGAGATTGCCGAAGATGCCCACCGCGAAGCTGCGGATGCGAAACAGCTCGGCGGAGAACAGCGGCTGATCGTGGTGCAGGGCGCGCAGCCAGTAGGCGACCATGCAGGCCATGCCGGCCATCAGCAGCAGCACCACCCGCACATGGGGCAGGTGCAATTCGCCGAGGCCTTCCAGGGCGATGCTGATGAGGATCATGGACGTGCCGAAGAGCAGGAAGCCCAGGCCGTCGAAGCGTTGCGGCAGGGGGCTGCGCAGGTCCGGCAGCAGGCGGCGGGTGGCCAGGCAGCCGAGGATGCCCACCGGCAGATTGATCAGGAAGATCCAGTGCCAGGACACGGCTTCCACCAGCCAGCCACCCAGGGCCGGGCCGGCCAGGGGGCCGATCAGGCCGGGAATGGTGATGAAGCTGAGGATGCGGACCAGCTCGCTGCGCGGATAGACGCGCAGGATCACCAAGCGCCCCACCGGCAGCATCAGCGAACCGCCGAGGCCCTGGATGACCCGGGCGGCGATCAGCAGGTTGAGGCTGGGCGCCAGGGCACAGAGCAGCGAGCCGAAGGTGAAGAGGGCGATGGCGGTGAAGAAGACGCGGCGACTGCCGAAGCGATCGGAAATCCAGCCCGAGGCGGGAATCAGCAGCGCGACGGTGAGCAGGTAGGCGATCACCACCCCCTGCATGCGCAGCGGATTCTCGCCGAGGTCGGCGGCCATGCGCGGCAGGGCGGTGTTGACGATGGTCGCGTCCAGCGACTGCATGAAGAAGGCCACGGCGATCAGCCAGGGAAGCCAGCGGGCCGTGGTGGTATCCAGGGTCGGGGAGGGCATGGGAGGTCCTTGTCGAGACAGCCGACTACCCGCTCTCTGACTGTCTGGCGGCGGCAGGGTGCCCCGCTCCTTTAGCGCGAGCGGGAATCTAGCAGCGCCTCGATCCGCTGGTCCTTCTCTGCCCAGAGCGTGCTGACCCACTGCTGGAAGCCTGCGCGAAATTCCGCATCTTCGCTGTAGTCACCCGCCCAGCGCGCCGGATCCAGAGGTCGCGCGCGAATATCGATGATAACGCGTTTGACTCGTCCGCAGAGCAGGTCCCAGAAGCCGGGCACGCGACCGTCGGGATAGACCAGGGTGACGTCCAGCAGGGTGTCCAGCTGCTCGCCCATGGCGGCGAGGACGAAGGCCATGCCGCCGGCCTTGGGCTTGAGCAGGTGGCGATAGGGCGACTGCTGCTCCGCATGCTTGGCGGCGGTGAAGCGGGTGCCTTCCAGGTAGTTGACGATGGTCACCGGCTGGCGGCGGAATTTCTCGCAGGCGCGGCGGGTGATGGCCAGGTCCGCGCCCTTGAGTTCCGGGCGGCGGGCCAGCTGGGCGCGGGTGTATCTCTTCATGAAGGGGTAGTCCAGCGCCCACCAGGCGAGCCCCAGGAAGGGTACCCAGATGAGCTCCTTCTTCAGGAAGAACTTGAAATAGGGCACCTTGCCGTTGAAGGTCTCGATGAGCGCGGGGATATCGACCCAGGACTGGTGATTGCAGATGACCAGGTAGGAGCGGTCACGGCTGAGCGCCTCGGTGCCGCAGATGTCCCAGACGGTGGGGGTGAGGCGGGCGAAGATGGCCTTGTTGATCTCGGCCCAGGTCTCGGCGATGGCGGTGACCACCCGGGAGCAGAGGTCGCGCAGTGCGACAAGGGGCAGCAGCTTGATCAGGGCGAATACCAGTAGCGGACCGATCATGACCAGGGTGTTCAACAGGAGCAGCGCAGAGACGGTGATACCGGTCAGGAGGTGCATGGATTCTCTCGTCTAGAACTTGGGGCGATAGTCTTTGGCGTGACATAGCATTTTGCGATCATCCGCCTCTGGATGGCTGCTGCTGATCAGCTGCGAAGTGAACGCCATGCTCAAAAAGGTTACCAGTGCCGAGGTCTGCCTCGGCATGTACATCCACAAATTCGAAGGCAGTTGGATCGACCATCCGTTCTGGAAGGCGCGCTTCCTGCTGCAGGAGCCGCGCGACCTGCAAAAGATCCAGGACAGCGCGGTAACCGCGGTGTGGATCGATATCGCCAAAGGGCTGGATTGCCCGCCACCGGCCAAATGCCCAGATGCCGTAAATCCGGTGGTGCTTCCTGAGCCCGTTGGCGCGTCGTTCGTTGCTGCGCCCCCCGTTGTGCCACCTGTTGCCGCTCCGGCCACGGTTGCGAGTACCGCACCGGTCGCCGCCATCAGCTGTCCGCAGGAAATGGCGCAGGCGTCGGCGGTGAGCGCCCACGCCAAGCAGGAGGTGGCGCGGCTGTTCCAGGACGTGCGCCTGGGCCAGGCCATCGAGCTGAGCGAAGTGGCGACCGTGGTCGAGCAGATCTCGGCGTCGGTGCTGCGGCACCCCACGGCACTGATCAGCCTGACGCGGCTGCGCACGGCCGACGAGTATACCTACATCCATTCCGTGTCGGTCTGCGCCCTGATGACGGCGGTGGCGCGGCAGATGGACCTTTCGGCGGAGCAGGTGCAACTGGCCGGCCAGGCCGGACTGCTGCATGACGTGGGCAAGATGCGCACCCCCGTCGAGGTGCTCAACAAGCCGGGCAGGCTGACCGAGGCGGAATTCGCCGTGATGCAGCGGCATCCGGAGGAAGGCGTCGTACTGCTGCGGCAGTGGGGCGCGCCCGCAGAGGTCATCGACGTCTGCCTGCACCATCACGAGAAATTCGATGGCAGCGGCTATCCCCATGGCCTGGCCGGTACCCAGATCAGCCTGCTGTCGCGCATCGCCGCGGTCTGCGACGTCTATGACGCCATCTCCTCGACCCGGCCCTACAAGACCGCCTGGAGTCCGGCCGAGGCGATCCGGCGCATGGCGGAGTGGAAGGGGCACTTCGATCCCCGGGTGTTCCAGGCCTTCGTCAAGACGCTGGGCATCTATCCGATCGGCTCCCTGGTGCGGCTGAGCAACGAGCAGCTGGCGGTGGTGGTCGAGCAGCACCCGGACAGCCTGCTGACCCCGCGGGTACGGGTGTTCTTTTCCGCCCGCTCGCGCACGCCACTGCCGCAGCGGCTGCTGGATCTGGCCCGGCCGCCCGCCGACGAACGCATCGTGCGGCGGGAAGATCCGGAAGAGTGGGGCTTTCGCAATCTGGAGCGGCTCTGGCAGCAGGCCTAGCGCCGGCTCAGGGGCGGGTGGCCTGCAGCGAGGGCCGGTCGCCGGTACGGGCGTACCACGCGGCGATGCGTGGGCAGTCGCTGCGCCAGGCCCAGGTGGGGATGCGGAAGTCCAGGTAGCCGAGCAGGCAGGCCATGCCCAGGCTGGCCACGTCGAATTCGCCCTCCAGTTCGGTGATGGCCTCGCGCTCGAAGTAGTCCAGCGCCCGGGCGATCTTTTCCTGCTGGTTGTCCAGCCAGAGCTTCCACTGCATGCCCGGTGGGCGCATGAAGCTCTCGTAGCGGATCTGCACCGCGGCTTCCATCATGGCGTCGCACAGCGAGGCCAGGGTCAGGCGCCGCCAGCGCTCCGGGCCCTGGCGCGGGATCAGCGGGGTGCGCGCGTGCAGGGTATCCAGGTAGTCGAGGATGACGCGGCTGTCATGCAGGCAGGTACCATCGGCCAGGCGCAGGGCAGGAATCTTGCCGGCGGGATTGGTATCGAGAACGTCGCGATTGGGGTTGAGTGGCGTCTGCTGGACGATTTCCACCTCCACCTGCTCGATCAGGTCCGTCTCGTGGAGCATCACCACGACTTTGCGACCGAAGGGCGAGGCGGGAGTGTGGTATAGGATCATGGACATGGGCCGGGCTCTCCAGAAGGCAGGACTGCATTCGCGTGTGGCGAATCCCTGCACTGTAAGCCCTAGGCCGGCCCGGGTAAAAGATGGCCTTGGTCGTAGGTGGCCGGATCAGGCCAGGCCGGGCAGCTCGACGTACACCCCCAGCCCGCGTCCTTGCAGGCCTTCGCCCAGGTGCAGGCTGCCGCCATGGATTTCGACGATGCGCTTGACGATGGGTAGCCCCAGTCCGCTGCCGACGTTCTGGCCAGCGCTCTCGCTGCGGTAGAAACGGGTAAAGATCACCGCCCGTTCTTCCGGACTGACCCCGGGGCCGCTGTCGCAGACATCGATACGGACCTGTCCGGGCACCTCCTCGACGACCCGGACCAGCACCTGGCCGCCGCTGGGGGTATAGCGGATGGCGTTGCCGACCAGGTTGGTGAGCAGCACGCCCAGCCAGGTGGGAATACCCGACAGCTTGACCTCCTGATCCTCCAGCACCAGGTCGATGTTCTTCTCGATGGCCAGGGGCGCGAGTTCCGACAGGGTATCCGCCGCCAGCCGGCCGAGATGGACGGGGACGAACTGCTCCTGCAGCGCGCCGCTGTCCAGCCGCGCCAGGAGCAGGATCTGTTCCATCAGCTGGCTGATGCGTTCGGCGCTGCGACGCACCTGCACCAGGCCGCGGGCGTGGGCCTGGGGATCGCTGGATCTCAGGGCGACCTGGGTGTGGGTCAGCAGACTGGCGAGGGGCGTGCGGATCTCGTGGGCGGCGTCGCTGGTCAGCCGGCGCTCCGCCTCCAGGGCGCCGTCCAGGCGTTCCAGGAGGGCATTGATCTCCTCCACCAGGACCGCAGCTTCCAGCGGCACCCGGCTCAGCGGCAATGGCTCCAGGCGCTGGGCGGAGCGCTGCTTGATCTGCGCGGCCAGCTGGCGCAGGGGCTCCAGACCGCGGGTGACGCCAAACCAGATGAGCGCGGCCAGCACCGGCAGGGCCAGGGCCAGGGGAAACAGCGAGCCGAGCAGCAGCAGGTTGGTGGCGCCGCGGCGATCGGCCAGGTTTTCGTAGATCCAGATGCGCCCTTCGCCGCTGCTCAGCCGCAGCACCCGCCAGTGCTGCCCTTCGGCCAGCAGGCTGCTGAAGCCGGGCGGCTGGTCGGCCAGGCCGGCGGGCGGCGCCGGGGTGCCGAGGCGCTGGTCGCCGGCCTGCAGCAGATAGCCCAGGGCGTTGCGCCGCTTGAACAGCGGCAGGTCGGCGATAGCCGTGCGGCTGCGCTCCAGGGCCCGGGCCGCGGGCGGCAGACTGCGGTCACCGCCCTCGCCCAGGGTGGCCAGGTGCAGGGCGGCCGAGCCGAAGTCGAGCATGTCCTCGTCGGCCAGGCGATTCACCTGGCGCAGGACCAGCTGGTAGGTCACCAGGGCAGCGATCAGCCAGCAGGCGAAGATGCCGCACAGCAGCAGCGTCAGCAGCCGCCGGCGCAGCGAGACGGCCGGGCCGTCGGTCATGGAGCCGGCCGCTCGGGCTGGTCGATACCGTAGCCGATGCCGCGCACGGTGCGGATCAGGCTGGTGCCGAGCTTGCGTCTGAGGTGATGGATATGGACCTCGATGGCATTGCTCTCGACGTCGCCGTCCCAGCCATAGAGCGCCTGCTCCAGGCGATTGCGCGAGAGCACCTTGCCCATGTTTTCCAGCAGCAGGCGCAGCAGGGCGTATTCCCGCGGTGCCAGCTCCACCGGCTGGCCGGCCAGGGTCACCCGGTGGGTGGCCGGATCGACCCGCAGCTCGTTGTGCTCCAGTTGCGGCAGCGCCCGGCCGGCGCTGCGGCGGGTGAGGGCGCGCACCCGGGCGAGCAGTTCGTCCAGGTCGAAGGGCTTGGTCAGGTAGTCGTCGGCGCCGGTGTCCAGGCCGGTGACCCGGTCGGTGACCTTGTCGCGGGCGGTGAGGATCAGCACCGGGGTGGCGTCGCCACGCTTGCGCAGCGCGGCCAGGACCTCGAGTCCCGAGCGGCGGGGCAGGCCGATGTCGAGCACCACCAGATCAAAGGGATCGGTTTCCAGCGCAGCCTGGGCGGCCTGGCCATCGGTCACCCAGTCGACGGTATCGCCTTCCAGGGCCAGGCCGGCGCGGATGCCGTCGCCCAGCAGCATGTCGTCTTCGGCCAGCAGTATTCTCATCGGATTTTCCCAGGCGGTTGAGCGGTTGTACCGCTCCGGGCCGGCCTCGGCAAGAGCGGTGACCATCTCCAGGATGGTCAGCCTCCAGCCTAGGCCAGGGCGCTTAAGGCCGGATTAACACGGCTCAGGGACGCTGGGCGCTGACCCGCCAGATCGTATTGCCGACATCGTCGGCCACCAGCAGGCCGCCGCGGCCATCGTTGACCACCCCGACCGGACGTCCCTGGGCCTCTTCCTTGCCGTTGAGGAAACCGGTCAGCAGGTCGCGCGGCGCGCCGCTGGGCTTGCCGTTCTGGAAGGGCACGAAGACGACCTTGTAGCCGCTCTTGGGATCGCGATTCCAGGAGCCGTGCTGGCCGACGAACATCCCCTGGCGAAACGCCGTCGGCAACCCGCTGTCGGCGCTCGCGAAGGCCAGGCCCAGAGAGGCGGTGTGGGTGCCCAGGGCGTAGTCGGGGGTCAGCGCCTTGGCCACCAGATCCGGGCGGGGCGGCTGTACCCGGCTGTCCACGGTCTTGCCCCAGTAGCTGTAGGGCCAGCCATAGAAGCCGCCGTCCTGCACCGAGGTGGCATAGTCCGGCACCAGGTCGCTGCCGATCTCGTCGCGTTCGTTGACCACCGTCCACAGTTTGCCGGTGCTGGGCTCCCAGTCCAGCCCATTGGGGTTGCGCAGGCCGGTGGCGAACAGGCGTTTCTGGCCGCTGGCGCGATCCAGCTCCCAGATGGCGGCGCGGCCTTCCTCGATGTCCAGGCCGTTTTCGCCGACGTTGCTGTTGGAGCCCACGGTGAGATAGAGCTTCTTGCCGTCGCGACTGGCGATGACGTTCTTGGTCCAGTGGTGATTGATGCCCGCCGGCAGCTCGGTGACCGTCACCGGCTGACCTTCCAGGCGAGTCGCACCGGGGCGATAGGAGAAGCGCACCAGGGCATCGGCATTGGCGACATAGAAGTCCTCGCCCACCAGCACCATGCCGAACGGCGAATGCAAATGTTCGGCGAAGACGCTGCGGGTTTCGGCCACGCCATCGCCGTCGGCATCGCGCAACAGGGTGATGCGATCGGCGCTGGGCACCCCGGCGCCGGCCTTCTTCATGAACAGGCCGGCGATCCAGTTCTTGATCCCGGGAAATTCCTCGCGCTTGGGCGCATTGCTTTCCGCGACCAGCACATCGCCATTGGGCAGCACATAGAGCCAGCGCGGATGGTCCAGGCCACGGGCGAAGGCCTGGACCTGGGTGCCGGGCGCGGCAGTGGGCTTGCCGCCTTCGGGCCAGCCGACTGCCGGGGCCACGTTGATGGTAGGAAACAGCGTCTTGTGGGGTTCCGGCAAGGTTGGCGTCGGCCCGTAGCCGGCTTCGCGCTGCAGCCGTGCGGTCTCGCCGCAGCCGAGCAGGGTCATGGCGGCCAGGGTCAGGGCCAGGGTACGCAAGGGATAGGGCGTGCTCAGGGGCATGGCAGGGCTCTCGCGAGGGGCTCGCAGGATAGAGCCCGGCTGCCGGCGAACGTTCCGGGACCGGTCCTGCAGCCACCCTGGGCATCTCTGCATCCCGGTCTTGAAAATGACTCTTTCTCACAAGTCAGTCTTTTTGGGTGCTCGGCCGCTGCGCTCGTTCTTTCACGGATACGGAAAGTCCTGTCGATTCAAGGTGTTAGCGAGACTGCGCCGAAGTCTGCGGAAAAGCGCCGGCTATCTGACGTAAATCAAAGCGTAACCATCTGTTTTTGAACGAAAAAATTCACTAAAGCTGGCGCAGCTGACGCCGATAGCTGCCCCAACAATGACGACGAAGTCGCACCCAGTGGCGCCGCAAGCGGACGCGGTCGCCTGAACTCGCCTACGCCAGAACCCGCTAGCTTGCGGGGGCGGGGAGTCTTTCTTTTCACAGGTGCAGTCATGCAATCCTTTACCCGGCGCTTGCGCCAGTTTTCCCTGCGGCTGGCCGGTACCCTGGCCCTGAGCAGCGCTCTTCTGGGTTCGGCCCAGGCGGTCGATCTGGTCGGTCTCAACTTCTCCGGTGCCGGCTTCGCCAGCCAGGTGCTACCCGGCCTCAACAACCGCAACTACATCTTTCCCAGCGAACAGCACTTCAAGGACTGGAGCGCCAAGGGCATCAAGCTGGTGCGCTTTCCGATCATCTGGGAGCGCATCCAGCCCACCCTGAATTCGATGCTGGATCCGGACTATGGCGCCCTGATCACCCAGACGCTGAATTACGCCCAGAAGCATGGCGTCAAGGTGATCCTCGACCTGCACAACTATGCGCGCTATCGCGGCGAGGTGATCGGCGCCGGCAAGGTCACCTACTTCAACTACTGGGACGTGACCTATCGCCTGGCCTTCCGCTTCGGCAAGCACCCGGCGCTCTTCGGTTACGACATCATGAACGAGCCCCACGACGCCGTGGCCTTCTGGCCGACCGCCGCCCAGCACGGCATCAACGGCATCCGTACCGTGGACAGCGTCCATCCCATCATCGTCGAGGGCAATGGCTGGTCCAGCGCCGCGCGCTGGCCGCAGTGGAACGATCCGCTGCTGGCGCTCAAGGACCCGGCCAACAAGCTGATCTTTTCCGCCCACGTCTATTTCGACAATGACGGCGGCGGCCAGTACGCCAGCAAGGACATGAGCGGCTTCGACCCCATGGTCGGGGTGAATCGCGTCAAGCCCTTCGTCGACTGGCTGAAGAAGAACGGCAAGCAGGGCTACATCGGCGAATTCGGCGTGCCGGACGACGATCCGCGCTGGCTGGTGGCCATGGACAACATGCTGGCCTATCTCAAGCAGCACTGCATTCCGGCCAGCTACTGGGCCGCCGGCCCCGGCTGGGGCAACTACAACCTGGCGGTGGAACCCATCAACGGCGTGGATCGACCCCAGTGGGCGACCCTGAAGAAGTACGTCGACAGCAGCAGCTGCGCCAGCATCGGCCCCAAATAAGCCCGGCCAGCGATGGCGGTCCCCGGGGTTGGCAGGCTACCCTTGCCTTTTAACCGTGCCAGCCCCGAGGACCTCTCATGAGCCAGATTCCCGCCGACCTGCGTTATGCCGCCAGCCACGAATGGGCCCGTCTGGAAGCCGACGGTAGCGTGACCGTCGGCATTTCCGACCATGCCCAGGAAGCCCTGGGCGATGTGGTCTTCATCGAACTGCCGGAAGTCGGCAAGACCCTCGCCGCCGGTGACCAGGCCGGGGTGGTGGAATCGGTCAAGGCGGCCTCGGACATCTATGCCCCGGTGGGCGGCGAGGTGATCGCCGTCAACGAGGCCCTGGCCGACGCCCCCGAGCAGGTCAATGGCGAGCCCTATGGCGCCTGGTTCTTCAAGCTCAAGCCGCAGGATGCGGCCGAGCTGGACAAGCTGCTCGACGCCGACGGCTATCGCGCCGCCAGCGAAAGCTGAGGCGCCATCCGCCGCCCGGATTGCGGGCAAAAAAGAACCCCGCACGGCCTGGCCGGCGGGGTTCTTTTTTGCCTGGCCCTTACTGGGTCAGGATACGCATGGCGAGCTCGTTGTCGCTGGCCTTGAGGCCCGGCTCGGCGGCGCGCATGTCGCGCAGCGCGGCTTCCAGGTAGGGGCCACGGATCTGGCCGTTGCTGGCCAGGTAGGAGCTGGCGTCGTCCTGGGTAGCGGCGACGATCTTGTGGTCGTCACGGCTGGTGGTATAGAACGAGCCCGAGGTCGCCCCGAGGGTCGCGGCATGCCGCCAGAACCGGGCATCCGCATTGGCGGCGGTGGTCGCGGCCAGCAGCGGCAGGCCGATCAGGGAAACCAGAGCAAGCTTCTTCAGGCGCATGGATGAGATCTCCTTCTTGAGGTTTCCTATAGAGAGCTCAGACGTCCTTCGAGTTCCAGCGCCGTGCGCTGGCTTCTGCGCCGGTGCCTAGTGCTGGATCATGCTGTGGATGCGCTCGGCCAGGGCGTCGATGTCGAAGGGCTTGATCAGCATGTCCATGTTCTCGCCGAGGAATTCGCCGCGCACCTTGGCGTTCTTGGCATAGCCGGTGATGAACAGCACCTTGAGCTCGGGCCGCCGACCACGGGCGATCTCGGCGAGCTGACGGCCGTTCATGCCGGGCAGGCCGACGTCGCTGATGAGCAGATCCAGCCGCTGATCGCTCTCGATGATCGGCAGGGCGCCATCGGCATCGCTCGCCTCCAGGGCGGTGTAGCCCAGCTCCGCGAGCACCTCCAGCACGATCATGCGCACCGCGTATTCGTCCTCCACCACCAGCACGGTCTGGCCCGCTTCGGCGCGGGGCGCGACCTTGAGCGTCGGCTGATCGCTGGCGGCGGCCGCCACCTCCGGATGGCGTGGCAGATAGAGACTGATGGTGGTGCCCTGGCCCTGTTCGGTGTCGATGCGCGCGGTGCCGCCGGACTGCTTGACGAAGCCGTAGATCATCGACAGGCCGAGTCCCGTGCCCTGGCCGGCCGGCTTGGTGGTGAAGAAGGGTTCGAAGGCCTTGGCCTTGACCTCCGGCGGCATGCCGGTGCCGGTGTCGGCCACGCTCAGGCGCACGTAGTCGCCCGGCGTCAGGGATTCGCGCGCGGCGGCCTCGGCGTCGAGGCTGAGGTTGGCGGTGGCGATGCATAGCTCGCCGCCGGCGGGCATGGCGTCGCGGCCATTGATGACCAGGTTGAGCAGGGCGTTTTCCAGCTGGTGAGTATCGCTGTGGGCGAGCCAGGCGACCGGTGCCAGATCCAGGCGCAGGGCGACGTTTTCGCCCACGGTGCGCACCAGCAGGTCCTGCAGCGAGGCGACCAACTGGTGGACGTCCACCGGCTGCGGATCCAGCGTCTGCCGGCGGGCGAAGGCCAGCAGCCGGTGGGTGAGGGCGGCGGCGCGGTCGGCCGAATTGACCGCGGCGTTGATGTAGCGATCCAGGTCCTGGATGCGGCCGTTGGCGATGCGCAGGCGGATCAGGTCGAGGGCACCGACGATGCCGGTGAGCATGTTGTTGAAGTCGTGGGCGATACCGCCGGTGAGCTGACCGATGGCTTCCATCTTCTGCGACTGGCGCAGGGCTTCCTCGGTGCGCTCGCGCTCGTAGATCTCGGCGATCAGCCGCGCATGGCTGCGTCCCAGTTCCTGGGTGCGTTCGGCGATGCGCTGCTCCAGCTGGTCGGTGGTCTGGCGCGCCTCGGTGACGTCCACGCCACAGCCCACCAGGCCATGGAATTCGCCGTCGAGCTCCAGGCGCGGGGTGCCCTCCAGGCGCAGCCAGCGCCATTCGCCCTGGGCATTGCGCACCCGCACCTCGGCGCGCAGGGCGCTGTGGGTGGCGACGGCCTGCTTGAAGGCACCCTCGAAGGCCGGGCATTCGCTGTCCGGCAGCAGGGCGCTCCAGCCCTGGTCGTGCAGATCGGCGTCGTGCAGATCGAATTCGCTGGCGAAGCGCTGGTTGACGAATTGCAGCTGGCCGTCGGCGTCGCAGGCCCAGATCAGCACCGGGGCGCTGTCGGCCATGAGCCGGAAACGGCCCTCGCTCTCGCGTTGGGCGTCCTGGGAGCGCTGCCGGCAGATCGCCGACCAGAGCCGGTCGGTGACGTCGCGCAGAAATTGCACCTCGCCTTCCGTCCACAGCCGGGCGCGCTGGTCGTGGGCGACGAACAGCGCGCGCAGGCGGCCATCCTCATAGAGCGGAATGTCCACCAGCGCCGCGATCTCCAGGTCGAGCAGGTGCTGGGCATTGGCCTGGGCGCGCGGGTCCTGGCTGACGTCGTCGATCACCAGGGGCGCTTCGCCCTCCTGGCTGCCCAGGCTGTCGGGGGCAAGCAGCGGATAGGCCAGGGCCGGGTCGAAGTGGCCATTGGGCGTCCACATCTGGTGCGGGACGAAGGTGCCGCGACTCTCGTCCAGACGGGCATAGCCGACCCGGCGCAGGCCCAGCAGGGTACCCACCAGTTCCAGCGCCGCGGCCACCCCGGCGCTTTCCGGGTCGCCTTCGCGCAGGCGGTCGCCCAGTTCGATGAGGGCGTGCTGGCGGGCTTCGGCGGCGCGGCGCTCCTCGATCTGCCGGCGCAGCTGGCGATTGGTCTCACTGATGCGATCGGCGTCATGGCGTTCGCGGGTGATGTCGCGGGCGATGCCCACCAGCCGCCGCTGACCGCCGGGCTCCAGGCGTTCGCGGCCGCGGATGCTCAGCCACACCGGTTCGCCCTGACGCGGACTGCGGACGCGAAAGGTCAGTCGCAGGTCATAGGCATTGCCGCCGCCCTGGATGGCCGCGCTGACATAGGCCCGCACCCGGGGCGCATCGGCGGGGTGCAGGGCGCGCAGCAGCGCCGCGCCGCGCAGGGTGCAGCGGCGCTCCGTGGCGCCGACCAGATGGGCGAGGCGCGAATCCCAGCTGATCAGATCGCGGTCGATGTCATAGTCCCAGACGCCCAGGTCGGCCACGTCCATGGCCAGGGCGATGCGCTGCTCGGCCAGGCGCAGGGCGTCGGCCGCGGCGGTGCGCTCGATGACGATGCGGATGCGCTCGGCCACCTCGCGCACCAGGGCGACGTCGCCGATGGTCCAGTGGCGGGGCGTGTCGGCATAGAGGAACAGCAGGCCGACCAGCTGTTCTTCGGCGAGCAGGGGCACCACCAGGCCGGCGCGCACGCCATGGTCCACCAGCTGGGTGCGCATCTCGCCCAGGCGGCTGTCCTGGGTGCTGTCTTCCACGCTGACGATGATGCCGCGGCGCAGTTCCTCCACCGCCGAGGTGTGCCAGTGCGCCAGGCTGGGCAGGTTGAGACGGTGGGTTCGGCCCTGTTCGAGCCAGTCGCTGTCGATGGTCAGGCTACCGTCGCGGCCGACCCGGGCATAGCCGATGCGTTGCACGGCCAGCAGGTGGCCAAGGCTGTCGCCCAGCACCGAGGCGACCTCGCCGGTGTGGGTCACGCCATGCAGCAGGTCGCCCAGTTCGAGCAGGAAGCGCTGGCGGTCATGGCTGCGGATGCGTTCGCTGAGGTCGACGAAGGTGCAGATGGCGCCCTGGACCTCGCCATCGCGCCAGAGTGGCTGGGCGCGCCATTCCACCGGCAGCAGACTGCCGTCCTCGCGCAGCAGGGCGTCGGCGGACAGGTGCAGGGTGGCGCCTTCGCTGGCGGCGCGCTGCAGGGCCCGGGCGCCATCCTCGCTGCGGGCGGAGCTGAGCCGGGTGTCCAGGCGCTCGCCGAGGATGTCGCGGTCCTCGGGCAGGCCGAGCATCTGCCGGAAGGCGCGGTTGCAGAGGGTGGCGCGGCCCTGGCGATCCAGGGCGCAGAAGCCCTCGTGGGTCGATTCGAGTAGCAGGTGGGCGAAGGCCTCGCTCTCCCGCAGCGCCGTTTCCGCCCGCTTGCGGCTGTCGATGTCCTGGGCCACGCCCACCCAGTGCTCGATCTCGCCGCTGGCATTGGTGAAGGGCATTGTGCGGGTTTCGAACCAGCGATAGTGACCCTCGGCATCGCGCAGCTGCAATTCCAGGCTGCCGGCGACGCGTTGCTCGCGCACCTCGCGCCAGCGCCGCAACAGCTGCGGACGCTGCTCGGGGTGGATGGCGCCGGCCCAGAGATCGGGATCGGCGACCACGCTGGCCGGACTCAGGCCGCTGTATTCATACCAGTAGCGATTGGCGTATTCGAAGCTGCCATCGGGCCGCGCGAACCAGATGATCTGCGGATTGACGTCCATCAGGGCGCGGTAGTGGGTTTCGTCGAGGGTGCTGTGCCGCGCCGGCGAGGCCGCCTGCAGCCGCGTCTCGAACAGGCGCAGCACCTGGCGCGCCAGGCGTTCGAGGCCGCTTAGGCGCGCGGCGCTCAGTTCGCGCGGTTGCCAGTCGAGCACGCAGAGGGTGCCGAGAAAGACGCCTTCGGCCGTCCGCAGCGGGGCGCCGGCATAGAATCTCAGCCCGGCCGGATCGGTCACCAGGGGATTGTCGGTGAAGCGCGGATCCTGGCTCAGGTCCTCGATCTGCCGCGCCTCCCGGGCGTCGTGCAGGTGCTGGCAGAAGGACAGCGCCAGGGGAATTTCCGCCACGCCCAGGCCGCGTTCGGCGATGAACAGCTGCTGCTGCTCACCCAGCAGGTTGACCGCGGCGATGGGGGTGTCGCAGAGGGTGGCGGCCAGTTCCACGAGGTCGTCGAGCGCTGGCTCCGGCTGGCCGTCTAGCAGGCCATAGGCCGCCAGGACCTCCTGGCGGCGACGTCGCTGCTCGGCGTCCTCGGCACCCACGGCAGGGTTCACGACGATTGTCTGCACGGCTGGCTATCCTTGTTCCGCTCGCGGGCTGCTGGACCTAACGTTCGCTCTGGGGCGTGACGCGCAGGACTTCTTCCACGGTGGTGAAGCCGGCGGCGATCTTTTGCGCACCGGACAGCCGCAGGCTGCGCATGCCTTCCTTGAACGCCTGCCGCCGCAGCGCGGTGATGTCGGTATCCGCCGTCACCAGTTCGCGCAGACTATCGGAGAGGGTGAGGATTTCGTATACCCCGGCACGACCGCGATAGCCGGTGTCCCGACATTCCGGGCAACCCACCGGCTGCATGGCGCCGGTGGGCAGCGGGGCGTTCCACGGCTTGGTCAACTCCTGCCAGGCGGCCGGATCCAGTTCGGTGGGCGTCTTGCAGGCCGGGCAGAGGGTCCGCACCAGCCGCTGGGCCATGACGCCGAGCACCGTGGCGCGGATCAGGTAGTAGGGCACGCCCAGTTCGATCAGGCGGCTCACCGAGCTGGGGGCATCGTTGGTGTGCAGGGTGGAGAGCACCAAGTGCCCGGTCAGGGCCGCCTGGATGGCCATCTCGGCGGTTTCCAGGTCGCGGATCTCGCCGATCATGATGATGTCCGGGTCCTGCCGCATCAGCGCCCTGACGCCACTGGCGAAGGTCACCTCGATGTTGGGCTGCACCTGCATCTGGTTGAAGGCGTCCTCGACCATCTCGATGGGGTCTTCGATGGTGCAGACGTTGACCTCGGGCGTGGCCAGCTGCTTGAGGGTGGTGTACAGCGTGGTGGTCTTGCCCGAACCGGTGGGGCCGGTGACCAGGATGATGCCGTTGGGTTGCCCGGTCATGCCGGCCCAGCGGCGCAGGTCGTCGGCGGAAAAGCCGAGCTGGTCGAAGCTTTTGAGCAGCACGTCCGGGTCGAAGATCCGCATCACCAGCTTTTCGCCGAAGGCGGTGGGCATGGTCGACAGGCGCAGTTCGACTTCCTTCTCGCCGGCCATGCGCGTCTTGATCCGGCCGTCCTGGGGCTTGCGCTTCTCGGCGACGTTCATCCGGCCGAGGTTCTTGATCCGGCTGACCACCGCCAGGGTGACCTGGGCCGGGAATTGGTAGACGGTGTGCAGCACCCCGTCGATGCGAAAGCGCACCGCGCCCTGCTCGCGACGCGGCTCGACGTGGATATCGCTGGCGCGCTGCTGGAAGGCGTACTGGAACAGCCAGTCGACGATGTTGACGATGTGGGCGTCGTTGGCATCCGGCTCGCCGTCGGCGGCGCCGAGATTGACCAGCTGCTCGAAGTTGCCGACGCCGCTGGTCTTCTGTTCCACCGCCGAGGCGCCGGTGACCGAGCGCGCCAGGCGAAAGAATTCCTGGGTGTAGCGGGTGATGTCCGCCGGGCTGGCCACCACGCGCTTGATCGGCCGTTGCAGCACATGGGTGAGGTTGCTCTCCCAGCTGTGCACGAAGGGCTGGGCGCTGGCCACCGTCACCTCGTCCGGGCTCACCGCCACGGCGAGGATCTTGTTGCGCTGGGCGAAGGCGTAGGACATCAGCGGGGTGACCGAGGCCACGTCCACCTTGAGCGGATCGATGCGGTAGAAGGGCTGGCCCGAATACTCGGCGAGCCAGCGGGTGAGGCTGTCCAGATCCAGCTTGCGCCCTGGGCGACTGAGGTCGTCCACGCTCTGCGCCGCCAGGAACTCCAGCGGATGCTGCTGCGGATTGGCCGAGCCGCGGCGCAGGAGCAGGCACTGTTCGGCGGTCTGCTGGTCGATCCGCTGCTGGCTGACCAGCTCGCGCAGGATGTCGCCCAGGTCGAGCCAACGATCAGCGGAAGGGGAAGCTATGGCGGACATCTGGACTCCTTGAAAAGGTGGTCGCACTCGGGGTGGCGCCCGGTGCCTGACCGGGGACGACCCGCCTGCGGTACCCGCCAGGTTGGTCGCCTCCTCCAGCATAGCGATTTTGTATTAAGGAATCGCTCGCGGCCTTGTGCCATCAGGATGGACGGCCGGATGCGCCAGGCGTTCCTGCCATTCGGCAGCTCAGGCCAGGGCTTTCCAGGGCGCCAGGCCATGCACCAGGCGCGCCTGCTCGGCCACCCCGGCGAGATCGCCATGGGCGCTCAGCGGCGCCAGCTTGCCCAGTTCGCCATACAGCCGATCGGCTTCGGGCAGGTCCAGTGCGCCCCGCGCCAGGTGCAGCCAGACCTGCATGCGCTCCAGGCGCGGCAGCTGCTGCTCGATCAACTCGGGTTCGGTGATGGCGCGCAGCAGCGGCAGCTCGGCCGCTTCCAGGGCCAGGAAGCGCGGCAGCCACTGGCCCAGGGGCGTCGCGCCCTGGCGCTCGCCACGGCCGGTGCGACCCTGGGTCCAGGCGCGCTCGTGCAGCCAGCGCGCAGCGCGCAGGGAGAACAGGCCCCAGCGCGGCTGCTCCAGTTCGGCGGCGAAGCGCTGCGGTGCCTGGCGGCGGGCCTCCTCGTCGTCCTGGCCGATGGCGGCCAGCGGTCGCCAGTCGGCGAGCAACTCGTCGAGGGCCTGGCGCAGGTCGCGGCTGGTGGCCCGCGGAGCGGCCTGGCCAAGGCTGCCGAGCAGGGCGCGCAGGTCGATCAGCTGGTGCACCCAGTCCACCAGCAGGCGCCAGTGGCCATTCCAGCGATACTGTTCGGCCAGGCGCTGGCTGCCGGCCAGCAGGTGCCAGCCGAGGCGGGCGACGGCCTCGTCCAGCGGCGTCTCGGCGTCGAGTTCCGGCGCGGACAGGTAGAGGGTGTAGCTCGCCGCATCGTGCAGGCGATAGCCGCGCTCGGCCTTGCTGATGTCGCAGGGCATCAGCGGGAATTCGGTGGCCAGCTGCTCGGCCAATTCCAGCAGCGCGGCCGGTTCGCCCTGGCGCAATTCCAGCTCGACCTCGGCGATGGCCTCGCGCTGGTCGCCGGCACGCACCTCGCCCTGGTCGAGGGCGACTTCGATGATGGTCCGGGCCTTGCCCCGGCCCCAGGCGATCTCCGCGGCGTCGCGGACGAAATCGGTGTCGAACACCGGCTGCAGGCGGCGCAGGTCCAGGTCGGCCAGTTCCGCCGGCCAGCAGCTGTCGTCGAACAGCGCGGTGTCCAGGGTGGCATCGGCCAGCGGCCATTCCCATTCGTTGCGCTCGGACAGCCCGGCCAAGCTCTGGCCGCGACTCTTGAGCGTCTGAATGAAGCGCTCGCCATCACGCCGTACGCGCAGGGCGACCTTGGCGTGGGCCAGGTCGCGGGTGTCGGTGTCGTAATAGCAGTTGGACAGCTCGTGGCGCTGCCAGCCGTCCTTGCAACGCTTCTTCAGCAGCGGATGAGCGCGCAGGGCGTCGAGGGTGGCCGCACTGGCGCGCAGCTTGATTTCGGTTTCTTTGGCCATTGGAGGATCCTGGCGCCGGAAGAGAACGGTCCGGCTCCGTGCCGAGCGCGTCATGACGACGGACGGCGAGAACGTGGGTGCTAGTTTAGCCCGTCCCGCCCCCCTGGCGCATGAAGGTTTCATCGCGCGGCGGATGGCGCCATGATGGAGGCGTGACCAGGAGACCCCGCATGACCCTGCCCGCGCTGAAAGCTCTGTTCTCGACCCTGATCGCCGAAAGCTCGGTGAGCTGCACCCAGCCTGCCCTGGACCAGTCCAACGCCGGCGTCATTGCCCGCCTGAGTGACTGGTTCGGCGCCCTGGGCTTCGCCTGCGAGACCCAAGAAGTAGCACCCGGCAAGTTCAACCTGATCGCCACCCTGGGCAGCGGGCCGGGCGGCCTGGTGCTGGCCGGCCATACCGATACCGTGCCCTATGACGCCGCCCTCTGGCAGGCCGATCCCCTGCGTCTGCGCGACGCCGACGATCGCTGGTACGGCCTGGGCAGTTGCGACATGAAGGGCTTCTTCGCGCTGATCCTCGAGGCGGTGCGCGAACTGGATCCGCGGCAGTTGCGCCAGCCGCTGATCGTGCTGGCCACCTGCGATGAGGAATCCTCCATGGACGGCGCCCGGGTGCTGGCCGAAGCCGGCCGCCCCCTGGGCCGCGCCGCGGTGATTGGCGAGCCGACCGGATTGCGGCCAATCCGCCTGCACAAGGGCATCCTCATGGAGCGCATCGACATCCTCGGCCAGAGCGGCCATTCCTCCGATCCGAGCCTGGGTCACAGCGCCCTGGACGCCATGCAGGCGGTGATGGGCGAGCTGCTCGACCTGCGCGCCCAGTGGCAGCGCGAATACCGCAATCCGCTGTTCCTGGTGCCCCAGCCGACCCTCAACCTCGGCTGCATCCATGGCGGCGACAATCCCAACCGCATCTGCGGCCAGTGCGCCCTGGAATTCGACCTGCGCCCCCTGCCGGGCATGCAGCCCGAAGCCCTGCGCCAGGCCATCCGCGGGCGGCTGCTGCCGGTCGCCGAACGCTTCGAGGTGCGGATCGACTACCAGCCGCTGTTTCCCGCCGTGCCGCCCTTCGAGCAGTCCGCCGAGGCCGAACTGGTGCGCCTGGCCGAGCGGCTCACCGGCCATAGCGCCGAGGCCGTGGCCTTCGCCACCGAGGCGCCCTATTTGCAGGCGATCACCCAGGAGGTGCTGGTGCTCGGCCCCGGCGACATCAGCTGCGCGCACCAGCCCGAGGAGCACCTGGCGCTGGCGCGGATCGCGCCTACCGTCACGCTGCTGCAGCAGTTGATCGGCCACTACTGCCTGGGCGCGGCCGCCGCGGTCCGATGAACAGGCCCGCGCGTTCGGCGTGACTTTTTGTAAACTCCAGACGGTCTACTGAGGCTGTCTGCCCATCCGCTCCCTGTCGAGGAACCCCCGTGCTGCGACGACGCTGAACGCCCTGCCTGCCCTCGTTCACCCTCCCGCCTATCCTCCAAGGGTCTTCGTCTCGATGCACGAATACGTCAACTGGCTCCGCCACGCCTCGCCCTATATCAACGCCCACCGCGACGCCACCTTCGTCGTCATGCTGCCCGGTGACGGCGTCGCCCACCCCAACTTCGGCAACATCGTCCACGACCTGGTGCTGCTGCACAGCCTGGGGGTGCGTCTGGTGCTGGTGCACGGCTCCCGTCCGCAGATCGAATCGCGCCTGGCCGCGCGCGGCATCGAGCCGCGCTTCTACAACGACCTGCGCATTACCGACGGCCCGACCCTGGAAGCGGTGATCGATGCCGTCGGCAGCCTGCGCAGCGCCATCGAAGCGCGCCTGTCCATGGACATGGCCGCCTCGCCCATGCAGGGCTCGCGGCTGCGCGTCGCCAGCGGCAATCTGGTCACCGCCCGTCCGGTCGGGGTGCAGGATGGCGTCGACTTCCACCACACCGGCGAAGTCCGCCGCATCGACCGCCGCGGCATCGGCCGCCTGCTCGACGAGCGCACCATCGTGCTGCTCTCGCCGCTGGGCTATTCCCCTACCGGCGAGACCTTCAACCTGGCCTGCGAAGATGTCGCCATGCGCGCCGCCATCGATCTGGGCGCCGACAAGCTGGTGCTCTACGGCGCCGAACCGGGCCTGCTGGACGAACACGGCGCCCTGATCCGCGAGATCGGCCCGCAGCAGATCCCCACCCATCTGGCGCGCCTGGGCAGCTCCTACCAGGCCGAACTGCTCGACGCCGCTGCCCAGGCCACCCGCGGCGGCGTACGCCGCTGTCACATCGTCGGCTACGCCGAGGATGGCGCCCTGCTCACCGAACTCTTCACCCGCGCCGGCAGCGGCACCCTGGTGGCCCAGGAGCCTTTCGAGACCCTGCGCGAGGCGACCATCGCCGACGTCGGCGGCCTGATGGAGCTGATCCGCCCGCTGGAAGAGCAGGGCATCCTGGTGCGCCGTTCCCGCGAGGTGCTGGAGCGCGAGATCGAGCAATTCAGTATCGTCGAACGCGAAGGCCTGATCATCGCCTGCGCGGCGCTCTATCCCATCGCCGACTCAGCAGCGGGCGAACTGGCCTGCCTCGCGGTCAATCCCGACTACCGCCACGGCGGTCGCGGCGACGCCCTGCTGGCCCGCATCGAACAACGCGCCCGCGAGCGCGGCCTGAGCACCCTGTTCGTGCTCACCACCAAGACCGCCCACTGGTTCCGCGAACGCGGCTTCGAACCCAGCAGCGTGGAGCGGCTCCCTGCGGCGCGGGCATCGCTGTACAACTTTCAGCGCAATTCGAAGATCTTCGAGAAGGGGTTGTAAGGGCGCGCTCGTAGGTTGGGCTGAGACGGCTGCATCGTCGAAGCCCAACGTTACAAAGCCCCTCGTCATCGCGGCCATGGGCCGCTCCTACAGATTCAAGGCACACCCGTAGGAGCGGCCCATGGCCGCGATAGCGCAAGGTGGAGCTGGCCTTTCCTGCATCGATACCGGAAGGTGCACTCGTCAACCATCGAGTCGCCCACTGACGCCTGGAGACGTAGCGTGGAAAACCGCGCAGCGTTTTCCACTAATGGGCACCGCCGCTCTCAGTGGACAAGGCTTCGCCGTTGTCCACGCTACGGGCTACGGGCTACGGGCTACGGGCTACGGGCTACGGGCTGTTCAGGGTTCTTCATCCAGAACCTCCAGGCTGGCGAGTCGCCCCGTTCAGCAAGGCGAGCGCCAGTGTCGTGAAGTGGGTCGAGCCGCATGGATGCGGCGAGAGGTCCAGTGGGCCAAGGATGGCCCATCTGGACCGACCTCGGAACGGCGCTGGCGTGAGCGAAACGTAGCGTAGCGAAGTAACAGCCGTAGGCTGGCCCGAAGGGCGAGCAACGCGAGTCACCCGGAGCGCAGCGTAGGGCCGGATGGTCGGGGCAAGCGGTTTTGGTTACTTTTGCGGCGATTGGCAAAAGTGACTCGCCCGAGGGGGCGAAACAAGATCCACCAGCAGAACACGATAATCAGCTAGGGCACCAACAAACTCTTTGGCACCGCACCGTTGGGCTTCGACGATTAAACCGTCTCAACCCAACCTACGCATCTACACCCCGATCGTCGCCAGAATGCTCGCCTGATAGGCCGCCACGAAAGTATCGAAATCCCCCTGGGGCGCCGCCTCGATCTCCGCCTGCTCTTCCAGCGACTGGCGTGCCATCTGGGCATAGCAGGCCTGCTCGCCGGCGCTAAGCGGGTGGCTGGCGAAATAGGCCGCATGGGCCTCGCTCTGGCGCAGACCGAAGTCAGCGAAGCTCTCGCCGCGTTCGCGCAATTCCTGCAGCACCCGCGCCGAGGGGGTAAGGCGGACGTCAGCGACCTTCTGCCGCTGCACCGCCACCGCCCGGCGATGGGCGTCGACGCCCAGGCTGGCGTCCAGGGTTTCGGCGCAGCGCTCGATCTGGTCGAGCATCTCCGCCGCCCAGTCGATCATGGTCACCGAGGCGCCATGACGCTGCAGGCGCAGGCCGGGCTTGCGGCCTTCGCGCACCACGCTGGCGAAGTTGTCGGTGCATTCGCTGCACTCGCCGTTGAGCGGCGGGCTGCCTTCCAGGGCGCAATAGAGCAGGAAGGCGTCGAGGAACAGCGCGGCGGTGGTATCGATGCCCAACGGCAGGAAGGGGTCGATGTCCAGGCAGCGCACCTCGATGTACTGCACGCCGCGCGCCATCAGCGCCTGCACCGGCCGTTCGCCGCTGCGGGTGACGCGCTTCGGGCGGATGGTGGCGTAGTACTCGTTCTCGATCTGCAGGATGTTGGTGTTGAGCTGCACCCACTCGCCGTTCTGGTGCGTGCCGATCTCCGCGTAGGGCGGGTAGGGCGTGCCCACCGCGCGTCTCAGGCTCTCGGTATAGGTGGTCAGGTCGTTGTAGTCCGGCGTCAGGCTGGCCTGGGCGTTGCTCTGGTAGCCCAGGTCGCTCATGCGCAGGCTGGTGGCATGGGGCAGGTACAGGGTCCGCTCGTCGAGGGTCTGCAACCGATGCGGTCGACCCCGCAGGAAGCCTGCGTCCAGCACCGGCGAGGCGCCGAACAGGTACATCAGCAGCCAGCTGTAGCGGCGGAAGTTGCGGATCAGGGCGATATAGCGCGCCGACTGGTAGTCGCGGGCATCGCGGGCGTCACCTTCCTGCTGGCGCAGGAGCTCCCAGGCCGCTTCCGGCAGCGAGAAGTTGTAGTGGATGCCGGCGATGCACTGCATGGTGCGGCTGTAGCGCAGGGCCAGGCCGCGGCGGTAGACGTGCTTGAGCCGGCCGATGTTGGAGCTGCCGTAGTCGGCGATGGGGATCTCGTCCTCCGCCGGCAGCGCGCAGGGCATGGAGCCGCTCCAGAGACGCTCGCCGTCGAGTTCGGCGACCGCGGCGCGGTGCACCCGATCCAGGGCGTCCAGCACCTCGGGCGTGCGGGTGCCGGTGGGCGTGATGAATTCGAGCAGGGCCTCGGAGTAGTCCGTGGTGATCTGCGGATGGGTCAGGGCCGAGCCCAGCGCCCGGGGATGGGGGCGCTTGGACAGCTGGCCACGGGCATCCACCCGCAGGGTCTCGCGCTCGATGCCGTGCAGGCATTCGGCCAGAAGGGTGGGGTCAGCGCCGAGCAGGGCCAGGCGGCGGGACAGGATATCGCTCAAGTTGACTTCCTATGGCGGTACTCGCCCCGGGCAGGGTAGAAGAAACCGACTGAAATGAGGGTTGCCGGCCAGGGCCGACGCGGGGGCAGCAGTCACTGCTGCGGTCCGGGTTCAAGCCTCAGACCGCAACCCGCTCAGTTGTCTCCCAGCGTAGCTCAGGCGACGGCAAAGGGCGACATGCGCCGCTTCGCTGCCGCCCGCTCCGGCCGGTCACAGACAGGCGAAGGTCGCCTGGGCCAGGGCGATCAGCTTGTCGCCCTGATGCACCTGGGCTTCCAGCACATGGGTCTTGCGGCCCGGGTGGATCACCCGGGCGCGGCAGACCAGTTCGCCGTCGCTGACGCCACGCACGTAGTTGACCTTGCACTCCAGGGTCACGCTGCCGGCCTGGCCGTCGAACAGGCTGTGGCTGGCCTGGCCCAGGGCGGTGTCGATCAGCGAGAAGATGGCACCCCCGTGTAGCTTGCCGTGCAGGTTGATGAGCCTGTCCTGCACGCTCATGCGCACCTCGGACTCGCCCCCCTCGGCCTTGTGGATGGTCATGCCCAGCAGGGTGCTGAAGGCGCTGTCTTTGCCTGCGAGAGAACCGCTCATGCCTATTTCCTCAGTTGCTTGGCGTTGGCGAACAGGGACGCCATGGCATTGTTGGCCGGCGCGGCCTGGGTCTGGCGCGGAGCGCCCTTGTCGGTGCGCGGCTTGCCACCGTTGCCGCGGGCCTGGCCGCCGGGTTTGCCGTCGACCTTCTCGCCGGGAGTGTCACCCATGCGCATGGACAGTCCCACGCGATTGCGCGGCACGTCCACCTCCATCACCTTGACCTTGACGATGTCGCCCGCCTTGACCACCTCGTAGGGATCCTTGACGAACTTCTCCGACAGGGCGCTGATGTGCACCAGGCCGTCCTGGTGCACGCCGATGTCGACGAAGGCACCGAAGTTGGTGACGTTGGTGATGACGCCCTCCAGCACCATGCCGGGCTTGAGGTCGGAAAGCTTTTCCACGCCGTCCTGGAACACCGCGGTCTTGAACTCCGGACGCGGATCGCGACCCGGCTTGTCCAGTTCCTGGAGGATGTCGGTCACCGTCGGCAGGCCAAAGCTCTCATCGGTGAACTTCTTCGGATCCAGGCGCTTGAGAAAGGCCGAATCGCCGATCAGCGAACGGATGTCGCGGCCGGTGTCGGCGGCGATGCGCTGCACCAGGGGATAGGTCTCCGGGTGCACCGCCGAGGCGTCCAGCGGATTGGCGCCGCTCATGACGCGCAGGAAGCCGGCGGCCTGCTCGAAGGTCTTGTCGCCCAGGCGCGGCACCTTCTTCAGGGCCTCGCGGGTGGCGAAGGCGCCGTTGGCATCGCGGAATTGCACGATGTTCTGCGCCAGGGTGGCGTTGAGCCCGGAGATCCGCGCCAGCAGGGCGGCGGAGGCGGTATTCACGTCCACGCCCACGGCGTTCACGCAGTCTTCCACCACGGCGTCCAGGCTGCGCGCCAGCTTGAGCTGGGAGACGTCGTGCTGGTACTGGCCGACGCCGATGGACTTGGGCTCGATCTTCACCAGCTCGGCCAGCGGATCCTGCAGGCGGCGGGCGATGGACACGGCGCCGCGCAGGGAGACGTCCAGTTCGGGAAATTCCCGGGCGGCCAGTTCCGAGGCGGAATACACCGAGGCGCCGGCTTCGCTGACCATCACCTTGGTCAGGCCGAGTCCCGGGTACTTGCTGATCAGTTCGCCGGCCAGCTTGTCGGTCTCGCGGCTGGCGGTACCGTTGCCGATGGCGATCAGGTCCACGCCATGCTTGGTGCAGAGCACGCCGAGGGTGGCCAGGGTCTGGTCCCACTGATTGCGCGGCGCATGGGGATAGACGGTGTCGGTGGCCAGCAGCTTGCCGGTGGCGTCCACCACGGCGACCTTGCAGCCGGTACGCAGACCCGGGTCCAGCGCCAGGGTGGTGCGCGGACCGGCCGGCGCGGCCAGCAGCAGATCGTGCAGGTTGCGGGCAAAGACCGCGATGGCCTCTTCCTCGGCTTTTTCGCGCAACTCGCCGAGCAGGTCGGTTTCCAGGGAGGTATAGAGCTTGACCTTCCAGGTCCAGCGCACCACCTCGGAAAGCCACTTGTCCGCGGCGCGGCCCTGGTTCTTCAGCTCGAAATGCGCGGCGATCAGGCCTTCGCAGGGATGGGCGATGCCCGGGCCTTCTTCGCCGAGCTTGAGCGCGGCGCTGAGGATGCCCTCGTTGCGGCCGCGGAAGATCGCCAGGGCGCGGTGCGAGGGCACCGCCTTGAAGGGCTCGTCATGCTCGAAGTAGTCGCTGAACTTGGCGCCTTCGGTCTCCTTGCCTGGCACCAGGCGCGCGCTGAGGATGGCGTCCTGCTGCAGCACGCTACGCAGCCGGGCCAGCAGGTCGGCGTCCTCGGCGAAGCGCTCCATGAGGATGTACTTGGCGCCTTCCAGGGCGGCTTTCACGTCCGCCACGCCCTTGTCGGCGTCGACATAGCCGGCGGCTTCGGACTCCGGGGTCAGGGTCGGATCCTGCAGCAGCGCCTCCGCCAGCGGGCCGAGGCCGGCTTCCAGGGCGATCTGGCCCTTGGTGCGGCGCTTCTGCTTGTAGGGCAGATAGAGGTCTTCCAGGCGGGTCTTGGTGTCGGCCAGGTTGATCTCGCGGGCCAGCTCGGGGGTCAGCTTGCCCTGCTCCTCGATGGAGGCCAGCACCGCGCCGCGGCGCTCCTCCAGCTCGCGCAGATAGCGCAGCCGCTCTTCGAGATGACGCAGCTGGGTGTCGTCCAGGCTGCCGGTGACTTCCTTGCGGTAACGGGCGATGAAGGGCACGGTCGACCCTTCGTCGAGCAGGGCCACGGCGGCGGCGACCTGTTGCGGGCGGGCGCCGAGCTCTTCGGCGATGCGGCTATTGATATCCATCGGGCTACCTGGCTTGCACGAGAAAAAGCGGGCGGCAGTATACCCGAGCCCGCCAGAGCCCTGCCTCCCATGCCGGCACCGCCGCCCCAGAGTGGGCAAAATCTGCTAACAATGGCCCAATGCCGCGGTCGGATGGCCTACGGCATAATCCAGTGCTAGATCACAAGGAGATATTATGAGCACCCCCGTTGCCCCGGAAGGTGAAAAGATCCTGGTCGTCGACGACGACGCCCGGTTGCGTCGCCTCTTGGAGCGTTTTCTGGCCGAGCAGGGTTATCGCGTGCGCACCGTCGAGAGCGCCGAACAGATGGACCGCCTGCTGGCGCGCGAGGTCTTCAACCTGGTCGTGCTGGACCTGATGATGCCCGGCGAAGACGGCCTGTCCGCCTGCGGCCGGCTGCGCGAGAGCGGCAACCGCATCCCCATCATCATGCTGACCGCCAAGGGTGACGAAGGCAGCCGCATCCAGGGCCTCGACCAGGGCGCTGACGACTATCTGGCCAAGCCCTTCAATCCGCTGGAGCTGGTGGCCCGCATCAAGGCCGTGCTGCGCCGTCAGGCGCCGGTGGTGCCTGGCGCCCCCGCCGGGACCGACGAGGTGGTGACCTTTGGCGACTACGCCCTGCACCTGGCCACCCGCGAACTCAAGCGCGGCGAAGAGACCCACATGCTCACCACCGGCGAATTCGCCGTGCTCAAGGCCTTGGTTGACCACGCCCGCGAGCCGCTGACCCGCGACAAGCTGATGAACCTGGCCCGCGGCCGCGAATGGGACGCCCTGGAACGCTCCATCGACGTGCAGATCTCGCGCCTGCGCCGGATGATCGAACCCGATCCGTCCAAGCCGCGCTATATCCAGACCGTCTGGGGCGTGGGCTACGTCTTCGTGCCGGATGGCGCCGGCAAGTAGGATAGGTGCCGGGGCAGTCCGTCCCGGCAGATCCTTGCTTAAGCGAACAGCCCTTGGTGCACACCCACCAGCAGGAAAATCCCCAGCAGGGCGCGGTAGATGATGAAGGGCCAAGTCGAGAAGCGCTCCAGAAAGCGCATCAGGCCCCAGATCGCCGCGAAGGCCGACAGACTGGCCACCACTAATCCCACCAGCAGCAGCGACCAGGCTTCGGCCGGGATGTGCGCGTGCCAGAGCACCACCAGCTCCTTGAGTCCGGCCAGGGCGATGGCCGGCAGGCCGAGCAGGAAGGAGAAGCGCGCGGCTTCCTCGCGACGCAGATTGAGGAACATGGCCGCGGTCAGGGTCGAACCGGAACGGGACACGCCCGGAATCAATGCGCCCACCTGGGCGATCCCCACGATCAGCGCATCGCGCAGCCGCATCTGCGAGATGTCCCTGTTGTGCCGGCAGATCCGCTCCGCCAGCGCCAGCAGGGCGGCCATGGCCAGGCAGGCGTAGCCGATGACGCTGAGGCCCCGCAGTGGCGAGTCGCAGGCGTTGAGCAGGGGCGCCAGCAGCAGACCGGCGATGCAGATGGGAATGGTCGCCAGCACGATCATCACCGCCAGCAGGAAGTCCGGGCTGTCGAAGTCGCGCTGGCGCACCGCGGCCAGGCTGCCGCGGGTCACGCCACTCACATCGCGCCAGAAATAGCTGATCACCGCGGCCAGCGCCGCCATCTGCATGGCGGCGGAAAAGGCCGAGCCGGGATCACGCCAGCCGAGCAGGGCGGGTACCACCCGCATGTGCGCCGTGGACGAAATGGGAAGCAGCTCGGTGATACCCTGCACCACGCCGAGAAAGGCGATCTGCGCGTAGCTGAGCGAGGCGAAGCCGATGTCCAGGCCGGTCTGGCAGATGTCGGACACGAGAGAACTCCAGGTTGAAGGGAAGAAATGGACGAGCAAATGTATCCGAATGTGTCCGTGTCCGGTGGCCTATCTGGACCCTGCAATCCCAGAGGTTGTGATGGCTTTCGCGCCGTTTTGCGCGGAAATCCTGGCCAATGAAGGCGCCCAGCTGGTTTCCCCAGAGTTTCTTCGCCCGCTCGCTGTGGATGGTCCTGCTCGCGGTGCTGTTTTCCAAGGCGCTGACCCTGGTCTATCTGCTGCTTAACGAAGACGTCCTGGTCGATCGCCAGTACAGCCATGGCGCGGCCCTGACGCTCAAGGCCTACTGGGCCACCCCGGAGTCCGAGCGGCCGCGCATCGCCCAGGCCGCCGGTCTGCGTTATGAATCACCGGAAACCGTGCCGGCCGGCGAATACCACTGGCCCTACAGCGAGATCTTCGAGCGCCAGATGAAACAGGAACTGGGCGAGGAGACCGAGGTGCGGGTGCGGGTCCAGCACGGTCCGGCGCTCTGGGTGCTGGCGCCGAGCCTGGGACCGGACTGGATCAAGATTCCGCTGATGGCCCACCCGCTGCGTGGCCAGCACATCTGGAGCGTGCTCGGCTGGTTTTTCGCCATCGGCCTGCTGTCCGTGGGCGCCGCCTGGGTCTTCGTGCGTCAGCTCAACCAGCCCTTGCGGCGCCTGGTGAACGCCGCGCGCGAACTGGGCAAGGGCCGTAGCGTGCGGCTGCCGGAGACCGATGCCCCGAGCGAGATCCAGGATGTCTACCACGCCTTCAACCAGATGGCCGAAGACGTCGAGCAGGCCGGCCGCGAACGCGAACTGATGCTGGCCGGGGTCTCCCACGACCTGCGCACGCCCCTGACCCGCCTGCGTCTGGCGGTGGAACTGATGCCGCCGGCGGAGCGCGAAGAAGCCGAGGACATGATCCGCGACATCGAGGACATGAACGCCATCCTCGACCAGTTCCTCGCCTTCGTGCGCGATGGGCGGGACGAGCCCCAGGAGCTCACCAACCTCAACGAACTGGCCCGCCAGGTGGTGGCGCCCTACAACCAGGAGACGGAGCGGGTACGGCTGATGCTGGACGTGCTGCCGCCGCTGCCGGTGCGACGCATCTCCTTCAAGCGGCTGCTGACCAACCTGGTGGAAAACGCCCTGCGCCATGGCGGCGGGGGCGGTATCGAGGTGGTCGGGCAGGTTGCAGGCTCGGCCACGGCGCCCTATGTCGCCCTGAGCGTGATGGATCGCGGTCCCGGTATCGATCCCAAGGACCTGCAGGACATCTTCAATCCCTTCACCCGCGGCAATCGCGCCCGCACTGTCAGCGGCTCCGGGCTGGGGCTGGCGATCGTCAAGCGCATTGCCGCGCAGCACGGCGGCAGTGCCGAGCTGCGCAATCGCGAAGGTGGCGGGGTGGAAGCCCGGGTACTGCTGCCCCTGGGCCTGCTGCTGCCCCGCAGCGCCAGCTGACGCCGAACGCTGCTTCTGCACTTTGTAGGAGCGGCCGCATCGGCGGACCTCCATGGCCGCGATGCTGTGACATAGCGAAATGGCCTCGACATCGGGCTCGCGCGCGATCTATCAGGAGATAGGGAGGTTGGGCCAGACGCCAGCACAGCCCAACCTCCCAAACCACGGCCTCAGCCCTTGCCCTTGGTCCGTGTCAGCCCCGGCTCGGCGTTCTTTTCCAGGTATTCGATGATGATCCCGGCGACGTCCTTGCCGGTGGTCTGCTCGATGCCTTCCAGGCCGGGCGAGGAGTTGACCTCCATCACCAGCGGGCCGTGGTTGGATCTGAGGATGTCCACCCCGGCCACGCTCAGGCCCATGGCCCGGGCCGCGCGCAGGGCGGTCATGCGCTCCTCGGGGGTGATCTTGATCAGGCTGGCGGTGCCGCCACGATGCAGATTCGAGCGGAATTCCCCGGGTGCCGCCTGGCGCTTCATCGCCGCGATCACCTTGTCGCCGACCACGAAGCAGCGGATGTCCGCACCGCCCGCCTCGCGGATGTATTCCTGCACCATGATGTTCTGCTTGAGCCCCATGAAGGCCTCGATCACCGACTCGGCCGCCTTCTCGGTTTCGCAAAGCACCACGCCGATGCCCTGAGTGCCTTCCAGCACCTTGATCACCAGGGGGGCGCCGTTGACCATCTGGATCAGGTCCGGTACGTCGTCCGGCGAGTGGGCGAAGCCGGTCACCGGCAGGCCGATGCCCTTGCGCGAGAGCAGTTGCAGGGAGCGCAGCTTGTCGCGCGAACGGCTGATGGCCACGCTCTCGTTGAGCGGAAAGACGCCCTGCATCTCGAATTGGCGCAGCACCGCGCAGCCATAGAAGGTCACCGAGGCGCCGATGCGCGGGATGACCGCATCGAAGCCTTCCAGCGGCTTGCCACGGTAATGGATCTGCGGCTTGTGGCTGGCGATGTTCATGTACGCGCGCAGGGTGTCGACCACGACCACCTCATGGCCGCGGCTGACGCCGGCCTCGACCAGGCGCCTGGTGGAATACAGGTTGGGGTTACGCGAGAGAACGGCGATTTTCATGGGGCACCGGAGGCCGGAGTAAGGGACAACTGGGGTTTGTCTTGCGCATAGGAGACGGCCGGATTCACCAGCAGGCCACCATCGATCAACGCCTTGGAGCCGAGCAGCATGCGATAGCGCATGCTCTTGCGGCAGGCCAGGGTGAATTCCACCGGCCACTGGCACTCGCCCAGGGCCAGCAGGGTACGGATGACGTAACGGGTCTGGGCGATGCCATTGGAGCTGCGGATGGTCTTTTTCGCCACCAGCGGTGCTTCGCAATGGCGGTGCCGGGACTGGACCAGGGTGCCCAGGTGCACGGTGAATCTCACCCAGCGCTCCTTGCCACGCATGAACGGCTGGACTTCTGTCGCATGCAGCGCCGAGGTACTGGCGCCGGTGTCGATCTTGGCTCTCAGCCCGACCACGCCCAGATCGGGCAGGGCCACCCACTCACTCAGGCCGATAATGACCGGTTCGGCGGAATTGCTCATCGCTGCTCCTTGAAATCAGTGGCCTCCGCCTAAATGTTGCGGATCAACGAGCTGCTTGAAGGCTGGTTTGGCGAACAGATAGCCCTGCATCAGCTCGATCCCGAGGTCCCGCAGGCAATCGCGTTCGGCGACGGTCTCCACGCCTTCGGCGATCACCTGGGTACCCAGTTCGCGGCACATGACGATGAGGTTGCGCACGATGGTCCGTCGCACCTGATCCTGGTCGATGCCGCGGATGAGCGCCATGTCGAGCTTGACCAGGTCCGGCTGGAATTCGGCCAGCAGGGTCAGGCCGGAATGACCGGCGCCAAAGTCGTCGATGGCGGTCTTGAAGCCGAATTGCTGATATTCGCGCAGGATGTGCGTCAGGTGGTTGCTGGCCACGTGCTCGGTTTCCACCGTCTCGAAGATCAGGCGCTCCAGGGGAAAGCCATGCTCGCGCGCGGCGGCCAGAGTGCTGCGGATGCACAATTCCGGACGATAGACGGCGTTGGGCAGGAAGTTGATCGAGAGACTCTCCTGCATGCCCAGGGCCGCCGCGGTGGCGATGGCCTTGGTGCGGCAGAGCTGGTCGAATCTATAGCGGTTGCTGTCGGTCACCTGATTGAGCACCGACAGCGCGCCTTCGCCGCCTGGTCCGCGCACCAGCGCTTCCCGGGCGAAGACCGCGCCTCTGCCCAGATCCACGATGGGCTGATAGGCAAAGTCGAAGTCGAAGCCCAGGGGTTCCGACTGCTGGCACCCCGCGCAGCGGGTCTGACCGGTCAGGTCGGAAGGAAAGAATGTGGTCATGGCTCTCCAGAGGCGCGCTTGCAGCGTCGGTCCGATGGTTTAGAGTTCTTGAGAAGAGTCTAAGACCCAATAGGGGACCTTTTATTCGATGTATGCAGTAGATCACACTGAAGAACGGATGCGCCTTGATAAATGGCTCTGGGCGGCACGTTTTTTCAAGACCCGCGCGCTGGCCAAGGCGGCCCTCGAAGGCGGCAAGATCCAGTGCCGTGGCGAACGCTGCAAGCCCAGCAAGGAGCCGCGTGTCGGCGATGTCCTCACCATCCGTCAGGGCTATGACGAAAAGACCGTGGTGATCGTCGCCCTGTCGCAGAATCGCCGCGGTGCGCCCGAGGCCCAGCAGCTCTATACCGAGACGCCGGAAAGCCTCAAGGCGCGCGAGCAGGCCGCTGCGGCGCGCAAGGCGGGCAACCTCGGCCTGCAGACCGACGGCCGTCCCACCAAGAAGCAGCGGCGCCAGATCCACCAGTTCCGCGAGTACGTCCATCCGTTCGACGACTGATCCCGTCGCGACTCGCCGGATCCTCTCAATGGCCAGGTCCGCTCGGCGGCCCTGGCATGTGCCGCAGCGTCAGGCTTCGCGGCCTCCTTCCTTATATAGGTAGTTCATGACTTCCCACGATTTCACCCAGCGCTTCCTGTTCGACGAAACCGATGTCCGCGGCGAACTGGCCACCCTGGATCGCAGCTATGTCGAGGTCCTCGCCAAGCACACCTATCCCGAGCCCGTCGCCCAATTGCTGGGCGAGATGCTGGCGGCGGCCGCGCTGCTGTGCGGGACCCTCAAATTCGAAGGGCTGCTGGTGCTGCAGGCGCGTTCCAGCGGACCGATTCCGCTGCTCATGGTCGAGTGCTCCAGCGAGCGCGAGGTGCGCGGCATCGCCCGCTACGAAGAAAGCGAGATCACCGCGTCCGCCTCCCTGGGCGAACTCATGCCCGATGGCGTCCTGGCCCTGACCATCGATCCCCGCCACGGTCAGCGTTACCAGGGCATCGTCCCGCTGGAGGGCGCGAACCTGGCCGAATGCCTGTCCGGCTACTTCGCCACCTCGGAACAATTGCCCACCCGTTTCTGGCTGAACGCCGATGGTCGCCGCGCCCGAGGCCTGTTGCTCCAGCAGCTGCCGCCGTCGCGTATCAAGGATGCCCAGGCCCGCCAGGACAGCTGGGAGCACGTCGTCACCCTGGCCGATACCCTCACCGCCGAAGAACTGCTGGGCCTCGACAACGAGGTGATCCTGCACCGCCTGTTCCACGAGGAAACGGTGCGTCTGTTCGACGAGCAACCGGTGGACTTCAGTTGCAGCTGTTCCCGCGATCGGGCGGCCAACGCCCTCATCAGCATGGGGCAGCCGGACGTCGAGAGTCTGCTCGATGAACAGGACGGACAAATTCGGGTCGATTGTCAGTTTTGCAATGAGCAGCAGGTGTTCGACGCTGCCGATATCGCGCAGATTTTTGCGGGCGGCGGCACGCAAACCCCGGGAAATACCCGGCACTAGCCGTTGCAAAAGCCCGAAGGCTTTCTGGCATAATCCCGCAACGTGTAGTTCTGCCGTGTAAGAGCTACAAGCATGAGGAACGGCCCAGGGCCATGGGGAACGAAATGACGAAAGCCAACGTGTATACCGATATCAGCGTCGCGCAGTTAGTGGAAGAGTCCCTGCGACGTGGCGAAGGAGAGCTGGCCGCCAATGGCTCGCTGGTCGTCAAGACGGGGCATCGCACGGGGCGTTCGCCGGTAGATCGCTTTATCGTCGAGGAAGCCACCACGCGCGACGCCATCCACTGGGGGCCGATCAACCGGCCTTTCCCGGAGGAGAAGTTCGCTCCGCTGTGGGAGCGCGTCAGCGCCTACCTGGACGAGCGTGATCAATTCGTCTCCCACGTCCATGTAGGCGCCGATGTCGAGCACTACCTGCCCGTCGTCATGCGCACCCAGACGGCCTGGCACAACCTGTTCGGCCGCTGCCTGTTCATCAATCCGGCCGAATACAATCCCCAATCCAAGCCGGCCTGGGAGATCCTCAACGCGCCCGAGTTCGTCTGCGAGCCCGAGCGTGACGGCACCAATTCCGACGGTACCGTCATCATCAACTTCGCGGCCCGCAAGGTGCTGATCGCCGGCATGCGCTACGCCGGTGAAATGAAGAAGGCCATGTTCTCGGTGCAGAACTTCCTGCTGCCGGAAAAGGATGTGCTGCCGATGCACTGCGCCGCCAACGTGGGCGAGGAGGGGGATGTCACCCTGTTCTTCGGCCTCTCCGGCACCGGCAAGACCACCCTGTCCGCCGACCAGAGCCGCTACCTCATCGGTGACGACGAGCATGGCTGGGGCGTGGGCACCGTCTTCAACATGGAAGGCGGCTGCTACGCCAAGTGCATCGACCTGTCCGAGAAGAACGAGCCGGTGATCTGGAAGGCCATCCAGTTCGGCGCGGTGCTGGAGAACGTGGTCCTGGATCCCCAGACCCGTCAGCCCAACTATGCCGACGACAGCCTGACCCAGAACAGCCGGGCGGCCTATCCGCGCGAGCTGATCGACAAGCGCGCCGAGCACAACCTGGGTGGCGAGCCCAATGCGGTCATCTTCCTGACCTGCGACCTCACTGGCGTGCTGCCCCCGGTTTCCATCCTTAATAACGAGCAGGCGGCCTACCACTTCCTGTCCGGCTACACCGCCCTGGTCGGCTCGACCGAGATGGGTTCCGGTCCCGGCATCAAGTCGACCTTCTCCACCTGCTTCGGCGCGCCCTTCTTCCCGCGCCCGGCGGCCGAGTACGCCGATCTGCTGATCAAGCGCATCCAGGGTTTCGGCTCCAAGGTGTACCTGGTCAACACCGGCTGGACCGGTGGTGGCTACGGCGTGGGCAAGCGCTTCAACATCCCCACCACCCGCGCGGTGATCGCGGCCATCCAGAGCGGCGCCCTTATCGGTGCCGAGACTCGCCATGTGCCGGTCATCAATCTCGACGTCCCGGTCGCCGTGCCGGGCGTGGACAGCGTCCTGCTCAATCCGCGCGACACCTGGCAGGATGGCGCCGCCTATGACGCCGCTGCACGGGAGCTGGCCGGCAAGTTCGTCGAGAACTTCAAGAAGTTCTCCGGCGTCTCCGAAGGCATCGTGGCGGCCGGTCCCCAGCTGTAATCGGGGGTCGCCGTCTGCAAACAAAGGCCGCCGCTAGGGCGGCCTTTGTTTTTTAAGCTTTTTTTGCGTTTTGGGGTTGCGCACTCCGCCTTGGTTGCATAAACTGCGCCCGCTTTCGCTGATAACGCTAGCGAGCGAGGCGAAAGCACTGATTGTTAAGGAGATTTTAAAAAGATCCTTGACAAGAGGAGGGCGGATGAAGAAAATGCCGCCTCACTTTGGAGGGGTTCCCGAGTGGCCAAAGGGATCAGACTGTAAATCTGACGTCGCAGACTTCGAAGGTTCGAATCCTTCCCCCTCCACCAGATTGCTAGAGCGTTTAGGCTCTGCGGGTATAGTTCAGTGGTAGAACCTCAGCCTTCCAAGCTGATGATGCGGGTTCGATTCCCGCTACCCGCTCCAGTTTGACTGGCAAATGTTTCGCTCATGTAGCTCAGTTGGTAGAGCACACCCTTGGTAAGGGTGAGGTCAGCGGTTCAAATCCGCTCATGAGCTCCATCTTAAAAAGGCAGATATGAAAATATCTGCCTTTGTTTTAATGGCGGCATTGCTTTGCTCAATTCGTGAAGGGAGAGAGTGTCGATGGCTAAAGAAAAGTTTGAACGTAACAAACCGCACCTGAACGTGGGCACCATCGGTCACGTCGACCATGGCAAGACCACTCTGACCGCAGCGCTGACCAAAGTCTGTGCCGACACCTGGGGCGGTTCCGCTCGTGGTTTCGACCAGATCGACAACGCGCCGGAAGAAAAGGCTCGCGGTATCACCATCAACACCTCCCACGTTGAGTACGACTCGGCGATCCGTCACTACGCGCACGTCGACTGCCCCGGCCACGCCGACTACGTGAAGAACATGATCACCGGTGCTGCCCAGATGGACGGCGCGATCCTGGTTTGCTCGGCTGCTGACGGCCCCATGCCGCAGACCCGCGAGCACATCCTGCTGTCCCGTCAGGTAGGCGTTCCCTACATCGTCGTGTTCCTGAACAAGGCCGACATGGTTGACGACGCCGAGCTGCTGGAACTGGTCGAGATGGAAGTTCGCGATCTGCTGAACACCTACGACTTCCCGGGCGACGACACTCCGATCGTCATCGGCTCCGCGCTGATGGCTCTGAACGGTCAGGACGACAACGAGATGGGCGTTTCCGCCGTGCGCAAGCTGGTCGAGACCCTGGACTCCTACATCCCCGAGCCCGAGCGCGCCATCGACAAACCGTTCCTGATGCCGATCGAAGACGTATTCTCGATCTCCGGTCGCGGCACCGTGGTAACCGGTCGTGTCGAGCGTGGCATCGTCAAGGTCCAGGAAGAAGTCGAGATCGTGGGCATCAAGGCCACCGTCAAGACCACCTGCACCGGCGTCGAGATGTTCCGCAAGCTGCTGGACGAAGGCCGTGCTGGCGAGAACGTCGGCGTGCTGCTGCGTGGCACCAAGCGTGAAGACGTGGAGCGTGGCCAGGTTCTGGCCAAGCCGAACACCATCAAGCCGCACACCAAGTTCGAGTGCGAAGTGTACGTGCTGTCCAAGGAAGAAGGTGGTCGTCACACCCCGTTCTTCAAGGGCTACCGTCCGCAGTTCTACTTCCGCACCACCGACGTGACCGGTAACTGCGAACTGCCGGAAGGCGTCGAGATGGTGATGCCGGGCGACAACATCAAGATGGTTGTCACCCTGATCGCTCCGATCGCGATGGAAGATGGTCTGCGTTTCGCCATCCGTGAAGGCGGTCGTACCGTCGGCGCCGGCGTGGTTGCCAAGATCATCGAGTAATCGATTGATCTTGGGCTGTCAGGCCGGCATAATGGTCGGCCTGATTCAAGTTACAGGCCAGTAGCTCAATTGGCAGAGCGGCGGTCTCCAAAACCGCAGGTTGGGGGTTCGATTCCCTCCTGGCCTGCCAGATTCCCATCTGGCACTCCTTACAGGATTCATGCAATGAGCATCAAGGCGGAAGCCAAAGAGTCGCGCTTCGATGCGCTGAAGTGGCTGGTGGTTGTCGTTCTGGTAGCGGTCGGTGTTGTTGCCAACCACTACTTCGCTGCTCAGTCCATCCTGTATCGAGTGGTAGGTCTGTTGGTGCTGGCAGCCATTGCTGCCTTTGTTGCCCTGCAGACCGCCAAGGGGCAGGCCTTCTTCGGCTTGCTGAAAGACGCCCGTACCGAGATTCGCAAGGTTGTCTGGCCTACCCGGCAAGAGACCACTCAGACCACGCTGATCGTGGTTGCCGTGGTGCTCGTGATGGCTTTGTTGTTGTGGGGGCTCGACTCCCTGCTCGGTTGGCTGGTTTCCACGATTGTTGGTTGAAAGGGTTCGCCGTGGCTAAGCGTTGGTACGTCGTGCATGCCTACTCGGGTTACGAGAAGCATGTCATGCGTTCGTTGATCGAGCGCGTCAAGCTGCACGAAATGGAAGACCAGTTCGGCGACATTCTCGTGCCCACCGAAGAAGTGGTGGAAATGCGCAATGGCCAGAAGCGCAAGAGCGAGCGTAAGTTTTTCCCGGGCTACGTCCTGGTGCAGATGGAAATGAACGAAGGGACCTGGCACCTGGTCAAGGATACCCCTCGGGTCATGGGCTTCATCGGCGGTACCGCCGACAAGCCGGCACCCATCACTGATCGTGAGGCGGACGCCATCCTGCGTCGTGTCTCCGACAGCAGCGACAAGCCCAAGCCGAAGACCCTGTTCGAGGCTGGCGAGACGGTTCGAGTGGTAGATGGTCCGTTCGCCGACTTCAATGGCGTCGTCGAAGAAGTGAATTACGAGAAGAGCCGCATCCACGTGGCGGTACTGATCTTTGGTCGGTCGACCCCTGTGGAGCTCGAGTTCAGCCAGGTCGAAAAGGTCTAGGTTGTCCGCATCCCTCACCCCGTAGCCCAGGCTGCGGGGTTTTGTCGTCACTGGGATATAGCAAGTAATTGGGGAGCCCCGCGGGGCGTTGAACCCATCATTGGAGTAGCACATGGCTAAGAAGATTCAGGCTTACATCAAGCTGCAGGTTAAGGCCGCTCAAGCCAACCCGAGCCCGCCGGTCGGTCCGGCGCTGGGTCAGCACGGCGTCAACATCATGGAATTCTGCAAGGCGTTCAACGCCCGCACTCAGGGCATGGAGCCCGGTCTGCCCACCCCGGTGATCATCACCGTGTACAGCGACCGCAGCTTCACCTTCGAAATCAAGAGCACCCCGGCTTCCGTGCTGCTCAAGAAGGCTGCTGGCATTCAGAGCGGTTCCGCTCGTCCCAACAGCCAGAAGGTCGGTACCGTCACCCGCGCCCAGCTGGAAGAGATCGCCAAGACCAAGAATGCCGATCTCACCGCCGCCGATATGGACGCCGCCGTGCGTACCATCGCCGGTTCCGCTCGTAGCATGGGTCTGAATGTGGAGGGCGTGTAATGGCCAAGCTCACTAAGCGTCAAAAGGCTATCGCCGAAAAAATCCAGGCTGGCAAGCAGTACGGCTTCGAAGAAGCTGCAGCCCTGCTGGCCGAGCTGTCCACCATCAAGTTCAAGGAGTCCATCGACGTCTCCGTGAACCTGGGCGTGGATCCGCGTAAATCCGACCAGGTCGTCCGTGGCGCCACCGTGCTGCCCAACGGCACTGGCAAGTCGGTTCGCGTTGCCGTGTTCACCCAGGGTGCCAATGCCGAAGCTGCACTGGCCGCTGGTGCCGAGAAAGTCGGCATGGACGAACTGGCTGCCGAAATGAAGGCCGGCGACCTGAACTACGACGTCGTCATCGCCTCGCCGGACGCCATGCGCGTTGTTGGCCAGCTGGGTCAGCTGCTCGGCCCGCGCGGTCTGATGCCCAACCCCAAGGTTGGCACCGTGACCCCGGACGTCGCTACCGCCGTCAAGAATGCCAAGGCTGGTCAGGTGCGTTTCCGTACCGACAAGAACGGCATCATCCACGCTTCCGTTGGCAAGATCGATTTCGAGCCCGTGAAGCTGAAGCAGAACGTTGAAGCTCTGCTGGCCGACCTGAAGCGCCTGAAGCCCTCGACCTCCAAGGGCATCTACGTCAAGCGCATCACCCTGAGCTCCACCATGGGTCCGGGTCTGCAGATCGACCAGGCTTCCCTGGAAGCCTAAGCAAGTTGCAAGTCGCCGTGCCCTCGGGCACGGCGCCAAGATTGGGGTCCCTGCCTGGCGGGGGCTGTCCAAGACCGTAGGGGACGCAGGTCTTAAACCGGGGAAACCCTAGCCTACGCAGATGGTGCTCCCGATTCGGTTACCGAGTCAGACACCAAAACGCCGCCCAGTCCATCGGGCGAAACGGTAACATCCAGGAGTTAAACCCGTGGCAATCAAACTCGAAGACAAGAAGGCTATCGTCGCTGAAGTCAACGAGGCTGCCCAAGGTGCCCTGTCCGCTGTCGTGGCCGATGCCCGTGGCGTGACTGTGGGTGCCATGACCGGACTCCGTAAAGAGGCCCGCGCGGCCGGTGTCTATGTGCGTGTCGTACGTAACACCCTGCTGCGTCGTGCCGTTGAAGGTACGTCTTTCGACGTCCTCAACGACACCTTCAAGGGCCCGACCCTGATCGCGTTTTCCCAAGAGCATCCGGGCGCTGCCGCCCGCATCTTCAAGGATTTCGCCAAGGGTCAGGACAAGTTCGAGATCAAGGCCGCCGCGTTCGAAGGCAAGCTCATTCCGGCTAACCAGATCGACGTACTGGCAACTCTGCCGACCTACGACGAAGCTGTGTCCCAGCTGATGAGCGTCATCCAGGGCGCTACCAGCAAGCTGGCTCGTACCCTCGCCGCCATTCGCGACCAAAAGGAAGCTGCCGCCGCCTGATCAGGCGTGCTGCGTTTCCTGCAAGTCTTTCTTATTATTTGCGGCCTGAGGCCGCACCCTGTTATAGGAATATAGAGTCATGGCTCTGACCAACGAAGACATCATCAACGCCGTATCCGAAATGTCCGTCATGCAAGTGGTGGAACTGATCAAGGCGATGGAAGAGAAGTTCGGCGTGACCGCCGCTGCCGCCGTTGCCGCTGGCCCGGCTGCTGCCGCTGCCGTCGTCGAAGAGCAGACCGAATTCACCATCATGTTGACCGAAGCCGGCGACAAGAAAGTGAACGTCATCAAGGTCGTTCGTGAACTGACCGGCCTGGGCCTGAAAGAAGCCAAGGCTGTCGTTGACGGAGCCCCGGGCGTGGTCAAGGAAGGCGTTTCCAAAGAGGAAGCCGAGGCTGCCAAGAAGTCTCTGGAAGAAGCAGGCGCCAAGGTCGAGCTCAAGTAAGTTCGGTTCTTGCGTCTACAGCCGCAACGTCTCACGTTCGGCTGATGGCTGGTGGCGAACGCCACCGGCCTTTTGCCGTTTTGTGCAGGGCGAGCATATCCGCCTGGCAAAACGCGCTGTATCCACCTCGCTCTCGGGGTGCGGCAAACCAAGGGTTTGCACGATTTTCCGGCTGCTCCCGTCGGAGAGGCCAAACAAGCTGGTGACCAAGCTGGGGAACGCTGATGGCTTACTCATACACTGAGAAAAAACGTATCCGCAAGGACTTTAGCAAGTTGCCGCACGTCATGGACGTGCCCTATTTGCTGGCTATCCAACTGGATTCGTACCGCGAATTCCTGCAGGCGGGCGCAGGCAAAGACCAGTTCCGCGATATCGGCCTGCATGCGGCCTTCAAGTCCGTTTTCCCGATTATCAGCTATTCCGGCAATGCGGCCCTGGAATACGTCGGCTATCGCCTAGGCGAGCCGGCTTTCGATGTGAAGGAATGCGTCCTGCGCGGCGTGACCTTCGCCGTCCCGCTGCGGGTCAAGGTTCGCCTGATCATTTTCGACCGCGAGTCGTCGAACAAGGCGATCAAGGACATCAAGGAGCAGGAAGTCTACATGGGGGAAATCCCCCTGATGACCGAGAACGGTACCTTCATCATCAACGGTACCGAGCGTGTCATCGTGTCCCAGCTGCACCGCAGCCCGGGCGTGTTCTTCGATCACGACCGCGGCAAGACCCACAGCTCGGGCAAGCTGCTGTACTCGGCGCGCATCATTCCCTACCGCGGCTCCTGGCTGGACTTCGAGTTCGACCCCAAGGACGCCGTCTTCGTGCGTATCGACCGTCGCCGCAAGCTGCCGGCCTCGGTACTGCTGCGCGCGCTCGGCTACAGCACCGAAGAAGTGCTGGATGCCTTCTATGACACCAACGTCTTCCACATCAAGGGCGAGACCCTGAATCTGGAGCTGGTGCCCCAGCGCCTACGTGGTGACATCGCCAGCTTCGACATCAAGGACGAAACCGGCAAGGTGATCGTAGAGCAGGGCCGTCGCGTGACCGCTCGCCACATCAACCAGCTGGAGAAGTCCGGCATCACCGAACTGGAAGTGCCCTTCGATTACGTCATTGGCCGTACCACCGCCAAGGCCATCGTGCACCCGTCCACCGGCGAGATCATCGCCGAGTGCAACACCGAGCTGACCCTGGACATGCTGGCCAAGATGGCCAAGGCCAATGTCGTGCGGCTCGAGACGCTGTACACCAACGACATCGACTGTGGTCCGTTCATCTCCGATACCCTGAAGATCGATTCCACCGGCAACCAGCTGGAAGCCCTGGTCGAGATCTATCGGATGATGCGTCCTGGCGAGCCGCCGACCAAGGAAGCTGCCGAGACCCTGTTCAACAACCTGTTCTTCAGCGCCGAGCGTTACGACCTGTCCGCCGTCGGCCGCATGAAGTTCAACCGCCGTATCGGTCGCGATGCCATCGAAGGCTCGGGCGTCCTGAGCCGCGAAGACATCGTCGACGTGCTCAAGACCCTGGTCGACATCCGTAACGGCAAGGGCATCGTCGACGACATCGACCACCTGGGCAACCGTCGCGTCCGTTGCGTCGGTGAAATGGCCGAGAACCAGTTCCGCGTGGGCCTGGTGCGGGTGGAGCGTGCCGTCAAGGAACGCCTGTCCATGGCCGAAAGCGAAGGCCTGATGCCGCAGGATCTGATCAACGCCAAGCCGGTGGCTGCCGCGATCAAGGAATTCTTCGGTTCCAGCCAGCTATCCCAGTTCATGGACCAGAACAACCCGCTGTCGGAGATCACCCACAAGCGCCGCGTCTCCGCACTCGGCCCGGGCGGTCTGACCCGTGAGCGCGCCGGCTTCGAAGTCCGTGACGTACACCCGACGCACTACGGCCGGGTCTGCCCGATCGAAACGCCGGAAGGTCCGAACATCGGCCTGATCAACTCCCTGGCTGCCTATGCCCGCACCAACCAGTACGGCTTCCTCGAAAGCCCGTACCGCATGGTCAAGGACGGCGTGGCCACCGACGAGATCGTCTTCCTGTCGGCCATCGAAGAAGCCAACCACGTGATCGCTCAGGCCTCCGCCGGGCTGGACGACAACAACCGGCTGATCGACGAGCTGGTGGCCGTGCGTCACCTGAACGAATTCACCGTCAAGGCGCCTGAAGACGTCACCCTGATGGACGTTTCGCCCAAGCAGGTCGTCTCCGTCGCCGCCTCGCTGATTCCGTTTCTCGAGCACGACGACGCCAACCGTGCGTTGATGGGTTCGAACATGCAGCGTCAGGCCGTGCCGACCCTGCGTTCGGACAAGCCGCTGGTGGGTACCGGCATGGAGCGCAACGTCGCCCGTGACTCCGGCGTCTGCGTCGTGGCCCGTCGTGGCGGCGTGATCGACTCCGTCGATGCCAGCCGTATCGTGGTGCGGGTCAACGATGACGAAGTCGAGACCGGTGAAGCCGGCGTCGACATCTACAACCTGACCAAGTACACCCGTTCCAACCAGAACACCTGCATCAACCAGCGTCCGCTGGTGAGCAAGGGTGATCAGGTGGCCAAGTTCGACATCCTGGCCGATGGCCCCTCGACCGACATGGGCGAGCTGGCACTGGGTCAGAACATGCGCGTGGCCTTCATGCCCTGGAACGGCTTCAACTTCGAAGACTCCATCTGTCTGTCGGAGCGCGTGGTCCAGGAAGATCGCTTCACCACCATCCACATCCAGGAACTGACCTGTGTGGCCCGTGACACCAAGCTCGGCCCGGAGGAGATCACCTCCGACATTCCGAACGTGGGTGAGGCTGCGCTGAACAAGCTGGACGAGGCCGGTATCGTCTATGTCGGTGCCGAGGTCGGTGCCGGTGACATCCTGGTCGGCAAGGTCACGCCCAAGGGCGAAACCCAGCTGACCCCGGAAGAGAAGCTGCTGCGCGCCATCTTCGGCGAGAAGGCCAGCGATGTTAAGGACACCTCCCTGCGCGTGCCCACCGGCACCAAGGGTACCGTCATCGACGTCCAGGTCTTCACTCGTGACGGTGTCGAGCGCGACTCCCGCGCCCTGGCCATCGAGAAGTCCCAGCTCGACGAGATCCGCAAGGATCTGAACGAAGAGTTCCGCATCGTCGAAGGCGCGACCTTCGAGCGTCTGCGTCAGGCTCTGGTCGGTCAGGTCGCCGAAGGCGGTCCGGCGGTCAAGAAGGGTGCCGTCATCACCGACGAGTACCTGAACGGCCTCGAGCGCGGTCAGTGGTTCAAGCTGCGCATGGCGGAAGATGCTCACAACGAGCAGCTGGAAAAGGCCCAGGCCTACCTGTCCGACCGTCGCCAGCTGCTGGACGACAAGTTCGAAGACAAGAAGCGCAAGCTGCAGCAGGGCGATGACCTGGCGCCGGGCGTACTGAAGATCGTCAAGGTCTACCTCGCCATCAAGCGCCGCATCCAGCCGGGCGACAAGATGGCCGGTCGCCATGGTAACAAGGGTGTGGTCTCGGTGATCATGCCGGTCGAAGACATGCCCTACGACGCCAACGGCACGCCGGTGGACATCGTGCTGAACCCGCTGGGCGTACCTTCGCGGATGAACGTCGGTCAGATCCTCGAAACCCACCTGGGCCTCGCGGCCAAGGGTCTGGGCGAGAAGATCAACGTGATGATCGAAGAGCAGCGCAAGGTCGCCGAACTGCGTGGCTTCCTGCACGAGATCTACAACGAGATCGGCGGCCGTCAGGAGAAGCTGGACGACCTGAGCGATCAGGAAATCCTCGACCTGGCGAAGAACCTGCGCGGTGGTGTCCCCATGGCCACGCCGGTGTTCGACGGTGCCAAGGAGCGCGAGATCAAGGCTATGCTGAAGCTGGCCGATCTGCCCGAGAGCGGCCAGATGCGTCTGTACGACGGCCGCACCGGCAACGCCTTTGAGCGCACCACTACCGTCGGCTACATGTACATGCTCAAGCTGAACCACCTGGTGGACGACAAGATGCACGCCCGTTCCACCGGTTCCTACAGCCTGGTTACCCAGCAGCCGCTGGGTGGTAAGGCGCAGTTCGGTGGTCAGCGTTTCGGGGAGATGGAGGTCTGGGCACTGGAGGCCTATGGCGCGGCTTACACCCTGCAGGAAATGCTCACGGTGAAGTCGGACGATGTGAACGGCCGGACCAAGATGTACAAGAACATCGTGGACGGGGATCACCGCATGGAGGCCGGCATGCCCGAGTCCTTCAACGTACTGATCAAGGAAATCCGCTCGCTCGGCATCGATATCGAACTGGAAACCGAATAACACGAGACCCTAGAGGAGGCGACCGCGCGGCGGTCGCCTCCGGTCCGTGAGGAGGAAAGGCCTTGAAAGACTTGCTCAATCTGTTGAAAAACCAGGGTCAACTCGAGGAGTTCGATGCCATCCGTATCGGTCTGGCCTCGCCCGAGATGATTCGTTCCTGGTCGTTCGGTGAAGTGAAGAAGCCGGAGACCATCAACTACCGTACCTTCAAGCCCGAGCGCGATGGTCTGTTCTGCGCCAAGATCTTTGGCCCGGTCAAGGACTACGAGTGCCTGTGCGGAAAGTACAAGCGCCTCAAGCACCGCGGTGTGATCTGCGAGAAGTGCGGCGTGGAAGTCGCCCTGGCCAAGGTGCGCCGCGAGCGCATGGGCCACATCGAGCTGGCTTCGCCCGTCGCCCACATCTGGTTCCTGAAGTCGCTGCCGTCCCGTATCGGCCTGCTGCTGGACATGACCCTGCGTGACATCGAGCGCGTGCTCTATTTCGAGAGCTACGTGGTGATCGATCCGGGCATGACCACCCTCGAGAAGTACCAGCTGCTCAATGACGAGCAGTACTTCGAGGCACTGGAAGAGTTCGGCGACGACTTCGACGCCCGCATGGGTGCGGAAGCCGTGTTCCAACTGCTCGGCGCCATTGATCTGGAGCACGAGATCGGCCGCCTGCGCGAAGAGATTCCGCAGACCAATTCCGAGACCAAGATCAAGAAGCTGTCCAAGCGCCTGAAGCTGATGGAAGCCTTCCAGGGCTCCGGCAACAAGCCGGAGTGGATGGTCATGACCGTGCTGCCCGTGCTGCCGCCGGACCTGCGTCCGCTGGTGCCGCTGGATGGCGGCCGCTTCGCGACCTCCGACCTGAACGATCTCTATCGTCGCGTCATCAACCGGAACAACCGCCTCAAGCGGCTGCTCGACCTGGCTGCGCCCGACATCATCGTGCGCAACGAGAAGCGCATGCTGCAGGAAGCCGTTGACGCCCTGCTGGACAACGGCCGTCGCGGTCGTGCCATCACCGGTTCCAACAAGCGCCCGCTGAAGTCCCTGGCCGACATGATCAAGGGCAAGCAGGGTCGTTTCCGTCAGAACCTGCTGGGCAAGCGCGTCGACTACTCCGGTCGTTCCGTGATTACCGTGGGCCCGACCCTGCGTCTGCACCAATGCGGTCTGCCCAAGAAGATGGCTCTGGAGCTGTTCAAGCCGTTCATCTTCGGCAAGCTGGAAGCCCGCGGCATGGCGACCACCATCAAGGCCGCCAAGAAGATGGTCGAGCGCGAACTGCCCGAGGTCTGGGACGTTCTCGCCGAAGTCATCCGCGAACACCCCGTGCTGCTCAACCGCGCCCCGACCCTGCACCGTCTGGGTATCCAGGCGTTCGAGCCGGTCCTCATCGAAGGCAAGGCGATCCAGCTGCACCCGCTGGTCTGCGCCGCGTACAACGCCGACTTCGACGGTGACCAGATGGCCGTGCACGTGCCGCTGACGCTGGAAGCCCAGCTGGAAGCGCGCGCTCTGATGATGTCGACCAACAACATCCTGTCGCCCGCCAACGGCGAGCCGATCATCGTGCCGTCGCAGGACGTGGTTCTGGGTCTGTACTACATGACCCGTGAAGCCATTAACGCCAAGGGCGAAGGCCGCGTGTTCGCCGACCTGCAGGAAGTCGATCGCGTCTTCCGTGCCGGCGAAGCCGCCCTGCACGCCAAGGTCAAGGTGCGCATCAACGAGACCATCCGTCACAAGGACGGCAGCCTGACCAAGAACACCCGCATCGTCGACACCACCGTCGGCCGCGCGCTGTTGTTCCAGGTCGTGCCCGCCGGTCTGCCGTACGACGTGGTCAACCAGTCGATGAAGAAGAAGGCCATCTCCAAGCTGATCAACCACTGCTACCGCGTGGTGGGTCTCAAGGACACCGTCATCTTCGCCGACCAGCTGATGTACACCGGTTTCGCCTATTCGACCCTGTCCGGCGTCTCCATCGGCGTCAACGACTTCGTCATTCCGGACGAGAAGGCCCGCATCATCGATGCCGCCACCGCCGAGGTGAAGGAGATCGAGAGCCAGTACGCCTCCGGCCTGGTGACCCAGGGCGAGAAGTACAACAAGGTGATCGACCTCTGGTCCAAGGCCAACGACGAAGTGTCCAAGGCGATGATGACCAACCTCTCGAAAGAGAAGGTCATCGACCGCGAGGGCAAGGAAGTCGACCAGGAGTCCTTCAACTCCATGTACATGATGGCCGATTCCGGCGCCCGGGGTTCCGCGGCCCAGATTCGTCAGCTCGCCGGCATGCGTGGCCTGATGGCCAAGCCGGACGGCTCCATCATCGAGACGCCTATCACCGCCAACTTCCGTGAAGGACTGAACGTACTCCAGTACTTCATCTCCACCCACGGTGCCCGTAAGGGTCTGGCGGATACCGCCCTGAAGACCGCGAACTCCGGTTACCTGACCCGTCGTCTCGTCGACGTGGCCCAGGATCTGGTGGTGACCGAGGTCGACTGCGGTACCGAGCGCGGCCTGATCATGACCCCGCACATCGAAGGCGGCGACGTGGTCGAGCCCCTGGGTGAGCGCGTTCTGGGTCGGGTCATCGCCCGCGACGTGCCCAAGCCGGGTACCGAAGAGATCATCGTGCCGGCCGGCACCCTGGTCGACGAGCGCTGGGTCGAGTTCCTCGAGCTCAACAGCGTCGACGAAGTCGTGGTGCGTTCGCCGATCACCTGCGAAACCCGTCATGGCATCTGCGCCAAGTGCTACGGTCGCGATCTGGCCCGTGGTCACCAGGTCAACATCGGTGAAGCGGTCGGCGTCATTGCTGCCCAGTCCATCGGTGAGCCGGGTACCCAGCTGACCATGCGTACCTTCCACATCGGTGGTGCGGCCAGCCGGACCTCCGCGGCCGACAGCGTCCAGGTCAAGAACGGCGGTGCCATCCGCCTGCACAACCTGAAGCACGTCGAACGTGCCGATGGCGCCCTGGTTGCCGTGTCCCGTTCCGGTGAGCTGGCCATCGCCGACGACTTCGGTCGTGAGCGCGAGCGCTACAAGCTGCCCTACGGTGCGGTGATTTCGGTCAAGGAAGGCGACAAGGTCGACGCTGGCGCCATCGTGGCCAAGTGGGACCCGCACACCCACCCCATCGTCACCGAGATGGACGGTACCGTGGCCTTCGTCGGCATGGAGGAGGGCATCACCATCAAGCGCCAGACCGACGAACTGACCGGTCTGACCAACATCGAGGTGCTCGACGCCAAGGATCGCCCGACTTCCGGCAAGGACATCCGTCCGGCCGTCAAGCTGATCGACGCCAACGGCAAGGACCTGCTGCTGCCGGGTACCGACGTACCGGCCCAGTACTTCCTGCCGCCGAACGCGCTGGTCAACCTGAGCGACGGTGCCAAGGTGCATGTGGGTGACGTTATCGCCCGTATCCCCCAGGAAACCTCCAAGACCCGCGACATCACCGGTGGTCTGCCCCGCGTGGCCGACCTCTTCGAAGCGCGTCGTCCCAAGGAGCCGGCAATCCTGGCGGAGATCAGCGGTACCATCTCCTTCGGCAAGGAAACCAAGGGCAAGCGTCGTCTGGTCATCACCCCGACCGACGGCACCGATCCCTACGAGGAGCTGATTCCGAAGTGGCGCCACCTGAACGTCTTCGAAGGCGAACAGGTAAGCCGCGGCGAAGTCATCTCCGACGGTCCGAGCAACCCGCACGACATCCTGCGTCTGCTGGGTGTCAGCGCGCTGGCCAAGTACATCGTCAACGAGATCCAGGACGTGTACCGCCTGCAGGGCGTGAAGATCAACGACAAGCACATCGAGACCATCCTGCGCCAGATGCTGCGCAAGGTCGAGGTGAGCGACACCGGCGACTCCAGCTTCATCAAGGGCGATCAGGTCGAACTGACCCACGTCCTGGAAGAGAACGAGCAGCTGGTCGGCAATGATCGCTTCGTCGCCAAGTACGAGCGCGTGCTGCTGGGTATCACCAAGGCTTCGCTGTCCACCGAGTCCTTCATCTCGGCCGCTTCCTTCCAGGAGACCACCCGTGTCCTGACCGAAGCCGCCGTGACCGGCAAGCGCGACTTCCTGCGCGGCCTGAAGGAAAACGTGGTGGTGGGTCGTCTGATCCCGGCCGGTACCGGTCTGGCCTACCACAGCGAGCGCAAGCGCCAGCGCGAACTCGGCAAGCCGCAGCGCGTGAGCGCCAGCGAGGCCGAAGCCGCCCTGACCGAAGCGCTGAACTCCAGCGCCAGCTGAGTTCGGTAGCAGGTCTCGCTTGACAAAGCCCCCGGCGCCCTAGGCGTCCGGGGGCTTTGTCTTGACTGGAGCGCTGAAGCTCTTTAGACTTTCGTTCCCCGAAAATGGGCAGGACTGACGTTCTGCTATTTCGTTTATGTCGCAAGACAATCAGTGGAGCTATAGATGGCAACTATCAACCAGCTGGTGCGTAGTGCACGCAAGCGTATCGTCGAGAAATCCGACGTACCTGCGCTGCAAAACTGCCCGCAACGTCGTGGCGTGTGCACCCGCGTGTACACCACCACTCCCAAGAAGCCCAACTCCGCACTGCGGAAGGTCTGCCGTGTGCGTCTGACCAACGGCTTCGAAGTCACCTCCTACATCGGCGGTGAAGGTCACAACCTGCAGGAACACAGCGTCGTGCTGATCCGCGGTGGCCGGGTCAAGGATCTGCCGGGTGTGCGTTATCACACCGTGCGCGGCTCGCTGGACACCACCGGTGTGAAGGACCGCAAGCAGGGCCGTTCCAAGTACGGCACCAAGCGTCCGAAGTAATCACCTTTCTTTTTGTTCGAGTCGATAAGAGTAAGGTCGGGCAACGAGTCCCGAGCTAACCTGAAGACCGTTTTGAGGGCTTATCAATGCCAAGACGTCGTGTAGCGGCCAAGCGCGAAATACTTGACGATCCGAAATACGGAAGCCAGATCCTGGCCAAGTTCATGAACCACGTGATGGAGAGCGGCAAGAAAGCCGTTGCCGAGCGTATCGTTTATGGTGCTCTGGACAAGGTCAAAGAGCGTTCCAAGAATGCCGAACCCCTGGAAGTTTTCGAAAAAGCGCTCGACGCCATCGCTCCGCTGGTCGAAGTGAAGTCCCGCCGTGTCGGCGGTGCTACCTACCAGGTGCCGGTTGAGGTTCGTCCTTCCCGTCGTAATGCCCTGGCCATGCGCTGGCTGGTGGACTCCGCGCGCAAGCGTGGTGAGAAGTCCATGGCTCTGCGCCTGGCGGGTGAACTCATGGACGCTTTTGAAGGCAAGGGTGCCGCAGTCAAGAAGCGCGAAGACGTGCATCGCATGGCAGAAGCCAACAAGGCCTTCTCGCACTACCGCTTCTAAGCCTAGCGCTTCCAATCAAGCGAGGACCTTATGGCTCGTACAACCGCTATTAACCGCTATCGGAACATCGGTATCTGCGCCCACGTGGACGCAGGTAAGACGACTACTACCGAGCGGATTCTGTTCTACACCGGCGTGAACCACAAAATGGGTGAGGTTCACGACGGCGCTGCGACCATGGACTGGATGGTGCAGGAGCAGGAGCGTGGTATCACCATCACCTCCGCTGCCACCACCGCGTTCTGGTCCGGTTCGACCAAGCAGTACGACAAGTACCGCGTAAACATCATCGATACCCCCGGCCACGTGGACTTCACCATTGAGGTGGAGCGTTCCCTGCGCGTGCTGGACGGTGCGGTCGTGGTGTTCTGCGGCACCTCCGGTGTCGAGCCTCAGTCCGAAACCGTATGGCGTCAGGCCAACAAGTACGGCGTACCGCGCATCGTCTACGTCAACAAGATGGACCGTGCCGGCGCCAACTTCCTACGCGTCGTCGAGCAGATCAAGAAGCGTCTGGGCCACACTCCGGTCCCGGTTCAGCTGGCCATTGGCGCGGAAGAGAACTTCCAGGGCCAGATCGACCTGCTGAAGATGAAGGCCATCTTCTGGAACGATGACGACCAGGGCATGACCTACCGCGAGGAAGAGATTCCTGCGGACATGCTGGCCGATGCCGAGCAGTGGCGCTCCAACATGGTCGAGGCTGCTGCCGAAGCCAACGAAGAGCTGATGAACAAGTACCTGGAAGAGGGCGAGCTGTCGATCGACGAGATCAAGGCCGGCCTGCGTCAGCGTACCATCGCCTGCGAAATCGTCCCGGCCGTCTGCGGTTCGTCCTTCAAGAACAAGGGCGTGCCCCTGGTTCTGGACGCCGTGATCGACTTCCTGCCGGCGCCTATCGAGATTCCTGCGATCAAGGGTACCAACCCGGACAACGAGGAAATCACCGACGAGCGTCATGCAGACGACAACGAGCCCTTCTCGGCTCTGGCGTTCAAGATCGCTACCGACCCCTTCGTGGGTACCCTGACCTTCGCCCGCGTCTACTCGGGTGTACTGAGCTCCGGTGACTCCGTCATCAACTCGGTGAAGGGTAAAAAGGAGCGCGTCGGCCGTATGGTGCAGATGCACGCCAACACCCGAGAAGAGATCAAGGAAGTTCGCGCTGGCGACATCGCCGCCCTGATCGGCATGAAGGACGTCACCACCGGTGACACCCTGTGCTCGATCGAGAAGCCGATCATCCTCGAGCGCATGGACTTCCCGGAGCCGGTGATCTCGGTCGCCGTCGAGCCGAAGACCAAGGCCGACCAGGAAAAGATGGGCATCGCACTGGGCAAGCTGGCCCAGGAAGACCCCTCGTTCCGCGTCAAGACCGACGAAGAGTCCGGTCAGACCATCATCTCCGGCATGGGCGAGCTGCACCTGGACATCCTGGTGGACCGCATGAAGCGCGAATTCGGCGTGGAAGCGAACATCGGTAAGCCTCAGGTCGCCTACCGCGAAACCATCCGCAACACCTGCGAGATCGAAGGCAAGTTCGTTCGTCAGTCGGGTGGTCGTGGCCAGTTCGGTCACTGCTGGATTCGCTTCGCACCGGCCGACGAAGGTCAGGAAGGTCTGGAGTTCGTCAGCGAAGTCGTGGGTGGTGTGATTCCGAAGGAATACATCCCGGCGATCCAGAAGGGCATCGAAGAGCAGATGAAGAACGGTATCGTTGCCGGCTATCCGCTGCTTGGCCTGAAGGCCGCTGTGTTCGACGGTTCCTACCACGACGTCGACTCCAACGAGATGGCGTTCAAGATCGCTGCCTCCATGGCGACCAAGCAGCTCACCCAGAAGGGTGGTGCCGTGCTGCTCGAGCCGATCATGAAGGTCGAGGTCGTGACCCCGGAAGACTACATGGGCGACGTCATGGGCGACCTGAACCGTCGTCGTGGCCTGATCCAGGGTATGGAAGACACCGTGACCGGCAAGGTCATCCGTGCCGAGGTTCCGCTGGGCGAGATGTTTGGCTACGCTACGGATGTCCGCTCCATGTCTCAGGGTCGCGCAAGCTACTCCATGGAGTTCTCCAAGTACGCCGAAGCTCCGTCGAACATCGCCGAAGCCATCATCAAGAAACAAGCTTAATCAGCGCTTTGACTAGAGGTTTTATCTCGTGGCTAAAGAAAAATTCGAACGTAACAAACCGCACCTGAACGTGGGCACCATCGGTCACGTCGACCATGGCAAGACCACTCTGACCGCAGCGCTGACCAAAGTCTGTGCCGACACCTGGGGCGGTTCCGCTCGTGGTTTCGACCAGATCGACAACGCGCCGGAAGAAAAGGCTCGCGGTATCACCATCAATACCTCCCACGTTGAGTACGACTCGGCGATCCGTCACTACGCGCACGTCGACTGCCCCGGCCACGCCGACTACGTGAAGAACATGATCACCGGTGCTGCCCAGATGGACGGCGCGATCCTGGTTTGCTCGGCTGCTGACGGCCCCATGCCGCAGACCCGCGAGCACATCCTGCTGTCCCGTCAGGTAGGCGTTCCCTACATCGTCGTGTTCCTGAACAAGGCCGACATGGTTGATGACGCCGAGCTGCTGGAACTGGTCGAAATGGAAGTTCGCGATCTGCTGAACACCTACGACTTCCCGGGCGACGACACTCCGATCGTCATCGGCTCCGCGCTGATGGCCCTGAACGGCCAGGACGACAACGAGATGGGCGTTTCCGCCGTGCGCAAGCTGGTCGAAACCCTGGACTCCTACATCCCCGAGCCCGAGCGCGCCATCGACAAGCCGTTCCTGATGCCGATCGAAGACGTGTTCTCGATCTCCGGTCGCGGCACCGTGGTAACCGGTCGTGTCGAGCGTGGCATCGTCAAGGTCCAGGAAGAAGTCGAGATCGTGGGCATCAAGGCCACCGTCAAGACCACCTGCACCGGCGTCGAGATGTTCCGCAAGCTGCTGGACGAAGGCCGTGCTGGCGAGAACGTCGGCGTGCTGCTGCGTGGCACCAAGCGTGAGGACGTGGAGCGTGGCCAGGTTCTGGCCAAGCCGAACACCATCAAGCCGCACACCAAGTTCGAGTGCGAAGTGTACGTGCTGTCCAAGGAAGAAGGTGGTCGTCACACCCCGTTCTTCAAGGGCTACCGTCCGCAGTTCTACTTCCGCACCACCGACGTGACCGGTAACTGCGAGCTGCCGGAAGGCGTCGAGATGGTGATGCCGGGCGACAACATCAAGATGGTTGTCACCCTGATCGCTCCGATCGCGATGGAAGATGGTCTGCGTTTCGCCATCCGTGAAGGCGGTCGTACCGTCGGCGCCGGCGTGGTTGCCAAGATCATCGAGTAATCGATTGATCTGAAACGAAAAAAGGCCCTTCGGGGCCTTTTTTCTTGCCTCATGAAATTGACAGATGGCAAAAGAGGCGTTCTTGACAGCTGTCAGCGACATCCTTAGAATTGCGCCTCCTTTAATCGGGCACCTTTTTGCCCGAGGGGAAAGCTTGGAGTCTGAGGTCAAATGCAAAATCAACAAATCCGTATTCGGTTGAAGGCTTTTGATCATCGCCTGATCGATCAATCTACCCAGGAAATCGTGGAAACCGCGAAACGTACTGGTGCTCAGGTGCGTGGTCCGATTCCTCTGCCAACCCGCAAGGAACGTTACACAGTGCTGATTTCTCCGCACGTCAACAAGGACGCTCGTGACCAGTACGAAATTCGTACCCACAAGCGTGTGCTCGACATCGTTCAGCCCACCGACAAGACCGTCGATGCGCTGATGAAGCTCGATCTCGCCGCTGGCGTTGAAGTGCAAATCAGCCTCGGCTGAGACCGTCAAGGTTTCAGTCGTGTAACGCTCTGAAATGGGCGGCCATAGCGGGTGAAAGCCCCGTACACTCAAGAGGTTCTCAACATGACGATTGGTTTAGTCGGTCGTAAATGCGGTATGACCCGCGTTTTCACCGAAGAAGGCGTTTCCGTTCCGGTTACGGTCATTGAGATCGAGCCGAATCGCGTAACCCAATTCAAAAGCGAAGAAACCGATGGCTACCGTGCCATTCAGGTAACCGTGGGCGAGCGTCGTGCTTCCCGCGTGACCAAGGCGCAAGCCGGTCACTTCGCCAAGGCCAGCGTTGCTGCTGGTCGTAGCGTCCTCGAATTCCGCCTGGAAGACGGTGAGTACAAGGCTGGCGACGAAGTCACCGTAGCCCTGTTCGAAGCCGGTCAGATGGTTGATGTCACTGGTCAGTCCAAAGGTAAGGGCTACGCCGGTACCATCAAGCGCTGGAACTTCCGTGGTCAGGACAACACCCACGGTAACTCCGTTTCCCACCGTGCACCTGGTTCCATCGGCCAGTGCCAGACTCCTGGTCGAGTGTTCAAGGGCAAGAAAATGTCCGGTCACCTGGGTGCGGAGCGTGTAACCGTTCAGTCGCTGGAAGTCGTGCGTGTAGACGCCGAGCGCAACCTGCTGCTGGTCAAGGGTGCCGTCCCCGGCGCGCCGGGTGGTGACGTGATCGTGCGTCCCGCTGTCAAGGCCCGTGGTTGAGAGGAGAGAGAACATGCAACTCAATGTGAATGGCTCTCAAGCTATCGAAGTCTCCGAGCACACCTTCGGCGGTGAATTCAACGAGACCCTGGTTCACCAGGCAGTCGTGGCCTACATGGCTGGCGGTCGTCAGGGCACCCGTGCCCAGAAGACCCGTTCCGAAGTCAGCGGCGGCGGCAAGAAGCCCTGGCGTCAGAAGGGCAGCGGTCGTGCCCGTGCCGGTACCATCCGCAGCCCCATCTGGCGTTCCGGTGGCGTGGCTTTCGCAGCCAAGCCCCAGGATCACAGCCAGAAGCTGAACAAGAAGATGTACCGCGCTGCACTGCGCTCCATCCTCGCCGAGCTGGTCCGTCTGGATCGTCTGGTCGTGGTTGACGACTTCGCCGTCGACGCGCCCAAGACCAAGACCCTGGTCAGCAAGCTGGACGGCCTGGGCCTGAGCGACGTGCTGATCGTGACCGACGCTGTCGACCAGAATCTGTATCTGGCCGCCCGCAACCTGCCTTTCGTCGACGTGCGTGATGTCCAGGGTTCCGACCCGGTCAGCCTGATCGCCTACGACAAGGTGCTGGTCACTGTGTCCGCCGTGAAGAAATTCGAGGAGCTGCTGGCATGAACCAGGAACGCGTATTCAAAGTGCTGCTTGGCCCGCACATCTCCGAGAAGGCCACCATGCTGGCGGACAGCCAGAAGCAGTTCGTATTCAAGGTTGCCACCGATGCAACCAAGCTGGAAATCAAGAAGGCCGTCGAGCAGCTGTTCGAGGTCAAGGTTCGCAGCGTCAGCACCCTGAACGTCCAGGGCAAGACCAAGCGCACCGCTCGTGGTCTGGGCAAGCGTAACGACTGGAAAAAAGCGTACATCGCGCTCCAGCCGGGCCAGGATCTCGACTTTTCCAGCAGCGCCGAGTAATCAGGGGGCATCATGGCAATCGTAAAATGCAAGCCGACCTCCGCTGGCCGCCGCTTTGTGGTCAAGGTGGTCAACTCTGATCTGCACAAAGGCGCGCCCTACGCTCCTTTGCTGGAGAAGAAGAGCAAGTCCGGCGGCCGTAACAACAATGGTCGTATCACCACTCGCCACATCGGCGGTGGTCACAAGCAGCACTATCGTCTGGTCGATTTCCGTCGCAACAAGGATGGCATCCCTGCCGTCGTTGAGCGTATCGAATACGATCCGAACCGTACTGCACACATCGCTCTGCTGAAGTACGCCGATGGCGAGCGTCGCTACATCATCGCCCCCAAGGGCGTTGCTGCCGGTGACCAACTGCTGTCCGGCGCTGGCGCGCCCATCAAGGCCGGCAACAACCTGCCGCTGCGTAACGTGCCGGTCGGTAGCACCATCCACGGTATCGAGCTGAAGCCTGGCAAAGGCGCTCAGATCGCTCGCTCCGCGGGTACCTCCGCTCAGCTGGTCGCCCGTGAAGGCGCCTACGTCACCGTGCGTCTGCGCAGCGGTGAAATGCGCAAGGTGCTGTCCGAGTGCCGTGCCACCCTGGGCGAAGTGTCCAATGGTGAGCACAGCCTGCGTTCGCTGGGTAAGGCCGGTGCCACCCGCTGGCGTGGCGTGCGTCCGACTGTTCGTGGTGTTGCCATGAACCCGGTCGATCACCCGCACGGTGGTGGTGAAGGTCGTACTTCCGGTGGCCGTCATCCGGTTTCGCCGTGGGGCGTCAAGACCAAGGGTCTCAAGACGCGCTCCAACAAGCGTACCGACAAGATGATTGTCCGTCGCGGCAAGTAATCAGTAGAGGATTCGACTGTGCCCCGTTCTCTGAAGAAAGGTCCTTTTATCGATCTTCACCTGTTGAAGAAGATCGAAGTCGCGGTGGAAAAAAACGAACGCAAGCCGATCAAGACCTGGTCGCGTCGTTCGATGATCCTGCCGCAGATGGTCGGCCTGACCATCGCTGTGCACAACGGTCGTCAACATGTCCCCGTTCTGGTGAACGAAGACATGGTCGGCCACAAACTCGGCGAGTTCGCTGCTACCCGCACCTATCGCGGTCATGCGGCTGACAAGAAAGCCAAGCGTTAAGGGGTAAGGAAGATGGAAGTAGCCGCTAAGCTGTCGGGCGCTCGTATCTCCGCCCAGAAAGCCCGCTTGGTCGCCGACCAGATTCGCGGGAAGAAGGTGGGCGAAGCGCTCAACCTGTTGACTTTCAGCAGCAAGAAAGCCGCTGAAATCATGAAGAAGGTGCTGGAGTCGGCTGTTGCCAACGCCGAGCACAATGAAGGCGCCGACGTGGACGACCTGAAGGTCTCCACCGTCTTCGTAAACGAAGGTCGTTCGCTCAAGCGCATCATGCCGCGTGCCAAAGGTCGTGCTGATCGCATCGTGAAGCGGTCTTGCCATATCACGGTCAAGGTTGCGGACAAGTAACGGAGTCGATCAGATGGGTCAGAAAGTACATCCCAATGGCATTCGCCTGGGTATCGTCAAGGAGCACACTTCGGTCTGGTACGCGGATAAGCGCACTTATGCGGACTATCTGTTGGCCGACCTGAAGGTTCGTGAGTACCTCCAGGACAAACTAAAAAGCGCGTCCGTAAGCCGTATCGATATTCATCGCCCGGCTCAAACCGCACGCATCACCATCCACACCGCCCGTCCCGGTATCGTGATCGGCAAGAAAGGTGAGGATGTCGAGAAGCTGCGTCAGGACCTGACCGCAAGAATGGGTGTGCCCGTGCACATCAACATCGAAGAGATCCGCAAGCCGGAGCTCGACGGTGCCCTGGTTGCGCAGAGCGTTGCGCAGCAGCTTGAGCGTCGTGTGATGTTCCGTCGCGCCATGAAGCGCGCCGTGCAGAACGCGATCCGCATTGGTGCCAAAGGCATCAAGATTCAAGTGAGCGGTCGTCTGGGCGGTGCTGAAATCGCCCGTACCGAGTGGTATCGCGAAGGTCGTGTGCCCCTGCACACCCTGCGTGCCGATATCGACTACGCCACTGCGGAAGCTCACACCACCTACGGTGTGATCGGTGTGAAGGTCTGGATCTTCAAGGGTGAGGTCATTGGTGGCCGCCAGGAAGAGCTCAAGCCCGTCGCCCCGGCTCCGCGCAAAAAAGCTGCTGCTAAGTAAGGAGTACGCAACATGCTGCAACCCAAGCGTACAAAATTCCGCAAGCAGATGACCGGCCACAACCGTGGTCTGGCTCATCGCGGTAGCAAGGTCAGCTTCGGCGAGTACGCGCTGAAGGCTGTCGGCCGTGGCCGTCTGACCGCTCGCCAGATCGAATCCGCACGTCGTGCGCTGACCCGTCACGTGAAGCGTGGCGGCAAGATCTGGATCCGCGTCTTCCCTGACAAGCCTGTCACCAAGAAGCCTCTCGAAGTGCGGATGGGTAAAGGTAAGGGTAGTGTCGAGTACTGGGTAGCCCAGATCCAGCCGGGCAAGGTCCTGTACGAGATCGAGGGTGTTTCCGAGGATCTGGCTCGTCAGGCATTCGCCCTGGCCGCTGCCAAGCTTCCCGTCGAAACCTCCTTTGTTAAGCGGACGGTGATGTGATGAAAGCGAAAGATTTGCGTGAGAAATCCGTAGAGGAGCTGAACGAGCAGCTTCTCAACCTGCTGCGTGACCAGTTCAATCTGCGTATGCAGAAGGCAACTGGCCAGTTGGGTCAGTCTCACATGCTCTCGCAAGTGAAGCGCGACATCGCTCGCGTCAAGACTGTGCTGAACCAGCAAGCAGGTAAGTGATCATGGCTGAAGCTGAAAAAACTGTCCGTACGCTGACCGGCCGAGTGGTCAGCGACAAGATGGACAAAACCGTGACCGTACTGATCGAGCGTCGCGTAAAGCACCCGATCTACGGCAAATACGTGAAGCGTTCCACCAAGCTGCACGCTCACGACGAAACCAATCAGTGCCGCATTGGTGACCTGGTCACCATTCGCGAAACCCGCCCGCTGGCCAAGACCAAGGCGTGGACCCTGGTTGACGTCGTCGAGCGCGCCGTTCAGGTATAAGGGTAGAGAGCCATGATCCAGACTCAATCCATGCTTGACGTCGCCGACAACAGCGGCGCTCGTCGCGTGATGTGCATCAAGGTGCTCGGCGGTTCCCACCGCCGCTACGCCGGCATCGGCGACATCATCAAAGTCACCGTCAAGGAAGCAATTCCGCGCGGCAAGGTGAAGAAAGGTCAGGTGATGACTGCTGTCGTCGTGCGTACCAAGCACGGCGTCCGCCGCACCGACGGTTCCATCATCCGCTTCGACGGCAACGCCGCGGTTCTGCTGAACAACAAGCAAGAGCCGATTGGCACCCGTATCTTTGGGCCGGTGACCCGTGAACTTCGCTCCGAGAAGTTCATGAAGATCGTCTCCCTTGCCCCCGAAGTGCTGTAAGGAGTAGCCGACATGCAAAAGATTCGTCGTGACGACGAGGTAATCGTCATTGCCGGCAAGGACAAGGGCAAACGTGGCAAGGTGCTGAAGGTGCTCGCCGATGACCGTCTGGTCGTTGGCGGGGTCAACCTGGTCAAGCGCCACACCAAGCCCAACCCCATGCTGGGCGTTCAGGGTGGCATCGTAGAGAAAGAAGCCCCTCTGCATGTCTCCAACGTTGCCATTTTCAACTCCGAGACCAACAAGGCTGACCGCGTTGGTTTCAAAGTCGAAGACGGCAAGAAGATTCGTATCTTCAAGTCGACCCAAAAAGCGGTCCAGGCCTGAAGCTGCTAGGTAGATCACCATGGCTCGATTGAAAGAGATTTATCGGAAGGAAATCGCGCCCAAGCTGAAAGAGCAGCTTCAGCTGGGTAACGTGATGGAAGTTCCGCGCATCACCAAGATCACCTTGAACATGGGTCTGGGCGAAGCAGTCGGTGACAAGAAGATCATCGACAACGCTGTAGCTGACCTGGAAAAGATCGCTGGTCAAAAGCCGGTCGTGACTTATGCCCGCAATTCCATTGCTGGCTTCAAGATCCGCGAAGGCTGGCCGATTGGCGTCAAGGTGACCCTGCGTAGCGATCGCATGTATGAATTCCTGGATCGTCTGCTGTCCATCTCCCTGCCGCGCGTACGTGACTTCCGCGGCCTGAATGCCAAGTCCTTCGATGGTCGTGGCAACTACAGCATGGGCGTGAAAGAGCAGATCATCTTCCCGGAAATCGATTACGACAAGATCGATGCGCTGCGTGGTATGGACATCACCCTGACCACCACCGCTCGTACCGACGAGGAAGGCCGTGCGCTGCTGCGCGCGTTCAACTTCCCGTTCCGTAACTGATTGAGGTCTTCAAATGGCAAAGCAAAGCATGATTAACCGTGAGCTGAAGCGTCAGCAAACGGTTGCCAAGTACGCCAAGAAGCGCGCCGAGCTGAAGGCGACCATCGGTAACGTCAACGCCTCCCCCGAGGAGCGTTGGAATGCCCAGGTCGCCCTGCAGAAGCAGCCCCGTGACGCCAGCGCCAGCCGCATGCGTAACCGCTGCCGCCTGACCGGTCGTCCGCATGGCGTGTACCGCAAGTTCGGTCTGTCCCGCATCAAGCTGCGTGAAGCAGCCATGCGCGGTGACGTGCCCGGCCTGGTGAAGGCCAGCTGGTAACAGCTAGCGCCTTTCATCGCGGTAACTGAATCAAGCCCCTTTTGGGGCTTGATTCGTTTCAGGCCGATCTCTAGAATGCTCGGCTCGCCCGAATCGGCCTATTGCCGAGGGGTGATTTTGAGAGCCGGTAGGCTCAATTTCTGTATTAGGAGCTAATAGCCCATGAGTATGCAGGACCCGTTAGCAGACATGCTAACTCGTATCCGTAATGCCCAGATGGCTGAAAAGGCCGTTGTGAGCATGCCTTCTTCCAAGCTGAAGGCTGCCGTTGCCAAAGTCCTCAAGGACGAAGGTTACATCGCGGATTTTCAGGTCAGCGCGGAATCCAAGCCGTCGCTGTCCATCGAGCTGAAGTACTTCGAAGGCAAGCCTGTCATCGAAGAGCTGAAGCGTAGCAGCCGTCCCGGTCTGCGCCAGTACAAAGCCGTTGACCAGCTGCCGAAAGTGCGTGGCGGTCTGGGCGTGTCGATCGTTTCCACCAACAAAGGTGTGATGACTGATCGCGCAGCCCGTGCTGCTGGTGTTGGCGGCGAAGTGCTCTGCACAGTCTTCTAAGGGGAATCAGCATGTCTCGCGTTGCTAAAAACCCTGTAAGACTGCCTGCAGGCGTCGAAGTTAATCTGGCCGGTCAGGCCCTTTCGATCAAGGGTGCCAAGGGCGCTCTGGAGCTGAAGGTCCATCCGTCCGTTGAAGTCACTCAAGAGTCCGGTGAGCTGCGTTTCGCTGCTCGCAATGGCGATCAGCAGACCCGTGCGATGGCTGGCACTACCCGTGCCCTGGTCAACAACATGGTGGTCGGCGTCAGCCAGGGCTTCGAGCGCAAGCTGCAACTGGTCGGTGTGGGCTACAAGGCCCAAGCCAAAGGTCAGGTGCTGAACCTCGCTCTGGGCTTCTCTCACCCCGTGGACTACGACCTGCCGCAAGGCATCACCGCAGAAACCCCCAACCAGACCGAAATCCTGATCAAGGGTATCGACAAGCAGCTGGTCGGCCAGGTTGCGGCTGAGATTCGTGGTTTCCGTCCGCCGGAGCCTTACAAGGGCAAGGGCGTACGGTATGCCGACGAAGTCGTCCACCGTAAAGAAGCCAAGAAAAAGTAGGGCATAGCAAATGACCGTCAAGAAAGAAACCCGACTGCGTCGCGCTCGCAAGGCTCGCCTGAAGATGCGCGAGCTGGAAGTGGTGCGTCTGTGCGTGTACCGCTCTTCCCAGCACATCTATGCCCAGGTCATCGCGGCCGACGGCAGCAAGGTCCTGGCCAGCGCTTCTACGCTGGACAAAGAACTGCGCGAAAGCGCTACCAGCAACGTCGAGGCGGCCAAGAAAGTTGGTCTGCTGGTCGCCGAGCGTGCCAAGGCCGCTGGCGTTACCCAGGTGGCCTTTGATCGTTCTGGCTTCAAGTACCATGGTCGCGTCAAAGCGCTGGCCGACGCTGCTCGTGAAGGCGGGCTGGAGTTCTAAGTCATGGCAAATAACGATCAAAAGCGCGACGAAGGCTACATCGAGAAGCTGGTTCAAGTTAACCGCGTAGCCAAAACCGTGAAAGGCGGCCGTATCTTCGCCTTCACCGCTCTGACCGTGGTTGGCGATGGCAAAGGCCGCGTTGGCTTCGGCCGTGGCAAGGCCCGTGAAGTGCCTGCTGCCATCCAGAAGGCTATGGAAGCTGCTCGCCGCAACATGATCCAGGTGGATCTGAACGGCACCACCCTGCAGTACCCGGTCAAGGCCGCCCACGGCGCCTCCAAGGTGTACATGCAGCCCGCTTCCGACGGTACCGGCATCATCGCCGGCGGTGCCATGCGCGCCGTGCTGGAAGTCGCCGGTGTGCAGAACGTCCTGGCCAAGTGCTACGGCTCCACCAACCCGGTAAACGTGGTGTACGCGACCTTTGAAGGTCTCAAGCACATGCAGGCGCCGGAAGCTGTTGCCGCCAAGCGTGGCAAGAGCGTCGAGGAGATTCTCTGATCATGGCTAACGCAACCGTCAAGGTCACGCTGATCAAGAGCGTCCATGGCCGTCTGGCCAATCACAAGGCTTGCGTCAAGGGTCTCGGCCTGCGTCGCATTGGTCACACCGTCGAAGTTCAGGACACTCCTGAGAATCGCGGCATGATCAACAAGGCCTATTACCTTCTGCGTGTGGAGGGTTAAGTCATGAAATTGAATGATCTGCGTTCTGCTCCCGGCGCTCGCCGCGAGAAGCTGCGTCCCGGTCGTGGTATCGGTAGCGGCCTGGGCAAGACCGGTGGTCGCGGCCACAAGGGTCTGACCTCCCGTTCCGGTGGCAAGGTTGCCCCCGGCTTCGAGGGCGGCCAGCAGCCGCTGCATCGTCGTCTGCCCAAGTTCGGCTTCGTTTCGCTAAAGGCCCTGGACCGCGCCGAGGTTCGTACCTCCGAGCTGGCCAAGGTCGATGTCGATGTCGTCGATCTGCAGGCGCTGAAAGACGCCAACGTGATCAGCCGCGACATCAAGCGTGTCAAGGTTGTGCTGTCCGGCGACGTCACTCGTGCCGTCACCCTGAAGGGCATTGGTGCCACCAAGGGCGCACGTGCAGCCATCGAAGCAGCTGGCGGCAAGATCGAGGAATAAATGGCTAAGCAAGGTGCTCTCTCTGCGCTCAGCAAGACCGGTGGTATGTCCGAGCTGTGGACCCGCCTCCGATTCCTGTTCCTGGCGATCATCGTCTACAGGATCGGTGCGCACATCCCTGTTCCGGGTATCAATCCCGATCAGCTGGCCGCACTGTTCAGGCAGAACGAGGGGACCATTCTTAGCCTCTTCAACATGTTCTCTGGCGGTGCGCTGGAGCGGATGAGCATCTTTGCACTGGGGATCATGCCGTACATCTCGGCATCTATCATCATGCAGCTGCTTACCGCGATCAGCCCACAGCTGGAGCAATTGAAGAAAGAGGGTGAGTCTGGTCGTCGCAAGATCAGCCAGTACACCCGTTACGGCACACTGGTTCTGGCGCTCGTTCAGGCCACCGGGATGTCGGTTGGACTTGCCAGTCAGGGCGTGGCGTTCAGTGTGGGCTTCAGCTTCTACTTCGTAGCTGTCACCACCTTTGTCGCCGGCGCACTGTTCATGATGTGGCTGGGTGAGCAGATCACCGAGCGCGGTATCGGCAACGGCATCTCGATGCTGATCTTCGCCGGTATCGTCGCGGGCTTGCCTCGCGCCATCGGTCAGTCCTTCGAGTCGGCACGGCAGGGCGATATCAACATCTTCGCGCTGATCATGGTCGGTGTGGTGGCAGTCGCCATCATCGCCTTCGTGGTGTTCATCGAGCGTGGGCAGCGTCGTATCGCCGTGCACTACGCCAAGCGTCAGCAGGGTCGCAAGGTCTTTGCTGCGCAGAACAGCCATCTGCCGCTCAAGGTGAACATGGCCGGGGTCATCCCGGCGATCTTCGCCAGCAGCATCCTGCTGTTTCCGGCATCGCTCGGTTCGTGGTTCGGTCAGTCTGAAGGTCTCGGTTGGTTGCAGGACGTGGCTCAGGCCATCGCGCCCGGTCAGCCGCTGAACATCTTGCTGTTTAGTGCAGGGATCATCTTCTTCTGCTTCTTCTATACGGCACTGATGTTCAACCCCAAGGACGTGGCAGAGAACCTGAAGAAATCCGGGGCGTTCATCCCGGGTATTCGTCCTGGTGAGCAGTCCGCGCGCTATATCGATGGCGTGCTGACCCGACTGACCATGTTCGGTGCCCTGTACATGACGGCGGTGTGCTTGTTGCCCCAGTTCCTGGTGGTCGCGGCGAACGTGCCGTTCTATCTCGGCGGGACCTCGTTGCTGATCGTGGTGGTAGTGGTCATGGACTTCATGTCCCAGGTCCAATCCCATCTCGTATCTCATCAATACGAGTCCCTGATGAAGAAAGCCAACCTGAAGGGCTACGGCAGCGGCATGATGCGCTGATCCGTTACCCGTAAGGTTAGAGGAGTTGTCATGAAAGTTCGTGCATCGGTCAAGAAGCTGTGCCGTAACTGCAAGATCATTCGCCGCGAAGGCGTCGTGCGCGTGATCTGCAGCGCTGAACCGCGTCACAAGCAGCGCCAAGGCTGAGTGTGAATCACGCGTCTAACCCGGCAGCTAGTGTGCTGCCGGGTTGATCATTTGTTCCTACAGCGTTAATATCGCGCGCCCTTTTCTTGGCTTCCGGGGCGTCGGTAGCTGTCAATTGGAGTTTTTCTGAATGGCCCGTATTGCAGGCGTCAACATTCCAGATAACAAGCACACTGTTATCTCGCTGACCTACATCTATGGTGTCGGTCGCACCACCTCTCAGAAGATCTGCGCGGCCACCGGCATCGAGCCGACCGCCAAGATCAAGGAACTGAGCGACGAGCAGGTCGATCAGCTGCGTAACGAGGTCGCCAAAATCCTCACCGAGGGTGACCTGCGCCGCGAAATCAACATGAACATCAAGCGCCTGATGGATCTGGGTTGCTACCGCGGTCTGCGTCACCGCCGTGGTCTGCCGGTCCGTGGTCAGCGCACCAAGACCAATGCCCGTACCCGTAAGGGCCCGCGCAAGCCGATCCGCAAGTAATCGCATCCGCGAATCGACAGGAATCTAGTCATGGCAAAACCTGCTGCTCGTCCTCGTAAGAAAGTCAAAAAGACAGTGGTTGATGGCATCGCCCACATCCATGCGTCTTTCAACAACACCATCGTGACCATCACCGATCGTCAGGGCAATGCTTTGTCCTGGGCGACCTCCGGTGGCTCCGGCTTCCGTGGCTCCCGTAAGAGCACCCCGTTCGCTGCCCAGATTGCAGCCGAACGTGCCGGCCAAGCCGCTCTGGAATATGGTCTGAAGAATCTGGACGTGAACGTCAAAGGTCCCGGCCCCGGCCGCGAGTCCGCTGTTCGCGCCCTGAATGCCTGTGGTTACAAGATCGCCAGCATCACCGACGTGACGCCCATCCCGCATAACGGGTGCCGTCCGCCGAAGAAGCGTCGCGTGTAATAGGAGACAGTGAGAAATGGCTCGTTACATTGGTCCCAAGTGCAAACTGTCCCGCCGCGAAGGCACTGACCTCTTCCTGAAGAGCGGCGCTCGTGCCCTCGACTCGAAGTGCAAGCTGGAAACCGTTCCTGGCCAGCATGGTCAGCGTCGCGGTCGTCTGTCCGACTACGGTCTGCAGCTGCGTGAAAAGCAGAAAGTCCGCCGCATGTACGGTGTCCTCGAGCGTCAGTTCGCCGGTTACTACCAGGAAGCTGCCCGTCGCAAGGGCGCTACCGGTGAAAACCTGCTGCAACTGCTCGAGTGCCGTCTGGACAACGTGGTGTATCGCATGGGCTTTGGTGCCACTCGCGCTGAATCGCGCCAGCTGGTCTCCCACAAGTCGATCACCGTCAACGGTCAGACCGTCAACATTCCCTCCTATCAGGTCAAGGTCGGCGACGTCGTCGCGGTCCGCGAGAAGGCCAAGAACCAGCTGCGTATCGCTCAAGCTCTCGAGCTGTGCGGCCAGCGTGGCCGTGTTGAGTGGGTCGAAGTGAGCACCGAGAAAAAGGAAGGCACCTTCAAGAGCGTGCCGGCCCGTGGTGATCTCTCCGCCGACATCAACGAAAACCTGATTGTCGAGCTCTACTCCAAGTAAGGGCTAGAAAGTAGGTGCATCCATGCAGAGTTCGGTAAATGAGTTCCTGACCCCCCGCCATATCGATGTGCAGGCGGTTAGTCAGACCCGTGCCAAGATCACCCTCGAGCCTCTCGAGCGTGGTTTCGGCCATACCTTGGGCAACGCGCTGCGGCGTATCCTGTTGTCCTCCATGCCTGGCTGCGCGGTAGTCGAAGCAGAGATCGACGGTGTCCTGCACGAGTACAGCGCCATCGAAGGCGTGCAGGAAGACGTGATCGAAATCCTGCTCAATCTCAAGGGTCTGGCCATCAAGTTGCACGGCCGTGACGAAGTCACCCTGAGCCTGAGCAAGAAAGGTCAGGGGCCGGTTCTGGCCTCTGACATTCAGGTCGATCACGATGTCGAGATCGTCAACGGTGAGCACGTCATCGCCCACCTGGCGGACAACGGTTCGCTGAACATGAAGCTGAAAATCGCCCGCGGTCGTGGCTATGAGCCCGCCGACGCGCGTCAGAGCGAAGAAGACGAAACCCGCGCAATCGGTCGTCTGCAGCTCGATGCTTCGTTCAGCCCGGTTCGTCGCGTGGCCTATGTGGTGGAAAACGCCCGGGTCGAACAGCGTACCAACCTGGACAAGCTCGTGCTTGACCTGGAAACCAACGGTACCCTGGATCCGGAAGAAGCCATGCGTCGTGCCGCCACCATCCTGCAGCAGCAGCTGGCAGCGTTTGTCGACCTCAAGGGCGACAGCGAGCCGGTCGTGGTCGAGCAGGAAGACGAGATCGATCCGATCCTGCTGCGTCCGGTGGACGATCTGGAACTGACCGTTCGTTCGGCCAACTGCCTCAAGGCGGAGAACATCTACTACATCGGTGACCTGATTCAGCGTACCGAAGTGGAGCTGCTCAAGACCCCGAACCTGGGCAAGAAGTCCCTGACCGAAATCAAGGACGTCCTGGCCTCCCGTGGTCTGTCGCTCGGTATGCGCCTGGACAACTGGCCCCCTGCAAGCCTTAAGAAGGACGACAAGGCTACTGCCTGATCGTCATTGTTCACCGAACGATAGTTTGGGAAGGAATTTCAATCATGCGTCATCGTAAAAGTGGTCGTCATCTGAGCCGCACGAGCGCACACCGCAAGGCCATGTTCCAGAACATGGCTGTGTCGCTGTTCGAGCACGAGCTGATCAAAACTACCCTGCCGAAAGCCAAGGAACTGCGCCGCGTTGCCGAGCCGCTGATCACCCTGGCCAAGGAAGACAGCGTCGCCAACCGTCGTCTGGCTTTCGACCGTACCCGTTCGAAAGCTGCCGTTGGCAAGCTGTTCAACGACCTGGGCAAGCGCTACGCCAACCGTCCGGGTGGCTACCTGCGTATCCTGAAGTGCGGCTTCCGCGCTGGCGACAATGCGCCCATGGCGTATGTCGAGCTGATCGACCGTCCGGTCGGCGGTACCGTGGAACAGGCTGCTGAATAAGTAGCTGCGTTCTGGAAAAAGCCGGGCGCTTGCCCGGCTTTTTCATGCCTGGCGTTTGGTGAAGACCAAGCCCTTCGCATCCGAATCTGGTCGCAGATTTTTCTATCAGGATGCTAGGGTCAATAAATTAGTCCTAAAGTATTGCCGTGGCGATACTTCCCTCAAGCGATCAGCCAACGCTTTTAGAGGGAGATACCTGTGACTGATACCAAGATCCTAACTACCGCCAGCGGCATTCCGGTGGCCGACAACCAGAATTCCCGCACCGCCGGTCCGCGCGGTCCGCTGATGCTCGACGACTTCCATCTGATCGAGAAGCTGGCGCATTTCAACCGTGAAGTCATTCCCGAGCGACGCGTGCATGCCAAGGGCTCCGCGGCCTATGGCACCTTTACCGTCACCCGGGACATCACGCACCTCAGCAGCGCCAGGCTGTTCGCCGAGGTGGGCAAGCGGACCGAGACCCTCCTGCGCTTCTCCACCGTGGGTGGCGAGCGTGGCTCGGCGGATACCGAGCGCGATCCCCGCGGTTTCGCCGTGAAGTTCTATACCGAGGAAGGCAACTGGGACATCGTCGGCAACAACACGCCGGTGTTCTTCATCCGCGATCCGTTGAAATTCCCCGACTTCATCCATACCCAGAAGCGCGATCCCTGGAGCAACCTGAAGAGTCCGCAGATGATGTGGGATTTCTGGTCGCTGTCGCCCGAATCGCTGCATCAGGTCACCATCCTGTTCTCCGATCGCGGCATTCCGGACGGCTATCGCTTCATGCATGGCTTCGGCAGCCATACCTTCAGCCTGATCAACGCCCAAGGCGAGCGGCACTTCGTGAAGTTTCACTTCAAGAGCCAGCAGGGGATCAAGAACCTGGCGCCGGCCGACGCGGCACGCCTGGCCGGTACCGATCCGGACTACAGCCAGCGCGACCTGTTCCAGGCCATCGGGCGCGGCGAATTCCCGCGCTGGACGCTGTGCATCCAGGTGATGAGCGAGCAGGAAGCGGCTGGCCGTGCCGAGAATCCCTTCGACGTGACCAAGGTCTGGTCGCAGCAGGACTATCCGCTGCAGGAGGTGGGGGTGCTGGAGCTCAACCGTAATCCGCAGAACTACTTCGCCGAGGTCGAGCAGGCCTCCTTCGCGCCGAGCAACGTTGTGCCGGGCGTGGGGTTGTCGCCCGATCGCATGCTGCAGGGCCGGGTGTTCGCCTATGCCGATGCCCAGCGCTACCGGGTGGGCACTAACTATCAGCAACTGCCGGTCAACGCACCCCGTTGCCCCTACGCCAACAACCAGCGTGACGGGGCCATGAGATTCGATGGCAACGGCGGTTCGCAGCCGAACTACGAGCCGAACAGCTATGGCCACACGCCCAAGCAGGCGCCGGAGTATCGCGAGCCGGCGCTGAATTTCGCCGGTCCGGCCGATCGCTACGATCACCGGGTGGACGAGGACTACTTCAGCCAGGCCGGAGCGCTGTTCCGCCTGATGAATGCCGACCAGCAGGCGCTGCTGATCGGCAACATCGTCGGCGCCCTGGGTACGGTGACCCGCGAGGTGCAGCTGCGGCAGATCGGTCACTTCCTCAAGGCCGATCCCGCCTATGGCGTGGGCGTGGCCAAGGGCCTGGGGATAGACCCCAGCGAAGTGGCCTGATCCAGGGGTAGAACAGAGCCCGGCAGCCGCCGGGCTTTTTTTCGCCGGCGAAAAAAGTGCGGGAAAGGCTGTCTCGGACGCCGCTTGCGACGTCGCAGTGCTAAGGTTCGCATCAAGCGCGAAATCACGAGGCTCGCTCTCCCGTCATGACTGTGTTTGGAGTGTCTTTGCGCCAGCTCTGGGCGCACGAAAAGGCCAGCTATGGCGTTCGCGTCTTTGTCGCCCTGAGCGGCGCCATGGCGGTCTGCTGGTCGCTGGGCGATCTGCGCGCGCTGTCGCCGGTATTCCTCGGCATCATCGCCAGCGCCCTGGCGGAAACCGACGACAGCTGGCTGGGGCGACTCAAGTCGCTGGCGGTGACGCTGCTGTGCTTTACCGTGGCGGCCTTCGCGGTCGAGCTGCTGTTTCCCTATCCCTGGATCTTCGTCATGGGCCTGGGCCTGGCCACTTTCAGCCTAACGATGCTGGGCGCCATCGGCGAACGCTACGCCTCGGTGGCCCAGGCCACGGTGATCCTGTCCATCTACGCCATGATCGGGGTGGATCAGCGCCTCGGCACCCAGGTGCCGCTGTGGTACGAGCCGGCACATCTGCTGGCCGGGGCGCTGTGGTACGGTCTGCTCTCGGTGCTCTGGTGCGCGCTCTTCGCCCACCAGCCGGTGCGCCAGAATCTGTCCGCCCTCTATGGCGAACTGGGGACCCTGCTCAGGCTCAAGGCCGAGATGCTCGAGCCGGTGCGCGGGGTGGACCTGCACCGGCGGCGGGTGCTGCTGGCCCAGCAGAACGGCAAGGTGGTGCAGGCGCTGAACCAGGCCAAGGCGACCATCCTCAATCGCTTCGGCCGCTCGGGGCGGCCCGGGGCGCGCTCGGGGCGCTATTTCCGCCTGTATTTCATGGCGCAGGACATCCATGAGCGCGCCAGCTCCTCGCACTATCCCTACAGTGCCCTGACCGAGGCCTTCTTTCATAGCGACATCCTCTTTCGCTGCCAGCGCCTGCTCAAGCTGCAGGCCACGGCCTGCCTCAACATGGGCGAGGCGATCCGTCTCGGGCAGCCTTTCGAATACGGCCAGCAGAGTCAGCAGGGACTGACCGATCTGCAGGCCTCGCTGGAGTATCTCAAGCAGCAGCAGAATCCGCGCTGGCGGGGCCTGCTGCGCTCCCTGGACCTGCTCGGGCACAATCTTTCGACCCTGGAGCGGCAATTCTCCGAGGCGGGCAACAGCGATTCGGGGGCGGCGGATCTGGATACCAGCCTGCTGGATCCGGCGGCACGCTCCCTGCGCGAGGTGTTCCAGCGTATCCGCCTGCAGCTCACCCCGACCTCGCTGCTGTTCCGCCATGGCCTGCGCATGGCGCTGGCGCTGATGGCCGGCTACGGCGTACTGCACCTGATCCACCCGGTGAACGGCTACTGGATCCTCCTGACCACGGTGTTCGTCTGCCGGCCGCAGTACGGGGCGACCCGGGTGCGGCTGGTGCAGCGGATCGTGGGTACGGTGATCGGGCTGTTGCTGGGCAGCGCCCTGCTGGAGTTGTTCGGGCAACCGGAGATCCAGCTCTTGCTGGCGCTGGTGGGCGGCCTGGTGTTCTTCATCACCCGGACGGATCGCTACACCGTCGCCACCGCGGCCATCACCCTCATGGTGCTGTTCTGCTTCAACCAGGTGGGCAACGGTTTCATGCTGATCTGGCCGCGGCTGCTGGATACCCTGCTGGGTTGCCTGATCGCGGTACTGGCGGTGTTCTTTGTCCTGCCGGACTGGCAGGGGCGGCGGCTGCACCAGGTGATGGCCAATACCCTGCGTACCAATGCGCTCTATCTGCGCCGACTGCACGAGCAGTACCGCACCGGCAAGCGCGACGATCTCGACTACCGGGTGGCGCGGCGCAACGCCCACAACGCCGATGCGACGCTGTCGGCCGCGCTAGCCAACATGCTGCGCGATCCCGGGCACTTCCGCCGTAACCTGGAAGCGGGCTTTCGCTATCTGGCGCTGTCCAACACCCTGCTGGGCTACCTGTCGGCCCTGGGCGCCCATCGCCGCCAGCTGGAGGCAGCGGAGCACGATGCCCTAGTGGAGCGCGCCGTGACCCGCATCGCCGAGGGTATGGAATCCATCGCGGCGGCGGTGGCGGAGCGCCGCAGTCTGCCGCCGACCGCCGAGGAGGAGACCAGTCTGGCCGATGAGCTGGAGGCCGCGGCCGAGGACAACGACGACGGCTATCGGCTGGTGTGCACTCAGCTGGCGCTGATCTGCCGCCTGCTGCCCAACCTCAAAAGCGCCGCCAACCATACCCTGCGCGAACAAACCCGCGAGCAACCGGCCGCAGGTACCGCCGATGCTTGAGCAAGGTTGGCGCGACGCGCTATGTTGACCGATGTCCGTCGAATTCTTCGACGCCTGTTCAAGCTGGTTTGAAGGCTGTTCCAACACATGCGTATGCGTCTTCTAGTAGTGGGCGGGGAGAGCGCCCTGGGCAAGGCGCTACTCGCCGCCGGTGCCGAAGCGGGCATCGACTTCGTCGCCCCCGAGACTCCCACGGAGGGCTGGTACGCCGCGGGGCTGACCGAGGTCCTCGACCGGGTCCGACCAGGGGCGGTGATTAATCTCGCCTATTACCACGACTGGCTGCAGGCCGCGGACTTCGATCCGGCGCTGATGCAGCGCCAGGCACTGGCCGTGCAACGCCTGGCCGGCCTTTGCCAGCACTATCAGATTCCGCTGATCCAGCCGTCCAGTTATCAGCTGTTCGATGGCTCGCGCGTGGCCGGCTATAGTGAAAAGGATCTTCCGCGGCCCCCGGGGCCGCGTGGCGAGGCGCTCTGGCGGGTCGAACAGCTGGTGCGGGCGCTGTGCCCGATGCACATCCTGCTGCGCCTGGGCTGGGTGCTGGATGACTCCCGTGACGGTCGCCTGGGGCGGTTGCTGCGGCAGCTGGGCACCGAGCAGGTGGTGCCGATGGCGGGCGACCGGCGCGGCAATCCGACCACCGTGGGCGATGCCGCCCGGGTGCTGCTGGCCGTGGTCAAGCAGCTCGACTGCGGCGCGCCGCTCTGGGGGACCTATCACTACGGCGCCCAGGAAGCGGTGTCGGAGTTGGGCCTGGCCGAGACCGTCGCCCAGCTCTGGCAGGAATTCGACCGGCCGGTGCGCTGCGAGTGGCAGGAGGTGACGCACCTCGAGCGTGCGGATGTCGCGGAAGAGCCACAACAGGGGGTGTTGATCAGTCGCAAGCTGCTCAACACCTTTGGCATCAAGGCGCGGCGCTGGCAGCAGGAGCTGCCGGCGCTGTTGCAGGGCTTTCGGCAGGACGAGGTAGGTTTCGATGAGTGATGCGCCCATTCTGATCACTGGCGGTGCCGGTTTCATCGGCTCCCATCTGGCCGACGCGCTGCTGGCGCGGGGCAGGCGGGTGCGGGTGCTGGACGACCTGAGCACCGGCAAGCGCGAGAATCTGCCGCTGGACGACGACCGCATCGAATTGCGGGTGGGGGACGTGGCCGATGTCGCGACCCTGGAAGCGGCGGTGGCCGGCTGCGCAGCGGTGGTGCACCTGGCCGCAGTGGCCTCGGTGCAGGCGTCGGTGGAGGACCCGGTGGGCACCCACAGGGCCAACTTCATCGGCACCCTGAATCTGTGCGAGGCCATGCGCAAGGCCGGGATCAAGCGGGTGGTCTATGCCTCCAGCGCGGCGGTTTATGGCGCCAACGGCCAGGGGCAGGCCATCGACGAGGAGTTGCCCAAGGCGCCGCTGACGCCCTATGCGGCGGACAAGCTGGCGGGCGAATACTACTTCGACTTCTATCGTCGCGAACACGGTCTGGAGCCGGCGATCTTCCGCTTCTTCAACATTTATGGGCCGCGTCAGGACCCGTCCTCGCCCTATTCCGGGGTGATCAGCATCTTTACCGAGCGTGCCCGGCGCCAGACGCCGATCACGGTGTTCGGTGACGGCGAGCAGACTCGCGATTTCGTCTATGTGGCCGATCTGGTGGGCATCCTGGTGCAGGCGCTGGAAGCCCCCGAAGTGACGGCCGGGGCGGTGAACGTGGGGCGCGGCGAGACCATCAGCCTGAACGGTCTGCTGGCGGAAATCGGCCAGGTGCTGGGTGGTCTGCCGGAGGTGACTCATGGTGCGGCGCGGGCTGGGGACATCCGTCATTCGAAGGCGGACAACAGTCGCCTGCGCGAGCGCTTCGACTTCAGTCAGCCCACGACCATGGGCACGGGGTTGGCAGCGCTGCTGCGGGATTAGCGGACGCGGCCAGGGGCAATCCCTGGCCTGTTGGGCTTCGACGATGGAACTGTCTCAGCGCCAACCTACGGGATAGTGGCTTGTGGTGGCTTAGAAGCGATAGCCCAGGCCGACCATGTAGACCCAGGGGTCCACATCCAGATCGACCTTGGCGCGGGCGCCGAGGGCGGTGTTGTCGACATGGGCGGTGGTGGCGATGTCGATGTAGCGGATCTGGGCGTTGAGCATCACCCGGTCGGTGAGCATGAGATCGGCGCCGACCTGGGCGGACCAGCCCCAGGAGTTGTCGGCGCGGAAGTTGTCGAAGCCGGCCGCGCTGGCGCCGCTGCCGACGTGTTCGTCGTAGATCCAGGTGTAGTTGAGGCCGGCGCCGACATAGGGCTGGAACGTCGCCTTGGCGTCCAGCGGGTAGTAGACCAGGCTCAGGGTCGGCGGCAGGTGCTTGAGGCTGCCGAGCTTGCCGTTGGCGGCGTCCAGCCCGGTGCCCTTGATGTTGACCTGGTGCTCGAAGGGCGTGGCCGCCAGCAATTCGAGGCCCAGGTGGTCGGTGAGCATGTAGGCGATGTTCAGCCCCAGCTGGGTGTCGCTGTCCATGGTCGCCTTGCCGCCCAGGTTGGCGCCGCTCAGGGCGCCTCTGTCGATCTTGACATCGGAGCTGCGCTCGTGGGGATCCACGGTGATGGCGCCGGCGCGCAGGATGATGTCGCCGGCCTGGTGGGCCTGGGCGAAGGGGGCGGCCAGGGCGAGGGCGAGCAGGCTGAGGCGGAAGAGGGGACGCATGGCAAGGGCTCCGAAGGCATTGAAAAAGGGCTGGGAGCAGCCTAGCCAAGCTGAAACGGCGGACTCTTGATCTCGCTCAAGGGTGGGGCGGATCGCCTCAGGAACCGTCGCCCTTGAGAATGTAGGGCTGGATGCGCTGGGCCTGCAGCCAGTAGCCGGCGACGGCTACCTCGCTGCGCTGGCTGCCTACGCCCAGCCGGCCTTCCACCCAATAGGGCAGATGCAGCTTGGACAGCCAGAGGTCGTGGCTGCCCTTGACGTAGACGATCTGGTTGCCGGGCGGCGGCGGCACATGGATGCAGGCGCCGTAATAGGGGACCAGCAGGAATTCGGTGACCTCGCCCTCGTCGGTGACCATCAGCGGCACCACATAGCCGGGCAGGCGCACCTCCTGGCCATCCAGGGCGGCCACCGTGGGGGCGTCCGGCCAGGGCTGGCTGGCGGCCGGGCCGTCTTCGCCGAGGCCGTGGTCGACGCTGCCGGGATTGAAGCGCGGCGCATCGGCCGGCACCAGTTCGCGCCAGGCGAGTTGGCGGGGTTCGGCCTGGGCCCAGGGCAGCCAGCAGAGCAACAGCAGGAGCGCCAGGCGCATGGTGGGGCCTCGTCTAGAGTCGCACGGACAACCCGTCCGTGAGGGCCTGGCGACAGCCGCGCCAGGCCGGGATGCAGCCGAGCACCAGCGCCGCGAGCAGGATGCCGCCGAGCAGTTGCCCATCGTAGAGCGAGGGCCAGTCCAGCGGCAATGCCAGGCCGTATTCCGCCAGCAGCCAGGGCCGGCCCAGGGCGATGGCGCCATAGAGCAGCGCCAGCCCGGCGAGACAGCCGGCCAGGGTGAGGGTCAGGGCTTCGGCCAGCAGCAGGCCGAACAGGTGGCGCGGCTGGGCGCCCACCGAGCGCAGGATGGCCATCTCCCGGCGTCTTTCGTTGAGGCTGGCGAGCAGGGCGGTGAGCATGCCCACCAGGCCGGTGAGCACCACGCACAGCGACATCACCAGCAGCGCCTGTTCCGCCGTGCCGAGCAGCCCCCAGAGCTCCTGCAGGGCCACACCGGGCAGGATGGCCAGCAGCGGCTCGCCACGGTACTCGTTGACCGCGCGCTGCACGGCAAAGGTGGCCACCCGACTCTTGAGACCGACCAGGGCGGCGGTGAGGTCCTGGGGCGTGAGATCGCGCCGGCGCACCTCGGCGTCGCTCAGCGACGGCCCGGGCATACCGCCGCGCCAGTCCAGGTGCAGGGCGGTCATGCCACTCAGCGGGATGTGCAGGGTGCGATCGACCGGAGTGCCGGTGGGGGCGAGGATGCCGACCACGGTGAAGGGGTGGTCGCTGTGCTCGGTCAGACTGATGGTGGCCACGCCATGGGCCAGCACGACCTTGTCGCCCAGCCGATAGTGCAGCGCCTTGGCCACCTCGGCGCCCAGCACCACTTCGAAGACGTCGGCGAAGGGTCGGCCCTGAGCCAGCCGCAGCGGTTGGTTGCGCCCGTAGTGGTAGTGGGTGAAGTAGTTGCCGTCGGTACCCAGCACCCGGTAGCCGCGGTGGGAATCACCCAGGGACAGCGGGATGGTCCAGGCGACGCGGGGATCGGCGGCGAGTTTCTCGTAGCTCTCCCAGCGGATGTTGTTGGTGGCGTTGCCGATGCGGAACACCGAGTAGAGCAGCAGATTGACCGCGCCGGAACGGGCGCCCACCACCAGGTCGGTGCCGGCGATGGTGCTGGCGAAGCTGGCCTTGGCCTCGGTGCGCAACCGCTCTACGCCCAGCAGCAGGGCCACCGAGACGGCGATGGTGAAGACGGTGAGCAAGGCGGTGGCGCGGCGATTGCGCAGGCTGGCCCAGGCCAGTTGCAGGAGCGGCATCCTAGGTCTCCGGCCGGGCGGCGTTGAGCTGGGCCAGGGTCAGGTGGCGGTCGAAACGACTGGCCAGGCTGCGATCATGGCTGACGAACAGCAGGCCGGCGCCGGCGGCGGCGCACTCGGCGAACAGCAGTTGCAGGAAGGCATCGCGGTGGTCGCTGTCCAGCGCCGAGGTGGGTTCGTCGGCGATCACCAGTTCCGGCTGGCCGATCAGGGCACGGGCGGCGGCGACGCGCTGCTGCTGGCCGATGGAGAGTTCGCGGGCCGGACGGCCGGGCAGCGCGGGATCGCTCAGCCCTAGGGCGCGGAGCAGGGTCAGGGCCGCGCCCCTGGGATCGCCGTGCCGCGCCGCGGCGCGCTCGCGGCGCAGCGCCGAGAACTGGCAGGGCAGCAGGACGTTGTCCAGCACCGAGAGAAAGGGCAGCAGATTGAATTGCTGGAAGAGAAAGCCGGTGTGGTCGACGCGAAAACGGTCGCGCCGGGCGGTGGCGAGGGCGCCCAGGTCCTGACCGAGTAGGCGCACCTGGCCGCGACTGGGACGCTGCACGCCGCCGAGCAGGCCGAGCAGGGTGGTCTTGCCGCTGCCGGAAGGGCCTTCGAGAAACAGCGCTTCGCCGGGCGCCAGCTGGAAGTGCCGGATGTCCAGGCATTCCGCCTGGCCGGGCCAGGCGAAGCCGAGGTCCTGGATCTCGACCAGGGGGGGGGAGGTCACCACCGTCCTACCATTTCAGCTGCGGTTGCCGGGCGGTGAGTTCGGCGCCCTGCTGGCCGCTGGCGACGATGGCCTGGACCTCGACGCTGTGACTGTTGGGGAAGCGGGCGAACCAGCCGGAGAGATCCAGGCTGGCGAGCGCGCCCGGCTTGCTGCAGCTGAAGCTCATGCTGGCCTCCACGTCGAGATGGCCGCTGGCGCTGGAATCCTTGGCGAACAGCGGACTGATGGCGCTGGCTTCGGTCAGGCGGCAATCGGCGGCGGCAGGCAGCTTCACCAGGGCCTGGGGATTTTCCAGACTCTGGCGCAGGGCGGCGACGGCGTCTTCTTCCTGGCTATTGCGCGGAGCATGTTCGAAGCCCAGCAGATCGGCGGCCGGACTGCGCCACTGCAATTCCAGGCCCGTGTCGGTCTGGGCCAGGTCGAGGTGGGATTCGCCGTGCACATGGGCGCCCAGGGCGCCGTGCTCGTGTTCGTCATGGTCGCTATCGGGGCCATGGGCAAAGGCCGGTTGGACGAGCGCGGCGGCAAGACAGAGGGTCAGCAGGGGCAGGCGCATGGTGGACTTCCAAAGGGCGGAGGGGTGCTATGTTATGTTGTTGCATTTATGTGCTGCAACCTTGGTTTGGCGTGGGCCGATGGCTGTGGGAGCATGGGCCTCTGCACGACGAGGAGAACACCATGGTACGCATTCGCGGAACCATCGGCAGCCAGCCCGTGGATCTCACGGTGGAGCTGGAGGAGGCCGACTGGCAACGCCTGGCCGCGGCCCTGCGGCCGACCGAGGCACCGCCGCCTGCCGCGGCCGCGAGCGCCGCACCCAGCGGACCCAAGTCGGGTGGCGACATGCTCTGGGATCAGGTGGTGAAGCTGCTCAGCTCCGCCGGGCGGCTCAGCGGGCCGGACATTCTCGTGGCGCTGGAAAAGCTCACCGGCAATCTGGGCGTGGCCAAGCAACTGCTGGTGCGGCTGAGGCACAGTCCCCAGGTGCGCATGGAGCGGGTAGGGGAGGCGCAGTTCTATATCTGGCAGGGGTGAGGCTGGAGGGGGTAGTGGAAAACGCCGCGCGGTTTTCCACGCTACCGAATGTCCAACGCGCTGGGATGACGCCCGCGATGGATAAGGCTGCGTCCGGGGTGACGCAGCCATTGTCGACCGGCGCTTAGTACAGCGCCTGGTACAGGCGGCGGCGATAGGTGGCCACCAGCGGGTGGTCGTTGCCCAGCAGATCGAAGACCTGCACCAGGGTCTTGCGCGGCAGGTCGTCGCCGTAGCCGCGATTGCGGCGGAACAGCTCCAGCAGGCCATCCAGTGCCGGCTCGTATTGCTGGCGGGCCAGTTGCTGCACGGCCAGTTGATAGGCGGCCTCGTCGTCGCCGGCATCGCGGGCCAGGCGGCTTTTCAGCTCGGCGACCTCGGGCAGGCTGGCGGCCTGGCGCAGGAAGGTCAGCTGGGCACGGGCGCCGGCCAGGGCCTGCTTGTGTTCGTCACCCTTGACCGCGTCCAGCACGGCCTGGGCATCGTCCAGTTCATTGCGCTCGGCCAGGCAGCGGGCATAGAGGATCAGCGCCAGGGCGTCGCTGTTGTCTTCTTCCAGCAGGGCCTTGAGCAGCGCCTCGGCCTCGGCGAAACGACCCTCGGCGAACAGGGCCTGGGCGGCGTCCAGCGGATCTTCCTCGGCTGGCGGCAGGGCCTGGACATGGGGTTCGAGCAGGGCGCGGATGGCCGATTCCGGCTGGGCGCCGGCGAAGCCGTCGACCGGCTGGCCATCCTTGAACAGCACCACGGTGGGCAGGCTGCGGATGCCGAATCTCATCACCAGTTCCTGCTCGATGTCGCAGTTGACCTTGGCCAGGTGCAGGGCGCCGCCATAGGACTCGGTGATCTTGGCCAGCAGCGGCATCAGCACCTTGCAGGGCGCGCACCACTCGGCCCAGAAGTCCACCAGCACCGGGGTGCTGAAGGAAGCATCGATGACCTGTTGCTGGAAGGTGTCGAGGGTGGCGTCGAAAATGTAGGGGACCTGGCTCATGGCGGACTCGGCAGACGAAAGTTGCACTATAGGTGGGGGCGCCGGGCTTGGAAACAAGGCGGGCCGGCTCAGCCCCGATAGAGCGCCACGCAGCGGAATTCGTCCGGCTCGGCCAGATCCGGCAGGGTGCAGGCCTGGAGCATGGCGATGCGGGTGAGGCCGGGGTGGGCGAGGTCGCGTACCCGCGAATCGGCCAGCAGGATCCGCTCGGCGCGCGCCTGCAGGAGGTCCAGCAGGGGCAGGTTGGCACGATCGTAGAGGACGTCGGCGGCCAGGATGAGATCGAAGCGCTCGGTGCTGGCGGAGAAATCGTCCAGCGTCTCGATCTGCACGGCGTTGGCCTGGGCATTGGCACGACAGGCCGCCCGCGCCAGGGGGTCGAGGTCGCAGCAGACCACCCGCGCCGCGCCGGCCCGGGCGGCGGCGAGTCCGGCGATGCCCGAGCCGCTGCCGAAATCCAGCACCTGGCGCCCGGCGACGTGCTCGGGATGGGCCGCTATCCAGCGCGCCAGGGCCAGACCGCTGGCCCAGCAGAAGGCCCAGTAGGGCGGTGCCTCCAGCAGACGCTGGGTCTCCGCAGGGGAAAAGGCCCGCGCCATGTTGGCCGGATCGATCAGCCACAGCGACAGGTCGCTGTCGGGCAGCGCCTGCAGGCCAAGGCGGGCGTCGCCGAGCAGGGCCGTCAGGGCGGCGGCGAGGTCGGCCGGGGGCGTCACGGGGTCTGGTTCAGCACCAGTTCGCCGAGATTCTGCGTGGTCGGTCCGCCGACATTCACCGGCGGCAGATAGCTGGCAAGCTGACCGGCCTGGATCAGGCGCGCGTGGAATTCCACCTTGAGATCCGGGCGGGTGGGAAAGATCTCGGGATTGAAGGGCAGGCGGAAGGCCAGGGGCGCGCCCTTGCCGGTCACCGTCTCACTGGCCAGCAGGCGCTGGGGCAGCCCCTTGGCGTTGACCGCCAGCAGGGCGATCTCCACCTGGGCGCCAGCCGGGACCAGCCCCTGGGCATTGCGCAGCACACCGGAGATCTCGCGCAGATTGGCCGGGGTCGGCGCACCGGCTACCGGTACCGGTTCGTCGGCCGGAGTGGTGGGCTGCGGCGGGGTGGCTTCGGGCGGACTGGAGCAGGCGGCGAGCAGGCCGGTGAACAGCAGGGGCAGGAGGCGGCGTGGGGTCATGGCAGGATCCGGAGGTCGCCGCCGGCGAGGGCGGCACGGGAGGCTGGAGAGGGGTCGTCGAACACAGTGCGCTCTTATAGCCCGACGACTCCTGGCTGTCGATTCGTCCGGTACCCGGAGGTCCCCGGCAGGGGGTGATCGGGTACCATGAGGGCTTTCCCTTCCGGCGATCGACTCCCCCATGCATTGTCCCTTCTGCGGCGCCCACGACACCAAGGTCACGGATTCCCGGCTGGTTGCGGCCGGCGAGCAGGTGCGCCGGCGGCGTGAGTGCCTGGCCTGCCAGGAACGCTTCACCACCTTCGAGACCGCCGAGTTGGTGCTGCCACGGCTGATCAAGCAGGACGGCACCCGCCAACCCTTCGACGAGGACAAGTTGCGCGCCGGCATGCAGCGCGCCCTGGAGAAGCGCCCGGTCAGCGTCGAGCGCCTGGAAGAGGCCATTGCCCTGATCAAGCACCGGCTGCGCGCCACCGGCGAGCGCGAGATCCGTTCGCGGGTGGTGGGTGAACTGGTGATGGACGAACTGCGCAAGCTGGACCAGGTGGCCTATATCCGCTTCGCCTCGGTCTATCGGCAATTCCAGGACCTGGCCGAATTCCGCGACGAAATCGAGCGGCTGGCCCAGGACCCGGGCAAGCAACCGGTATGAGCGAGGCAGGCCTGGTGAACGATGCCTTCTGGATGACCCGTGCCCTGGCGCTGGCGGCGCTTGGCCGTTACAGCACGGCGCCCAATCCGCGGGTGGGCTGCGTGATCGTCCGTGACGGCCAGGTGGTGGGCGAAGGCTGGCATCGCCAGGCCGGCGGTCCCCATGCCGAGGTGCATGCGCTGCGCCAGGCAGGCGAGGCCGCGCGTGGCGCCACCGCCTATGTGACCCTGGAACCCTGCAGCCACCATGGCCGCACCCCGCCTTGCGCCGATGCCCTGGTGGCGGCTGGCGTGGCCGAGGTGGTGGCGGCCATGACCGATCCCAATCCGCTGGTGGCCGGGCGCGGCCTGGCGCGCCTCGCCGCCGCCGGCATCGCCACCCGCGCCGGGGTGCTGGAAGCCGAGGCGCGGGCACTCAATGCCGGCTTCATCCAACGCATGCTGACCGGGCGGCCCTTCGTGCGGGTCAAGCTGGCGCTGAGCCTGGATGGCCGCACCGCCATGGCCAACGGCGAAAGCCAGTGGATCACCGGGCCGGCGGCGCGCCAGAGCGTGCAGCGACTGCGTGCCGAGGCGGGGGTGGTGATCACCGGCGCCGACACCGTGCTGGCCGATGGCGCGCGCCTGACCGTGCGCCCGAGCGAACTGGGCCTGAGTGGCGCAGAACTGGAACTGGCCACCTTGCGCACGCCGCAGCGGCTGCTGGTGGACGGTCGTGGCCGGGTGCCGCTGGACGCTCCCTTTTTCCAGGCCGGCGCGGCGCGGGTCGCCGGTATGGCCAGCGAGGCGCCGGCCTATGCGGCGGCCGGGCACGACTACCTGGCGCTGCCCGGCGCCCAGGGCCAGGTCGATCTGGCGGCGCTGCTGACCCGCCTGGGTAGCGAGCAGGTCAACGATGTGCTGGTGGAAGCCGGACCGCGTCTGGCCGGCGCCTTCGCCCAGGCCGGACTGGTCGATGAATACCACCTGTTCCTGGCGCCCAAGTTCCTCGGTTCCAGCGCCCGGCCGCTGCTGGACTGGCCGCTGGAGCGCCTGGCCCAGGCGCCGCAGCTGGAAATCCTCAGTGCCACGCCGGTGGGCGCGGACCTGCACCTGATCGCCCGACCGGCCAGGGACACCTGACGCCCCTGGCCCCGCGGCGGCGAACTGTGTTACAAAACCTGCGCTGCCCTCGGGCGGCGAGTTCTCAGGGCGGGGTGCAATTCCCCACCGGCGGTAATGCCCGATCAGTCGGGACGAGCCCGCGAGCGCTCTCTCGTCCTCTGCGGCGGGGGAGGTCAGCAGACCCGGTTGGATTCCGGGGCCGACGGTCATAGTCCGGATGAGAGAGAACGGGATAGCCTCGCCTGGCAGGGGTGCGAGCCCCTCGTCCGTCTGATTTCCCTTCTGTCCGTGCGCCCTGTTTTTTCACCGAAACAGGAGTTCGTCGATGTCTAGCTGCACCGCCTTTCTGGCTCTACCTCGCGGAGGCCTGAGCTGATGTTTACCGGAATCATCGAAGCCCTCGGCGAGATTCGCGCCCTTACGCCCAAGGGTGGCGACGTGCGCCTCTACGTCGCCACCGGCAAGCTCGACCTTGCCGACGTCAAGCTCGGCGACAGCATCGCCGTCAACGGGGTCTGCCTCACCGCCGTGGAATTGCCCGGCGATGGCTTCTGGGCCGACGTCAGTCGCGAGACCCTGAGCCTCACCAGCCTGGGCGGTCTCAAGCCCGGCAGCCGGGTCAACCTGGAAAAGGCGCTGATGCCCACCAGTCGCCTCGGCGGCCACCTGGTCAGCGGCCACGTGGACGGACTCGGCGAAGTGGTCTCCCGCGCCGATAACGCCCGCGCCGTGCAATTCCGCCTGCGCGCCCCGGCCGAGCTGGCGCGCTACATCGCGCTCAAGGGCTCGATCACCGTGGACGGCGTCAGCCTCACGGTGAACGCCGTGGACGGCGCCGAATTCGAGCTGACCATCGTCCCCCACACCCTCGGCGAGACCATCATGGCCGACTACCGGCCCGGGCGCCGGGTGAACCTGGAGGTGGACCTGCTGGCCCGCTACCTGGAGCGCCTGCTGCTGGGCGACAAGGCCGCCGAGTCCAGCAAGGGCGGCGTCACCGAACACTTTCTCGCCGAACACGGCTATCTGCAGCGCTAAGGACGACACCGTGGCACTTTCCAGCATCGAAGACATCATCCAGGACATCCGCGCGGGCAAGATGGTCATCCTCATGGACGACGAGGACCGCGAGAACGAAGGCGACATCATCATCGCCTCCGAATGCGTCACCGCCGAACACATCAACTTCATGGCCCGTCACGCGCGCGGCCTGATCTGCATGCCCATGAGCAAGGGCCTCTGCGAGCGCCTCAACCTGCCGATGATGGCCAGCCGCAACGCCTCCGGCTTCGGCACCAAGTTCACCGTGTCCATCGAGGCCGCCGAAGGCATCAGCACCGGCATCTCCGCCGCCGACCGCGCGCGCACCGTGCAGGCCGCCATCGCCAAGGACGCCAAGGCCGGCGACGTGGTCAGCCCCGGCCACATGTTCCCGCTGATGGCCCAGCCCGGCGGTGTGCTGGCGCGTGCCGGCCACACCGAGGCCGCCTGCGACCTGGCGCGCATGGCGGGTTTCGCCGAGAGCGGAGTGATCTGCGAGGTGATGAACGACGACGGCACCATGGCCCGGCGCGACGAACTCGAAGCCTTCGCCGAGCAGCACGGCCTCAAGGTCGGCACCATCGCCGATCTGATCCACTACCGCCTGCTCCACGAGCACACCGTCAAGCGCATCGACGAGCAGCAGCTGGAGACCGAACTCGGTCCGTTCAAGCTGGTGACCTACCGCGACGAGGTGGAGGGCGACGTCCACCTGGCGCTGATCCGTGGCGATCTGGCCGGCCAGGAGCTGCCGCTGGTGCGGGTGCACAACATGGATCCGCTGCGTGACCTCCTGCAGGTGCACCAGCCGGGTCGCTGGAGTCTGCGCAGTGCCATGGAGCGCGTGGCCCGCGAAGGCACCGGCGTGGTGCTGCTGCTCGGTCACTCGATCGAGGGCGACGACCTGCTGGCGCACCTGCGCGAGCCGCTGCCGGTGCCCAAGGCGCTGTCCACCTACAGCACCGTCGGGGCCGGTTCGCAGATCCTCCGCGACCTGGGCATTCGTCAGATGCGCCTGCTCAGCTCGCCGATGAAGTTCAATGCCATATCCGGCTTCGACCTGGAAGTAGTAGACTATCTGCCTCCTGAAGAATGACCCTTCCGCCTGGCGCGCCCCGCCCGGGTGGCATGGCGCGCTTCACCTGGATTTCCACGGACGGCCTGGCACTGCCGGCCGTCCGGCTCTTTGACAACTGGACCCGCACATGAACATCAAGACCTTTGAAGGCACCTTCATCGCTCCCCAGGGCCGTTTCGCCCTGGTGGTCGGTCGCTTCAACAGCTTCGTCGTCGAAAGCCTGCTGCAGGGCGCCATCGACGCCCTGGTGCGTCACGGCATCAAGCCGGACGACCTGACCATCATCCGCGTCCCCGGCGCCTTCGAGATCCCGTTGGCGGTGCAGAAGATCGCCCAGCGCGACGAATTCGACGCCATCATCGCCCTCGGCGCGGTGATCCGTGGCGGCACCCCCCACTTCGAATACGTGGCCGGCGAGTGCACCAAGGGTCTGGCCCAGGTCTCCATGGAATTCGGCGTGCCGGTGTCCTTTGGCGTCCTGACCGTCGATTCCATCGAGCAGGCCATCGAGCGCTCCGGCACCAAGGCCGGCAACAAGGGCGCCGAAGCCGCCCTGTCCGCCCTGGAAATGGTCAGCCTGCTGGCGCAGCTGGAGGCCAAGTGAGCGGCGATCTGACTCCGCCCGCGGCCGGCAAGCCCGCGGGCAAGAAGGCCCCCACCGGCAAACTGGCTGCCCGCCGCGAAGCGCGCAGCCTGTCGGTCCAGGCCCTGTACCAGTGGCACATGGCGGGCCAGGCGATCAACGAGATCGAGGCGCAGTTTCGCGTCGACAACGATTTCGCCAAGGTCGATGGCGCCTATTTCCATGAAATCCTCCACGGCGTCCCGGCCAACAAGGGCGAGATCGACGGTCTGATCCTGCCCTGCCTGGACCGCGCCATGGACGAGGTCGACCCGGTCGAGCTGGCCGTGCTGCGACTATCCTGCTACGAGCTGCTCAAGCGCATCGACGTGCCCTATCGCGTGGTGATCAACGAGGGCATCGAGCTGGCCAAGATCTTCGGCGCCACCGACGGCCACAAGTTCGTCAACGGCGTGCTGGACAAGCTGGCGCCCAAGCTGCGCAGCGCCGAGTTGCGCGGCAAGCGCTGATCGCCCGCGCCGGCATGGGTGAATTCGAACTCATCCGTCGCTATTTCGCCGCGGCGCCCTGCGCCCGTGGCGGACCCGGCGTGGCGCTGGGCATCGGTGACGACTGCGCGCTGCTGGCACCCGCCCCGGGTGAACAGCTGGCGGTCTCCACCGATACCCTGACCGCCGGGGTGCATTTCCCCGATCCCTGCCCGGATGCCCATGGCCTCGGCCAGCGCGCCTTGGCGGTGAGCGCCAGCGACCTGGCGGCCATGGGCGCGGCGCCCTTGGGCTTCACCCTGGCGTTGACCCTGCCGAGCGTCGAACCCGCCTGGCTGGAAGGTCTGGCGGCGGGACTCGCGCAGATGGCCGAGCAGTGCGAGCTGCGCCTGGTCGGTGGCGACACCACCCGCGGTCCGCTGTCCCTCACCCTCACGGTCTTCGGTCAGGTGCCGGCCGGTCAGGCGCTCTTGCGCAGCGACGCCCGGCCGGGCGATCTGCTCTGCCTGGGCGGTGCGCCGGGCGAGGCCGGCGGCGCCTTGCCCTTCGTTCTCGGTCAGCGTGCCGTGGAGGGTGCCGCCAGTCGGCACCTGCTGGCACGCTACTGGGCACCCCAGCCGCAATTCGACCTCGGCCTCTGGCTGCGGGGGCGGGCGACAGCGGCCCAGGACGTCTCCGACGGCCTGGTGGCCGATTGCGGCCACATCGCCGCGGCCTCCGGCGTCCGCCTGGTCGTGGAGACGGCGCGGCTGCCGGTGAGTCCGGCGCTGGCCGAACTCTTTCCCGCCGACGAGGTGCTGCGCCTGGCTCTCGGCGCAGGCGACGACTACCTGCTGGTCTTCACCCTGCCGCCGGACCAGGCGCCGGCCCTGGCGGCCGCCTGGCCCCAGGCGCAGGTGATCGGGCGGGTCGAGGCGGGCAGTGGCGTCCTGGTGCTTGCTGCCGACGGTCAGCCGCTGACCCCGATACATACCGGTTTCCAACACTTCTAACGCCTTCGAGCGGAGCCCCTCCTTGAGCGAACAGCAAGCCCCCGCCCAGCCGGTCCCTCTGTCGGTCTGGCGCGATCCCTGGCACTTCCTGGCCTTCGGCCTGGGTTCCGGCACCCTGCCCAAGGCGCCCGGCACCTGGGGTTCACTGATCGCCTTGCCCTTCTTGCCGCTCTGGCAGCTGCTCGGCGGCTGGAGCTATCCGCTGCTGCTGGTGCTGCTGACCGTCTTCGGTTGCTGGTTGTGCGGCAAGGTCGCCCGCGAGCTGGGCGTGCACGATCACGAGGGCATCGTCTGGGACGAGATGGTCGGCATCTGGATCACCTTCTGGCTGGCGCCCCCGGGGTTGATCTGGCTGCTGGTGGGTTTCGTCGCCTTCCGCGTGCTGGACATCTGCAAGCCCTGGCCAATCCGCTGGCTGGATGTCAATGTCCGCGGCGGCGTCGGCATCATGGTCGACGATGTACTGGCCGGCATCCTCGCCTGGCTGGTGGTTCAGGGATTACACATCGGTTGGGGTCATCTCGTCGGCTGACGAGACGCAGGCCCAAGGAGCAGGGCAGTGAAAAGACTGGGCGCGTACGGCCTGCTGTTGGCCGTCGGTTCGCTCGCCTGGGCGCAACCCCAGGTCAGGGTCGTGGGGTTGTTCAATGGCGCCGCGGTGGTCAACGTCAATGGCCAGCGCAAGTTGCTGCGGGTCGGCCAGCGCCTGGACGACGTCGAGGTGGTCAGCGCGGATCCCCAGCAGGCGGTGCTGCGCATCGACGGCCGGACCCAGACCTTTGCCCTCGACCGCGAATACAGCGATGGCTACAGCGCCCCGCAGCGCCGCGAATTCAGCGTGCCGCGCAGCAACAACGGGCATTACCAGGTCACCGCCAACGTCAATGGCCGTCCGGTGTCGCTGCTGGTGGACACCGGCGCCACCAGCGTCGCCCTGAGTGGCGCCCAGGCCGATCAGCTGGGCATCAGCTATCGCGACGGCACCCCGGGCTGGGTGGAGACCGCCAGCGGTCATGCCCGCGCCTGGCGCACCACGCTCAAGCAGGTGCGCCTGGGCGATGTCGAGGTGGTCGGGGTGGACGCCATGGTCCTGGAGGGCAACTATCCCAGCCAGGGCCTGCTGGGCATGAGTTTCCTCAACCGCGTGGGCTGGCGCGAGGCCCAGGGTATCTTCTACGTCCAGGCGCGCTGAGAACCTGTTCAAAATCTGCTGCGCGTCGGCCAAACCGCGTTGAAAAGGGCCTGGAAGGCCAGCCCCGTCGGAATGCTCATTTACCATTCGTAAACTCGTTCGCGAGCCCGGTCCGCTTCCTTAGCCCTTTTCGCCTTGTTTGGCTCTAGCTCGCGAGATTTTGAATAGGCTCTGATAGATCATCGGGTATCGACGTCATAACCCCTGGCGATGACGCCGGAGCCGGGGAAAAGGTTACAATGTACGTCTTTCCCCGCCAGGAGCCCGCAGGTGTCCGTCGTCTTTGTCGCCGCCTCCCAACTGCCCACCCCCTTCGGCCTGTTCACCATGCACGGTTTCCTCGACGAGACCGATGGCAAGGAGCACGTCGCCCTGACCTTCGGTGACGTGGCCGATGGCGAGCCGGTGCTGGGCCGCCTGCATTCCGAGTGCCTGACCGGCGATGCGCTGTTCAGCCTGAGATGCGATTGCGGCTTCCAGCTGGAAGCGGCGCTGCGCGCCATCGCCGAAGCCGGGCGTGGCGTGCTGCTCTATCTGCGCCAGGAAGGACGCGGCATCGGCCTGCTCAACAAGATCCGTGCCTATGAGTTGCAGGATGCCGGCGCCGATACCGTTGAAGCCAACGAGCGCCTGGGCTTTGGCGCCGACCAGCGCACCTATGCGCTGTGCAAGCCGATGCTCGAACACCTGGGCATCACCTCGCTGCGGCTGATGACCAACAATCCGCGCAAGGTGAAGGCGCTTGAGGTCCTGGGCATCCCGGTCGCCGAGCGGGTGCCGCTGCAGGAAGGCCTCAATCCGCACAACCGCCGCTATCTGCTGACCAAGGCCGGCAAGCTCGGCCATATGCTCGGCAATCTGCATCAGAACGAAGACGTGGAAAAGGCGCCCTAGGGCGCCTTTTTTCTATCTCGACTTGGCCGCCGCTCAGGCTTCCTTGCGCAAACTGGCCGGCGACAGGTCCGCCAGTGCCAGGCGCTCGCGTACCGCGCGCTCGATCCCGGCGACGTCCAGACCGCACTCGGCCAGCATGTCGGCCGGCTTGGCGTGTTCGATGTAGCTGTCCGGCAGGCCCAGGTTGAGCACCGGCTGGACCAGGGCATTGGCCTGCAGGAATTCGTTGACCGCACTGCCGGCACCGCCCATGACGCTGTTTTCCTCGACGGTGACCAGCAGGTCGTGGTCGGCGGCGAACTGGCGGATCAGGGCTTCGTCCAGCGGCTTGACGAATCTCATGTCGGCCACGCTGGCGTCCAGGCGCTCGGCGACCTGCAGGGCCTCGGCCAGTTGCACGCCAAACACCAGGAAGCCGACGGTGGGGCCGTTTTTCAGGCTGCTCTGGCGACGCACCACGCCCTTGCCGATGGGCAGGGGTTCCAGACCCGGATCAAGGGCGGCGTTGGGGCCGCTGCCACGCGGGTAGCGCACCGCGGCGGGGCCTTGGTGGCGATAGCCGGTGGTGAGCAGGCGGCGCAGCTCGTTCTCGTCGCTGGGCGCCATGATCACCATGCCGGGGATGCAGCGCAGGTAGGACAGGTCGAAGCTTCCGGCATGGGTCGGGCCGTCTTCGCCGACCAGGCCGGCGCGGTCGATGGCGAAGAGCACGTCCAGATGCTGCACCGCCACGTCGTGGATCAGCTGATCGTAGCCACGCTGCAGGAAGGTGGAGTAGATGGCCACCACCGGCTTCATGCCGTCGCAGGCGAGGCCCGCGGCCAGGGTCACCGCGTGCTGCTCGGCGATGGCCACGTCGAAGTAGCGCTCGGGATAGCGTTCGGCGAAGCGGATCAGGTCGGAGCCTTCCTTCATCGCCGGGGTGATGCCCACCAGCTTGGCATCGGCGGCGGCCATGTCGCACAGCCAGTCGCCAAAGATGTTGGAGTACTTGGGCGCGCCCGGGCGCTTGGGCTTGGCGTCCAGCGGCTCCAGCTTGGTGATGGCGTGGTAGCCGATGGGGTCTGCCTCGGCGATGGACAGGCCCTTGCCCTTGCGGGTGATGACATGGAGGAACTGCGGGCCCTTGGCGTCGCGCAGGTTGCGCAGGGTGGTGACCAGGGTCGGCAGGTCATGACCGTCGATGGGGCCGATGTAGTTCCAGCCCAGTTCCTCGAACAGGGTGCCGGGTACCAGCATGCCCTTGGCGGCCTCTTCGGTGCGGCGGGCGATTTCCCAGGCACCGGGCAGCTTGGAGAGGGCCTTCTTGCCGTTCTCGCGCAGGTGCTGGTAGGTGCGGCTGGAGAGCAGTCGCGCCAGGTAGTTGGACAGGCCACCGACGTTGCGCGAGATGGACATGTCGTTGTCGTTGAGCACCACCAGCATGTTGGCGCCGGTATCCGAGGCGTGGTTGAGGGCCTCGAAGGCCATGCCCGCGGTCAGGGCGCCGTCGCCGATCACCGCCACCGACTTGCGCTCGATGCCTTGCAGCTGGGCGGCGATGGCCATGCCCAGGGCGGCGCCGATGGAGGTGCTGGAGTGGCCGACGCCAAAGGTGTCGTACTCGCTCTCGCTGCGGCGGGGGAAGGCGGCCAGGCCGTCCTTCTGGCGCAGGCTGGCCATGCCCTCGCGGCGACCGGTGAGGATCTTGTGCGGATAGGCCTGGTGACCGACGTCCCACACCAGCCGGTCTTCCGGGGTGTTGAAGACGTAGTGCAGGGCCACGGTCAGTTCGATGACGCCGAGGCCGGCGCCGAAATGACCGCCGGTCTGGCCCACGGTCCACAGGAGAAAGGCGCGCAGTTCGTCGGCGACGGCTTCCAGCTCGGCGTCACCGAGCTGGCGCAGCTGGACCGGCGAGTCGATGCGGTCGAGCAGGGGCGTCGCGGGACGCTGGCGGGGAATCTCGTGAAACGTCTTGGGCATCTGGCTGATCACTTTGCGCAGAGAATTAGGCAGTTTACCCGATGCCCGCGTGGCATCCCAACAGCGGACAGGGCGTCTTGTTATGCCCCTGTGACAACGGACCCGGGGGCAAATGCGGCCCGGGTCACGAGTTTTTCCGCCGGGATGCGGCTAGCTACGTCTGGCGACGATGTAGCGGGCCAGGGCGCGCAGGGGTTCGGCGGGCTCGCCCAGCGGCTCGAGGGCGGCCAGGGCGGTGTCGCGTAGCTCCAGGGCATAGGCCTTGGCCGCGTCCAGGCCGAGCAGCGCCGGGTAGGTCGGTTTGTCGCGGGCGAGATCGGCTCCCTGGCGTTTGCCCAGGGTCTGGGTATCGCTTTCGATGTCGAGCACGTCGTCCCAGACCTGGAAGGCCAGGCCGATGGCCTCGGCATAGCGTCCCAGGGCCTCACGCTCGCCGGCACCGGCGGCTTCGCTGGCCAGGGCGCCGAGTTGCACGCTGGCGGCGATCAGGGCGCCGGTCTTGTGCAGGTGCATGGTCTCCAGCGCCGGCTGGTCGATGCGCCGGCCGACCGATTCCAGGTCGATGGCCTGGCCGCCGACCATGCCCGCCGGGCCGCTGGCCCGCGCCAGCACCGCGACCATCTCCAGCCGCACCGCGGCGTCCTGGGGCGCCGCCAGCAGGGTCTCGAAGGCCAGGGTCTGCAGGCCGTCGCCGGCAAGGATGGCGCAGGCCTCGTCATAGGCCTTGTGGGTGGTGGGCCGGCCGCGGCGCAGGTCGTCGTCGTCCATGGCCGGCAGGTCGTCGTGGACCAGGGAATAGGCGTGGATCAGCTCCACCGCGCAGGCGGCCTGGTCAGCGCGTGCCGGATCGCCGCCCAGGGCTTCGCAGGCGGCATAGACCAGCAGCGGCCGCACCCGCTTGCCGCCGCCCATGACGCTGTAGGCCATGGCCGCATAGAGCCGGGCGAGTTCGGCGCGCGGGGCGGTGAAGAGCGGGGCGAGGGCTGTGTCGACGCGGGTCTGGCAGCGTTGCTGGTAGGCCTCGATCATGCGTCGTCCCCGACCGGGGCGAAGGGCGCGGCGCTGAGTTCGCCGTCCTTTTCCAGCAGGATCTGCACCTTCTGCTCGGCCTGGGCCAGGGCGCCCTGGCATTCGCGGGTCAGGCGGATGCCCTGTTCGAAGGCGCCGAGGGAGTCCTCCAGGGACAGCTCGCCACTTTCCAGGCGTTCCACCAGGGTCTGCAATTCGGCCAGGGATTGTTCGAAGTCGGGAGCTTTCTTGCGGGCCATCGGGATTCTCGGCAGAGGCGATCGGGTCGCGGGAAGTGGGCTACAGGTCGGCCATTGTGCCACAGCCATCGGCGCCGCTTGACGCCATGCCCGGCCAGGCCCTAGGGTAGCGGTCATGAAAACGCGCAGCCACCAACGCCCCAACATTATTACCGCCATTACCTGATGGCGGGACAGCGTTAGCTGCGCAACCAGACCCGCCCAAGAGGCGGGTTTGTACTTTCTGACTCCTGGGCCCCGATGAAACACCCCAGGAGCCCGCCATGACCGCCCAGGAACCCGCCACCGATCTCTTGCAGCGCTATGCCCGCAAGATCCTCGAAGCCCCCGTCTACGACGTGGCGATCGAAACGCCCCTGCAACCGGCACGGGCGCTGTCCGAGCGGCTGGGTTGCCAGGTGCTGCTCAAGCGCGAAGACCTGCAGCCGGTGTTCTCCTTCAAGATCCGCGGCGCCTACACCAAGCTGGCCAGCCTCTCGGCCAGTGAAAAGGCCCGCGGCGTCATCGCCGCCAGCGCCGGCAACCACGCCCAGGGCCTGGCCCTGGCGGCTCGTGAGCTGGGCGTGCGGGCGATCATCGTGATGCCGCGGACCACCCCCGAGCTCAAGGTCATCGGCGTGCAATCCCGCGGTGGCGAGGTGGTGCTGCATGGCGACGCCTTTCCCGATGCCCTGGCCGAGGCTCTGCGCCTGGTCGAGGAGCAGGGCTATACCTTCGTACCGCCCTATGACGATCCCGACGTCATCGCCGGCCAGGGTACCGTGGCCATGGAGATCCTGCGCCAGCATCCGGGACGCCTGGACGCCATCTTCGTCCCGGTGGGCGGCGGCGGCCTGATCGCCGGCATCGCGGCCTACGTGAAATACCTGCGGCCCGAGATCAAGGTCATCGGTGTCGAGCCGGACGATTCCAACTGCCTGCAGCAGGCCATGGCCGCCGATGAGCGCGTGGTGCTGCCGCGAGTCGGGCTGTTCGCCGACGGCGTGGCCGTGGCCCAGATCGGCCATCACACCTTCGAGATCTGCCGGCGCCATGTCGACGAGGTGATCACCGTCAGCTCCGACGAGATTTGCGCAGCGATCAAGGACATCTACGACGACACCCGCTCCATCACCGAACCGGCCGGCGCCCTGGGCGTGGCCGGGATCAAGAAATACGCCGAGCGGGAAGGCTCCGGCGGCCAGGTGCTGGTGGCCATCGATTCGGGTGCCAATATCAACTTCGACCGGCTGCGGCACGTAGCCGAGCGCGCGGAACTGGGCGAGCAGCGCGAAGCCATCATCGCCGTGACCATCCCCGAGCGGCCGGGCAGCTTCCGCGCCTTCTGCGAGGCCCTGGGCCGGCGGCAGATCACCGAATTCAACTACCGCTATCACACCGGCGAAGAGGCCCATATCTTCGTCGGCGTCCAGACCCATCCCCAGCGCGATCCGCGTGACGCCCTGATCCAGGGCCTGCGCGACCAGGGCTTCCCGGTGCTGGACCTGACCGACAACGAGCTGGCCAAGCTGCATATCCGCCACACCGTGGGCGGCCATGCGCCGCGGGTCGGCCAGGAGCAGGTGTTCCGCTTTGAATTCCCCGAGCGGCCCCGAGCGCTGTTCGATTTCCTCGACCGCCTGGGCGGGCGCTGGAACATCAGCATGTTCCACTACCGCAACCACGGCGCGGCGGATGGGCGGGTGTTCGCGGCGCTGGAGGCCAGTGACGCCGAGCGGGAAGAGCTGCTGGCGACCCTGGATGCCATCGGCTATCGCTATTGGGACGAGACGGAGAATCCGGCGTATCGGTTGTTTATCGGGTGAGGGGGTGTTGGGCGTTGCTGTGCTCAGCGCCACCCTACGGGTAGGGTGGATAACGGCGGAGCCTTATCCACCGTTGGCAGCGGAGCCTGTCAGTGGAAAACGCTGCGCGGTTTTCCACGCTACGAGCTGCGGAGTCTAACCGCCCCCTCTCCCTCCGGGAGAGGGCTGGGGTGAGGGCGGGCAAACACCGATAATCCAGCCTGTTGGGCTTCGCTGCGCTCAGCGCCAACCCATGTGGTGTGGCCTCAATCCGCGTCGTAGCGGGCGCTGAAGGCCCGCACGAAGGCGTTGCGCAGGATATTGAAGAAGGCCTGCAGCGGGCTGATGTTCTGATCCTTCACGCTGCCGGAGAGATCCACCCGGGTGGCGAACTGATCGCGGGGCTGGTTCTTGAGCAGCGTCTGGGCGGTGCCGACCACGGCTTCCCAGGCGCTTTCCAGGGCGTTCTTGTTGCGATTCTCGACGTCCTGCTGCCAGTCGAAGATATCGACGTTCTTCATTAGGGGTTTGACGTAGCCGCTGAGCCGGCCATCCACCGCCTTGGCTTCCACCACCACGTCGCCGCTGCCGGCGCGGAAATCGAACTTGCCGTAGGCACGGGCGAAGTCGTTGAGCTTGGGCAGGTCGATGTCGGTCACGCGCAGGCGGAAGTCGAAGTCGGTGAAATCCTTGAAGGGATCGAAGCGAGCGCTGGCTTCCAGCGGCGCGCTGCCGAGGATGGCGGCCTTGCCTTCGAAGTGGGCGATGCGTTCGCCCTGGGCGTCGGCGGCGTTGGTCAGGTTGTAGAGGCTGGCGTTGACGTCGGTGGCCGCCAGATTCACCTGGGGCCTGGAATTGAAGTTGCGGAAGGTCACCCGCCCATTGACCACCCGCACCTCGTCGAGGGTGATGGAGATCAGCTTGTCGACCTGGTCCTGCCAGTCGGTGCCTTCACCGGTCTGCGATTGCTCCTTGCGCGCGCCGCCGTCGACGAAGTTGAGTTCGGGACGATCGAAGAGGATGCGTCCGACGATGGCATGGTCCCGCCACAGCGAGCGCCAGCTCACCGCGATGTCGATGCTGGGCGCCTTGAGAAAGGGCACCGGCACCTTGCCGTTGACCTTGACGATCTCCAGCCCCTCGATGCGATAGGCGCCGCGCCACCAGGCCAGGTCCACGTCGGTGACCTGGCCGCGGTAGTCGCCCATGTCGGCCAGCTTGTCGTTGAGGTAATGGCGGATCAGCAGGGGCGCGGCCAGGTGCAGGCACAGCAGCAGGACGACCAGGCCGATGAGGATATAAAGCGGCAAGCGCAGACGACGGGACATGACGGTGGCTCGGGACAAACTTCGTCCCCGGTCGACCCTGGGCGCCCCGTCTGAGTTTCTTGCGACCAGGCGTGACGGGAGGAGCCGGAGGCTGCGCTGGCAACGAAGGGCTCTGGCTTGCCGCTTGGCGAACACCAGGCCTCGGCGCCAGTCGTCGGTCCGCTCGAATCGCAGACGCAAAAAAGCCGGCTTGTGGCCGGCTTTCGAGGGCGGGTTGAGCTGATTTTTGGTGAGCCCGGCCCGCCCGGGTTGCCCTTGCCGGGCAGATGAGAAAGAGGCCTGGGGCCTCCGGCGGCGATCGGCAGATGGCGGATCGGCGCAGGGTCGCGGATGGCGACGAGGGGTGCAGGGTAGTCGCTTTGCCGCCGGATAGGAAGCCCGGCGTGGCCGGCGTTGCGTCCGGAAACAGAAAAGCCCGGCGAACCGGGCTTTGCGACAGCGGCGTGGATCAGCCCTTGTAGGCGGCCACGGCCTTGGTGATCTCGGCGCGGGCGGCGTCGGCGTCGCCCCAGCCTTCGACCTTGACCCACTTGCCCTTCTCCAGATCCTTGTAGTTCTCGAAGAAGTGCTTGATCTGCTCTAGCAGCAGGGCCGGCAGGTCGGTGTATTCCTTCACGTCCTTGTACAGGACGCTCAGCTTGTCGTGGGGAACGGCGATCAGCTTGGCGTCGCCACCGGCTTCGTCGGTCATGTGCAGGACGCCGACCGGACGGGCGCGGATCACGGCGCCGGGAGCGACCGGGTAGGGGGTCACGACCAGCACGTCCAGGGGATCGCCATCGTCGGCCAGGGTGTTGGGGATGTAGCCGTAGTTGGCCGGGTAGAACATGGGGGTGGCCATGAAACGGTCGACGAAGAGGGCGTCGCTGTCCTTGTCGATCTCGTACTTGATCGGCGCGTGGTTGGCCGGAATCTCGATGGCGACGTAGATGTCGTTCGGCAGGTCTTTGCCGGCGGGAATCTTGCTGTAGCTCATGAACGGGTCCCTCTGGTCGGTTGGGAAAAGTGGCCGGGAGTATAGGCGCTTTCAGATCGGGGTTCGAGCCTCGGACCCCGGGGGTGTCGGCTGTTGCACGCTCGCCAGGCTGACGGCGAGACGCTGGCGCGGATCCTGGCGGAACAGCTGCCGCAGCTGGGCGTAGACCGCCGGATAGTGTTCGTCGAGCAGGTCGGGCGCGCTGAAGAAGTACTCGCAGGCGACGGCGAAGAATTCCTCGGGGCTTTCCGCCGCATAGGGGTCGAGCGCGGTCTCTGCGTCCGGATCGGCGTCGAGCTGGCGATTGAGGTCGTCATAGGCGTGCTGCAGGGCGCTGGTCCAGGCCGACTGGGGCATGCCTGGGTGCAGCGGTGGCTGGCCGTTGCACAGGCCGCCGGCGAGCAGGTCGATCAGGTGGGCGAATTCGTGGATGACCAGGTTGTAGGCTTCCCAGCCGCCACTGGCCTGGATGCCGGGCCAGGCCAGCACCACCTGGCCGCGATCCCAGGCTTCGCCGTCGCGCTCCTCGTCCCATTCGTGCTCCAGGCCGCCCTCGTCGCGATGGCGCTGGGGACTGACGAAGGCGTCCGGGTAGACGACGATCTCGCGCACGTTGGGATAGAGCGCCGCTTCCGGCAGGTGCAGCAGTGGCAGCAGGGCCTGGGCGGCCAGCAAGAGGCGATCGCCGTCGTCCAGTTCCAGACCCTGGAGCAGGGTGAGGCGCTTCTCGGCGAGAAACAGCACGCAGTGCTCGCGCAGCCAGGCGTCTTCCGCGACGCTCAGGCCGTCGAGGATCGGCAGGCGCTGACGCAGGCGCGCCCAGAGCTCGTCGGCGATGGCGACCCGCGCAAGCAGGCGCCGCTCGCGCCAGGCGCGCCAGAAGCCCAAGGACTCAGACTCCGCTCTGCACCGCGGCGCGCCGGCTCTTGATCAGGCCGAGGATCATCGGCAGCAGGGAGATGCCGATGATGGCCAGTACCATCAGGGTGAGATTCTGCTTGATGAAGGGCACGTTGCCGAAGAAGTAGCCCAGGCTCACCAGACCACCGACCCAGAGCAGCGAGCCGAGCACGCTGTAGGCCAGGAAGTAGGGGTAGTGCATGCGGCCGACGCCGGCGACGAAGGGGGCGAAGGTGCGGATGATGGGCAGGAAGCGCGCCAGGGTGATGGTCTTGCCGCCATGGTGCTCGTAGAAGGCCTGGGTGCGCAGCAGGTAGTCGCGGCGGAACACCTTGGAATGGGGGTTGCTGAACAGCTTGTCGCCGGCGAAGCGGCCGATCAGGTAGTTGGTGCTGTCGCCCGCCACCGCGGCGAACATCAGCAGGCCGGCCAGCAGATAGGGGTCCATGTCGCCGAGGGCGGAGAGCGCGCCGGCGATGAACAGCAGGGAGTCGCCGGGCAGGAAGGGCATGACCACCAGGCCCGTCTCGCAGAAGATCACGGCGAAGAGAATGGCGTAGATCCAGGTGCCGTACTGGGCGACCAACCCGCTGAGATAGACGTCGAGGTGCAGGATCAGATCGATCGGGTTGAATTCCATGGGGCGTGCCTACCGTGGTTGCGAGGGTCCGGCGGCGATTATAAAGGCAGCCGGGACCGGGTTTTGTGGCCTGGTCGAGATCGGCGCCGGGAAAAAACGCCAGCCGCTCAGAGGTCAGGGTAGGGCAAAGGTTCACTCCCGCGCCCGGATGGGCGCGGGAGTGGCGAGCCGGTTCTCAGCTCAGCGCCATGTCGATCACCACCCGACCCTCGATGCCGCCGCCGTGCATGCGGGCGAAGATGTCGTTGATGTTCTCCAGCGGTTCGGCGCTCACCGTGGCCTTGACCTTGCCCTCGCCGGCGAAGTCCAGCGCCTCCTGCAGGTCCAGGCGGGTACCGACGATGGAGCCGCGCACCGTGGTGCCGTTGAGCACCATGTCGAAGATCGACAGCGGGAAGTCGCCCGGCGGCAGGCCGTTGAGGGCGATGGTGCCGCCGCGGCGGGTCATGCCGATGGCCTGTTCGAAGGCCTTGGGCGAGACCGCCGTGACCAGGGCGCCGTGGGCACCGCCGATCTCCTTCTTGAGGTAGGCCGCCGGATCCTGCTCGCGGGCGTTGACCGTGACCTCGGCGCCCAGCCGGCGGGCGAGGTCGAGCTTCTTATCGTCCACGTCCACCGCCGCCACGTTGAGGCCCATGGCCCGGGCGTACTGCACCGCCATGTGGCCAAGTCCGCCGATGCCGGAGATCACCACCCAGTTGCCCGGCCGGGTATCGGTCATCTTCAGGCCCTTGTAGACGGTGACCCCGGCGCAGAGGATGGGCGCGATCTCGACGAAGCCGACGTTGTCCGGCAGGCGGCCGACGTAGCCGGCATCGGCCAGGGTGTATTCGGCGAAGCCGCCGTTCACCGAGTAGCCGGTGTTCTGCTGGGATTCGCAGAGGGTTTCCCAGCCGCCCAGGCAATGCTCGCAGTGGCCGCAGGTGGAATACAGCCAGGGCACCCCGACCCGGTCGCCTTCCTTGACATGGGTGACCCCGGCGCCCACCGCCACCACATGGCCGACGCCTTCGTGGCCGGGGATGAAGGGCGGATTGGGCTTGACCGGCCAATCGCCCTGGGCGGCGTGCAGGTCGGTGTGGCAGACGCCGCTGGCGGCGATCTTGACCAGCACCTGGCCTGCACCCGGGGTGGGCACCTCGACTTCGCGGAATTCCAGGGGTTTGCCAAAGGCGGTGACGACAGCGGCTTTCATTGTTTTGGGCATGACGAGTCCCTCATGGAGGCATGATGCGTGGATGAAGCCAGACGGGGCCTGCGCCGGGACGCACCTGTCCGCCACGGGCGGCCGCTGCGTCTAGCGTCGGCCACCCACGGGGAAGGGGTGTTGATCCAGGTCAGGCGGGAGGCGCGCCCCGACGTCCTGCTGAGGCGCGCGATCCAGGCGTCGTCTTCGCGGAGCGGCGTTGGCCCCGGGGCACCGCCAGTGGCGGCCGCGCCCCGGGGTCTGCCGGTCGCTCCTAGAAGAAGCCCAGCGGATTGATGTCGTAGCTGACCAGCAGATTCTTGGTCTGCTGGTAGTGGTCGAGCATCATCTTGTGGGTTTCCCGGCCGACGCCGGATTTCTTGTAGCCACCGAAGGCGGCATGGGCGGGATAGAGGTGGTAGCAGTTGGTCCAGACGCGACCGGCCTTGATGCCGCGGCCCATGCGGTAGGCGCGGTTGATGTCGCGGGTCCAGACCCCGGCGCCGAGGCCGAACTCGGTGTCGTTGGCGATGGCCAGGGCCTCGGCTTCGTCCTTGAAGGTGGTGACGCCGATCACCGGGCCGAAGATCTCTTCCTGGAAGACGCGCATCTTGTTGTGACCCTTGAGCAGGGTCGGCTGGATGTAATAGCCGCTGGCCAGGTCACCCTGCAGCTTCTCGACGTTGCCGCCGGTGAGGAATTCGGCGCCTTCTTGGCGGGCGATCTCCAGGTAGGAGACGATCTTCTCGAATTGCTGCTGGGAGGCCTGGGCGCCGACCATGGTGTCGGTGTCCAGCGGATCGCCGCGTTTGATCTGGGCGATCTTCTTCATCACCGCTTCCATGAAGGGGGCGTAGATGGATTCCTGCACCAGGGCGCGCGAGGGGCAGGTGCAGACCTCGCCCTGGTTGAAGAAGCCCAGCACCAGACCCTCGGCGGCCTTTTCGATGAAGCTCGGCTCGGCCTGCATGATGTCTTCGAAGTAGATGTTGGGCGACTTGCCACCTAGCTCCACGGTGCTCGGAATGATGTTCTTGGCCGCGCAGGAGAGGATGTGCGAACCCACCGGGGTCGAGCCGGTAAAGGCGATCTTGGCGATGCGGGTGCTGGTGGCCAGGGCCTCGCCGGCCTCCTTGCCATAGCCCTGCACCACGTTGAGCACGCCGGGCGGCAGCAGGTCGCCGACCAGTTCGACGAACAGGGTGATCGACAGCGGGGTCTGCTCGGCGGGCTTGAGCACCACGCAGTTGCCGGCGGCCAGCGCCGGTGCCAGCTTCCAGGCGGCCATCAGCAGCGGGAAATTCCAGGGGATGATCTGGCCGACCACGCCCAGCGGCTCGTGGAAATGGTAGCTGGCGGTGGTGTCGTTGATCTCGGCGGCGCTGCCTTCCTGGGCGCGGATGCAGCCGGCGAAGTAGCGGAAGTGGTCGGCGGCCAGGGGCACGTCGGCGTTGAGCGTCTCGCGCACCGCCTTGCCGTTGTCCCAGGTTTCGGCGACGGCCAGTTTTTCCAGATGCTGTTCGATGCGGTCGGCGATCTTGAGCAGGATCAGCGAGCGGTCCTGCACCGAGGTGCGGCCCCAGGCATCGGCGGCGGCATGGGCGGCGTCCAGGGCGCGTTCGATGTCGGCGGCGTCGGAGCGGGGGAATTCACCGATCACCGAGCCGTTCACCGGGGAGGTGTTGGTGAAGTACTGGCCTTTCACCGGGGCGACGAATTCGCCGCCGATGTAGTTGCCGTAGCGGGCCTGCAGGGTCAGCAAGGCGTCTTGGGTGCCGGGAGCTGCGTAGCGCATGGTGGGTCTCCTGTTTGTTCTTGTAGGAAGAGCGGCGCTCCGATCCTGAGCAAGGCGCGGGCCAAGTCGGGCGAACCCGCATGGCTGCGGCCTCGCGGCCCGTCTCGGGGAAAGCCGCCGCCTGTCACTGTGACAGAGGTGTCACCCCGTGGCGTGACAGCCTGTCACCTGGGGGTGACAAGGTGCCCAGTCCGTCCGATTTGGCCTATGCTGGGGGCCGCGCAGACGCCCCCGCGGAGGACAACAACAATGGCCGCCACCCCGTCCGATCGTCATGCCAGCCAGGTGCTCGAACTCGCCCGCGGCGCCGTCCTCGACGGCCCGGCCAGCGATCCGGCCATCGCCCGCTCCTGGCGGCGCTGTCTCGACGAACACCAGCTCGACCCGGCCGCTCCGGTAGCGCCCTGGGTGCTGGAGCGCGCCCGCTTCGACGAGCACCGCCAGCGCCAGCAGCGGGTCCTGCAGATCGCCCGCGGGCAGATGAATGCCCTGCACCAGCAACTGGGCGGTGCCGGCCATGCCGTGCTGCTCACCGATGCCCGCGGGCTGATCCTCGATTGCGTCACCGCCGAGGCCGAGCGCGAGACCTTCCAGCAGGCCGGGCTGTGGCTGGGCGCCGATTGGAGCGAGGCCTGCGAGGGCACCAACGGCATCGGCACCTGCGTGGTGGAGCGCCAGGCGCTGACCATCCATCGCGACGAACACTTTCGCAGTCGCCATACCCAGCTGACCTGCTCGGCCAGTCCGGTCTTCGATCCGGCCGGCGAACTGCTGGCGGTGCTGGACGTCTCCACCGCCCGCCAGGAAGCCTCGCGCCAGGGCCAGTTCCACACCATGGCGCTGGTCAATCTCTCGGCCAAGCTGATCGAGAGTTGCTACTTCCTCGACCGCTACGCCGACGGCTACCTGCTGCGCTTCCATGCCCAGGCGGCCTATGTCGGTCTGCTCAGCGAAGGGCTGCTGGCCTTCGACGCCGAGGGTCGCGTCCAGGCCGCCAACGAGACCGCCCTGATGTTGCTGGGCCTGGCGCGCAGCGCGGTGCTGGGGCAGCGGATGGCGAGCCTGTTCGAGTTGCGGCAGGACGACCTGCTGGAGCGCGCCCGCCCGCAACCCAGCGCCTGCTGGGCGCTGCGTGGCCTTCAGGGCCAGGGCTTCCACGGCCTGGTGCGCGGTCCCCAGGTACGGCCGGTCACCCCGGTGGCGGTGCCCAAGGCGCCCCTGCCCAGCGGCATCTGCCTGGCCGATCCGGCCCTGGCGCGGGACTTCACCCGGGCGCTCAAGGTGCTGGAGCGCGACGTGCCGGTGCTGCTGCATGGCGAGACCGGCACCGGCAAGGAAGCCTTCGCCAGCGCCCTGCACCGCGCCAGCAGTCGCGCCGGCCAGGCCTTCGTCGCCCTCAATTGCGCGGCCATCCCGGAGACGCTGATCGAAAGCGAGCTGTTCGGCTATCGCGGCGGCAGTTTCACCGGGGCGCGCAAGGAAGGCATGGCCGGCAAGTTGCAGCAGGCCGATGGCGGCATTCTCTTTCTCGATGAGATCGGCGACATGCCGCTGGCGCTGCAGACCCGCTTGCTCAGGGTGCTGGAAGAACGCCAGGTGGTCCCCCTCGGCGGCGGCGCACCGCGGGCCCTGGACCTGCGCCTGGTCAGCGCCAGTCATCGCGACCTGGAGGCCCTGGTGGCCGCCGGCAGCTTTCGCGAAGACCTCTACTATCGCCTGCGCGGCCTGGTGGTGACCCTGCCGGCGCTGCGCGAGCGCAGTGACCGCGGCGAACTGCTCGATCAGCTGCTGGCCGAAGAGGCCCGCGGCGAGTCGATCCGCCTCGATCCGGCCGCGCGCGCCTGCCTGCTGGCGCAACCCTGGCCCGGTAACGTCCGCCAGTTGCGCACCGTGCTGCGCACCCTGGTGGCCCTGAGCGAAGATGGCCATATCGGCCTGGACGAGCTACCTGCCGACTGCCGTGGCGCCCGGCTCTCCATGCCGTCCAGCGCGGCGCCAGTCGACAGCGCCCGCGAGGAGCTGCGCGCGTTGCTGGACGACTGCCACTGGCAGATGACCCGCGCCGCCAAGCGCCTGGGGGTCAGTCGCAACACCCTCTATCGCTGGTTGCATCAACACGGCCTGCAGCGCCCCCAGGATTAGCGCACCTTCCGGCACAGATGAGCGATACAGGGCGAGACGAACAGGCTGCCCCGGTAGGCGCCGGCCAGGGTGCGGCTGGCGACCAGGAGCCACAGCAGGGCCAGCAGCACCACCAGCACGGCGCCCAGGCCGGTGAAGAAGGGTGCCGCCAGGGCCTCGCCCAGGCGCAGGGTGGTCAGGGCATAGACGCCCAGGGGAAAGGTGAAGCCCCACCAGCCCAGGTTGAAGGGCATGCCCTCCCGGGCCTGGCGCTGGGTCACCAGCACCGCCAGCGCCAGCCACCAGAGCCCCAGGCCCCAGAGCAGCAGCGCGCCCAGCAGGCCCAGGCCCCGGACGATCTCGCCAATGCCGGCCAGGCCATGGGCGGCGAACACCGCGGGCGCCGCGCTGCCCAGCACCAGGAGACCCAGGGCACCGGTGGCGATCGGACCCAGCGCCAGCCAGCTCGACGCCGCCATGCTGGCCGGCGGCAGCCTGTGCAGCGCCAGGCGCAGCAGCAGGATCACCAGCAGGCTGAGGGCGACCGGCACCGAATAGGCCCAGAGCACATAGCTGGCGACGAGTACGGTGAAGTGCTCGCCGGCCGCCAGATGCGGCACCAGCAGGCCACCACTGGCCGCCGCCACCTCCGCGGCTACCACCGGCAACAGCCAGACGGCGGTCATCTGGTCGATGCGATGCGCCTGGCGGGTAAACATCAGATAGGGGACCAGCACCCCGCAGGCCAGCGCCATGGCCACATCCAGCCACCAGAGGCCGAGCGCCAGGGGCAGCACCGCCGCGCCCCAGCGCGGCAGGCCGAACAGCAGCAGCCCGTTGATCAGCGTGGCCAGGCCCATGGGGATGGTGCCGATAGACATCGAGACGGTGGCGTGGGCGAAGATCTCACGGGCCTCGTCGAAGAACAGCAGCCAGCGTGCGGCATAGAGCCCGGTGAACAGGCCGAACAGCAGCACAGCGAGCAGCCAGAGGCCTTCGGCGAGGGCGTGCAATCCAGGCAACCGCCAGGGAAAGGCGGCCAGGGCGAGGGCCAGCACGCCGGTGCCCATGGTCACGGCGAACCAGTTGGGGGTGAACTGGCGGATGACCTCCAGGGGGCGGTCGAGCTGGCTGAAGGGTCTGAGAGCCTGCGCTGGGACAGCGGCGAAAAACGGCATGGCGGGCTCCTGAAAGGGAAGGCTCCTAGGTTAAGCCTGCGCGCTTATCACTAAAAATGAATGATTATGAATTATTAAACCATGGGGTAGATAAGGCGCTGCCCGCGCGGGGCAGACAGCGCCCGGGCATCAGGGCTTGGCCACGTGCCAGACCTGATTGACGCCATCCCCGGTGGTATCGCCCGGCTTGCTGTCCTTGACCCAGGTGTAGAGCGGCTTGCCCTGGTAGGCCCATTGCTGGCTGCCGTCGTCACGGGTGACCAGGCTGTAGCCATCGGCGGCCTTGGCGCCCGCTTCGGCTGTCAGCGGTGGCCAGTTCTGGGCACAGGGACCGTTGCAGGCGGACTTGCCCGCGCTGTCCTTGGCGAAGGTGTAGAGCGTCATGCCCTTGCCGTCGACGAGCACCTTGCCCAGGGCGGTGTCGGCGACCTTGGCTGGCGCGGCGGCCAGAGCAAGGCTGGCGAAGGAAAGGGTTGCAGCGGTGATCAGCAGGTGTTTCAGCATGGTCGACCTCTTGTGCTTGTTATCAGGGCGAACGGATCCACGGCTACTTGGGCATCCGCAAAGCCAGGGATGCCTTGCGCACTCTAGTCGAAATCCTGCCGCCCGGGGCCGGCGCAGCGCCGGGTATCCGCGACGGCCATCGCTCCGGCGGCGCGGCCCCCCGTGCTAACCTTGCCGCCGTTCAATCTGCAGCGGAGCCCGCCTGTCATGCACATCCACATCCTCGGTATCTGCGGCACCTTCATGGGGTCGCTCGCGGTGCTGGCCAAGGAAGCCGGCCATCGCGTGACCGGCTCCGATGCCAACGTCTATCCGCCCATGAGCACCCAGCTCGAAGCCCAGGGCATCGAACTGACCCAGGGGTACGATTCGGCCCAACTGGATCCGGCACCGGACCTGGTGGTGATCGGCAACGCCCTGTCGCGTGGCAATCCGGCGGTGGAATACGTGCTGGACCAGGGCCTGCCCTATGTCTCCGGGCCCCAGTGGCTGGCCGAGCACGTCCTGCAGGGCCGCTGGGTGCTGGCGGTCGCCGGCACCCATGGCAAGACCACCACCACCAGCATGCTGGCCTGGGTGCTGGAGCACGCCGGCATGAGTCCGGGCTTTCTCATCGGGGGGGTGCCGCAGAATTTCGGCATCTCGGCGCGCCTGGGCGGCACGCCCTTCTTCGTGGTGGAAGCCGACGAATACGACAGCGCCTTCTTCGACAAGAGATCCAAGTTCGTCCACTACCGACCGCGGACCACCATCCTCAACAACCTGGAATACGATCACGCGGACATCTTTCCGGATCTTGTGGCCATCGAGCGGCAGTTCCACCATCTAGTGCGGACCATTCCCAGCAGCGGCCTGATCATCCACCCCACCGCCGAGACGGCCCTGGTGCGGGTGCTGGAGATGGGCTGCTGGACCCCGGTGCAGACCACCGGCGCAGGTGGCCAATGGCAGGCCCGTCTGCTGGCCGAGGACGGCTCGCGCTTCGAGGTGCTGTTCGACGGCGCGGTGCAGGGCACGGTGAACTGGGAACTGACCGGCCAGCACAACGTGGCCAATGCCCTGGCCACCCTGGCGGCGGCTCGTCACGTTGGCGTGGTACCGAGCCTAGGTGTCGCCGCCCTGAGCGAATTCCGCAGCGTGAAGCGGCGCATGGAAAAGGTCGCCGAGGTGCGCGGCGTGACCGTCTACGACGACTTCGCCCATCACCCCACCGCCATCGCCACCACCTTGCAGGGTCTGCGCGCCCGGGTCGGCAGCGAGCGGATCATCGCCGTCATCGAGCCGCGCTCCAATTCCATGAAGCTGGGCGCCCACCGTGACGGCCTGCCGGCCAGCGTCACCGGCGCCGACAGCGTCATCTGGTACGCCCCGCCGAATCTCGGCTGGGACCTGGCCGGCACGGCCGAGGCCTGCGCCGTACCGGCGGTGGTCTGCGACTCCCTGGCGGCGATCATCACCCGGGTCCAGGCCGAGCTGGACGGCCCCACCCATGTGGTGATCATGAGCAACGGCGGCTTCGGCGGCCTGCACGGCAAGCTGGCCGCCGCCCTGGAGCAGGCATGATGGCCGGCCCGGAACGCATCACCCTGGCGCTGACCGGCGCCTCCGGCTCCCAGTACGGCCTGCGCCTGCTGGACTGCCTGGTGCAGGAGGAGCGCGAGGTGCACTTCCTCATCTCCAAGGCCGCGCAACTGGTGATGGCCACCGAGACCGACGTGGTGCTGCCACCCAAGCCCCAGGCCATGCAGGCCTTTCTCACCGAATACACCGGCGCGGCCCCTGGCCAGGTACGGGTATTCGGCCAGAGCGACTGGATGGCGCCGCCGGCGTCCGGTTCCAGCGCCCCGGCGGCCATGGTGGTCTGCCCCTGTTCCACCGGCACCCTCTCGGCCATCGCCACCGGCGCCAGCAACAACCTCATCGAGCGCGCCGCCGACGTGGCCCTCAAGGAGCGACGGCAGCTGATCCTGGTGCCGCGCGAGTCGCCGTTCTCCAGCATCCACCTGGAGAACATGCTCAAGCTGTCCAACCTGGGCGTGACCATCCTGCCGGCCTCGCCGGGCTTCTACCACCAGCCGCAGACCCTCGACGACCTGGTGGACTTCGTGGTGGCGCGCATCCTCAATACTCTGGGCATCCCCCAGGACATGCTGCCGCGCTGGGGCGAACATCACCTGTCCGGCAACGATGACTAGGGCGGTGCGCCTCGGCCTGCTGCTGACGACTGTGCTGGTCCTCGGCGGCTGCGCCACGGCGCGCACCCTGGACGCCGCCAAGCCCGGCGCGCCGGTGGTCTATGCCGGTACCCGGCTGGATCTCTATGCGCTGCAGGGCGGCTGCTGCGCTTGGGAGCGCTTCGGCGCCGAGGCGCCGGCCTGGCCGGTGCTGGACCTGCCCGCCAGCGCCCTGCTCGACACCCTGCTGCTGCCGCTGTCCCTGCCGGCCGCCATCGGTGGGCGGGGCAGTGTGCGCGGCGGCCTCTAGAACGCCTTCAGCAACTCGCCGAGCCTGGCCATGGCCGCCTCGCTGCGGGCGTCCCAGGGATGCCCGCAATTGAGTCTGATGCAGTGGCGAAAGCCTTGCTGCGCGGAAAAGATCGGTCCCGGCGCCAGGCTGATGCCCTCGGCCAGAGCCTGGCGGTAGAGCGCCAGGCTGTCCACCCGCGAGGGCAATTCGAACCAGAGAAAGTAGCCGCCCTGGGGCCGGCTGACGTGGGTGTCGGCGGGAAAGTAGCGCCGCGCCGCCGCCAGCATGGCCTGGCGCTGGCGGTCGAGACTCAGCCGCAGGCGGCGCAGGTGGCGATCGTAGCCGCCGTGCTGGAGGTAGTCGGCCAAGGCGGCCTGGGCCGGCATCGAGGGGGTGATGGTGGTCATCAGCCGCAACCGCGCGACGGCGCCGGCCTGGCGACCGGCGGCGATCCAGCCGATGCGATAGCCGGGCGCCAGGCACTTGGAAAAGGAGCCGCAGTGCAGCACCAGGCCGTCGCGGTCGAAGCGCTTGACCGGGCGATGCGGTTCGCTGCCGCTGTAGAGTTCGGCATAGACGTCGTCTTCCAGCAGCGGGACCTGATGGCGTTGCAGCAGGCCATAGAGGCGCTGCTGGGCGCTATCGTCGAGACTGACCCCGGTGGGATTCTGCAGGCCGCTCATGAACCAGCAGGCCTTGATCGGCAGGCGACTCAGGGCTTCTTCCAGGGCATCCAGGTTGAGGCCACGCTCGGCATCGACGGGAATCTCCACCGCCTTGAGCTGCAGCCGTTCCAGCACCTGCAGGCTGGCGTAGAAGGCCGGACTTTCCACCGCCACCAGATCACCGGGGCGGGTCAGGCTCTGCAGCCCCAGGTTGAGCGCCTCCAGGGCGCCATGGGTGATCACCAGTTCTTCGCCGACCTCCGGCATGCCGGCCAGGCCATAGCGCCGGGCGATCTGCCGGCGCAACTCGGGATGACCGGGGGTGACGTAGGCGGTGAGGTCCTGGGCGGGCAGGTCGCGCAGGCCGTGGGCCATGCTGCGGGCCAGGCGCGCCAGGGGAAAGAGATCGGGACTGGGAAAGGCCGAGCCGAAGGGCACGATGTCCGGATCCTGCAGCGACTGCAGCACCGAATAGACCAGGTCGCTCACCGCGACCTCGGTGCCTTCCAGGGGCGCCAGCAGCGGCGCCGCGTCCCGCGCCCGCGCCGGTTCGCGGACGAAATAGCCGGACCGCTCGCGGGCCTCGATCAGCCCGCGACTCTCCAGCAGGTAATAGGCCTGGAACACCGTGGAGGGGCTGATGCCATGGGTCTGGCTGGCGCTGCGTACCGAGGGCAGCCGCTCGCCGGGGGCGAGGACGCCGCGGGCCATCAGGGTGGCGAGCTGGTCGGCGAATCTTTCGTAGCGCTTCATGCAGGGCCAGGGCAGGGGAGACCGTCACTATAGCGAGCAGGGCCCCATCTGATCCGGTTTTTCATGTGTCTACCTGCTGCTGTAACGCGGGCGGCGGGAGGCCTAAGCTTTATCCATCCCTTTCTGGCATCCCTCGGAGGCAGCCATGGACGATGGTATCTTCATGATTCTCTTCAGCCTGCTCGCGCTCATCCTGCTCGGCGGCGGCTACTACGCCTGCGTGGTGCTGAACAAGGATCGGCGCGACGTGGAAAAGAACGATCAGCTGCGCTGATCGCCCACCTCGCAGACATCCACCCAGCGCGCCTCGCTGAGGGCGACCAGCCGCTCCGGGGTGAGGCGCACGCAGCTGTGGATGGCACCGGCGGCCGGTAATACCTCGTCGAAGGCTTTCAGCGATTCATCGCAATAGACCGGCAACGGGGTGGCCAGCCCGAACGGGCAGACGCCGCCCACCGGATGCCCGGTGAGACCTTCCACGGTGGCGGCATCGAGCAGCTTGGCCTTGCCACCGAAGGCGGCCTTGAGCTTGCGGTTGTCCAGGCGCGCATCGCCGCGCGCCACCAGCAGCAACTGCTGCTCCCCGACTTTCAGCCCCAGGGTCTTGGCGATCCGCCCCGGCTCCACGCCATGGGCGGCCGCCGCCAGGGTGACGGTCGCGGTACTGGTGGTGGCCTCGAGGATCTCGAGATCGGGGGCGATGCGGGCGAGGTGCTGGCGAACGGAGTCGAGGCTCATGGGCGTTCCTTGTGTCTAGGTCAGAGCCGACCGTGCCGTTTCAATCGGCTGCTGTCCAGTTCTCGCAGGCCAGATCGGCGACCCGGCTGAATTCCCGCAGGTTGTTGCTGACCAGGATCAGCGCCCTGGCGCGGGCATGGGCGGCGATCCACAGGTCGTTGTTGCCGATGATCTTGCCCTGGCGCTCCAGCTCGGCGCGGATGGCACCATAGTGCTCGGCGCATTCCGCATCCAGTTCCAGCACGGCGATCTGTTGTCGGAGTTGTTCCAGGATCGCCCGGGTGCGCTCGGGTTGCTGACTCTTGGCCGCGCCATGACAGAGTTCGCCCCAGGTGATCGCCGACATCGCCAGCTCATCGCGCCCATGCCGGGCGAAGCGTTCGCGGACCTGCGGCGGATTGTGCTTGGCGATGTAGATACAGATATTGGTGTCGAGCAGGTAGCGAGCAGGCACTAGAACTCTTCCCGCGCCTGGGGTGGGCTGTCTTCCCGCTCCAGGGTCGCCAATGACAGCGCGGCCAGGGTGTCGAAGATATCGGCGGCATCTGGCCGCAACTCCCGCAAGACAATCTCGTCGCCGCGGCGGAAGATTTCCACCCGATCCGATTCGAAGCGAAATTCCTTGGGCAGGCGCAAGGCCTGGCTGTTACCGGACTTGAACACGCGGGCTTCGGCCATGGACGTCTCCTCAAGGCGTATATACATAGGAGTATATACGCCGCGCTGGAGCGATCAAGCGTCTCTCAGCACTCCACGAAGGTCACGGCCAGACCGCCGCGCGAGGTTTCCTTGTACTTGCTGTGCATGTCCGCGCCGGTTTCCTTCATGGTGCGGATCACCTGGTCGAGGGAGATGAAGTGCTCGCCGTCGCCGCGCAGGGCCATCTGGGCGGCATTGATCGCCTTGACCGCGGCGATGGCATTGCGCTCGATGCAGGGCACCTGCACCAGGCCGCCGACCGGATCGCAGGTCAGTCCCAGGTTGTGCTCCAGGCCGATCTCGGCGGCGTTTTCCAGCTGCGCCGGACTGGCGCCCAGCACCTCGGCCAGACCGGCCGCGGCCATGGCGCAGGCCGAGCCGACCTCACCCTGGCAGCCCACCTCGGCTCCGGAGATGGAGGCGTTCTTCTTGCACAGGATGCCGACCGCGGCGGCGGCGAGCATGAAGCGCACCACGTCGTCGTCGCAGGCGTCGGGATTGAATTTCATGTAGTACATCAGCACCGCCGGGATGATCCCGGCCGCGCCGTTGGTGGGCGCGGTGACCATGCGCCCGCCGGCGGCGTTCTCCTCGTTCACCGCCAGGGCGAAGAGGTTGACCCATTCCATGGCGGAGAGGGTGGAGCCGATGACGTTGGGCTTGCCGATGGCCTGCAGACTCTGGTGCAGGCGGGCGGCGCGGCGACGCACCTTGAGGCCGCCGGGCAGGATGCCCTCGTTGGCGAGACCGTTCTGCACGCATTCGCGCATCACGCTCCAGATGCGCAGCAGGCCGCTGCGGATCTCTTCCTCGGAGCGCCAGCTCTTTTCGTTGGCCAGCATCAGCTCGGCCACGCCCAGGCCATGACGGCGACACAGCTGCAGCAGCTCGGCGCCGCTGGAGAAGTCGTAGGGCAGTTCGGTGGTGTCGTTGTCCAGCACGCCGCTGGCGGCCTGGGCGGCGTCCACCACGAAGCCACCACCGATGGAATAGTAGGTCGCCTCGGCCACCTCGCCAGTGGCGCCAAAGGCGGTCAGGGTCATGGAATTGGGGTGATAGGGCAGGCTCTCGTCCAGCAGCAGCAGGTCTTCCTGCCAGTCGAAGTGGATCGCCTGGCGCCCGGCCAGCAGCAGCTGGCGCTCGTTGCGCAGGGCTTCGATGCGCGGCTCCACGGCGGCGGGATCGACGCGATCCGGCCATTCGCCCATGAGGCCGATCAGGGTGGCGCGGTCGGTGCCGTGGCCGACGCCGGTGGCCGAGAGCGATCCGTAAAGGCGTACCTCGATCCGCTTGACCTGTTCCAGCAGACCTTCGTCGACCAGGCGCTGGGCGAACAGGGCGCCGGCCCGCATCGGGCCCACGGTATGGGAACTGGACGGACCCACGCCGATTTTGAACAGGTCGAAGACGCTGATGGCCATGACGATAATCCCTGATTGAGCTTGAATGGTCGCCAGACAAGGTGCCGGCGGATGGCTCATAGTGGTGATAAGCCCTCAGCTCGCACAAACGAAAGCTTCTAAGCGATCCTTTAGCGGAACTCATCGATGAGCCGGATCCTCAACGCCCAAACCCAGGCCTGGCTGCAGGTCTTCGCCTGCGCCGCCCGGCACCTGTCCTTCACGCGCTGTGCCGAAGAGCTGCACGTGACGCCGGGCGCCATCAGCCAGCAGATGCGCCAGCTGGAAGAGCGCCTGGGCTTCAAGCTGTTTCACCGGGTGGCCCGTGGCCTGGAGCTGACCGCCGAAGGCCAGCGCCTGGCAACCACCCTGAATCAGGCCTATGGGCTGATCGACGCCGAATTGCGCCGTCTCAACGCCGGTCAGTTCGGCGGCGTGGTGCGCCTCAGGTCGATCCCTTCGTTCCTGGGCAAGTGGCTGACGCCGCGACTGCCGCGGCTGCAGGCGCGCTTTCCCGACCTGCAACTGCGGCTGGTGGCCGAAGACAGCAGCTGGTCGCTGCGCGAGGGCGAATTCGACCTGGCCATCGACCTCAACGACGGCAGCTATCCGGGCCTGGCCTCGACGCCGCTGATGGAGGAAGAGATCTTTCCGGTCTGCGCGCCCAGCCTGCTGGCCGGGCGACCGCCGCTGGAGCGGCCGGAGGACCTGGAGTTCTATCCGCTGCTGCACGACATCACCGCCTGGCGCGGCAGCTACGAATACGCCGAATGGGAATTCTATCTGGCCAGCATCGGCGCGCCGGCGCTGGATGTGCGGCGGGGCCACACCTTCAACCGCAACCACCTGACCATCGAGGCGGCCATTGCCGGCATGGGCGTCGCCATCGCCCGCCGCGCCCTGATCACCGACGAACTGGCCCGAGGGGTGCTGGTGGTGCCGCCGTTCGGCCGTTCGGTGCCGGCGCACAAGAGGTACATGCTGCTCTATGCCCAGGGCGCCCTGGCCGATCCCCGCCTGCGCGCCCTGCACGACTGGCTGGTGCAGGAGGTCGACCAGATGGTGCTGGCTCAGCCAGCGTAGGAGCCACTGTCTGATTGCGACCCGGCTGGTTAGCCGACGTGGCCGATCCTGGCGGCCGGCGTAGGTTGGGTTGAGCGCAGCGAAGCCCGACAGCTCCTGCCTCGGTGATGTTGGGCTTCGACAGTGGAGCCGTCTCAGCCCAACCTACGATTGATGGCGCCCAGAAGGCTGCTCCTGCAAGCGACCAAGCCTTCTGCACCGTAGCGCGGAAAACGGCGCAGCCTTTTCCACTGGTGAGTTCGTCGTGAGGCGTGCCCTCACCCCAACCCTCTCCCAGAGGGAGAGGGGGCTATCCGAGCGAGAAGGGGCTTGTGCAGGCTCGTAGCGTGGAAAACGGCGCGGCCTTTTCCACTGGTGGCTTTGTCGTGAGGCGGGCCCTCACCCCAACCCTCTCCCAGAGGGAGAGGGGGCTATCCGAGCGAGAAGGAGCTTGTGCAGGCTCCGTAGCGCGGAAAACGGCGCAGCCTTTTCCGCGGGTGGCTTCGTCGTGAGGCGTGCCCTCACCCCAGCCCTCTCCCGGAGGGAGAGGGGGCTTATCCAGGCGTTTGCAGGCTCCGCCCCTGGCGCTACGCCTTCACCGCCCCAGCTTGCGCAATTCGTCCGATTCCACCACGCGCACGCCCTTGCCTTCTTCCAGGGCCAGGCGCCATAGCGCGCGGGCCAGCACGGCGGCTTCGATGCCGTGCCACTTGCCGGGCAGCCATTGCGACAAGGGGGCGGCCAGGCGCTCGCCCAGGCGTTCTTCCTGGCGCTGGCCGATCAGCAGCGACGGTCGCGCCAGGGTCAGTTGCGTCCAGCCCTGGGCGCGCAGGGCTTCTTCCAGTTCGCCCTTGACCTTGTTGTAGAAGATCGATGACTGAGGGTCGGCGCCGATGGCGCTGACCACGATGTAGTGACGGGCGCCCAGTTCCAGGGCGCGCTGGCCGACCGCCAGGGGCAGGCCATAGTCCACGGCGCGAAAGGCGGCTTCGGAGCCGGCCTGCTTCATGGTGGTGCCCAGGCAGCAGAAGGCCACATCCAGCGGGCCTTCCAGGGTCGGCAGCAGGCTGTTTAGGTCACCCACCGGATTGTCCAGCCGGGCGTGTTCCGCCAGCGGGCGACGGGTCGGCGCCAGCACCCGGGGGACCGTCGGCTCGTTGAGGAGGCGGTCGAGCAGGTGTTCGCCGGTCAGGCCAGTGGCGCCGGCGATGAGGGCATGCTGAGGCGTCAGGTACACGGGGCTCTCCTTGTAGCGGCGACCGCTGATGTCAGGTTGGACCTCAGGCGTTCCGGTTGTTCGTCAAAGCCCCGGGCAAAGGCGGCTCTCAGCGACCCGCGCGCCAGGCGCGCCACTTCTGCAGCACGGCCGGCGGTGCCCAGAGCTGCGGCTCGGACGGGTCGAAGCCTTCGGTCTTCTCGCGCACCGACACGGTGTCGCGGGCGCGCTGGAAGGCCTGTTCGGGATCGTCGGTGTGCTGGAAGGCCTCGGCGAACAGGGCGCGGCCGAAATAGGTGAAATCGGCTTCGTCGGTGCAGCCGAAGGAGGTGCGATCGGCCTTGGAGGCGGTCATCACCAGGGTATGGTCGTCCTGCAGTTGCGGGATGAAGCCGCCGCTGTAGCAGCTGGAGACGATGATCAGCTTGTCGCGGCCGCGCAGGGGCGCGAGCAGGCGGCCGAGCTCCGCCGCCGGCAGGCTGGAAAGATCCAGGCCCGGCTGGGAGAGCACCAGCTGATGGTCGGCCGAGCCGTGGCTGGTCAGGTAGATGAGGATCAGGTCTTCCGGACCGGTGCGCTGGGCCAGGGCCTGCAGGCTCTGGTAGAGATTCTCGCGGGTGGCCAGCGGATGGTCGCTGCGGATGTCCTTGGCGTTGATCAGGTGGACGACGTCGCGGGCGCCCCAGGTGGTGGTCAGGAAGTTGGCCACATAGTTGGCCTCGCGCTGGAACACGCCCTGGCCACCGTCACCGGCCAGGACCAGGCCATAGAGTTCGGTGGCGGGGGTGGAGGCGGGGATCTGCTGCAATTCCTGGTCGAGCACCTTGCCCTGATCGAGCAGGGCGCGCTCCAGGGGATCGGCGATGTACTGGCCCTGGTCGTCGCGGATGCGCTTGCCGCCCTCCCAGAGACCCCGTTCCACCTGGCCGTCGGCGCGGGTCAGGACGCCCATGCCGGCATAGACGCCATCGGCGAAGTTGCCGCGATAGACGCTGCCGTCGCTGTTGGTGAGCACGCCCTGGCCATCGAATTTCCAGTTGCGGAAGGCGCCGCGGTACTGGCTGCTGTCGCTGCCGACGAATTCGCCGTTGCCGGTCAGCTCGCCGCCACTGAAGCGCCCGCGCCAGAGATCGCCACCGGCGCTGCGATAGACGCCGGCGCCTTCGAACTGGTCGTCGACGAATTCGCCGTCATAGCGATCGCCGCCCGGCTCCTGCCACTGGCCGACGCCGTTGAGGTGGCCGTCGTTGAAGGTGCCGATGGTCTGGGTGCCGTCGCTGTCGAGCTTGGAGCCCTGGCCCTGCATGCGGCCGTTGACGAAGCTGCCGTGGTACTCCCAGCCGCTGCTGCTGATCAGATTGCCCTGGCCATGGTAGAGACCGCGGCGAAAGGTGCCCTGGTAGTAGGTGCCGTCGGCGAATTGCTGTTCGCCGGGGCCCTCGGCCAGGCCGTCCTTGAAGCGGCCCTTGAGCCAGTTGCCGTTGGGCCACTCGATGCGCCCGCTGCCGTTGAGCAGACCGCTGACGATCTCGCCGGTATAGACCCCGCCATCGGGCAGTCGCACGCTGCTCGCGTTGGGCGCCGCCTGGGCAGCGCAGGCCGCCAGCAACAGCGCAACGAGGGCGAGACGGGGCAGGAGGGCGCTCATAGGTGGGGTCGGGTGGGCGCTTTAACGCGCCTCGAGCCGGACCAGATGACGCTCCAGCGTCGCGGAGTAGGGTTCCAGGAGACGTTCCACGCAACTGGCCCCGGCGGGGCTGGCGATGGTGCGGATACGGGCGCGTTTACGCAGCAGCTCGTCCTCGGCGATGCTCTGCTCGACCAGCAACAGGTTGCGACTGTGGCGACTCAGCGCCTGGGCATTGCGCACGGTGGTGTTTTCCAGCAATTGGGCAAGCTCCAGGCCGGCGAGGCGTTCGCCCTGCGTCAGACCCAGTTGCAGCTGCAGGGTTGCACCGCTGCCGACCACTTCCACCTGCAGCGCATGACCCAGGGCACGCATGATCTCGCCGCAGCACAGCGCGCGGGTCAGGTAGTCGTCGTCGTCGCTGCGCTCGTGGAAGAGGATCAGGCTGCCCCCGTCCTTGAGGGTGTGGAGTTCGCCGTCATAGAGCTCGGTGGCCTGCTGCAGGCAGTCGCGATAGCGCTCCAGCAGCTGTTCGAGGCGGCTGCGCGGCAGCCGGCTGAGCTGGTCCTGGGCGCCGAGCTGGATGGCCAGCACCGCGGAGGTGACGATATCGGGTTCGGTGGGCACCACCGGAGCGGGTGTGGGCGGCGGCTCGGTGAAGGAGTCCGGTACCAGCTCGGCGAAGGCGTCGGCGTCCAGCTCGCTGTCGGCGTCCGCCACGGGCGCCTTGCGCGCGGCCGGTTTGGCGGCGGCCTTGCGCGCAGGCGGCTTGACGCTCAGGCCACCCTGCTCGTCGGCGAAGGGATCGTCGTCTTCGTCGGCCACTTCCGCCTTGGGCGGCTTGGGCGGTACCAGGCGGCTCTGCAGCTGGCGGGCCAGGTCGCCCAGTTCGTCGAGGCGACCGGCGCCCGGTGCGGGGTCATCGGGATCACGCAGCCAGACGCGCAGCTCCAGCAGCGGCGTCGACAGCTGGCGCCCGAGGCGCAGGCTGAGGATCAGCGTCAGGGCCAGCAGAATGAGGCCCAGCAGTCCCATGTTCTGCAGGCTGATCATCATCGGCTGCTGGAACTGGTCCATGTCCAGCGCCAGGCGCACCTGGCCGGCGGTGACGTCCTGAAAGCGGATCGGCGTGCTGTAGATGCCGTCGGTGGCGGTCAGCAGGCCCTGACTCGGGCGCGTGCCGGATTCGGCCAGCACCCGGTTGTCCGGGCTGTAGACCGCGGCATGGGCCACCAGCGGATTGCGCGCCAGGTTGCTCAGCAGCACGTTGAGGCTGAGGTTGTCGTTGGCCACCAGCAATTCGGCGGCGGAGTTGGCCGTCTGGGTCACCAGGCTCTGGCCGACGGCGTCGGCCTGCTGCTGCATGGCATGGCGGAACTGCATGCTCATGATGCCGGCATAGATCACCAGGGCGGCCGCCACCAGCAGCAGGCTGTGGGAAACGATGCGCAAGGCCACCGGCACACGACGCTGGCGCAGGGCTCGGTAGATCAGCAGGAAGAAATTATCGGGCTTGACGGTCGCGGGGCGGGTCACAGAAATCGTTTCTTTGGACAAAAAATGTGCGGCCAGTATAACCAGCGCGCCAGGGGTGCGAAAACGGCGAATGCAGGGCTTCGCCCGCAAAAGAGGCCGGCGGTGGACTCCCGCCGCCAGCCGGTGCCCACGGCTCGGCACCGCCGGGGCGAAAGGGTAGACTGCGCGCTTTTCCGCGAGGGGATCGCCATGCAAGACGTTATCGGACTCCAGGCCGTGGGCATCCTGCCCGCCGACTGGTTGGCTGCTCTCACCGGCGCCCTGGCCGCGGCCGGTGCCCGGCTGGAATCGCTGCAGCAGCAGGGGCTGGACAACAGTGCCGCGGTGACCCTGCTGGTCAGCCCGGCCAGTGCCGGCGCCGCGCTGGGGCAGGCGCTGCAGGCCCTGGGTCTGCAGGTGGCGCCCCTGGCGCAGCCGGCGCCGGAGACCGGCGAAGCCCATGTCCTGACGCTGATGGGCCGCAGCCTGGCCGATCTGCCGCTGACCCGCCTGGCCGCGCTGTGCCGCGAGCAGGGCCTGAACATCCATGCCATCCGCGCCCTGAGCGAGCCGGGCGCGACCGCGCGCGCCGCCCTGGAGCTGCGCATCACCGGCGAGCCGCTCGAGCCCCAGGCGCTGCGCGCGGGGCTGCTGGCGCTGGCCCAGGAAGGCCAGGCCGACATCGGCTGGCAAGCCGACGATCTGCAGCGGCAGCACCGGCGCCTGGCGGTGTTCGACATGGACAGCACCCTGATCCAGGCCGAGGTCATCGACGAACTGGCCAAGGCCGCCGGCATCGGCGAGCGGGTGGCGGCCATCACCGAGCGCGCCATGCGCGGCGAGATCGACTTCCGCGCCAGCTTCACCGAGCGCATGGCACTGCTGCAGGGCCTGTCCGAAGAGGTGCTGGAAGACATCGGTGCCGGGCTGCGCCTGACCGAGGGCGCCGAGCGGCTGTTCGCCGAGTTGAAGCGGCTGGGCTACAAGACCGCCATCCTTTCCGGCGGCTTCACCTATTTCGCCCGCCAGGTGCAGGCGCGGCTGGGCATCGACTACGTCTATGCCAACGAACTGGAGATCGTCGACGGCAAGCTGACCGGCCGCGCTGTCGAGCCCATCGTCGATGCCCAGCGCAAGGCCGACCTGCTGCAGGAACTGGCCAGCCGTGAAGGCCTGACGCTGGAGCAGACCATCGCCGTGGGCGACGGCGCCAACGACCTGCCGATGCTGGCCCTGGCCGGGCTGGGCGTGGCCTTTCGCGCCAAGCCGCTGGTGCGCCAGTCCGCCCGCCAGTCGGTGAGCGTGCTGGGCCTGGATGGGGTGCTCTATCTGCTCGGTGTGGAAGACCGGCTTACCCGCGGCTGAGGTCGCGTTCGATGGCCATCCCGAGCCCTAGTGCTCGGGGTGGAATTCGTAGTCCATCGCCTGACTGGGCTCCTGCAGGTAATAGCCCTGGATGAAGTGCACCCCGACCTGCCAGAGCTGGGCCAGCACGCTGGCGCTCTCGACGAAGGGGGCGATGGTCTGGACGTTCTGGGCGCTGAGTTCGGCGACCAGGGCCTTGAGACGCTCCTGGTGGTCGGGCTGCGCCAGGTCCTTGATCAGCTTGCCCGAGAGCTTGACGTAGTCTGGTACCAGCAGCCGCAGCGCCGCCAGGGGCGGATCGCCGGCGGCAAAGCCGCTCAGGGTGACCGGATGACCCTGGCGGCGCAGGCGCTGCGCCATGGCCAGGGCCTGCTCCGGCTGGGCCAGCAGGTCTTCTTCGCCGAGCTGGAAGATCACCGCTTCGGCGTCCAGCTGCCCTGCCTGCAGGGTTTCCCGCAGCCAGGGCAGCAACTCCAGATCGCTCAGGGTCGCGCCCGAGAGGTGCACGAAGATGCGGGTGCCGTGACCGCGGGCGCGGTGTTCGCCCAGCTGACGCACCGCCTGGTGGATCACCCAGCGATCGATCTGGCCGCTCAGGCCGCTGTCGCGGGCGGTGCGGGCGAATTCGGCCGGGGAGACCTCTTCGCCCTGGGGATTGATCAGCCGCAGTAGCGCCTCGTAATACTCGTGACTGCTGCCGCGCAGGCCGATCACCGGCTGGAACAGCAGGCGGAAGCCGTTCTGCTGCAGGGCCTGCTTGACCATGGCCACCAGATTGCCGCGGTTGGCGGCGGCGGCCAGTTCTTCCTGGGGATCGTAGCGTTTGCAGGCGTTGCCGCCGCGCTGGGCGACCTGGCGCGCCGAGCGGTGCGCCCGGTCGACCAGATCACCGGCGCTCTTGGTGTGGTTGTCCAGGCTGACCACGCCGATGGAATAGCTGATCGCCAGGGTGCGCCCGACCAGGATCAGCGGCTGCCGCTCCTGACGACCGAGTAGGCGCTCGAAGGCACTGTCCAGGCTGGCGTCGGCCGCCTGTGGCAGGAGGGCGGTAAAGGCGTCATCGGCGAAGCGCGAGAGAGTCACCAGGGTGCCGAAGTGCTCGCGCAGGCGCTCGGCCAGGGCCACCAGCAACTCGTCCATGGCGCCTATGCCCAGCTCGGCCAGCAGGGTCGGATAGCGATCGATGCTCAGGTAGGCGAAGCTGGCCGGAGCGCCGAGTCGGGCGCGCTCCAGGGCGTCTTCGAGCAGTTCGAGCATGCGGCTGCGATTGAGCAGACCGGTCAGGGTGTCCTGGAAGCGCACCTCGCGCAGCTGTTCTTCGAGGGCCTCGGCGGCCGGGGCCGCGCGTTCCTCGCGCAGGTGCAGCTGCACGCAGGGTTCATCGAGGTAGATGGCCGGCGTCAGGCGCAGGCGCACGCCGAGGGTGCTGCCGTCCTGGCGGACGCACCGGCAGTCCAGTTCGAGGGGGCTGGGGTCGTCGCGCAACTGGCGAAAGGCCTCGCGTAGCGCCGGCTGGTCGGCGGCGGCGATGAGGTCCATCAGCGGCGTGATCTCCAGGTCCTCCGCGGACGGATAGCCCAGCAGCTCCACATAGGCCGAGTTGACGTGGATATGCAGGCCATCGTGGACATAGGCGACCGCTTCCACGGCGTTGGCCAGCAGCAGCTGGCAGCGCTGTTCGGCCTCGGCCAGGGCCTGCTCCAGGCGCCGGCGTTCGTGGCGCTCGGCCAGGTTGCCGAGTTCGCGCAGGCTGGCCAGCAGCAGGTGCTCGTCGTTGTCGCTGGCGATGCCGTCGCGGGCGCCCAGGCGCAGGGCGTCGAGCACCGCCGCGGGATCGTCCGCTGGCACCCGCTGGATGACGGCGAGCTGGGGCGCGCGACGGCGCAACTGGCGCAGTGCGCTCAGGCTGTCGAGTTCGGGAGAGGGCGGGGCGAGGATGGCGAGGTCCCAGGCCTGGGACAGCAGTTCGTCGAGACCCGCGGGGTCGGCCAGGCGCTGGGCCCGCGTCGCCCGTCCGGCATTACGGAACAGGCTGACCAGGCGTTCCGCCTCGTTCTGCGATGCTTCGAGCAGTAACAGGCGGATCGCACTGTGTTCGGCGGCCATGGTCTATTCGCGCCCTGGCGATAACGATGATTTATCGAAGCTACAGAGACTTCCACAGCGAGTCAAAGTCTTCTTCCTGCCGGGCGCCACCGCCGGCGGGGCCGCCGCTGGGCTTGGCGCCGCTCTGTTCCAGCAGGTGATATTCGAAGACGCTGAAGCTGACCGTCATGCTGCGGCGCCGGTCGAGCATGCCGCGCTGCTCGTTGCCCTGCCGATTGATCTGCACCTTGCTGCCTTCCTGGAAGGGCAGGCGCGGCGCGATCAGCGTCGGCGCCTGGTCGATGGCTTTGATCTCCGGCAGCAGCAGGGCACGCAGGTACTGACTGTTCTGCTCGGCCTTGCGCAGCAGCTGCAGCCCGCAGGGGCGTGCGGTGGGGGCCAGCAGTTCGACACCCATCTGGGTTCCGCTGCCGGGCACCTGGCGTACCCAGCGCACCACCGCCGGCCCCCAGTTGTGATCCTCGGGCAGGCGCACGCCGAGCAATTCGCCGGCCTGCAGCTGCTCAGGAACCTCGCCGCTCCAGCTCAGGCAATAGCCGCCCGGACTGTGGTTGACCACCTGCACCGCATGGATCGGAAAGGCCGGACTGGCCGCCTCGCCGTCGCCGGGCAGGACGTCGTAATGGATTTCTTCCAGGGACTCGGCGCTCCAGTCCAGGGCGTCGGGTGCGCGGGTATCGGCATCGAAGGCCAGCGACCAGACGTCTTCCTTGGGCTTGGGCGCAAAGGTGTCCGGCACGGCCTGCGCCGACAGGCGCAGGGTGTCGGCGAACACCTGGCCACCCGCGAGCTGGTAGTGCAGGGCGCTCATGCCGATGCAGACCTGCACCTGGCCCTGGCCGGGCATGCGCTGAAAGGCGCGATCCGCCTCCTGACCCCAGGCGCCGACCAGGTGCTGCAGCAGATCCAGGGACAGGTCGCCGTGCACCGGCAGGCGCGCCCGCGGCCGCTGCTCCGGCGCCAGCGCCAGATAGTCCTCGATGGCCTGCACCAGTTGTTGCGGCGCAAGCCCGAGCAGACCGTTGAGATTGGCTTCGCGCAGCAGCGAGCGATAGCGTGGCGGGGCGTCGATCTGCGGCGCCACCACCATCAGGGTGCCGTTCTGCTCGGGCCCTTGCAGGCGGATCAGGCTGGCCCAGTCGTCCAGATGCAGGGTCAGCTGGGCGATATGGCTCTGGCGCAGCTGGTTGCAGCGCGCGGCGCCAAACAGCAGGGCGGCGCCATAGGCCTGGGTGATGGTCTGGCTGCCGTCGCCGGGCAGCAGTTCGTCGCGGATCTTCTGGTTGTGCAGGCCGGTGGTCACCGCCAGTCGATAGAGCTGGTGCAGCTCCAGCCAGAGGTTGTCGTGCACCGGGGTATAGAGCTGGGCGGCGCGAATCAGCGGCCCGAGCAGGGCGCGCAGGGCGCGCTGGATGGCGGTGGCGAGCAGGGTGCTGCGTTCGCCGCGCTCGCTTTCCTCGACCACGATCAGCTTGTAGCCGGCGGCCAGCAGGTTCTGCAGGGCCTGGCAGAGATTGGCCACCTTGCGCGAGCGCTCGTCGAGCACGATGGCCTGGTTGAGCACATGACGTTCGAGCTGCTGGCAGACCCGCTGCACGTCCGGGCGCAGGGCTTCGAGCAGGCGCAGGCGCGCTTCCGGCGTCAGGATCAGCCGGTTGAGTTCCAGCAGGCCCTGGTAGAGCAGCCGGGCGAATTCGCCCAGCTTGGCCCGTGGCAATTGCTCCAGCCAGCGCTTGAGGCCGGCCGGGGTGGCGTCACAAAACGTCAGGCTGCGCTGATCGGGCGTCGGTACCCGCAACATGAGCTGTGGCCTTTTGCTATCCATTCGCCGCGCACACTCCTGGTTCGATGGGCAATGAACCGCGCATCTAGGCGAGAGGCCCTGGCTCGGAAACGGTGGTCAAGGGGGCCGGCGTGGTCGGAACCCCCAGCAGTTGCCCCATGTTGACGGTGGACAGCGCGCCGAGTTCAGCGGACCAGTTCACCGCGTCCGGGCCGAACAGCACGATGGCGGTGGAGCCCAGCTTGAAGCGCCCCAGCTCGTCGCCGGTGCGCAGGGTGATGGGCGCGCGGGCGGCCTCGTCGTAGGCGAAGCGCTTGAGTTCGCGCTTGGGCGGCGTGACCAGGCCGGCCCAGACCGTCTCGATGCTGGCGACGATCATGGCGCCGACCAGGATGACCGCCATGGGGCCCACGGCGGTATCGAAGATGCAGACCACCCGCTCGTTGCGGGCGAACAGCTCGGGCACGTTCTCGGCGGTGAGCTGGTTGACCGAGAAGATGCGGCCGGGCACATAGACCATCTCCTTCAAGGTGCCGGTGAGCGGCATGTGCACCCGGTGGTAGTCCTTGGGCGACAGGTAGATGGTGGCGAAATGGCCGCCCATGAAGGGCGCGGCGCGCAGGCCGTCGCCGCCGAGCAGCTCCAGCAGGCTGTAGCTGTGGCCCTTGGCCTGGAAGATGCGGCCGTGCTCGATGCGGCCGAGCTGGCTGATGGCACCGTCGCTCGGGCTCACCACCACGCCGGCTTCGGCCGGCAGCGGGCGGGCGCCGGGCTTGAGGGCGCGGGTGAAGAAGGCGTTGAAGTTCTCGTAGGCGGTGGGGTCTTCCACCTGGGCCTGGCGCATGTCGACGTCATAGTGACGGACGAACCAGCGGGTCAGCAGATTCTTGAACCAGGGCGCCCGGCACTCGGCGAAGCCGCCAATCACCCGCGACAGTAGATGGTGCGGCAGCAGGTGCTGGGCGAGGATGAACAGTCGGTCTTGCAGTTTCATGGGAGGTCCTTGGCAGTCATTCGATGGGGGTGTCGGGGTGGTTGCCCCATTCGCCCCAGGAGCCGGCATAGGCTTTGACCCGCGGATAGCCCAGGGCCTTGGCCGCGAGGTAGGTGAAGCCGGATCGGTGATGGGTCTGGCAGTGGGTGATGATTTCCTTGTCGCGGGTGATGCCCAGGCGTTCGAGTTCGGCGCCCAAGTCCTCGCGGATGCGCAGCTGGCGCTCGCGATCCATGCCGGCGGTCCACTCGAAGTTGATCGCCCCGGGAATGTGGCCACCACGGGCGGTCAGCACCTTTTCGCCGCGGTATTCATCGGCGCCGCGGGCATCCCAGATGGCCAGGTCCTCGGCGCCCAGCCGGCTCTGCAGATAGGCGCGGCTGGCGGTGGGCTCTTCGTGCAGGGTCAGGGCGACCGGTGCCCCGGCCGGCGCGGGCACCGCGGTGCTCAGCGGCAGGCCGGCGGCGATCCAGCCCTGGCGGCCGCCGTTGAGGTAGTGATAGTGGCCGTGCCCGATGACATCGAGCAGCCAGATGAAGCGTCCGGCCCAGCCGCCGCCTTCGTCGTCATAGACCACGTATACGGCTTCGTCACGCTGGCCCAGTTCGCCGAACAGCTGCTCCAGGTCCGCCTGGGCCGGCAGCAGGCCGGGCGCCGGCTTGCTGCCCAGCTGGGTGCGGGCGGGCGCGACATGGCGCGCGCCGGGCAGATGGCCCTCGGCATAGTGGGCGGCGCTGCAGAGATCCACCAGGATGAGTTCGGGCGCATCCAGGCGCGCCGCGAGATCGGCCGGTTCGATCACCAGGGGCAGGGCGGAAAAGGGCATCGCGGATTTCCCGTCGGTCCGTAGCAAAGGTGAAGTGTACCGAGGTTGACCGGCCAGCGTCAGGTCGGTCGTACCCGCGGACGATTGGCGAAGGTGCCGATGGCGCGCTCGATGCAGGTGAAGGTCTTGTCCAGCGCCGCGGTCCGACGGGGATCCGCCGGTTGCAGTTCGCTGTCCAGGATCGCCAGCAGCACCACCCGCTCGCCAAAGCCCAGACTGCGCAGCCACAGCCGTTCGTTGCTGAACAGCCGGCGCAGATCGGCGGGCAGGTGCGGCGCGAAACGCGCGCGGTTGCCGTCATCGATGCGCAACTGCCCAGGGCTGCCGAACAGCTTGGCCAGCAGCGGGTGACTGGCGATGTCCAGTTGCAGACCGGGGGCGTCGTCCAGGCCATGGTGCAGCTGGACATTGCCCTTCTGGCCGTTGCGATCCGGGGTCAGCAGCAGCAGGCGCGGCAGGCCGCAGGCCACCAGCGCCTGGCGGGCGCAATCGAACAGCTGGGGCAGGGTGGCGAAGGCGCTGGGCGTGTGCAGCAGCTGCTCGCAGAGTCCACGCCAGCGCTGCGCCTGACTCTCGCTGGCGACCTGGACCCGAGGCACCGGCTTGAGGCGCCGTTCGCCCGGTGGCCAGACCAGACCTTCGGCCGGGTGCCAGAGGCCGGGCCGGGCATGGCGCTGGGCGTCCTGCACCGCCAGTTCATGGCTGCGACTCTGCACCCGTGCCAGCGGCAGTTGCAGGTAGAGGGCGCTGAAACGCTGCCAGCGCAGGGTGTGGGGACCGTCCCAGGCATGGTGGCTGGCCAGGGCCAGACCGTTGGCCAGGAGGATGGTGTTGCCGGGATGGGTCAGCCAGCGCCGCAGCGCGGGATCGTCGTCGAGGCGCTGCTGCTGTTCGAGGGGATCGTCGCCATGGGCGATGTGCAGCGCCCTGACCAGTTGCCGGCGATCCTGGTCCAGCAGCCGATAGCCTTCGATGATCCACTCGGGCAGTTGCCAGTGGCGGGCCAGCGCCTGGCACAGGCGGATCGCCGGCACGCCGAGCAGCTCGCGCTCGACCTTTATCGCCGGTTCGCCTTCGCCCAGCACCCGCCGTTCCCATTCCTCGAAGAGTTCCGGATAGCGGGTCACCAGCGGCCAGAGCGGCGCCAGAAAGAGCAGGGCGGCCAGGCGGATGTCCGGCCACAGCCGCGCCAGGGGCACGCCGAACAGGCCCAGCCCAAGGGTCATGGCGTGCTGGCTGACCAGGCACAGCTGGCGTAGCGGACGCGGCAGGCGTTCCTCGGGCAGGGTCGCCTGGCGGGCGATCAGGTATTCCGCCGGGCCGAGCCCGACGCGGCCGAGCACGGCTTCCAGACTGGCGGCCGGATCGCCGAGGCTGGCATGGCCGCGATTGGCCTCGCGCAGCAGGGCCAGCGCCAGGGGTGGTGACTCGCAGAGCCGTTCGGCGATCTCATGCAACGCCAGACGGCCATCGGCCAGGGCGCGGCGCAGACGCTCCGCGGTGGCGGTGGCCACCGGCAGGCGCACGCCTTCCAGGTGTTTGACCCAGTCTTCGACGGTGTTCGGGCGGCTGGACATACGACGGTCGCCTTGAAATTTGATGAAAGGCCTTCAGTCCGGGGCGCCGGGTCCGATAAAGGGGGCGTGAGGGTGATTCCCCGGCTCAATTTTCCTTAGCACACAGTATTCCCAACCATGGCAAAAATCATCGGCATCATCGTGATATTCGCGGCTGTCCTCGGCGGCTACATCCTCGCGCATGGCAAGATCGCTGCGATCATCCAGCCGCTCGAGGTCCTGATCATCGGCGGTGCCGCCCTGGGGGCCTTTCTGCAGGCCAACCCGGGCAGCACCTTCATGCAGGTGTTCAAGAAGTCGCTGAAGATGTTTGGCAATCGCTTCACCCACGCCTTCTACCTGGACGTGCTCAAGCTGCTCTACGAGATCCTCAACAAGAGCCGGCGCGAGGGCATGATGTCCATCGAGGCGGACGTCGAGGATCCCAAGGCCAGTCCGATCTTCAGCAAGTACCCGAACATCCTCAAGGATGAGCGGATGACCGCCTACGTCGCCGACTACCTGCGACTGATGTCCTCCGGCAACATGGCCCCCCACGAGCTGGAAGGCCTGTTCGACATGGAGCTGGCCGGCATCAAGGAAGAGCTGGAGCACCCCTCCCACGCCGTGTCGCGGGTCGCCGACGGCCTGCCCGGCTTCGGCATCGTCGCCGCGGTACTGGGCATCGTGATCACCATGGGCATGCTCGGCGAGGGCGACCAAGCGGCCATCGGTGGCCACGTGGGCGCGGCCCTGGTGGGGACCTTCCTCGGTATTCTCGCGGCCTACGGCTTCTTCGGTCCGCTGGCGACCTGCCTGGAGCACGACGCCAAGGAAGAACTCAATGTGCTGGAGGCCATCAAGGCCTGCCTGGTCGCCGCTGCCAGCGGCATGCCGCCCACCGTCGCCGTGGAATTCGGTCGCAAGGTGCTGTTCCCGGCGCACCGGCCGTCCTTCAGTGAACTCGAGCAGGCGATGCGGGGCAGCTGATGGACAACAACCAGCCGATCATCGTCAAGCGCGTCAAGAAGAGCGCCGCCGGCCACCACGGCGGCGCCTGGAAGATCGCCTTCGCCGACTTCGCCACCGCCATGATGGCGTTCTTCCTGGTGCTCTGGCTGATGTCCTCGGCCACCCCGGAGCAGAAGAAGGCCATCGCCGGCTACTTCCAGGATCCGATCGGCTTCACCGAAAGCGCCAGCCCCTATGTCATCGACCTGGGCGGCACGCCGACGCCGGCGCCCGACCGCACCCTGAATCCCGAGATCCAGGCACAACCTGATTCGACCCAGAACAAGGTCAATCCGGACATGGAGGAGCGCGCCGACCCCAACGACTCCAACCGGGTGCAGCCCGATCCGACCCAGTCGCCGGACAGTTCGCCGGATCGCCAGCCGAATGCGGCGGCGCAGAAGGATCAGAACCAGCAAGCCCAGAAGATGGATGCCGGCCAGGCGGAGAAGATCGCCGAGCAGGTCGAGAAGCAGCGCCTGGAGCTGCTGTTGCAGGAGTTACAGAACAAGATCAACGAGAATCCGGAGCTACAGAAATTCAAGGACCAGATCCTGCTGGAAATCACCCAGGACGGCCTGCGCATCCAGATCGTCGACGCCGACAACCGGCCGATGTTCGACTCCGGCAGTCCGCGGCTGAAATCCTATTTCGAGGACATCCTGCTGGCTATGGCGGACACCATTCGCCAGGTGCCGAACAAGATCAGCATCAGCGGCCATACCGACGCGGCGCGTTACAACGGCAAGGGCGACTTCAGCAACTGGGAGTTGTCCGCCGGTCGTGCCAACGCCGCACGCCGGGCGCTGATCGCCGGTGGCTATCCGGAAGAGCAGGTGGCGCGGATCGTCGGCTATGCCTCTTCGGCCCCCTTCGATCGTGAGCATCCGCTCAATCCGGTCAACCGCCGCATCGACATCATCGTGCTGACCAAGAAGGCCCAGCAGGCCATCGAGGGGCGCGCCGGCGGCAGCCAGGCACCCAAGCCCGCGGCCGGCGCAGCCCCGGCGGCCAGCCGGAGCGGGGTCTCCAGCGGTGGCGTCAGCGCCACTGGCAACCTGGCGCAACCCATCAACAACGCGGCCTTCAAGCAGCAGGTCAATGCCTTCGATGCCGGTGTCATCCAGGGCAAGCCCTGAGCGACCGCCGCAATCGATAGGAAAATTCGCTGCTAGCGTTCGGTTTTTTCGTCCGTTGGCGTGAAGACGGCTGGTTAAGCTGCAGGGGTTTCATGACGGATCGGGCACCTTGCGCCCTGGCGCGCGGTCTCCCGATCTCCGATTCCCTTGCAGGAGCCTTCCGATGAGCAACGCCTTTATCGACACCATCAAGCGCCGCCGCAGCCAGTACGCGCTGGGCAAGAATCTGCCGCTGGCCCAGGACCAGGTCACCGCGCTGATCCAGGAGGCGGTCAAGCTGTCGCCCTCCGCCTTCAATTCGCAGAGTTCGCGCGCGGTGATCCTGTTCGGCGCCGAGAGTGACAAGTTCTGGGGCTTCGTCATGCAGGCGCTGCGGCAGATCGTGCCGGCCGACGCCTTCGCCGCCACCGAAGGCAAGATCAACAGCTTCGCCGCCGGTGCCGGCACCGTGCTGTTCTACGAGGATCGGCATGTGGTCGCCGGCCTGCAGGACAAGTATCCGGCCTACGCCGACAACTTCCCGATCTGGTCGGAGCAGGCCAGCGGCATCGCCCAGTTCTCGGTGTGGACGGCCCTGGCCAATGCCGGTATCGGCGCCAGCCTGCAGCACTACAATCCGCTGCCCGACGCCCTGGCCGCCGCCGAGTGGAAGCTGCCGGAGACCTGGCACCTGCGCGCCCAGATGCCCTTCGGTTCCAACGAAGGTGACTTCCCCGAGAAGGGCTTCATGGACGACGCCGAGCGCTTCCGCGTCTTTGGCTGAGGGTCGTCGACTGATAGAGCAAAACGCCGGGCTTGCCCGGCGTTTTGCTTAGTAGCGCGACTCGCCTTCGAGGCTGGCCAGGATGTGCCGGTAACTGGCCATCCGCTGCGGATGGATGTCGCCGCGCTCCAGGGCGGCGAGCAGGGCGCAACCGGGCTCGCGCTCGTGCTTGCAGTCGCGGAAGCGGCAGTGGCCCAGGTAGTCGCCGAATTCCTTGAAGCCGGCTTCGACGTCGTCACGGCTGACGTGGCTGAGGCCGAATTCGCGGATGCCGGGCGAGTCGATCAGGTCGCCGCCGTCGGGAAAGTGGAAGAGCCGGGCGGTGGTGGTGGTGTGGGTGCCCTTGTTGGTCAGCTCGGACAGCGGGCCGACGCGGGTATCGACGCCCGGCAGCAGGGCGTTCACCAGCGACGACTTGCCCACCCCGGACTGACCGACGAAGACACTGACGTGCTCGTCCAGGGCACTCTTGAGCTGGTCCATGCTCAGGCCGTTGTGGGCCGAGACCTCCAGCAGCGGATAGTCCAACTCGCGGTAGATGCCCAGCAGGTCGTCCAGCGCCGGGCCGTTGTGCTCGTCGATCAGGTCGGCCTTGTTGAGCAGCAGCAGCGGCTGGATGCCGGCGTGCTCGGCGGCCACCAGGTAGCGGTCGATGAGGTTGGCGTGAGGCGTGGGCAGCGGGGCGAAGACGATCACCAGGCGGTCGACGTTGGCCGCCACCGGCTTGAGCAGGCCGCGCATGTCCGGCCGGCAGATTTCCGAGCGGCGCGGCAGCTGGGCGACGATGACGCCATTGCCCTGGAGGCTGGCGCGAAACACCACCCGGTCGCCGGTGACCAGGGTCGGCAGGTTGGCACGCAGATGACAGCGCTGCAGCTGGCCGTCGTCATCCTCGACCTCCACCTGGACGCCGAAGTGGGCGATCACCAGGCCCTGTTGCTCCGGGCCCAGGTCGCCGCCTTCGAGTTCGTCGATCAGCTTGGATTCGCGCTTTTCCGCGCGGGCGGCGCGTTCGGTCTGGATTTTCTCGATCCGCCAGCTCTGGCGACGGGTCAGGTGGCGTTTGGCCATGGGATATCCGCGGGTTTCAGGACCGCTGAGTCTAGCATTGGCCGCCTCTCGCGGATTACCTAAACTTGGCGTACCTCGTCGCTCCGGAGCCCCCATGCTGGCCCATCTCGCCTCGCGCTATCCGCTGTTGCTGGCCGTGCTGGTGCAACTGGCCGCCCTGGTGGTCGCCGTCGTCGGCATCCGCCTGTGGGCCAGCTTCGCCGGCCAGCGCCCCTCGCTGCTGGCGCTGGTCTGCCTGCAGGCGGTACTGGCGGCCCTGCTGGGCGAGTTGCTGGGGCTGGCCCGCTGGTGGGTCTTCATCAATCTGCTGTTCGCTCCGGCGTTGTACCTGGTCAGCGGTCGCGGGCTCTCGGCGGGCATCGCCGCGCTCGGCTTCCTGCTGCTCCTGCTGCTGAACTGGAACAGCCTGCGCGAGCGGGTGCCGCTCTATCTCACCGGCCGCCAGACCCGCGAGCGACTGGCCGAACTGCTTGCCGAGCGCGAACCGACCTTTCGCTTCGTCGACCTGGGCTGCGGCCTGGGCGATACCCTGGTCGATCTTTCCAGGCGCTTTCCGCAGGCCACCTTCGTCGGCGTGGAGACGGCGCCGCTGAGCTTCGCCCTGGCCTGGCTGCGCTGCCTGCCGCGACGCAATTGCCAGGTGCGCTATCGCGATCTCTGGCGGGTGGAGCTGGGCGAGTTCGATGTCGTCTACTGCTTTCTCTCGCCGGCGCCCATGCCACGCCTGGGCGACAAGGCCCGCACGGAACAGCGCGCCGGCAGCTGGCTGATCAGCAACACCTTCGAGATTCCCGGCCAGCCGGCGGATCGGGTGCTGGAGGTAGGGGACCTGCGCGGCAGCCGGCTGCTGCTCTGGCACCGGTAGGTGCGCGGCAGGCGCGCTGCTACACTGGTGCCATCAACAAGGAGTTCACCATGACCGCCCCCAATCCGCAGCACCTGATCTGGATCGACCTGGAAATGACCGGCCTGGATCCGGATCGGGACGTGATCATCGAGATGGCCACCATCGTCACCGACAGCGATCTCAATGTGCTGGCCGAGGGCCCGGTGCTGGCCATCCACCAGTCGGACGAGATACTGGCCGGCATGGACGAGTGGAATACCCGTCAGCACGGCGGCTCGGGCCTGACCCAGCGGGTGCGCGAGAGCACCGTCGACACGGCTCAGGCCGAGGCCCTGACCCTGGAGTTCCTGCGTCAATGGGTGCCCAAGGGCAAGTCGCCGATCTGCGGCAACAGCATCTGCCAGGATCGCCGCTTCCTCTATCGCCGCATGCCGGAGCTGGAAGCCTACTTCCACTACCGCAACCTGGACGTCTCCACCCTCAAGGAGCTGGCCGCGCGCTGGGCGCCCCATGTGCGTGACGGCGTGAAGAAGAGCGGCAGCCACCTGGCACTGGACGACATCCGCGATTCCATCGCCGAGCTGCGTCACTATCGCGAGCACTTCATCAAGGTCTGATGGCCACCCGTCCGTGCTGCTGTCCATCCTCTACCTGGTCGCCATCACCGCCGAAGCCATGACCGGCGCCCTGTCCGCGGGGCGCCGCGGCATGGACCTGTTCGGCGTGGCGCTGATCGCCAGCGTCACCGCCCTGGGCGGCGGCTCGGTGCGCGATGTGCTGCTGGGGCACTATCCACTGGGCTGGGTAAAGCACCCAGAGTACCTCGCGCTCACCGTCGGCGCGGGCCTCGCCACCGTGGCCATCGCGCGGGTCATGCGCTATCTGCGCCGGCTGTTCCTGGTGCTCGACGCCCTGGGCCTGGTGGCCTTTACCGTGATCGGCTGCCAGGTGGCCCTGGAGATGGGTCTGAGTCCGGCCATCGTCATCGTCAGCGGCACCCTGACCGGCACCTGCGGCGGCATCCTGCGCGACATCCTCTGCAACGACGTCCCCCTGATCCTCAGGCGCGAACTCTATGCCAGCGTGGCGGTACTCTCCGCCGGCTGCTACCTGCTCTGTCGCCCGTGGCTCGGCGAAGAGCAGGCACTGCTCATCACCCTGGCTGCGGGGCTGCTGCTGCGCCTGCTGGCGCTGAGATTCAACTGGCAGATGCCGACCTTCACCTATCCGGACGATCCCCACGGCTAAGGCCGTGACGATTTGCGCGGTATCGCGCTGAAAAGCTTGTCCTAGAGCCTTTTGTACGGCATTTTTCAGGCCCCAGTTACCGATAGGGAGATCGGTCATGTCTGGAAAGCCCGCTGCTCGCCTGGGCGACGCCGTCGCCTGCCCCACATGTGGTTCCACCGCCCTGGTCCAGGGCTCCGCCGATGTCACCTTCGATGGCCTGCCCGCCGCGACCCTGGGCCATGCCTGCGGCTGTGGCGCGACCCTGAGCGCCGCGGTCATCCCCAGCGTCCTGATCAACGGCCGGCCTGCGGCGGTGCTCGGCAGCCTTACCAGCCATGGCGGCGTGGTGGTCGGTGGTTCGGGCAGCGTCATCATCGGTCTGAGCGCCGGTGGCGCGGCCAAGGGCGCCTGCGCAAGCCAGGCAGGTGCTGCCGGCTTGGCACCGGGGCAGGGCAAGCCTGCGGCACTGCGCAACCGGGAGCGACAGGGCAGCGAGGGGCCTGCCAAACACCCGGAGGGCGCACCCGGTGCCAGGGACGAAGTCGCCGAGCAGGCGGCGCGCCCGCTGGAACAGCGCATCACCCTGCGCATCGGCGTCTTCTTCGACGGCACCGGCAATAACCTCTTCAACGCCGCCACCGGCGCCGCCTGCCGGGCGGGAGAGCAGGGGTTTAATGCCGATCAAGCCGAGAGCATCGCTCGGCGCTGCCAGGCGTTCATGGGCAATCCGGACAGCAGTTATGCCAATGCTGATACGAACATCGTGCGGTTGTATCGGCTTTATCAAGACGATACTCAGCGTGCCGTCGAGCAGGACGAAAAGTCAGCGGCTATTCCGGTCTATATCGAAGGTATCGGCACTCGGGCCGGACAACCTGATAGCGCCTTGTCGATGGGGACGGGCTTGGGTGCCAGTGGTGTGCTGGGATGTGTTCAGACGTTTCCCGCAGCCTTCGCCAAGCAGTACGTGCTGTTCCAACGCAACAACCCCGAGATTATCGTTGAAGCCGTCGAGTTCGATCTCTTTGGCTTCAGCCGAGGGGCTGCAGCTGCACGGCACTTCGTCAACGAGGTGCTCAAGACTAGCGGCGGTATTGCCGCCATGGGGTTGGCTCAGTGCTTTGCCTGGCAAAGCGCCAAGGTCAAGCTCAAGTTCATCGGCTTGTTCGATACCGTCACGGCCATAGCGGATCCCAGGCGAGGGGACTTTACCCCGACCAATATCGCCAACCCTGGCGTCAACCTCTATCTGCCGGCAGGATGTGCCGACAAGGTGGTGCATCTAGTTGCTCGTGACGAGCATCGGCGTAACTTCGCCCTCACCAGTGTTGCGCCCCAGCATCAAGAAATTGCCCTGCCGGGTGCTCATGCCGACTTAGGTGGAGGCTATGCGCCCGAGATGACCGAGCGCCTGCTGCTGACGCGACCGCGCGCCTCGCGAGAACGCTATGGCACCGACAGCCAGGCGGCCTGGAGCTATCGCCAAGCCCAGCGGGAGCTGGCGCAGTTGCAACGAGAGCCCTGGTACGACCCAGGCTCCACCACCCTGGCAATAGATACCTGGCGCAACAACTTGCCACGTACCCACGGCGAGTTGCCGGAAACCGAGGTTATCGCCGCGATCCGCCTGGAACGTCAGGTGCGCGGTGAGCTGTCCTTGGTCTACTTGCGTGTGATGCATCGCCTCGCCGTTGCCAACGGAGTGCTCCTGGCGGCCATCGATGAAGCTGATCCTGAATTACGCCTGCCCGATGAGTTGAAGGAGATTGCTACCAAGCTGCAAGCCAACGTCCAGGGTGTTCCGCTGCATATCGACCAAGCTGAGGCTCGCCTGCTGTTCGGTCGCTATGTACATCTTTCCGCTCACTGGAACGCGCTATTGGGTAAAGACCTTAGCAACCTGGGCATCTTCTTCGTCAACGCCCCTACGGCCGCTGGTAAACGCAACGTCTATCCCAACCGTCCCCAGGCAGGTTATCCCGAATGAATCGCTGGCTGCTGTGCCTTGTTCTCGCGCTCGGCCTCGCTGGCTGCCAATCCAGCGCCGTGCCAAAGCCTAAGCTTCCTTACGACGCTTGGTACCTGGGTTTTCTAGCACCCAATTACATGGAGGTCTGGTTGGAGTTGGCCAATGTCAGTGACATCGATGGCCGCTTTTTTCCTAATGCCATGGGTGGCGTAGTTGCCATGGGACAGCCCGCGAGTCTATCGGCAACTGCCACGGGCTGGCCTAAAAGAATCGGATCGGGCAAAGGCCTCTACATGACCGGGCTAGATCTGCCCCACATGGTAGCGCTACGCTGGCAATCGATGGTCGAGCCGCAGACCTATCAGGTGGTATTCGCCATCCCTGCCTGGGCGCGGGCAAAAATGCTCGAACGCCTGCCAGCCGAGTGTCCAGTCAGTGGTCGCACTTCGGATTATCGCAAGGACCTCACCATTGGTCTGGCACCTGGCGGCGTCGTTAAAGTGTGGATCATGGGCCCCTGCCAAGACCCCATCGAAGTTCTTACCGTCCAGGCCGAGGTTGCACCCCAAGGCCCCTATGGGGGCAAATCCAACGGCCAGTACCGACCGTTATCGCCGGTGATCAAGAGCTATGTCGACAAGTACGGCGTCCCCTACGGCAGCTGGTGGGCACCCATCCCCTACACCACGGTAGGGCCCTGAGCGCCTAGCTGGCCGCGTGTCGCTGCAGCGCCCATTCCACGTGCTCGCGCACCAGGGGGGAGGGGTGTTCGCGCTGCAGCTTCAGGGCTTCCAGCACCGGGATGCTGGTGGGGGCGTTGCCCAGGCCCACGGCTAGGTTGCGCAGCCAGCGCTCGTAGCCGGCGCGGCGTAGCGGCGAGCCTTCGGTACGGCTGAGGAATTCGGCTTCGGTCCAGCGAAAGAGTTCGGCCAGGCTGGCGCTGTCCAGGCTGTGGCGTGGCTGGAAATCGCCTTCGGCGGTGGGCTTGGCGAAGCGATTCCAGGGGCAGACCAGCTGGCAGTCGTCGCAGCCGAAGACCCGGTTGCCGATCAAGGGGCGCAGCTCCGGCGGAATGCTGCCCTTGAACTCGATGGTCAGGTAGGAAATGCAGCGCCGGGCGTCGAGCTGATAGGGGCCGACGAAGGCCTGGGTCGGGCAGATGTCCAGGCAGGCGCGGCAGGTGCCGCAGTGGTCGCGCGGGGTGGGTTCGTCCACCCGCAGCGGCACGTCGACGAAGAGTTCGCCGAGAAAGAACCAGCTGCCGGCCTTGCGATTGAGTACCAGGGTGTTCTTGCCGATCCAGCCCAGGCCGGCCTGTTCGGCGATGGCCTTCTCCAGCACCGGCGCGCTGTCGACGAAGGCGCGATAGCCGAAGGGGCCGATCTCGCCCTGGATGCGTTCGGCCAGATGCTGCAGGCGCTTGCGGATCAGCTTGTGATAGTCGCGGCCCAAGGCGTAGCGCGAAACATAGGCCGCCGCGCCGTCGGCCAGACGCTCGCTCATGCGGGTGTCGCCGGGCAGGTAATCCATGCGCAGGGAAATCACCCTCAGGGTTCCCGGGACCAGTTCGGCCGGTCGCGAACGTTTGCTGCCGTGCGCGGCCATATAGTCCATCTCGCCGTGGAAACCGGCGGCCAGCCAGCGCTCCAGATGTTCCTCGTGACGTGCCAGATCCAGCCCGGCGATGCCGGTCTGCTGAAAGCCCAATTCCCGACCCCAGGTCTTGATGAGGTCGGCCAGGGCGGCGAGATCGAGAGCGACAGCGGACATCGACGGGAACGCACAGGCAGGAGGGCCGCCTATTTTGCCAGACTCCGGAGGCTTTCCCAGCATGCACGACGAACTGCCGTTCCAGCTCTACAGCGCCCAGCAGGTGCGGGATCTCGACGCCCAACTGATCGCCGGCGGTCTGCCCGGCCTCGAGTTGATGAGACGCGCGGCGGCCGCGGCCTGGCGCTCGTTGCGCCACGGCTGGCCCCATGCCGGCGCTCTCTGCGTGCTGGCCGGCGGTGGCAACAACGCCGGCGACGGTTATCTGGTCGCGGCGCTGGCGCGCAAGGCCGGCTGGCAGGCACGGGTCTGGCACCTGGCCGATCCGACCGGACTCCAGGGCGATGCCGCCCTGGCCCATGCCGAGGCCCTGGCCGCCGGCGTGGACATCCAGCCCTGGCGCGCGGATGCCCCGCTGGAGGGTCTGGTGGTCGATGCCCTGCTGGGCACCGGCCTCAAGGGCGCGGCGCGCGAGCCCTATGCCGCGGCCATCGAACGGATCAACGCCAGCGAATTGCCGGTGGTGGCCATCGACCTCCCTTCCGGACTGGATGCCGACACCGGCGCCGCGGCGGGCCCTCTGGTGCGCGCCGATCTGACCATCACCTTCATCGGCCTCAAGCTCGGCCTGTTCACCGGCAAGGGGCCTGACCATGTCGGCAGTCTGGTGTTCGAGCCGCTGATGGAGGAACCGCAGAATCCCGCCCACGCCACCGCCCAGCGGCTGGCGCCCGGCAACCTGCCGCGGCTGGCCAGGCGCCCGCTCAATGCGCACAAGGGGCAGTACGGCCATCTGCTGGTGATCGGCGGCGACGAAGGCACCGGTGGCGCAGCCATCATGACTAGCGAGGCAGCGCTGCGCTGCGGCGCCGGCATGCTCAGCCTGGCGACCCGACCCTCCAATGTCACCGCGGTGCTGGCGCGGCGACCGGAGGTCATGGTCGCCGGGGTGCATTCCAGTTTCGCCGTGCTGGAACTGGCCAAGAAGGCCGATGTGCTCGCCGTCGGGCCGGGCCTGGGGCAGGGCGCCTGGGGCAAGGCCCTGGCCAGTGCCGCCGCGACGCTGGACGCGGCCCAGGTCTGGGACGCCGATGCCCTCAATCTGCTGGCCGCCGGGGTGGTCCAGGCGCCGCGCGGGCCCTGGGTGATGACGCCCCATCCGGGCGAGGCGGCGCGGCTGCTGGAGGTCTCGATCAAGGACATCGAGGCCGATCGTCCCGGCAGCGCCCGCGAACTGGCGCGGCGCTATGGCGGCGTGGCGCTGCTCAAGGGCTTCGGTACCCTGATCGCCCATCCGGACGGTCGCATGGCACTGTGCGGCGAAGGTCATCCGGCGATGGCTACCGGTGGCCTGGGGGACATCCTCACCGGTATCATCGCCGCCCTGCTGGGGCAGGGGCTGGCCCCCTTCGAGGCCGCCTGCCTGGGCGCCTGGCTGCACGGCCGCGCCGGCGCCGAGCTGGGTCGCCAGGGCCGCGGTCTCGCCGCCAGCGATCTGCCCCCGGTCGCCCGCCAGTTGCTCGAGGAACTCCAGCCATGCCTGAACTGACCCTGCACGCCGCCGACGAAGACGCCATGTACGCCCTGGGTGCCCGCCTGGCCCAGGCCAGCGGCGGTCGTGGCGTACTCTATCTGCACGGCGATCTGGGCGCCGGCAAGACCACCCTGTCGCGGGGCATCCTGCGTGGCCTCGGCCACACCGGGGCGGTGAAGAGTCCCACCTTCACCCTGGTCGAGCCCTACGAACTGGCCAGTGGCGCGGTCTATCACTTCGATCTCTATCGCCTGGCCGATCCGGAAGAACTGGAATTCATGGGGATTCGCGACTACTTCACACCCGAGGCCTTGTGCCTGGTGGAATGGCCCGAGCGCGGTCAGGGCTTTTTGCCAAAGCCGGACCTGGACATTACCATTACGCCACGCGCCGACGGCCGTGATCTGCGCCTGACTAGTCATGGCGCTCACGGCGAGGCCTGGTGCGCCGCCCTCGCGCCCTAGGCGCCGATCCCTCGTTCTCCAGCTATACGGTCGCAGGCATGCGCAAGCGTTTTTTCAGGTCGGGACTCGGCCTGTTGTTGTTGATTCTCAGCAGTCAGCTGCTGGCCGCCACCCAGATCAAGGGCATGCGCGTCTGGCGTGCGCCCGACAACACCCGTCTGGTGTTCGATCTGACCGGCCCGGTCAAGGCCAGCGTCTTCACCCTCAGTGCCCCGGATCGCATCGTCATCGACCTGTCTGGCGCGCAGCTCGACGGTGGGCTGAACGAAAAGCCGCTGCGCAACACCCCCATCACCGGTCTGCGCGCGGCCCAGCGTTCGCCGGGCGAGGTGCGCCTGGTGCTGGACACCAAGGGTGCCCTGACGCCCAAGAGCTTTACCCTGGCGCCCAACAAGGAATACGGCAATCGCCTGGTGGTCGACCTCTACGACCAGGGCACCGATCCCGCCACCAGCGACATTCCCGCCACCGTCACGCCCAATCTGCCGGCCACGCCGGTGACCCCGGCGCAGCCGGCGACCCGTCTGCCGTCCAGCCCCAGCGGCAAGCGCGACGTGGTGGTGGTGATCGACCCCGGCCACGGCGGCGAAGACCCGGGTGCCATCGGTCGCGGTCGGTTGTACGAGAAGAACGTGGTGCTGGCCATCGCCAAGCAATTGCAGGCCAATCTCAATCGGCAGAAGGGCTTTCGCGCCGAGCTGACCCGCACCAGCGACTACTTCATCCCGTTGCGCCAGCGGCAGATCATCGCCCGCAAGAAGGGCGCCGACCTGTTCATTTCGATTCACGCCGATTCGGCGCCCAGTGCCAGCGCCGAGGGCGTCACCGTCTTCGCCCTGTCCCAGCGCGGCGCCACCTCCGAGGCGGCGCGCTGGCTGGCCGATGCGGAAAACCGCTCCGACCAGGTCGGCGGGGTGTCCGATGCGCTGGACAACAAGGATCCCATGCTCGCCGGGGTGCTCATGGACCTGTCCATGACCGCCACCGTGGCCTCCAGCCTGGAGGTCGGCCAGACCATCCTCAGCCAGGTCGGGCGCGCCACCAAGCTCTTGCACACGCGGGTGGAGCAGGCCGGCTTCATGGTGCTGAAGTCGCCGGACATCCCCTCGATCCTGGTGGAAACCGGCTTCATCACCAATGCCAACGAATCGGCCAAGCTGGCCAGTCCGGCGCACCAGGGGCTGCTCGCCCGGCAGATCCAGGCCGGTATCGTGCAGTACTTCCAGCACCGTCCGCCGCCCGGCACCTACCTGGCCTGGCAGCGTGAACAGCGGGGCGACAAGGTCGGCAGCGTGCGCGGCTTCGATCAGCACCGGGTGCAGCCCGGCGAAAGCCTGAGCCTCATCGCCCGTCGCTACGACGTCGATCTCTCCACCCTGCGGGCGGCCAATGGGCTGCGCGGCAATCGCATCCGCTCCGGCCAGGTATTGACCATCCCCACCCACGAACTGGCGGCCAGCAATGACTGAACCCCGGCGCATCCAGCTGCTCAGCCCGCGGCTGTCCAACCAGATCGCCGCCGGCGAGGTGGTCGAACGACCCGCCTCGGTGGCCAAGGAACTGCTGGAGAACAGCCTGGACGCCGGGGCCCGGCGCATCGATATCGAGGTGGAGCAGGGCGGGGTCAAGCTGCTGCGCATCCGCGACGACGGCCATGGCATCCCGCCGGATGACCTGCATCTGGCCCTGGCGCGCCATGCCACCAGCAAGATCTATCACCTGGACGAACTGGAAAGCGTCACCAGCCTGGGCTTTCGCGGTGAGGCCCTGGCGTCGGTCAGTTCGGTGTCGCGCCTCACCCTGACCTCGCGCTTTCGCGGCGAGGACCAGGCCTGGCAGGTGGAGACCGAAGGCCGCGAGATGCAACCGCGGGTGCAGCCCGCCGCCCATCCCCAGGGCACCTCGGTGGAGGTGCGCGACCTGTTCTTCAATACCCCGGCGCGACGCAAGTTCCTGCGCGCCGAAAAGACCGAATTCGATCACCTGCAGGAAGTGGTGCGGCGCCTGGCGCTGGCGCGCTTCGACGTTGGCTTTCATCTGAGACACAACGGCAAGAGTGTGCTGGCTCTGCATCCGGCGGGCGATCCCCAGAGCCAGGGTCGGCGGGTCGGCGCGGTCTGCAGTCCGGCCTTTCTCGAACAGGCTCTGCCGCTGGAGCACGAGCGCAACGGCCTGCGCCTCTGGGGCTGGGTCGGCCTGCCGACCTTTTCCCGCAGCCAGGCGGATCTGCAGTACTTCTACGTCAACGGCCGCATGGTGCGCGACAAGCTGGTCGCCCATGCCGTACGCCAGGCCTATCGCGACGTCCTTTACAACGGTCGCCACCCGGCCTTCGTGCTGTTCCTGGAAGTGGATCCGGCGGCGGTGGACGTCAACGTCCACCCCACCAAGCACGAGGTGCGCTTCCGCGACAGCCGCCAGGTGCACGACTTTCTCTACGGCACCCTGCACCGGGCACTGGGCGACATCCGCCCGGATGACCAGCTCGCCGCGGTGGCGCCCACCGCACCGACGCCGCTGAGCGGTCCGGCCGCCGGTGAATTCGGCCCCCAGGGCGAGATGCGCCTGGCCGCCGCCGTGTTGCACGACAGCCCTGCGCCGCCGGCCCAGCCCTTCGCCGGTGGCGGCGGTTCGGGTGGTGCCGCGCATTACAGTCCTGCCCCGCAGCCCTATGCCGGCGCGCCGGTGGCCGAGGTGCAGAGCGCCTACAAGGCCTTCTTCGCGCCGCTGCCGGAGGGTGCCGAGGCCGCGGCCCTGCCCGCGGAGCAGGGCGACGTGCCGCCGCTGGGCTATGCCCTGGCGCAGCTCAAGGGCATCTACATCCTGGCCGAGAACGCCCAGGGCCTGATCCTGGTGGACATGCACGCCGCCCACGAGCGCATCACCTACGAACGCCTCAAGGTGGCCATGGCCAGCGAAGGCCTGCGCGGCCAGCCGCTCTTGGTGCCGGAGTCCCTGGCCGTCAGCGAGCGCGAGGCCGACTGCGCCGAAGAGCATGGCCAGTGGTTCGAGCGCCTCGGCTTCGAACTGCAGCGCCTGGGTCCCGAGACCCTCGCCATCCGCCAGATCCCCGCCCTGCTCAAGCAGGCCCAGGCGGCGCGGCTGGTGCAGGACGTGCTCGCCGACCTGCTGGACTATGGCACCAGCGATCGCATCCAGGCGCACCTCAACGAATTGCTCGGCACCATGGCCTGCCACGGCTCGGTACGGGCCAACCGGCGGCTGACCCTGCCGGAAATGAATGCCCTGCTGCGCGACATGGAAACCACCGAGCGCAGCGGCCAGTGCAACCACGGTCGTCCCACCTGGGCCCAGCTCAGCCTGGACGACCTGGATAAACTCTTCCTGCGCGGCCGCTGACCGCCCGCCGCGCCGCGTGCGGCGCCCCTTCGAGAATCCGCAATGACCGCCCCTCTGCCGCCCGCCATCTTTCTCATGGGGCCGACCGCCTCCGGCAAGACCGATCTCGCCATCGAGCTGGCGCGGCTGCTGCCCATCGAGCTGATCAGCGTGGATTCGGCGCTCATCTATCGCGGCATGGACATAGGCACCGCCAAGCCCAGCGCCGAGCTGCTGGCCGCCCATCCGCACCGGCTGGTGGACATCCGCGACCCTGCGGAGAGCTATTCCGCCGCCGAATTTCGCACCGATGCCCTGGCGGCCATGGCCGAGATCACCGCGGCCGGACGCATCCCGCTGCTGGTGGGTGGCACCATGCTCTACTTCAGGGCCCTGCTCGAAGGCCTGGCTGACATGCCCGGTGCCGACGCCGAGGTGCGGGCCGAGATCGAGGCGCTGGCGGCCACGGCCGGCTGGGGCGAGATCCACCGGCAATTGGCCGAGGTCGATCCGGTATCGGCCGCGCGCATCCATCCCAACGATCCCCAGCGCCTCCTGCGTGCGCTCGAGGTGTATCGCGTCAGCGGCCAGTCGATGACCGAGCACCGCGCGCTGCAATTGCGCGCCAATGCCGATTCGAACGGGGCGCCCCAGACGCAATTACCCTATACTGTGGCCCAATTGATCCTGGCGCCCGGCCGGCGTGAGGTGCTCCATGCGCGTATCGCCGAGCGCTTCAGCCTGATGCTGGAACAGGGCTTCATCGACGAAGTCTCAGCCTTGCGGGAACGTCCCGATTTGCATCCTGGTCTGCCGTCCATGCGATCCGTAGGCTATCGTCAGGTGTGGGAGTTCCTGGAAGGGGGTTGCACGCGGGAAGAGATGGTGGCGCGTGGCGTTGCGGCGACGCGGCAGTTGGCGAAGCGGCAGTTGACCTGGTTGCGTGGCTGGCCCGCCGCACACACCTTCGACAGCCTGGCTTGTGACAATCTGCCGCGGATCTTGAAATGCCTGGCCGGTGACACCATATCGCCCCGCAGCTGAATCGTTTTTGTCCGCGTGTCCATGGTGGGCAGCGGAAACTGGCATGTCGCCAGATCGGTATTTTCATTTCCTTAGGAGAGCGACACGATGTCAAAAGGGCATTCGCTACAAGACCCTTACCTGAACACCCTGCGTAAAGAGCGCGTTCCGGTTTCCATCTATCTCGTCAACGGTATCAAGCTGCAGGGTCAGATCGAGTCCTTCGACCAGTTCGTGATTCTGCTCAAGAACACCGTCAGCCAGATGGTCTACAAGCATGCAATCTCCACCGTGGTGCCGAGCCGCCCGGTCCGTCTGCCCAGCTCCGAGACGAGCGAGTCGGATAGCGAATAAATAACGAGAGGAGCGCCCTGTTGTTCTTCGAGCGTCACGAAGGTGGTGAGCGGGCCATTCTGGTCCATTTGGAAGGCCTGCATCCCGAGGCGCGCGAAGATCCTCAGGAGTTCCTCGAACTCGCGCGATCGGCGGGTGCGGAGACCGTGGCGTTCGTCACGGTGAACCGCAGCCAGCCGACGGCGCGTTATCTCATCGGTACCGGCAAGGTCGAAGAGCTGCACGACCAGGTGCATGCCCATGCCGCCGATCTGGTCATCTTCAACCATGACCTCACGCCCAGCCAGGAACGTAACCTCGAAAAAGCCTTCGAGTGCCGCGTCCTCGATCGCACGGGCCTCATTCTCGACATCTTCGCCCAGCGCGCCCGTACCCACGAGGGCAAGCTGCAGGTGGAACTCGCCCAGCTCGAGCACATGAGCACCCGGCTGGTGCGCGGCTGGACTCACCTCGAGCGCCAGAAGGGCGGTATCGGTCTGCGCGGCCCGGGTGAAACCCAGCTCGAAACCGACCGTCGTCTCCTGCGGATCCGCATCCGCCAGATCCGCCAGCGCCTGGACAAGGTGCGCAGCCAGCGCGAGCAGGCCCGGCGTGGTCGGCGGCGCGCCGAGATTCCCTCGGTGTCCCTGGTCGGCTACACCAACGCCGGCAAGTCCACCCTGTTCAACAGCCTCACCGAATCCGGCGTCTACGCGGCCAACCTGCTGTTCGCCACCCTCGATCCCACCCTGCGCCGTCTGGAATTGCCGGACCTGGGGCCGATCGTGCTGGCCGATACCGTGGGTTTCATCCGCCATCTGCCGCACAAGTTGGTGGAGGCCTTCCGGGCGACCCTGGAGGAATCCAGCAACTCCGACCTGCTGCTGCACGTGATCGATGCCCACGAGGACGATCGCCAGCTGCAGATCGAGCAGGTCGAGGCGGTGCTGCACGAAATCGGTGCCGACGAGCTGCCGATGCTGGAGGTCTACAACAAGCTCGATCTGCTCGACGGTGTCGAGCCGCATATCCAGCGTGACGATGAAACCGGACGGCCGATCCGGGTCTGGGTCTCGGCGCGCGAAGGCCGTGGTCTGGAGCTGGTCGGTCAGGCCGTGGCCGAACTGCTCGGCGAAGATCTTTTCGTCGGGGTGCTGCGCCTGCCCCAGCGGCATGCCCGGCTGCGGGCCCAGCTGTTCGAGCTGGGCGTGGTTCGCCAGGACGATCATGATGACGAAGGCAACATCCTGTTGTCTGTACGAGTACCCCGCGCCGAACTCAATCGACTGCTCAGCCGGGCCGGTGAAGAACCGGAAGTCTTTATCCAGCAACATGTTTTGCAATAAACCCCCGCTCGGCGCTTTTGTTCGGGCAGGGACCATCCGGTAGCATTGGTCGGCGCGCCATTTCGGCGCGTTTTCGCGTTATCAGTAGGGAGAGCGCTATGGCTTGGAACGAGCCCGGTGGCAACTCGAACAATCAAGACCCCTGGGGCGGCCGCAACAACAACGGTGGCGGCAATGGTGGACGCAAGGGGCCGCCGGATCTCGACGAAGCCTTGCGTAAGTTTCAGGACCGCATCAACCGCCTGGTCGGCGGCAAGAAGCGCTCCGGCGGCAGTGGCGGCGACAGCTTTGGCTCGGGTGGTGGCAAGGGTTTGCTGCTGCTGGGCGTGCTGCTGGTCGGCGCTCTCTGGCTGTACAACGCCGTCTACGTCGTGGACGAGCAGGAGCAGGCGGTGGTGCTGCGCCTGGGCAAATACCACGAGACGGTAGGGCCCGGCCTGAACATCTATTTCCCGCCCTTCGAGACCAAGTACCAGGAAAACGTCACCCGTGAGCGGGCCTACAGCAAGCAGGGCGCCATGCTGACCCAGGACGAGAACATCGTCGAGGTGCCACTGACCGTCCAGTACCGCATCACCAATCTCAAGGACTTCGTCCTCAACGTCGACCAGCCCGAGGTCAGCCTGCAGCAGGCGACCGACAGCGCCGTGCGCCACGTGGCCGGCTCCTCGACCATGGACCAGTTGCTGACCGACGGCCGCGAGCAGGTCGCCACCAACGTCCGCGAACGTCTGCAGCGCTTCCTCGACACCTACGGGACCGGCATCACCGTGACCCAGGTGAACATCCAGAGCGCCTCGGCGCCGCGTGAAGTTCAGGAAGCCTTCGACGACGTGATCCGTGCCCGTGAAGACGAGCAGCGCGAGAAGAACCAGGCCGAAGCCTATGCCAACGGTGTGATCCCCGAAGCCCGCGGTGCTGCCCAGCGCATCATCGAGGAAGCCAACGGCTATCGCGACGAAGTCGTCGCCCGGGCCCAGGGTGATGCCTCGCGCTTTAGCCAGCTGGCAGTCCAGTACGCGGCCAATCCGCAGCTGACCCGCGAGCGTCTGTACATCGAGACGATGCAGGAAGTGCTCGGTCAGGCGAGCAAGGTCATGGTCACCGGTCAGGCCGGCCAGAACCTGCTCTATCTGCCGCTCGACAAGCTGATGCAGAACCGTGCCCCGGCACCGACCTCGGCGATCAGCAGTGGCGCTGCCCCGGCGGCGTCGAGCGATACGGCGGCCTCGGTCATTCGCAATCTGCCGCAGTCCACCGAAGCGCGTACGAGGGAGAGCCGCTGATGAGCAATAAATCGCTGGCCGCGCTGATCGTCGTGGTCGTTCTGGGTCTTGCCGCCTGGAGCAGTCTGTTCGTGGTGAAGGAGACCGAGCGGGCGGTGATGCTGCGCTTCGGTCGTGTGGTCGAGCCCAATCTGGAGCCCGGCCTGCACTTCAAGATTCCCTACGTCAACCGGGTGCGCAAGTTCGATGCCCGCCTGCAGACCCTGGATACCCCGACGCAGCGTTTCTTGACCCTGGAAAAGAAGGCGGTGATGGTGGATGCCTACGCTAAGTGGCGCATCTTCAATGCCGATCGCTACTACACCGCGACCTCGGGTCTCAAGCAGATCGCAGACGAGCGACTGCTGCGCCGCCTGGAGGCGGGGCTGCGTGACCAGTTCGGTCGTCGCACCCTGCACGAGGTGGTGTCTGGTGAGCGGGATGCCATGGTCGGTTCGCTGACCGCGGCGCTGAATAAGATGGCCAACCAGGAGCTGGGGATCGAGGTGCTGGACGTGCGCGTCAAGGCCATCGACCTGCCCAAGGAAGTCAGCCGCAGCGTCTATGAGCGGATGAGCACCGAGCGCGAGCGGGAAGCCCGCGAGCATCGCGCCAAGGGTCGCGAACTGGCGGAAGGCATCCGTGCCGACGCCGATCGTCAGCGCCGCGTGCTGCTGGCCGAAGCCTATCGCCAGGCCGAACAGGCCCGCGGTGAAGGTGATGCCCAGGCGGCCCAGGTGTATTCCCAGGCCTACTCGAAGAATCCGGCGTTCTTCTCCTTCTATCGCAGCCTGCAGGCCTATCGCTCCAGCTTCTCCAGCAAGAGCGACGTCCTGGTGCTGGATCCGAAGAGCGATTTCTTCAAGTATTTCCAGAGTCCGGGGCAGTGAGGTCCGGGATGAGCGGCGCCTAGGCTTCGCTCGTCGTTCATCCCCGATCGCCGATTTTTTCGTGTTATCATGAATCAGCCGGGGCCATCCCCGGCTTTTTTGCGTCCGTACGAAACCCGTGGAAGGGCGACGCCCTGGCTGATCCGGGTAGCAATCCACGGCAGAGCGGCTCGATCCGGCGGCAGGATTCTCCAGGAATCCACTGCGCCGACCTCGGCAGCCGCGTGCCGATCCATGACATGGAGAAGAGGCCTAATGGCTACGGTAGACCGCTGGCTGCTGCCTGACGGTATCGAGGAAATCCTGCCGCCCGACGCGGCGCGCATCGAAGGCGCTCGGCGTCGGGTGCTGGAACTGTTCCATTGCTGGGGCTACGAGTTCGTCATCACCCCGCACCTGGAATTCCTGGAATCGCTGCTCACCGGCGCGGCCAAAGAACTGGAACTGCGCACCTTCAAGGTGACCGATCCCAATTCCGGCCGCCTCATGGGCTTCCGCTCCGACATCACGCCCCAGGTGGCGCGCATGGAAGCCCATAGCCTCAAGCAGAGCGGTCCGAGCCGACTGTGCTATGCCGGCAGCGTGCTGCATACCCGTCCCCGTGCGCTGTCCACCTCGCGCAGCCCGATCCAGGTCGGCGCCGAGCTCTATGGCGTGCCCGGCAGCGAAGGGGATCTGGAAGTCATCAGCCTGATGCTCGACGTGCTCGAGCAGGCCCAGGTGCCCGACGTCCACATGGATCTGGGGCATGTGGGCATCTATCGCGGGCTGTGCCAGGCGGCCGGCGTCTCTGGCGCCAGCGAGCAGCAGCTGTTCGATGCCTTGCAGCGCAAGGCGGTCGACGAGATCGCCGAATTGACCGCCGGCCTGCCCGCCGCCGAGCGCGGCTGGCTGCGGGCGCTGGTGGAGCTCAGTGGCGATGCCATGGTGCTCGAGCAGGCGCGGCAGCGCCTGGCGGGTGCGCCCGCGGGCGTCCTGCAGGCACTGGACGAGCTGATCGCCCTGGCCGATTCGCTCAAGGGGCGTTTCCCGGGCGTGCCGCTGTATTTCGATCTGGGCGAGTTGCGCGGTTACCACTACCACACCGGGGTGGTCTTCGCCGCCTTCGTGCCGGGCACCGGGCAATCCATCGCTCAGGGCGGTCGCTATGACAACATCGGCGCCGACTTCGGGCGTTCACGTCCGGCCACCGGCTTTTCCACCGATCTCAAGACCCTCGTCGAGCTGGGCACCGCCGTGCTCGACGAGCCGCGCCGCGGCATCTGGGCGCCGGCGGGCGATGCGCCGGTGCTCTGGCAGGCCGTGCGCGAATTGCGTGCCGCGGGCGAGCGGGTGGTCCAGGCCACCGGTCATGACGACGCGGACCAGCTGCACAGCTCGGGCTGCGATCGCCGGCTGATCGAGCAGCAGGGCGCCTGGGTCGTGGTGCCCTTGAATTCCTAAACACCGGATCTGGCATCCGGGTGAACGTGAGCATCGTCGGCCTGGCCGACAGAAATCTTCCTGACAGGGGATAAGGTTATGGGTAAGAACGTCGTCGTCCTGGGCACCCAGTGGGGTGATGAGGGCAAGGGCAAGATCGTGGACCTGCTGACCGACCAGGCCGCTGCCGTGGTGCGTTATCAGGGCGGCCACAACGCCGGCCACACGCTGGTCATCGATGGTCAGAAGACCATCCTGCGGCTGATTCCCTCGGGCATCCTGCGCGCCGACACCCAGTGCCTGATCGGCAATGGCGTGGTGCTCTCGCCGGAAGCCCTGTTCAAGGAAGTCGGCGAGCTGGAAGCGCGCGGCGTGCCGGTGCGCGAGCGCCTGCGCATCAGCTCGGCCTGCTCGCTGATCCTGCCCTATCACGTGGCCCTGGATCAGGCCCGCGAGAAGGCCCGTGGCGAAGCCAAGATCGGCACCACCGGTCGCGGCATCGGCCCGGCCTACGAAGACAAGATCGCCCGTCGCGGTCTGCGCGTCGGCGATCTGTTCCACCCCGAGCGTTTCGCCGTCAAGCTCAAGGAAGTGCTGGACTACCACAACTTCGTCCTGCAGAACTACTTCAACGAGCCGCCGGTGGACTTCCAGAAGACCTACGACGAGGCCATGGAACACGCCAAGGTCATGCAGCCGCTGGTCATGGACGTCGTCAGCCGTCTGCACGAGCTGCGCAAGGCCGGTGAGAACCTGATGTTCGAAGGCGCCCAGGGCACCCTGCTGGACATCGACCACGGCACCTATCCCTTCGTCACCAGCTCCAACACCACCGCCGGTGGCGTGGCGACCGGTTCCGGCGTGGGTCCGCTGTACCTGGACTACATCCTCGGCATCACCAAGGCCTACACCACCCGCGTCGGCTCCGGTCCCTTCCCGACCGAGCTGTTCGACGAAACCGGTGCCTACCTGGCCAAGCAGGGCCACGAATTCGGCTCCGTGACCGGCCGTCCGCGCCGTTGCGGCTGGTTCGATGCCGTCATCCTGCGTCGCTCCATCGAGATCAACAGCATCTCCGGTCTGTGCCTGACCAAGCTGGACGTGCTCGACGGTCTGGAAACCGTGCGCATCTGCACCGGTTACAAGGATGCCGCCGGCAACCTGCTGACCGAGGCGCCCACCGACGCCGACAGCTACATCGGTCTGCAGCCGGTCTACGAAGAGATGCCGGGCTGGAGCGAATCCACCGTGGGTGCCCAGAGTCTCGAGGCGCTCCCGGCCAACGCCCAGGCTTACATCCGCCGCATCGCCGAGCTGGTCGAGGCGCCGATCGACATCGTCTCGACCGGTCCGGATCGCAAGGAAACCATCGTGCTGCGCCATCCTTTCGCCTGATGCGCTAAAAGGATGCAGCCGGAAAAGCCCCGCCCCGCGGGGCTTTTCCATTTCTGGCGGGCGAGAGACGCTGGTAGGCCGGGGACGGCCGCTGGTCCGAAATGGCCAGCATATTGCTATGACTATTTACCGCTGAGCCTCCAGCTCCCCTCGAGCTGGCCGACAGCCTGTAAATGTCCCTTGTCGCTGGAGACCTCCATGTCGTTTCTCTTGTCGCTGCTGCGCAGTCGCCTGTTGCTGCCGGTATTCATCAGTCTTTTGCTCGCGGTCATGCTCCAGGTAGCCCTGGCGCTGTGGCTGACCCAGGATGCGGTGAAGGGGCTGCAGTCAGGCCTGGCCACCCGCCTCTCCGGCGAGTCCGAGCAGCTCGCCGACACCCTGCGCCAGGCCGGGGGCGAGGTGGATGGCAGTCTTGCCGAACTGGCGGGGCAGACCCGTGCGCGGCTGGCCGAGGGGCTTGCGCAGCGGCTGGCGCGCGAGCGGCAGCAGGTGGGTGAGACCCTGACCGCTACCCTCAAGAGCAATGCGCAGAATCTGGCCGAGCTGCTTGCGGGCGTCGCGCCCAAGGCGATGTGGGACGCCGATGTGCCGGCCCTGTCCGACCTGGCGCGGCGTGCGCAAGGCAATCCCGAGGTGCTCTTCGTGGTCTTCCAGGACGCCCAGGGCCAGAATCTGACCCGCTATCTCAATCGCCAGGACGAGCGCGTGGCCCGCCTGCTCGCCGTGGGCCAGGGCGAGGGCGCCCTGGCCAAGGTGCTGGATGCCGCGACCCGGGATCCTTCGGTCTATCGCGTGGAGGCTTCCATCAGTCCCAATGGCGTGGAGATCGGCAAGGTGGTGGTGGGCTTTTCCACCCAGACCATCGAGCGCACCGGCGCGGCTCTGGACAAGAGTTTCAAGACCCTGATCGACGACGCCGGCGGTCTGGTCTCCAGCAGCGTGACGGCCGCGGCCAAGGGCAGTGCGGCGACCCTGGCGACGCGCCTGGAAGGCACGCGCCAGGCTGCCCTGGCCATGAGTCGCAATGCCGGTGAAACGGTCGCCACCCTGGCGGGCGCGCTGCGCTGGCAGATCGCCCTGGGGCTGATCGGGGTCGGCGTGGTGATGGTCGTGGCCGTGGCGCTGGTGCTGGGGCGCCGGGTGCTGCGGCGGATCGGCGTGCTGCAGCGGGCGCTGGACGATCTGGCAGCCGGGGAGGGGGATCTCACGCGCCGCCTGCAGCTGGGGCAGGGCGATGAGATCCAGGCGCTGGGTGGCGCGGTCGATCGCTTCCTGGCCAAGCTGCAGCCGCTGGTGGGCGGGGCCCATGGCGTCGCGGCGCGTACCGGCGAGGAAATCCGCGGTTTGGCCGGCAGCAGTGCCACCGCCGAAGCGGCGGCGTTGCGCCAACGCGAAGAGGTGGCGCGCAGTCTGGAGGCCTTGTCCGGTATCGCCGCGGAAGCCCAGGGCGAAAGTCAGGCCATGCAGGGCGCCCTGCAGCAGGTGGAGGCCATTCGCAGTTCCACCCAGAGCAACGCCCGCATCGCCACCGAGGTGGCCGAAGGTATCGAGGGGCTGGTGACCCAGGTCGAGTCCGGCGCCCAGGTGATCGAGCGGCTGGCCGCGCAAAGTGAGCAGATCGAGGTGGTGCTGGACGTGATCCGCGGCATCGCCGAGCAGACCAACCTGCTGGCGCTCAATGCAGCCATCGAGGCGGCCCGGGCCGGCGAGAGCGGACGTGGCTTTGCGGTGGTCGCCGACGAGGTGCGGGCGCTGGCCAGCAAGACCCAGGAATCCACCGGCAGCATCCGGACCCACATCGCCGGTCTGCAGGAAGGCGCGCGCGAAGCTGTCGCCGCCATAGGCGCGGCGCGCCAGCAGGCCGGCAGCGGGCTGGCGGTGCTGCGCGACAGCAAGCGCATCCAGCAGAATGTCCACCGCGCCGTGGATCAGGTGCATGCCAGCATGACCACGGCTGCCCAGGCGGCCCAGCGTCAGGCGGAGGGCGCCGCGGCGGTACGCCAGCGGGTCGAGGTCATCCATGGCGAGACGCTGCGCGCAGCCGAATCGGTGGCGGCCACTGCGCACAGCAGTCGGACTCTGGCGGAGCTGGCCGCCCAGTTGCGCGGCAGTCTGGGGCAGTTCAAGGCGTAGGGGAGGGCCCCACGCCTTTTCGCAGGCAAGAAAAAACCGGCCGAAGCCGGTTTTTTCTGTTGCGTCCGATCCGGGATCGTCCGCTTGGTATTGGTGCCCAGGAGAAGACTCGAACTTCCACGGTGTTGCCACCGCTAGGACCTGAACCTAGTGCGTCTACCAATTCCGCCACCTGGGCCTGCAGTGCGACTTCTGGTCGCTTCCCGTCACCCTTGCGGGTTTCAGGATTAAAAAACCGGCTAGTGCCGGCTTTTCGTCGACCGATCTGCAAATCGATCGACTATAATGAGTGGTGCCCAGGAGAAGACTCGAACTTCCACGGTGTTGCCACCGCTAGGACCTGAACCTAGTGCGTCTACCAATTCCGCCACCTGGGCACTCAAGGCGATGATTGCTCATCTCCGGCGTCGTGATTGCTCACGGCGTCGTGGGGCGGCACTTTACTCAGGGGGCGTTTGCTTGTAAACCCCTGCTGTGAAAAATATTTTATTGAGCATGCCAGGCTAACTATTGCGTGGTTTTCACGTTTCAATAGGCGCCATGGCAGTTCCTACCGAACCAAGACACAGAAGGTAACCCCAGACTGATGGCCGATTGGCAATCCCTCGATCCCGAGGCCGCCCGGGAAGCGGAAAAGTACGATAACCCCATTCCGAGTCGCGAACTCATTCTGGCTCATCTCGCCGATCGCGGCGCCCCGGCCACACGGCCACAGCTCGCCGAAGAATTCGGTCTCGTCACCGAAGACCAGCTCGAAGCCTTGCGGCGCCGCATGCGCGCCATGGAGCGCGACGGTCAGGTGATCTACACCCGCCGCGGTGCCTATGCGCCCATCGACAAGCTGGACCTGGTGCGTGGCCGCATCGCCGGCCATCGCGATGGCTTCGGCTTCCTGATCCCCGACGACGGCAGCGACGACCTCTTCCTCAGCCCGGCGCAGATGCGCCTGGTGTTCGATGGCGACATCGCCCTGGCGCGGGTCGCCGGCCATGATCGGCGCGGTCGTCGCGAAGGCGGCCTGGTCGAGGTGGTCACCCGGGCGCACGAGTCGCTGGTCGGGCGCTTCTTCCAGGAGAGCGGCCTGGCCTACGTGGTGCCGGACAATCCCAAGATCGGTCAGCAGGTGCTGGTGCCCGAGGGCAAGCACGGCGGCGCCGCTCACGGCCAGTTCGTGCAGGTGCGCATCGACGAGTGGCCCACCACCTTCCGCCAGGCCCAGGGCGAAGTGGTCGAGATCCTGGGCGACTACATGGCACCGGGCATGGAGATCGAGGTCGCCCTGCGCAGCTACGACATCCCCAACGAATGGCCCAAGGCCGTCGAGAAGGAGGCTGCCAAGCTCAAGCCCGAGGTGGAGGAGAAGGACAAGCAGAAGCGCATCGATCTGCGCCAGCTGCCCTTCGTGACCATCGATGGCGAAGATGCTCGCGACTTCGACGATGCCGTCTATGCCGAGGCCAAGAAGTCCGGCGGCTGGCGGCTGTACGTGGCCATCGCCGACGTCTCCCACTACGTCAAGGTCGGCTCGGCGCTGGATGCCGAGGCGGAAAAGCGCGGCAACTCGGTGTATTTTCCCGAGCGGGTAATTCCCATGCTGCCGGAGGCGCTCTCCAACGGCCTCTGTTCGCTCAATCCCCAGGTGGATCGCCTGGCCATGGTCTGCGAGATGACCATCGCCGCTTCCGGGCGCATGACCGGCTACCAGTTCTACGAAGCGGTCATCCACTCCCATGCCCGTCTGACCTACAACAAGGTCTCGGCGGTGCTGGAACAGCCCAAGTCGGCCGAAAGCAAGCAGTTGCGCAAGCAGCTCGGTGACGTGGTGCCGCACCTGGAGCAGCTCTACAGCCTGTACAAGGTGCTGCTGGCCGCTCGTCATGTGCGCGGTGCCATCGATTTCGAGACCCAGGAAACGCGCATCGTCTTTGGCGCCGACCGCAAGATCTCGGAGATCCGTCCGACCCAGCGCAACGATGCCCACAAGCTGATCGAGGAGTGCATGCTGTGCGCCAACGTGGCCACCGCCAAGTTCCTCGAAAAGCACAAGGTGCCGGCCCTCTATCGGGTGCACGAGGCGCCGCCCCTGGAAAAGCAGACCAATCTGCGCCAGTTCCTCGGTGAGATGGGTCTGTCGCTGACCAAGGGCAAGGCCAATCCGGTGCCGTCGGACTACCAGGCGCTGCTGCAGCAGATCCGTGAGCGGCCGGATTTCCGGCTGATCCAGACGGTGATGCTCAGATCCCTGAGTCAGGCGGTCTACAGCCCGGACAACAACGGTCACTTCGGTCTCAACTACGAGGCCTACACCCATTTCACCTCGCCGATCCGGCGTTATCCGGATCTGCTAGTGCACCGGGCGATCCGCAGCGTCATCCGCTCCAAGCTGGAGACCAAGCACGTCAAGCGCGCAGGCGCGACGAGCATGGCCAAGGCGCGCATCTATCCCTACGACGAGTTGCGCCTGGATCAGCTCGGTGAGCAGTGCTCCATGACCGAGCGCCGTGCCGACGAAGCCACGCGTGACGTGTCGAACTGGCTCAAGTGCGAGTTCATGAAGGATCGCGTCGGCGAGACCTATGCCGGCGTCATTACCGCGGTGACCGGCTTCGGCCTGTTCGTCGAACTGTCCGAGGTCTTTGTCGAGGGCCTGGTGCACGTCACCGCGCTGCCGGACGACTACTACCATTTCGACAGCGTCCATCATCGCCTCTCCGGCGAGCGCAGCGGGCGCAGCTATCGCCTGGGCGATCCCATCGAGGTGGTGGTGGCTCGGGTCGACCTGGACGAGCGCAAGATCGACTTCGTGCTGCCGGCCTCGGCCGGCGCGCCGCGGGTCCGTGAAGAGCGCGAGCCGCGCCGCAAGCGTGACAGTCGCGGTCGCCGCCGCGAGGCGCCGGCAGCGGAAGATCAGGCCGTCGCCCCGACGCCGGAAGCCCCGGCCACCTCGGTGTCGCCGGAGTTGCTGGAGCAGGCCGACAAGCTGCTGGGCAATACCGACGTCAAGCGCAGTCGCGCGGTGAAGCAGGCGCTGCTGGCGGAAGCCAAGGTCGAGGGCGGCAAGCTCAAGGCCAAGGGCAAGTCCGGCGGTCAGGACAAGGCCGGCGCCCAGGGGCAGACCACGGCCCAGGGCAAGACTGCCAAGGGCAAGGCCAGTGCCACGGCCAAGGCGCGTACCGCTCCGGCGAAGCGTCAGGCGCAGGGTGCTGCTGCCGAAGGCGCCGCTGCGGTGGAAGCCAAGGTCAAGAAGGCCAAGGCCGCTGCTGCCAAGAAGAAGTCGGCTGCCAAGCCCAAGGTCGAAGGCCAGGCCCAGGCCGCGGCCAAGAGCAGGACCAAGGCCAAGGCCAAGAAGCCGCATCGCAAGGGCCAGGCGCGCCCCAAGGATGACGCATGAGCCAGCTGGAAACCGTCTACGGTATCCACGCCGTGGAAGCGCTGCTGCGCTTCCACCCGCGGCGGGTGAAGCAGCTTTGGATCGCCGAAGGGCGGCGTGAGCCGCGGGTGGAGGCCCTGCTGGAGCTGGCTGCCGGTCAGCGCCTGGCGGTGGAAACCAAGCCGCGGGCGCTGCTCGACGAGCTGGCCGAGGGCGTGCACCAGGGCGTGGTGGCCCAGGTCAGCCCCAGCCAGGTCTGGGGCGAGGCCATGCTCGAGGAGTTGCTCGATCGGGCCGAAGGTCCGCCGCTGCTGCTGGTGCTCGATGGCGTGACCGATCCGCACAACCTCGGCGCCTGCCTGCGCAGCGCCGATGCCGCCGGAGCCCTGGCGGTGATCGTGCCCAAGGACAAGTCGGCCACCCTGACCGCCGTGGTGCGCAAGGTCGCCTGTGGGGCCGCCGAGGTGCTGCCGCTGGTGGCCGTCACCAACCTGGCGCGGACTCTGGAAAAGCTGCAGAAGCGTGGCCTGTGGATCGTCGGGACTGCCGGTGAGGCGACCCAGGAGATCTATGACGTCGACATGAGTGGGCCGACCGTGGTGGTCATGGGAGCGGAGGGCAGGGGCATGCGCCGGCTGACCCGCGAGCATTGTGATCATCTGGCCCGGCTGCCCATGGCCGGCAGTGTCAGCAGTCTCAACGTTTCGGTGGCGACCGGGGTCTGCCTGTTCGAGGCCGTGCGTCAAAGACGCGCCTCTGCGCCCAGCTAGTCCGCGCTAAGAAACGTCTGGGTACCGACGCAGCGCGTATCGCACTATACGAATCGCGCTGCAGTGCGCAGAATATCGGCCTCGCTCCGGGAATGCCGGGGCGAGGCCTGTCAACAAGAGGACGCCCGCGTGAGTCAGGAGATCCAGGAGCCGGTAGGCTTGCGAGTGTTGCTCGTCGAAGACGATGCCACGCTGCGCATGCTGACCACCGAAGTCATCGAGGAGCTGGACCATCAGGTCACGGCCGTCGCCTCGGCGGAGGCCGCCCTCGAGTTGCTGCCGCAACGCGAACACGATGTGCTGTTCACCGATATCGGGCTGGGCGGCATGTCCGGCATCGAGTTGACCCGCCGCGCCCTGGCGATGGATCCGACGCTGCGCATCGTGGTCGCCTCGGGTTATGCCTTCGAGCGCGAGCCGGGGATGGAGGCGCGGGTCGGGGTGCTGATCAAGCCCTATGACCTGAACAAGATCCGCCAGGCCCTGGCCGACGTGCAACGCTGAGTGCCTGGGGCTGCCCGGCGGTCGCGTCGGTCATGCCTGCGGTTGCGCCCCCCGGCGCCCTTCTCTAGAATGTTGCCCCTTGCCCGGAGTGCGTCCGCATTCCGCAGGGCAAGTCATCCGAACTATTCACTCCTTGTCTGACCGCGTTTCCGCGGCAGGCTGCAACCCGTAAGGAGCATTAAATGCGTCATTACGAAGTCGTGTTCCTGGTTCATCCGGACCAGAGCGAACAGGTGGGCGGCATGGTCGAGCGCTACACCAAGGCTATCGAAGAAGACGGTGGCAAAGTCCATCGCCTGGAAGACTGGGGCCGTCGTCAGCTGGCTTACGCCATCGACAACGTTCACAAGGCTCACTATGTACTCATGAACATCGAGTGCAGCGCCAAGGCCCTGGCCGAGCTGGAAGACAACTTCCGCTACAACGACGCCGTGATCCGCAACATGATCCTGCGCCGTGACGAGGCCGTCACCGGTCAGTCCGAGATGCTCAAGGCCGAAGAAAACCGCAACGAGCGTCGCGAGCGTCGCGAGCGTCCTGCCGAGTCCGAGTCCGAGTCCGCCGAAGGCAACTCCGACGACGCCGACAGCGCCGAGTAATCTGGATCTAGCGAGGAATCATTGTCATGGCACGTTTCTTCCGTCGTCGTAAGTTCTGCCGTTTCACCGCCGAAGGCGTGAAAGAGATCGACTACAAGGATCTCAACACTCTGAAGGCCTACGTCTCCGAAACCGGCAAGATCGTCCCGAGCCGTATCACTGGCACTAAGGCCAAGTACCAGCGTCAGCTGGGTACCGCCATCAAGCGTGCCCGTTACCTGGCCCTGCTGCCCTACACCGACAGCCACGGTCGTTGATCGACGCCTGATCACGAATAACGGATAAACACGGCATGCGGCCTCTGGCTGAGTTCATCATGCGCGGCCGTACTCAAGCCACCCTCGTGGTGGTGCTGGGTGCAGTCGTGCCGCTGCTGTACTGGATGACCGCTGCCGGTGGCAGCCTGGTGCTGTTGCGCCGGGGACCTGCCGCGGCGGCCGGGGTGCTGGTCTGGGCCCTGTTGCCAGCGCTGTTCTGGCTGTATCTGGGTGATGCCAGCATCGTGCTGGTGTTGCTGGGTTCGACGCTGCTGGCGGCCATCTTGCGCCAGAGTCTGTCCTGGACCCGGGTGCTGTTGGCCAGTGTCCCCCTGGGGCTGGTCTTCGCCCTGGTGCTGGGCCAGGTCTATGCCGAGGGCATCGCGCAACTGGCGGAGGAAATCCGGCGGCTGCTGCCCCAGGTGTTGGGCCCGAGCGCGGCGCAGTTGCCGCCGGAAAAGCAGGCGCAGTTGCAGCAGTTGCTGCTGCCCGTGCTGACCGGCCTGATGGCGGCGTTCTTCCAGATCACCTGCCTGCTGTGCCTGATGCTCGGGCGCTACTGGCAGGCGGCGCTGTACAACCCCCAGGGGTTCGGTCGCGAATTTCGCGCCCTGCGTCTGCGTCCGGCCATCGCGCTCGGCCTCCTGGCCCTGCTGGTGCTGGCGCCGAACCTGGGCAGCGGGCTTGGCCTGCTGACCCCGCTGTGCAGCGTGCCGCTGGCCTTTGCCGGCATCGCCCTGCTGCACGGGCTGGTGGCGGCCAAGCGCCTGGCAGGATTCTGGCTGGTGGGGCTGTACGTGACGCTGTTGCTGTTCGGGCAGCTGATCTATCCGTTGTTGGTGATTCTGGCTGTGATCGATAGCGTGTTCGATTTCCGTGGGCGGTCCGCGCAAGAGCCGCAGGGGCCCGCGGACGGTGAAGGTTAAAAGTTAAGAGGAAAGACTCAATGGATGTCATCCTGCTGGAAAAGATCGCCAACCTGGGCAACCTGGGCGACAAAGTGAACGTCAAGGGCGGTTACGCCCGTAACTTCCTGCTGCCGCAGGGCAAGGCCACCGCAGCCACCGCTGCCAACGTCGAGGCTTTCGAAGCTCGTCGCGCCGAGCTCGAGAAGCAGGCTGCCGAGAAGAAGGCCGAGGCTGATGCCCGTGCCGCCAAGCTGGCCGACCTGACCGTTACCATCGCCGCCAACTCCGGCGACGAAGGCAAGCTGTTCGGCTCCATCGGCACCCGCGACATCGCCGAAGCCGTCAGCGCCGCCGGCGTTGAGCTGGACAAGAGCGAAGTTCGCCTGCCCAACGGCGCCCTGCGCAGCGTTGGCGAATACGATGTCGAAGTGCACCTGCACACCGACGTCGAAGCTACCGTGAAGGTCGTCGTCGTCGCCGAGTAAGCCTCGAACGCCCACTGGCTGCGCGTCGGCCAGGCTGCGTTGAAGGCGCCTTCGGAATGCTCATTTACAGCTTGTAAACTGCGCTTCCTCAGGCGCCTTCGCCTTGCCTGACTCTAGCTCGCCAGCGTGCTTTCGATACTTGCGCGCCGTCGCCTGACTGGCGGACTTGCGCCCCGGCGCCGGTCTGTCGACAATCGGGCACGTCATTGCCAAGGCAGTGACGTGCCCTTTGTCTTTTCTGCCCTATCGAAAATCATTTCGCCGCCCGCAATGGGGGCCCAAGACCTGCGCATGAACGAGATTTCCCTGCCCGAGCAGTACGATCTGCAGACCGCTGCCCTCAAGGTCCCGCCGCATTCCATCGAGGCCGAACAGGCCGTGCTGGGTGGTCTGATGCTGGACAACAACGCCTGGGAGCGCGTGCTCGATCAGGTGTCCGATGGCGACTTCTATCGCCACGACCACAGACTCATCTTTCGCGCCGTGGCCCGTCTGGCCGAGCGCAACCAGCCGTTCGACGTGGTGACCCTGTCCGAACAGCTGGACAACGAAGGTCAGCTGCCCCAGGTGGGCGGCCTGGCCTATCTGGCCGAGCTGGCCAAGAACACCCCCTCGGTGGCCAACATCAAGGCCTATGCGCAGATCGTCCGCGAGCGGGCCACCCTGCGCCAGCTGATCGGCATCAGCGCCGACATCGCCGACAGCGCCTACAACCCGGAAGGGCGCGGGGCCAACGAGCTGCTCGACGAAGCCGAGCGCAAGATCTTCGAGATTGCCGAAGCGCGGCCGAAGTCCGGCGGGCCGGTCGGGGTCAACGACATCCTGACCAAGGCCATCGACCGCATCGATACCCTGTTCAACTCCAGCGATGACATCACCGGGGTGTCCACCGGCTTCGCCGACCTGGACGAGAAGACCAGCGGCCTGCAGCCGGCGGACCTGATCATCGTGGCCGGCCGCCCCTCCATGGGCAAGACCACCTTCGCCATGAACCTGGTGGAGAACGCAGTGCTGCGCACCGACAAGGCGGTGCTGGTGTTCTCCCTGGAGATGCCCGCCGACTCCATCGTGCTGCGGATGCTGTCGTCCCTCGGCCGCATCGACCAGACCAAGGTGCGTTCCGGCAAGCTGGACGACGATGACTGGCCGCGGCTGACCTCGGCGGTCAACCTGCTCAATGACCGCAAGCTGTTCATCGACGATACCGCGGGCATCAGTCCTTCGGAAATGCGCGCCCGCACCCGGCGCCTGGTGCGCGAGCACGGGGATTTGGCGCTGATCATGGTCGACTACCTGCAGCTGATGCAGATCGGCGGCAGCAGCGGCGAGAACCGCACCAACGAGATTTCCGAGATCTCGCGCTCGCTCAAGGGCCTGGCCAAGGAGTTCAACTGCCCGGTGGTGGCGCTCTCCCAGCTCAACCGCTCGCTGGAACAGCGGCCGAACAAGCGTCCGGTGAACTCCGACCTGCGCGAATCGGGCGCCATCGAGCAGGACGCCGACGTCATCATGTTCGTCTACCGGGACGAGGTGTACCACCCGGAGACCGAGTACAAGGGCGTGGCGGAAATCATCATCGGCAAGCAGCGTAACGGTCCGATCGGTACCACGCGGCTGGCCTTCATCGGCAAATACACCCGGTTCGAGAATCTCGCGCCCGGCAGCTACGTTTTCGAGGACGAATGATGGTCAAGGACAAGCTGAAGATCGCGGTCCTGCTCGGCGGCACCAGCGAAGAACGCGACGTGTCCATCGCCAGCGGTGCCCAGGTGGTGGCGGCGCTGCGCCGGCGTGGGCATCAGGTGGTGACCGTGGATACCGCCCTGGGGCTGCTCGATGAAGACGCCGAGCGCGCCCTGCTGGAAGCCCGCGTCGGCCTCGAACCGCCGGAGCGGACCGCCCTGGTGCGGATGCGCGGCCAGGATGCCGGCGCGGTGCTCAGCCGTGCCCAGCTGGGCGACCAGGATCTGCTGTTCCTCGCCCTGCACGGCGGGACCGGCGAGAACGGCACCCTGCAGACCCTGCTCGACCTGGCCGAGTTGCGCTACACCGGCAGCGGCCGGGTGGGCAGCGCCGTGGCCATGGACAAGGACCTCAGCAAGCGGCTGTTCCGGGCCGCTGGCGTACCCACCGCCGACTGGCTGATGGCGCCGGTGGATGCCGCGACCGTGGCCGACACCCTGGGCTTTCCGGTGATCGTCAAACCCAGCCAGCAGGGTTCCACCGTGGGCCTGAGCAAGGTCAGCCGCGCCGAGGACCTGCAACCGGCCATCGAGCTGGCGCTGCGCTATGACCGCGAGGTGATGATCGAGCGCTTCGTCGCCGGGCGCGAGCTGACCGTGGGCGTACTGGGCGACCAGCCACTGGCGGTGGGCGAGATCGTCCTCGGCCAGAGTGGCGTGTTCGACTACACCAGCAAATACCAGCCCAAGGGCGCTGTGGAAGTCTTTCCGGCCGAGGTCTCCGCGGAGATCGCCGACGAAGCGCGCCGGCTTGCCCTGGCCGCGCATCGGGCGCTCAAGCTCGACGGCTACAGCCGCGCCGACTTCCGCCTGGACGCAGAAGGGCGGCTCTGGTGCCTGGAGGTCAACACCCTGCCGGGCATGACCGCCACCAGCCTGCTGCCGCAATCGGCCGCGGCCATGGGCATCGACTTCGACGAACTCTGCGAGCGGATCTGCCAGCTGGCCCTGCAGGACTGACCTCCACGCAGCCGGCGCCGCTATCGCTTCGGGTGGTGGCGGCTGCGTCTCCCGTCGAAGCCGGATCCGGATCCGCCGCCATGCCCCAGACGCTCACCCCGGTGCAGACCCGGGCGCTGTTCTTTTCCGCACTGCTGTTGTTCGTCCTGCCCTTCATCCTGGTCGACTTTCCCTATGTCGACGACAACTGGCGCATCCAGCTGGAGAACGGCCCGGAGTGGCGCCAGCAGGGGCGGGTGCTCACCGAGGTCTTCTATCGGCTGCTGACCTTCAGCGGCAGCACCCTCAACCTCTTTCCCCTGCCGCTGCTGATCGCCTGCGCGGCCGCCGCCTGGGCCCTGACCGACCTGGCCCGCCACTGCTTCGGCGCGCCGCGACCGACCCAGTGCCTGGCCCTGCTGCCGCTGTGGTTCTCGCCGTTCTGGCTGGGCAACCTGACCTACCAGTACGACGGCCCGACCATGGCCCTGAGTCTGGTGGCGGTGATCTATGCGGCGATCTTTCGCAGTCGCCACACCGTGCTGGCGCTGCTGGTGCCGGCGGCGCTGCTGGCGGCGGCCATCGCCTTCTACCAGGTGGCGCTCAATGTCTTCGTCGGCCTCTGCTGCCTGGAGTTGATCCGCGCCGTACAGCGCCGCGAGGCCCCAACGCAGGCTCTGCGCCTGGTCGTCCGCCAGGGCCTGCAGCTGCTGCTGGGTGGCGTGCTCTATTACCTCACGGCCTACCAGCTGATGGCGACCACACGGCACGCCGGTATGGGTGGCCAGTTGCTGCCCGAGCTCTGGCATCGGCTGGGCGAGGTGCTGCAGAGCGTCGGCCTGCTGGTCACCCCCGGCAATCTCTGGCTGTGGTGGCTGTTTGGTGGGCTGGCTGCGATCGGCTATGGCCTGGGCGGCCTGACCTATGCCCGCGCCTATGGTCGGCGGGCGCTGCTGCCCCTGCTGCTGTACGGCGCGACCCTGCCGGTGCTGGCCGCCTGCGTGGCCGGCATCACCCTGCTGTTCAGCGATTTTATCCTCGAGGCGCGCACCCTGATGGGGCTGGCGGTCATCCTGACCCTGGCCCTGCTGCTGGCCCACGATCTGCTGGAGCGCCTCCAGCCACGGCTGACCTGGCTGCTGGTGCTGCCGGTGCTGTGGATGCTGTCGCTGGCCTATGCCTATGGCCAGGTGCTCTCGGCGCAAAAGACCTTCGAGCGCGGTTTCGTCCAGGAACTGCACCATGACCTCAGCAGCCTTCCGGAGCTGCGGTCGCTCAAGCGCCTGCTCTGGACCGGGGGGCCGCTGGAAGTGGCCTGGCTACCACTGGCACAGAAGACCTTCGAGCAGGTGCCGGTGCTGCCCTTCATCCTCGGCCTGTCGCCGGGCAACTTCATGATCGCCGAACGCCTGCTGGATCTGGGAGTGATCGACGATGCCGACAGCGACAGCTGCACCCAGCGGGTGGCCGTGCCCGGTGCCGCCACGCGCCTCGTGGACAATCGCTTCTACGACATCTGGGCGGTGGGCGAGGACGGCTGCATCATCATGAAGCCGCAAAGGCCCTGGGTGCCGTTCGAGTAGCGGGGTAGGTTGGGCTTCGCACTGCGAAGCCCAACAGCGGTGGTCGAGTTGGGCAGCGTTGGGCTTCGACGATGGAGCCGTCTCAGCCCAACCTACCTGTGGCGATCAGCCGCGGCGCAGCCGGTAGCAGAGGAACAGGAAGGCCAGCCAGACCGGGATGGCATAGACCGAGACCGCGATGCCTGGGATGCGCAGCATCAGCACCAGGATCATGCCGACGAAGGCCAGGCACAGCCAGTTGGCGAAGGGCGACCAGAAGGCCGGGAAGTGCGAGGTGCGCCCGGCCTGGCGCTGGGCGGCGCGGAATTTCAGGTGGGTCAGGCTGATCAGCGCCCAGGCGATCACCAGCGAGGCCACCACCAGCGACATCAGCAGCTCCAGGGCATTCTGCGGCAGCAGGTAGTTGACCACCACGCAGAGCAGGGTCACCGCCGAGGACACCGCGATGCCCAGCAGCGGCACGCCACGGCGATTGGTGCGCAGCAGGGCGCGCGGGGCATCGCCCTGTTCGGCCAGGCCGTAGAGCATGCGGCTGGTGCAGTAGACGCCGCTGTTGTAGACCGACAGCGCCGCGGTCAACACCACAAAGTTGAGCAGGTGGGCGGCGGTGTCGCTGCCGAGCAGGGCGAAGGTCTGCACGAAGGGACTGCCGGCGTAGTCGTCACCGCCGGCGCCGATGCTGCGCACCAGTTCGTCCCAGGGATGCAGCGACAAGAGGATGGTCAGGGCGCCGACATAGAAGATCAGGATGCGCCAGACCACCTGGTTGATGGCCTTGGGAATGACCGTGCGCGGCTGGTCGGCTTCGGCGGCGGTGATGCCGACCAGTTCCAGGCCGCCAAAGGAGAACATGATGATCGCCAGCACGGCGAACAGACCGCTCCAGCCGTTGGGCAGGAAGCCACCATGACTCCAGAGATTGCTCACCGAGGCCTCGGGACCGCCGCTGCCACTGACCAGCAGCCAGAGGCCGAAGGCCATCATGCCGAGGATGGCCACCACCTTGATCAGCGCGAACCAGAATTCGGTCTCGCCAAAGGCCTTCACGTTGAACAGGTTGATGGCGTTGACCAGCACGAAGAACACCAGGGCGCTGGCCCAGGTCGGCACCTCGGGCCACCAGTACTGCACGTACTTGCCCACCGCGGTGAGTTCCGACATGCCCACCAGCACATAGAGCACCCAGTAGTTCCAGCCGGAGAGAAAGCCCGGGAAGCGGCCCCAGTAGCGACTGGCGAAGTGGCTGAAGGAGCCGGCGACGGGCTCCTCGACGATCATCTCGCCGAGCTGGCGCATGATCAGGAAGGCGATGAAGCCGGCGATGGCATAGCCGAGGATCATCGCCGGACCGGCGGATTTCAGCACCCCGGCCGAGCCGAGGAACAGACCGGTACCGATGGCTCCGCCGAGGGCGATCAGCTGGATATGACGATTCTTCAGGCCGCGCTGCAACTGGCCGGCGGCGGGTTGGGGCTGGGACATGGACGGGGGCGTCTCGGTGGTGAAGGGGAGCGGGCGGCTATGGTAGCACTCCTGTCGAGTGGGGCCGCTGAGTGGGCTGTCCCTCACCCCGGCCCTCTCCCCGAGGGAGAGGGGGAAGAGCATGCTGCCGTTGGGTATCTTTCCTCGGTCCTCTCTGGGGAGGAGGGGGCAGCCACGCGTGGACAAGGCTGCGCCGTTGTCCACCCTACGGCTGAGGGGCATTGCCGATGGGCTTCCCTCTCCCCAAGAGAGAAGAGGACGAGTAGGTGCGCGGGGTGCTTTTGCTCCCTCTCCCTCGGGGCGAGGGTTGGGGTGAGGGCGGGTCCAGAGTCACGGTCGATAGCCAAAGGCAATCGATGTCCGGGGGCTGAACTGGTCATTTTTTGTGCTATTCTTCGCGCCCTCCTGAAAACACCCCTTTCCCGGAAGCTGCCATGCAAGCCGCCACGCCGCTGTTCGACTATCCGAAATACTGGGCCGAGTGCTTTGGTCCTGCACCCTTCCTGCCCATGAGTCGGGCGGAGATGGAGCAACTCGGCTGGGACAGCTGCGACATCATCATCGTTACCGGGGACGCCTACGTCGATCACCCGTCCTTTGGCATGGCCATCATCGGCCGGCTGCTGGAGGCCCAGGGCTTCCGCGTGGGCATCATCGCCCAGCCGGACTGGCAGTCGAAGGACGACTTCATGAAGCTCGGCGAGCCGAATCTGTTCTTCGGGGTGGCCGCGGGCAACATGGATTCCATGATCAACCGCTACACCGCGGACAAGAAGGTCCGCTCCGACGATGCCTATACCCCGGGCAACGTCGCCGGCAAGCGACCGGATCGCGCCAGCCTGGTCTACAGCCAGCGCTGCAAGGAGGCCTACAGCCACGTGCCGATCGTGCTCGGCGGCATCGAGGCCTCGCTGCGCCGGATCGCCCACTACGACTACTGGCAGGACAAGGTCCGCCGCTCGATCCTGATGGACGCCACCGCCGACATCCTGCTCTATGGCAACGCCGAGCGGGCGGTGGTGGAGATCGCCCAGCGCCTGTCGCGTGGCGAGCGCGTCGAGTCCATCACCGATGTGCGCGGCACCGCCTTCATCCGTCGCGATACGCCCGAGGGCTGGTTCGAGGTCGACTCGACCCGCATCGACCGTCCCGGTCGCGTCGACAAGATCATCAATCCCTATGTGAACACCCAGGACACCGAGGCCTGCGCCATCGAGCAAGCCAAGGGTGAGGTCGAGGATCCCAACGAAGCCAAGGTGGTGCAGCTGCTGGAAAGCCCGCGCATGACCCGCGACAAGACGGTGATCCGCCTGCCGTCCTTCGAGAAGGTGCGCAACGACCCGGTGCTCTATGCCCACGCCAACCGCGTGCTGCACCTGGAAACCAACCCGGGCAACGCTCGCGCTTTGGTGCAGCGGCATGGCGACGTGGACGTCTGGTTCACGCCGCCGCCCATTCCCATGACCACCGAGGAAATGGACTACGTGTTCGGCATGCCCTATGCGCGCGTGCCGCACCCGGCCTATGGCAAGGAAAAGATCCCGGCCTACGAGATGATCCGTTTCTCGGTGAACATCATGCGCGGCTGCTTTGGTGGCTGCACCTTCTGCTCCATCACCGAGCACGAAGGCCGGATCATCCAGAATCGCTCCCACGACTCGATCATCCGCGAGATCGAGGAGATGCGCGACAAGGTGCCGGGCTTCACCGGCGTGGTCTCGGACCTGGGCGGGCCGACCGCCAACATGTACCGCATCGCCTGCAAGGATCCGGAGATCGAGCGCCACTGCCGCAAGCCGTCGTGCGTCTTCCCGGGTATCTGCGAGAACCTCAACACCGATCACTCCTCCTTGATCGAGCTGTACCGCAAGGCGCGGGCGCTGCCGGGGGTGAAGAAGATCCTGATCGCCTCGGGGCTGAGATACGACCTGGCCGTGGAGTCGCCCGAGTACGTCAAGGAACTGGTCACCCACCATGTCGGCGGCTACCTGAAGATCGCGCCCGAGCACACCGAGCGCGGGCCGCTGGACAAGATGATGAAGCCCGGCATCGGCAGCTACGATCGCTTCAAGCAGATGTTCGAGAAGTACACCAAGGAGGCGGGCAAGGAGCAGTACCTGATCCCGTACTTCATCGCCGCGCACCCGGGCACCACCGACGAGGACATGATGAACCTCGCCCTCTGGCTCAAGCGCAACGGCTTCCGTGCGGACCAGGTGCAGGCCTTCTATCCCTCGCCGATGGCCACCGCCACGGCCATGTACCACTCGGGCAAGAATCCGCTGCGCAAGGTCACCTACAAGAGCGATGGCGTGACCATCGTCAAGAGCGACCAGCAGCGCCGCCTGCACAAGGCCTTCCTGCGCTACCACGATCCCAAGGGCTGGCCGATGCTGCGCGAGGCGCTCAAGGAGATGGGCCGTGCCGACCTGATCGGGCCGGGCAAGCACCAGCTGATCCCGGCCACCCAGCCGGTGGGCGACGCCGGCTACCAGAGCGCGCGACGCAAGAATTCCACCCCGGTGGGCAGCAAGAAGGCCGGCACCGGCGCTGGGCGCATCCTGACCCAGCACACTGGCCTGCCGCCCCGCGCCAGCGACGGCAGCAAGGCCTGGGACAAGGGCCAGGAAGGCCAGGCCGCCGGCTACGCCAAGGGCGGTCCGCGCAAGAAGTCGCGGCGCCAGCCGAACATGCCGCGGTAGGGCTCTATCGCGGCCATGGGCCGCTCCTACAGAGAGCGATGCTTTTGTAGGAGCGGCCGCATCGGCGGACCGCCATGGCCGCGATTAAGATCTTGAATTGTCTTCATCACTCAAGGACGAGCGATGTCATCACGTCATGCGGCGCTACGCAGGGGCCGGGTTTCTCTGCCTGGCCAGCTGTATCTCCTTACCACCACGACCGTGGAACGTCAGGCACTGTTCGCCGATTTCCATTTGGCGTGCACGGCGGCTCGTGCCTTCAACGACCCTCGTTTGCTCGATGACGCCAGGCTGCTTGCCTGGGTGTTGATGCCGGATCACGTTCACTGGCTGGTTTCGCTGGGTGAGTGTTTCAGCCTGGAAGAGTTGGTCCTGCGCCTGAAGTCGGCAAGCGCGCGTCGGGTCAATGCGATCCGCAATACCAAAGGGGCTGTGTGGGCGCCGGCCTATCATGACCATGCGCTACGAGCCGAAGAGGATGTGCAGGCGGTGGCCCGGTACATCGTCGCCAATCCGCTAAGGGCGGGGCTGGTGAAGCGGGCGGGTGATTATTCGTTTTGGGATGCGGTGTGGCTGTAGATGGTTGCGCGGAAATTATCGCGGCCATGGGCCGCTCCTACGGGGCATATCGGAGCCTGTAGGAGCGGCCCATGGCCGCGATCAAACGCGCTATCAGCCGCGCAATTCGGCGAAGTGGGCCTGCATGCGTTCGGCGTCGGCGCTGCGGCCGCTGAAGAGTTCGAAGGCCTTGACCGCCTGGAACACGGCCATGGTGCCGCCATCCAGGGTGCGGCAACCGAGGGCGCGGGCCTGGCGCAGCAGTTCGGTTTCCAGCGGGAAGTAGATGATCTCGGCGACCCACAAGCCGGGATGCAGCAACTCGGCCGGCAGTGGCATGCCGGGCAGCTTGGCCATGCCCACCGGCGAGGTGTTGACCAGGCCATCGGCGGCGGCGACCGCAGCGGCCCGGTCGGTGCCGACCGCGGCGCGCCCGGGACCGAAGTGGCGGGTCAGGTTGTCCACCAGCGCCTGGGCCCGTTCGGCCTCGACGTCGAAGATGAACAACTGGTCGACGCCCTCGGCGAGCAGGGCGTGGGCCACGGCGCTGCCGGCGCCGCCGGCGCCCAACTGCACTACCAGCCGCTTGGCCACGTCCGGCAGGCCACGGCGAAAGCCTTCGGCGAAGCCCAGGCAGTCGGTGTTGTGGCCCACGGTGCGGCCGTCGGCCAGCACCACGGTGTTCACCGCGCCGATGCCGCGCGCCTCGGGGGAAAGGTCGTCGAGCAACGGGATGATCGCCTGCTTGCAGGGAAAGGTGATGTTGAGACCGGTGAAGCCGGTGCGCTGAGCCGCCTGCAGCAGCTCGGGCAGGGCGTCGGCGGTGAGGCCGAGCACGTCCAGGTCGATCAGGCGGTAGAGGTATCTGAGGCCCTGGGCGTCGCCTTCGCGTTCGTGCATGGCGGGCGTCAGCGAAGCCTGGATGCCGGCGCCGATGAGGCCGGCGAGAACGGAGTTGGGTGCGGTCATGGCATTAGTTTCCCTGGTGGGCGATGAGGGCGCTGATGGCGGCGCGATACCCCTGGCTGCCGAGGCCGCAGATGACGCCGACGGCAATGCCCGAGACATAGGAATGGTGACGGAAGGCTTCGCGGCGATGCACGTTGGACAGGTGCACCTCGTAGACCGGCAGCTCGCTGGCCACCAGGGCGTCGCGCAGGGCCACCGAGGTGTGGGTCCAGGCGGCGGGATTGATCACCACCCCGGCATAGGCGCCGCGGGCCGCGTGGATCCAGTCGAGCAATTCGCCTTCGTGGTTGGTCTGGCGGAAATCCACCTCGTACCCCTCGGCGGCGGCGGTCTCGGCACACAGCCGGGCGACGTCGGCCAGAGTCTCGTGGCCATAGGTGGCGGGTTCGCGGGTGCCGAGCAGGTTGAGGTTGGGTCCGTTGAGGACCAGGATGCGACGGGAGGACATGACAGCCTTCTCTCTTGGGGTCTTGCCGGGCAGGCGCTGCCCGGTGCTGGAGAGAAAATGTACCAGTCGGTTAATTTCGTCAATCGAGGCGAACGGGCGGGCGGCCGGGCAGGCCGCGGAAGCGTTCGATTATCGACCCTGGTGGCTCAGATCGCCACCAGTCCCCGCACCCCTTCGGCCTCCATGTCGGCGCCGCGACCGCGCTGGACGATCTCGCCACGGGACATCACCAGATAGCCGTCGGCCAGTTCGCTGGCGAAGTCGTAGAACTGCTCCACCAGCAGGATGGCCATGTCGCCGCGCTTGGCCAGGTGGGCGATGACGGTGCCGATCTCCTTGATCACCGAGGGCTGGATGCCTTCGGTGGGTTCGTCGAGGATCAGCAGCCGCGGGCGGCTGGCCAGGGCGCGGCCGATGGCCAGTTGCTGCTGCTGGCCGCCGGAGAGGTCGCCGCCGCGGCGCTGGCGCATCTGCCGCAGCACGGGGAAGAGTTCGTAGATGGACTCGGGCACCTCGCGGGCTTCCCGGGCGGGAAAGCGCGACAGGCCCATGAGCAGATTTTCCTCGACGGTGAGGCGTGGAAAGATCTCGCGGCCCTGGGGCACGTAGGCGATGCCGGCTTGCACGCGCTGGTGCGGCTTGCGACTGGTGATGTCCTGGCCTTCCCAGGTGACGCTGCCGCGCTTGGCCGGGATCAGGCCCATGAGGCAGCGCAGCAGGGTGGTCTTGCCGACGCCGTTGCGGCCGAGCAGGCTGGTGACCTCGCCGATAGGGGCGTCGAAGGACAGGCCGCGGAGGATGTGGCTGCCGCCGTAGTACTGATGGAGTTCGTTGACCTGGAGCATGGGGGCCTCGGCCGGTTGTCTGGTCTCTGGCAGGCCGGGTGGCCTGCCGACGTAGGTTGGGTTGAGCGGAGCGAAGCCCAACGCTCCCGGTCCGTATCGGTGTTGGGCTTCGACGGTGGAGCCGTCTCAACCCAACCTACGGGCAGGGGCGCGACCGCGCGCTAGCGCCCCAGATATACCTCGATCACCTGTTCGTTGGCCTGGACCTGGTCCAGCGAGCCTTCGGCGAGGACGTGGCCCTGGTGCAGCACGGTGACGTGGTCGGCGATGCTGCCGACGAAGCCCATGTCGTGCTCCACCACCATCAGCGAGTGCCGGGGCACCAGCGACTTGAACAGCTCGGCGGTGAATTCGGTCTCAGCGTCGGTCATGCCGGCCACGGGTTCGTCGAGCAGCAGCAGTTGCGGCTCCTGCACCAGCAGCATGCCGATCTCGAGGAACTGCTTCTGGCCGTGGGAGAGCAGCCCGGCGGTGCGCCCGCGCGACTCCTGCAGGCGAATGGTGGTGAGCACCTCTTCCAGGCGGTCGCGCTGTTCGCCGGAGAGCCGCGCGCGCAGGCTGGCCCAGACCGACTTGTCGGTCCGTTGCGCCAGCTCCAGGTTTTCCCAGACCGTCAGGGCCTCGAACACCGTGGGCTTCTGGAATTTGCGACCGATACCGGCCTGGGCGATCTCCACCGGTTGCAGGCGGGTGAGGTCCAGGGTTTCGCCGAACCAGGCGCTGCCGCGGTCGGGGCGGGTCTTGCCGGTGATGACGTCCATCATGGTGGTCTTGCCGGCGCCGTTGGGGCCGATGATGCAGCGCAATTCGCCGACGCCGATGTAGAGATTGAGCTCGCGCAGGGCCTTGAAGCCATCGAAGCTGACCTCGATGCCTTCCAGGCTGAGGATGGTGCCGTGGCGGGTGTCCAGGCCCGTGCCGGCGCGATGGCCGAGACCGCTGGCCTCGGCGCCGATGCCGGGATCGAGCACTTCCGCGGCGGTGGGGGGGATGGGGGCGGCTTTCATGCGTCGCGCTCCTTCTTGATGAGGCCGATCACGCCACGCGGCAGATAGAGGGTGACGACGATGAACAGGGCGCCGAGAAAGAACAGCCAGTATTCGGGAAAGGCCACCGTGAACCAGCTCTTGGCGCCGTTGACGATGCCGGCGCCGAGCACCGGGCCGATCAGGCTGCCGCGTCCGCCGAGGGCGACCCAGATGGCCGCTTCGATGGAGTTGGTCGGGGCCATCTCGCTGGGGTTGATGATGCCCACCTGGGGTACGTAGAGCGCCCCGGCCAGACCGCAGAGCACCGCCGAGAGCACCCAGACGAACAGCTTGAAGCCGCGCGGATCGTAGCCGCAGAAGGTCACCCGGTTCTCGGCGTCGCGGATCGCCGTGAGGATGCGGCCGAACTTGCTCTGCGCCAGGCGCCAGCCCAGCCAGAGACTGGCCACCAGCAGGGCCACGGTGAGCAGGAAGAGCACCGCCCGGGTGCCCTGGGCGGCTACCGGAAAGCCCAACAGGGTGGTGAAGCCGGTGAAGCCGTTGTTGCCGCCGAAGCCGGTCTCGTTGCGAAAGAACAGCAGCATGCCGGCAAAGGTCAGCGCCTGGGTCATGATCGAGAAGTAGACGCCCTTGATCTTCGAGCGGAAGGCGAAGAAGCCGAACGCCAGGGCCAGCAGACCGGGGGCCAGCACCGCCAGGCACAGCGCCCAGAGGAAATGGTCGGTGCCGGCCCAGAACCAGGGATAGCGGGTCCAGGAGAGAAAGCTCATGAACGGCGGCAGACCGTCACCGGCGGCCTGGCGCATCAGGTACATGCCCATGGCGTAGCCGCCCAGGGCAAAGAACAGCCCGTGGCCGAGGGAGAGCATCCCGGCGTAGCCCCAGACCAGGTCCAGCGCCAGGGCAACGATGGCGTAGCAGAGGATCTTGCCCACCAGGGTGAGGGTGTAGGCCGAGACCTGGAAGGGGCTGTCGGCCGGCAGCAGGGACAAGAGCGGCAGGGCAATCAGCACGGCGAGGGCCAGGCCGAGCACGGCCAGGCTCAGGCGCGGGCCGGCCTTCTGCACGGCGGTAAGCGCGAGTGGCTGGTTCAATCGATGACCCTCCCCTTGAGGGCGAACAGGCCCTGGGGCCGCTTCTGGATGAACAGGATGATCAGGCCGAGGATGAGAATCTTGCCCAGCACGGCGCCGATCTGGGGTTCGAGGATCTTGTTGACGATGCCCAGGCCGAAGGCCGCCAGCACGCTGCCGGCCAGTTGGCCGACGCCGCCGAGCACCACCACCAGGAAGGAGTCGATGATGTAGCTCTGGCCAAGGTCCGGACCGACGTTGCCGATCTGCGACAGGGCCACGCCGCCGAGGCCGGCGATGCCGGAACCGAGGCCGAAGGCGAGCATGTCGATGCGACCCGTCGGTACCCCGCAGCAGGCGGCCATGTTGCGATTCTGGGTCACGGCGCGCACGTTGAGGCCCAGGCGGGTCTTGTTCAGCAGGGTCCAGGTGAGGATCAGCACGAAGACCACGAAGCCGAGGATGATCACCCGGTTCCACGGCAGGAGCAGGTTGGGCAGCACCTGGATGCCGCCGGACAGCCAGGCCGGGTTGGCCACCTCGACGTTCTGGGCGCCAAACAGCACCCGCACCGCCTGGATCAGCATCAGGCTGATGCCCCAGGTGGCCAGCAGGGTTTCCAGCGGGCGGCCATAGAGGTGGCGGATCACGGTGCGCTCCAGCGCCATGCCGATGGCGGCGGTGACGGCGAAGGCCACCGGCAGTGCCAGCAGCGGGTACCAGGCCAGCCATTCGGGCGCCAGGCGTTGCAGGGTCAGCTGCACCACATAGGTGCTGTAGGCGCCGAGCATCAGCATCTCGCCGTGGGCCATGTTGATGACGCCGAGCAGGCCATAGGTGATGGCCAGACCCAGAGCGGCCAGCAGCAGGATGGAGCCGAGCGACAACCCGGTGAAGGCCTGGCCGAGCAGGTCGCCCAGCAGCAGCTTGCGGTCCACCTGGGCAAGGCCGGTGGCAGCGGCCTTGCGGACGTCTTCGTTGGCTTCCACGGCCGGATCGAGCAGGGCCTGCAGGCGGGTCTTGGCCTGGGGCTCGCCGGATTCGCCGAGCAGCCGCACCGCGGCCAGGCGCACGGCGGGATCGGGATCGGTCAGCTGCAGATTGGCCAGGGCTGCGGTAAGGGCGCCTTTGACGTCCTTGTCGGCTTCGCTCTGCAGGCGCTTTTCCAGGAAGGCACGCTGCTCGGGCTTGGCCTCCTGGCGCAGGGCCTGGGCGGCGGCCAGGCGCACGCTGGCATCGGGCGACAGCAGCCCGCCGCTGGCCTGGGCAGCGCCGATGAGGATGCGCAGGCGGTTGTTCAGGCGTACCGGCTTGGGTGTGCCGGTGGGAGGGGTGGCGTCGCCTTCGGCGGCGCTGTAGCTGTCGCCGGTCTTGTAGAAGGGCCGCTTGTCTTCATCGACATAGAAGCGGCCGTCCTGCAGTGCCTGGAGCACCGGGAGCTGGGCGGGATCGGGCGCGGCGGCCCAGTCCTGGAGGAGTTTGGCCTGGTCGTTGGCGCTGGCGGCGGCCAGGTCGGCGGCGGGGCCGGCCTGGGCGGTGCCCATGAGCAGCAACAGCAGGGGCAGTAGAAAAAGGCGTAGGGACATACTCGGCCTCGTGGGTGGGTAAAGGCTCCCGCACGGCGTCTCCCGGGGGAGGGCGGGCGTGGCCTCGTTTCTGGTGCCGGGCTTCCGATCGGGCCGGAGGCTCTGGCGGGCCCTCACCCTAGCCCTCTCCCAGTGGGAGAGGGGGAAGAGCTGATGGCCTTGGAGCGTCTCTTGCCCCTCACCCCAACCCTCTCCCCTGGGGAGAGGGGGCAAGAGCTACAAGCTGAGCAGCGTTTTGCTCCCCTCTCCCTCGGAGTGAGGGGCCGGGAGTGAAGGCTGGCCGTTACTGGCCGCTCTTCACCGGTTCGTCGGACTTCTTGTCGTTGCCGGGGATGTAGGGGCTCCAGGGCTGGGCGCGGACCGGGCCCTCGGTCTGCCAGACGACGTTGAACTGACCGTCGTCCTGGACCTCGCCGATCATCACCGGCTTGTGCAGGTGGTGGTTCTTCTCGTCCATCTTCACCGTGTAGCCGTCCGGCGCGGCGAAGGTCTGGCCGGCCATGGCCTTGCGCACCTTGTCGACGTCGGTGCTGCCGGCCTTTTCCACCGCCTGGGCCCACATGTGGATGCCGATGTAGGTGGCTTCCATGGGGTCGTTGGTCACGGCGGTCTGGTAGTTGGGCAGGTTCTTGGCCTTGGCGTAGGCCTTCCAGGCCTCGACGAACTTCTTGTTCACCGGGTTATCCAGCGACTCGAAGTAGTTCCAGGCGGCCAGCTGGCCCACCAGCGGCTTGGTGTCGATGCCGCGCAGTTCTTCCTCGCCGACCGAGAAGGCCACCACCGGCACGTCGGTGGCCTTCAGGCCCTGGTTGCCCAGTTCCTTGTAGAAGGGCACGTTGGAGTCGCCGTTGATGGTGGAGACCACCGCGGTCTTGCCGCCGGCGGAGAACTTTTTGATGTTGGCGACGATGGTCTGGTAATCGCTGTGGCCGAAGGGGGTGTAGACCTCTTCGATGTCCTTGTCCTGCACGCCCTTGCTGTGCAGGAAGGACCTGAGAATCTTGTTGGTGGTGCGCGGATAGACGTAGTCGGTGCCCAGCAGGAAGAAGCGCTTGGCGCCGCCGCCTTCTTCGCTCATCAGGTATTCCACCGCCGGGATGGCCTGCTGGTTCGGCGCTGCGCCGGTGTAGAAGACGTTGGGCGACATCTCTTCGCCTTCGTACTGCACCGGGTAGAACAGCAGGCCGTTGAGTTCTTCATAGACCGGCAGGACCGATTTGCGCGAGACCGAAGTCCAGCAGCCGAAGGTGACCGCGACCTTGTCCTGGGTCACCAGCTGGCGCGCCTTCTCGGCGAACAGCGGCCAGTTGGAGGCCGGATCCACCACCACGGGTTCCAGCTTCTTGCCCAGTACCCCGCCCTTGGCATTGATCTCGTCGATGGTCATCAGCGCCATGTCCTTGAGCGAGGTCTCGGAGATGGCCATGGTGCCGGACAGCGAATGCAGGATGCCGACCTTGATGGTGTCCGCGGCCTGGGCGGCGCTCCAGGGAAACATACCGCTCATGAGCAGGGCGGAGGCGGCAAGAGTGGTCTTCAGTAGGGGGCGGCGCTTCATGCGAAAGGCTCCTGAGCGAACGTGCGCTGTTGTTGGGCTGGTCAGCTGACCCATTGGGGCGCTTTTCAGGAACTGTGCCAGCCGTCGACAAGGTGCATGGCAGCTGGCGCCTTGCCGTCAGTAGCGGCCTTACGGTCAGTTGTCTTGCACCAGCCTGGGGCCGGGCCGTGCCCTCCGGTTGCGCCTTTGCACATTACTGGTGCCCGATTTAGCCGTTGCCTTTTGCGCAACATGAAAGTCCAAATGCCGTATTGGTGGTGATGCCTGGGGCCTCCCATACTCGATCGCCAAGGGGCCGGCCAGCGGGTCGGTCACCACCCATTCGAAGAAGAGGAACAAGGCATGGGCAGGCAGGTCGGGGTCATCGGACTCGGCAACATGGGCGGCAACATGGCGATCACCCTGGCGCGCAAGGGCGTGGCCGTCACCGGTCTGGATCCCTCCAGCGCCGCCTGCGAGCGGGTCGCCGCCCAGGGCGTGGCCATCGCCGGCGACCTGGCGGCCCTGGCCGCCAGCAGCGACGTCATCGTGCTGTCGCTGCCCAAGGCCGAGCACGTCGAAGCCGTGTGCCTGGGCGAGGCGGGCCTGGTCAGCCGCGTGCGACCGGGCACAGTGGTGGTCGACACCACCACCTCCACCCCCGAGACCAGTCGCCGGGTGGCGGCGGCCTTTGCCGAGGTCGGCGCCGATTTCCTCGATGCCCCGGTCTCCGGCGGCCCCGCCGGTGCCGCGGCCGGCACCATGACCATGGTCATCGGCGGCAGCGAGGCGGCCCTGGCCAAGGCGCTGCCGGCGCTGGAAGCCATGAGCGCGACCCGGGTGCACATCGGCGCCGTGGGCGCTGGCAACATCGCCAAGATCGCCAACAACCTGCTCGCCGCGGCGCACCTGATCACCACCGCCGAGGCGGTGACCATGGCTGCCCGCGCCGGCGTCGCTCCGGAAAAGCTGCTGGAAGGCATCAACGCCGGTTCCGGACGCAGCGCCGCCAGCCAGGGCATGTTCCCCACCTGGGTGCTGAACAAGGCCTACGACTCCGGCTTCACCATGGGCCTGATGCGCAAGGACGTGGGCCTGGCCCAGCAGCTCATCGCCGAACTCGGCCTCGACCTGCCGCTGGCCGCGGCCACGGCCCAGGCCTGGAAGGCCAGCGTCGAGACCCTGGCCGATGGCGAGGATTTCTGCGCCATCGCGCGACGCACCAGCGAAGACCTGTTCGGCAAGGGGGAATGATCATGATGAACGCCAAGACACTGGAATTGCTCAAGCCCTTCTGGGGCGACCGCCAGCAGGTCGCCAGCTTCGTGGACGGCGAGTTCGTCGACGGCAGCGGCGAGCGGATCACCGTGCGCAACGCCCATGACGACAGTCCCGCCTACAGCTACCCCGACGCCGACCTGGCCGTGGTCGAGCGCGCCGATGCCGCCGCCCGCCGGGCGCGCGAGGAATGGCGCGCCCTCACCGCCCAGGCGCGCGGGCGCATCATCTACCAGGTCGGCGCCCTGATCCGCGAGGAGGCCGAGGTTTTGGCGCAGCTGGAGTCCCAGACCGCCAACAAGCCGATCCGCGATGCCCGCGTCGAGGTGCTCAAGGTCGCCGAGATGTTCGAGTACTACGCCGGCTGGGCCGACAAGCTGCACGGCGAAGTCATCCCGGTGCCCACCAGCCACCTCAACTACGTGACCTACGAACCCCTGGGCACGGTGCTGCAGATCACCCCCTGGAACGCGCCCATCTTCACCGGTGGCTGGCAGATCGCGCCGGCCATCACCGCCGGCAACGCGGTGATCCTCAAGCCCTCCGAACTGACCCCGGTGACCTCGCTGCTGCTCGGCGTGCTGGTGGAACGCGCCGGTGCGCCCAAGGGCCTGGTCAACGTCCTCGCCGGCCAGGGCCATACCGTCGGCCAGCAGGTGATCGCCCACGCCGACATCCGCAAGGTAGTCTTCGTCGGCTCGCCGGCCACCGGCCGGCACATCGCCGCCGCCGCGGCCCAGCGCTGCATCCCGGTGGTGCTGGAGCTGGGTGGCAAGTCGGCCAACATCGTCTTCGAAGACGCCGACCTGGACCTGGCCGTGCGCGGCGCCCAGGCGGCGATCTTTTCCGGCGCCGGCCAGAGTTGCGTTTCCGGCTCGCGGTTGCTGGTGCAGGAATCCATCTACGAGCGCTTCATCCAGGCGGTGGCCCGCGCCGCCAGCCAGTTCAAGGTGGGTGACCCGAGCGATCCCGAGACCCAGATCGGTCCGATCCACAACGCCAAGCAATTCGCCCATGTGCGCACCCTGGTGGAAGGGGCCCTGGGCGAGGGCGCGCGGCATGTCGTCAATGGCGTCGAACCGCTGCCCGCCGGGACCGGCTACTACGTCAATCCCACGGTGCTGGCCGGTCACAATGGCCTGGCCTGCGCCCAGGAAGAGATCTTCGGGCCGGTGGTGGTGGCCATTCCCTTCAAGGACGAGGCCGACGCCATCCGCATCGCCAACGACAGCCGCTTCGGCCTGGCCGGCGCGGTCTGGACCCGCGATGTCGGGCGTGCCCATCGGGTGGCCCGGGGCGTGCGCGCCGGCACCTTCTGGGTCAACGGCTACAAGACCATCCACGTCAGCTCGCCCTTCGGCGGCTATGGCGAGAGCGGCTACGGTCGCTCCTCCGGCCTCGACGCCCTGCGCGAATACAGCGAGGTGAAGAGCGTCTGGGTGGAAACCGCCGCCGTCCCCGCCGCCGGCTTCGGCTACGGCGCCAGCCTGGAGTAACCCATGACCATTCATCAAGCGCTGCTGGACGACGCCCGTAGCTGGCGTCGCGATTTCCACGCCCATCCCGAACTGGGTTTCGCCGAGCACCGCACCGCGGCGCGAGTGGCCGAATTGCTGGAAGGCTTCGGCCTGGAGGTCCATCGTGGCCTCGGCGGCACCGGCGTGGTCGGGGTGTTGCGCCATGGCGAGGGCCCGAGCCTGGGGCTGCGCGCCGACATGGACGCCCTGCCGATGCAGGAGGTGGGGGACGTTCCCCACCGTTCCACCGCCGCCGGGCGCATGCACGCCTGCGGCCACGACGGCCACACCGCCATCCTGCTGGCCACCGCGCGTTACCTGAGCGAGAACCGCGACTTCCGCGGCACCCTTTATTTCGTCTTCCAGCCCGCCGAAGAGAATCTCGGCGGCGCCCAGAAGATGATCGAAGACGGCCTGTTCGAACGGTTTCCGATGGACGCCATCTACGGCCTGCACAACTGGCCGGGGCTGCCGGCCGGCCAGGTGGTGGTCAATCCGGGTGCCATGATGGCTTCGCTGGACACCTTCGCCATCACCCTGACCGGCAAGGGCTGCCACGCGGCCATGCCCGAGCGCGGCCGCGATCCCATCGTCGCCGCGGCGGACCTGATCCTGCAGCTGCAGACCATCGTCGCCCGGCGGATCTCGCCGCTGGCGTCGGCGGTGGTCAGCGTGACCATGATGGAGGCGGGGGAGGCGATCAACGTCATTCCCGAAGTGGCGCGGCTGCGGGGCACGGTGCGCTGCCTGGACAGCGCGGTGCGCGCCGAGGTGGAGCGGCTGATCGGCGAGATCGTCGCCCAGGCGCCGCTGGCCCAGGGCGTGCGCGGCGAACTGGAATTCACCCGCGGCTATCCGGTGACCCAGAACCATCCGGCCCAGGCGGCACGGGTGCGTGAGGCGGCGGTAAAGGCCTTTGGTGCCGAGCGGGTCAGCGACGGCGTACCCCCGTCCATGGCCTCCGAGGACTTCGCCTTCATGCTGGCGGCGCGTCCCGGGGCCTATCTCTGGCTGGGGGTCGACGGCGCCCAGCCCTCGGCGCCGCTGCACAACCCGGCCTATGACTTCAACGACGCCATCATCGAGCCGGCGGTACGGTTGTGGGCCGAGCTGGTGCGCCAGGAGTTGCCGGTTTAAGCCCCTGGCAGCGAGTGCCGCCGACGCTCAGCGAAAGGCGGTCATCTGCTGCACCAGGCCGGTCCGCAACTCGTCCGCGGCGCGGCTGAGCTTGCGGCCCAGGCGGGTGACCAGTTCGACGTGGGCACGGGCGAACCCGGGATCGGCCAGGGGCAGGGCGCGCAAGGCGCCGCTGTCCAGTTCCTGGGTCGCGGCGAACAGCGGCAGGAGCGTGACGCCGCCCTGCTGGGCATAGTGCTTGAGCAGGGCAAAGGTGTTGCAGGTCAGGGTCGGCGCCAGACGCTGGCCTGCGGCCTGTTCCACGGCGTCGAGCATCTGGCGGATGCCGTAGGAGATGTCCGGCAGCGCCAGGCGGTGCTCGCCCAGCGCGGCCAGGGTCACGGGGCCCTGGGTCGCGGCCAGCGGATGCTCCGGCGCGACCATGGCATAGAGCGGCTGCCCGCGACTGCCATGCACGCGCAGGTGCGGATCGCGCGGCGGATTGAACACCAGCCCCAGTTGCGCCTCGTCTTCCATCACCTGGCGAATCACCTCGTTGGTGCCCACCACGTTGACCCTGACCTCGATCTCCGGATGCCGCGCGGAAAAGTCGCCCAGGCTGCGCGACAGGTCGCCGATGAAGCCTTCGCCGATGGCCAGCACCACGCGGCCGGTGCGCAGTCCCTGAAGATCGGCGATGGCGTCTCTCAGCCCGTCGAGCTGGGTCTGACGCTGGCGGAAGTAATCCAGCACCAGGCGCCCGGCCTCGGTCGGGGTGATGCCGCGGCGGTGGCGCTCGATCAGATCGACGCCCAGTTCCGCCTCGACCTGGGCGATCTGCCGGCTGACCGCGGACGGGGCGATGTCCAGGGCGTCGGCGGCGGCGCGCACGCTGCCCAGCCGCACCGCCTCGACGAAGTAGTGCAAGCGTTGTTCGTGAATTCCACGCATCCGTGTGTTCTCGTAAAGGCAACGGAAAAGGCCATTTCCAGTATTGGAGAGAGAACAGGGCGCTGTCCATACTCGGGCCCTAGTGTGGCGTTTCAGAAGTTACCTGCACAATTTTGGCGGCGCTTTTTCGGCCCTGACGGCGTTGCCACTCCTCGCCATAGCCCTGCTATGACTCGTCGCGGCGCCTGGCCAGGACCAAAAAATCACTCGCCAATTCTTGCGCGAACTTCTGAAACACCACACTAGACCACGGCCGCCCCGGCCTGGACGAGTTCGGCGCCATACTGGTTTACCGCATGTGGAAAATTTTCGTGGAAACAGTGTTTTCCCGATTTTCCGCCGAGGCGAGCTGGATGAGCGCCCTCGACCAGGCTCCCAGAACGACCGGGTCGCTCCCTTGCGGAGCCTTCGTTTCTGCCCAGCGAGCCTCGCCGCTCGCGACTGCCAACCATACCTACAACCGAGCCCGCGAGCGGGCCGCAGGGGGAAGAATGAGCGCCAATCCGACGCTGGCCGTAGGCCAGGACCGAGCCGTCAGCGATACCGTCAAACTCTATATCTGGGCAGCTCTGGTGCTGCTGGTCGCCGAGCTGATCGGCTCCATCACCATTCCGCTGGGGCCGGGCAAGGTGGTGCTGCTGCCGATGATCTGGGCATTGCTGCTGGGCGCGGCCGTTGGCCTGGTGGGCAAGCGCATGCCGCTGGGGCTGGGCATTGATCGCGGCGCCCAGGTACGCTCGGCAGCCATCCTGCAATACGCCTTGCTGGTGTTCATCGCCAAGCTCGGACTGGTGGTGGGGGGCTCATTGCCCACGGTGATCGCCGCCGGCTGGGCGCTGGCCTTCCAGGAGCTGGGCCATTTCGTCGGCACCATCCTGCTCGGCTTGCCGGTGGCCCTGCTGCTGGGCATCAAGCGCGAGGCCATCGGCGCGACCTTCTCGGTAGGGCGCGAACCGAGCCTCGCGATCATCGGTGAACGCTACGGCATGGATTCCCCGGAAGGCCGCGGCGTGCTCGCCGAATACCTCACCGGTACCCTGTTCGGCGCGGTGTTCATGGCCATCGTCGCCGGCTTCATCGCCAGTCTGAACATCTTCCACCCCTATTCGCTGGCCATGGGCGCCGGCATCGGCTCGGGCAGCATCATGGCCGCCGCAGCCGGGGCCATCGCCGCCCAGCAGACTCCCGAGGTGGCCAAGGAGGTCATGGCGCTGGCAGCCGCGGCCAACCTGATCACCATCACCCTGGGCACCTATTTCACCCTGTTCATCTCCCTGCCGCTGGCGGTCTGGGGCTACCGGGTGATGGAGCCGCGCATCGGCCGCACCACCAAGGCCTCCTTCCAGCAGAGTTCGGTGGATGCCGCCGCGGTGGACGAACCCGTGGCGCTGGGCTGGTCGGCCCGCTTCAGTGCCTGGCTAGCCTCGGGCGCCCTGGCGCTGCTGGCGACCCTGGTGATGAGCAAGACGCTGCCGCCGGCCGCCTTCCTGGGGGTCGCGGTGATGATCCTGGCCGCCTTCGTCGGCGAGCTGCTCTGCCAGCTGTTCCGCCGCAAGGTGCCGGCGGTGTGCTGGGTGTCGCTGGTGGCCATGTTCCTGACCTCGCCCTGGTGCCCGCTGGCGCCGCAGATCACCGCCGCCCACAACGCGGTTGGCATCATGGCGCTGATCACCCCGATGCTGGCCTTCGCCGGCCTGTCCATCGCCAAGGACATCCCGGCCTTCCGCCGCCTCGGCTGGCGCATCGTGGTGGTCTCCCTGACCGCCGGCTTCGGCACCTTCATCGGTGCCGTGTTCATCGCCGAACTCTTCCACTGATCCGCCCCGCGCGCACCGGGTCCCCGGTGCGCCGCTTCCCGCTGTCGTACTGCCCCCTCGTTTGACCTTCCCGTCCCGCATTTCTGTGTCGCAGCGCCCAGCCTCGAGCTCGCCAGGCCCGGTGTCGTCCCTGGACGATCACCGGCGCTTGAGCTGCGCCCCGAGTTGCAGTATCTATGATGGAAAATTAACAAAAACCGTTAATTTAATAACATCAAGAAAAACGGAGGCGCGTTCGGCATGGGCAAAATCGCGGTCATCGGCAGCAATATGGTCGATCTCATCACCTATATCGAGCGATTGCCCGTCCAGGGCGAGACCCTCGAAGCGCCGGACTTCGCCCTCGGCTGTGGCGGCAAGGGCGCCAACCAGGCGGTCGCCGCGGCCAAGCTGGGCAGCGAGGTGCTGATGGTGACCAAGGTCGGCGACGACCTCTTCGCCGACAACACCCTGGCCAACTTCCGCCGCTTCGGCATCGACACCCGCCACGTGACCCGCGCGCCCGGGCGTTCCAGCGGGGTGGCGCCGATCTTCGTGCAGCCCGATTCGCACAACAGCATCCTCATCGTGAAGGGCGCCAACGCCGCCCTCGGTCCGGCCGACATCCAGGCCGCGGAAGCCGATCTGCGCGACTGCGCGTTGATCGTGCTGCAACTGGAGATCGCCCTGGAGACCGTCTATGCCGCCATCGACTGCGGCCAGCGCCTGGGCATCCCGGTGCTGCTCAATCCGGCGCCGGCGGTGGCCGACCTGAGCGCCGCGCACCTCGCCCGGCTGGACTACTTCGTCCCCAACGAGACCGAGCTGGCCCTGGTCAGCGGCCTGCCGGTGGCGGATCGCGACAGCGCCTTCGCCGCGGCGCGGGTATTGGCCGGTCGCGGCATCCGGCACGTGGTGGTCACCCTGGGCGCCGCGGGCGCGCTCTACGTGGGCGAGGAGGGCGAATTCAGCCTGCCTGGCCAGCGGGTGGCGGCCCTCGACACCACCGGCGCCGGGGACGCCTTCATCGGCTGCTTCGCCCATGGCCGCGTTCAGGGCCTGGGCCTACATGAGGCCATGCAGCGGGCGGTGGCCTATTCGGCGCTGTCGGTCACCGGACGCGGCACCCAGACCTCCTATCCCGAGGCCGCGGTCTTCGAGGACTACCTCGCTTCCCTGGATCTCTGACCCGCGCGCGGCGATCCCCCACCCTGGCATCCCTACGGAGAACAACAATGAGCCAGTCACCCCTGCGGCCCAGTGCCGACGGCTACTACCTGAACCGCACGCCGTGGTTCGCCTTTATCCTGCTGTGCTGCATCTTCGCCCTCTGGGCCGCCGCGGCGAGCATGAACGACGTGCTCATCGCCCACTTCAAGAAGGCCTTTCTGCTCAGTGACTTCCAGACCGCCTTCGTCCAGTCGGCCTTCTACCTCGGCTATTTTTTCCTGGCCCTGCCGGCTGCGCTGATGGTGCGGCGCTTCAGCTACAAGACGACCATCCTCTTCGGCCTGTTCCTCTACATGGTCGGCTGCCTGCTGTTCTTTCCCGCCGCCTCCATGGCCAAGTACGGCATGTTCCTGCTGGCGCTGTTCGTGATCGCCGCCGGGCTGTCCTTTCTGGAGACCGCCTGCAACACCTATTCGACCCTGCTCGGGCCGCGCGAGACCGGCACCCGTCGGCTGAACATCTCCCAGACCTTCCACCCCTTCGGCGCCATGACCGGGGTCTACGTCGGCAGCTTCGTGATGTTCAAGGAGGGTGACGCCAGCCAGGCGCAGCTGCTGCAGATGAATCCCGCCGAGGCCGCCGCCCAGCAGTTGCAGATGATCCAGGCCACCCTGACGCCCTACCAGTGGATGATCGGCGTGCTGGTGCTGATCTTCGTGCTCATCGCCTGCACCCGCTATCCGGCCTGCAAGGGCAACGAGCGTGTACGCAGCGAGGGCGACGGCGTCGCCGCCAGCCTGGGTCGGCTGCGACGCAATCCGCGCTTCGTCTTTGGCGTGCTGGCGCAATTCCTCTACGTCGGCGCCCAGGTCGGCGTCTGGAGCTTTACCATCCGCCTGGCCATGCAACTCGGCGGCATGAACGAGCGCAGCGCCTCCTGGTTCCTGCTCACCACCTTCGCCGCCTATTTCGTCGGCAAGCTGATCGCCAACCTGCTGATGCGCCGCTGGCATCCGGCCAAGGTGCTGGGCGTCTACGGGGTGCTGTGCATCGCGCTGCTGGCCTACACCATCCTGGTGCCCAACATCACCGCGGTGTACGCCGCCGTGGGCGTGAGCATCTTCCTCGGACCCTGCTGGCCGACCATCTATGGCCTGACCGTCGACGGCATCGGCCGGGACACCGAATTCGGCGGCTCGCTGCTGGTGATGAGCATCGTCGGCGGCGGGGTGATCCCGATCTTCCAGGGCCTGCTGTCGGACTACACCGGCGGCAACATGCAGCTGGCCTATTCGGTGCCGCTGCTGTGCTTCACGGTGATCGTCGCCTACGCCCTCTATTGCCTGCGTCACCCGGCCAGCGAACGGCTGCCGGTGGGCGCCGCCCAGACCGCCTGAGGAGGGCGCCGTCATGTCCGTACGCCTGCCCCTGCAGCCTGAGCAATTCACCGCCGACGAGCGCACCCTGCTCGCCAGCGACGCCTTCCAGGTGCGCGCCTGGACCTATCCCTCCGGGGTGCGCGCCCTGGCGCTGGAGAATCGTCGTGGCCGCCTGGTGGTGCTGCCCTACCAGGGGCAGATGATCTGGGACGCCACCTTCGACGGCTGCCGCCTGACCATGCCGGGGCTGTTCGACCAACCGCGGCCGACCCGGCGGATCATCGAGACCTATGGCTGCTTCATGTTCCACGCCGGGGTGCTGCGCAACGGCTGCCCGGCGCCGGAGGACAGCCACGAGTTGCACGGCGAGTTGCCCTGCGCGCCGCTGGACGAGGCCTGGCTGGAACTGGGCCGGGACGCGGAGGGCGATTTCCTGCGTCTGGGCGGCCGCCACGACTACGCCATGGGCTTCGGCGATCGCTATCGCGCCCAGCCCCGCGTGACCCTGAGAGCGGACAGCGCGGTGTTCGAACTGGGCCTGGAGGTGGAAAACCAGGCCGGCCAGCCCATGGACCTGATGTACATGGCGCACATGAACTACGCCTATGTGCCCGGCGGACGCTTCCATGAGCCGCTCGGGGTGGCCCGCACCCGGGTGCGCACCAGCGTGCCGGCCCATGTGCGGCCGACCGCCGACTGGCAGGCCTTCATCGCCGAACTGGCCGAGGACCCCGAGCGACTGCGGGTGCTGGATGCGCCGGCGCGCTACCAGCCGGAGATCGTCAGTTTCATCGATGCGCCGGGGACCGACGCGGCGGGGGAGGCGCATTTCCTGCTGGAGCATCCGGGCGGCGCCGCCTTCTACACGGCCTATCGCCCGCAGGCCTTGCCCCATGCCACGCGCTGGGTGCTGCACAACCCCGATCAGCAGGTGGCGGCCTTCGTGCTGCCGGCGACCTGCGAACCGGAGGGCTATCTGGCCGAGACGGCCAAGGGCCAGGTGCAGCAGCTGCAACCGGGTGAACGCCGCGCCTTCAGCGTTCGGACCGGCTATCTCGCCGCCGCCGAGCGCGAGGCGCTGCTGGCGCGCCTGGCCGACCCGGCGCGGATCAGGTAAGCAGTTGCGCGCCGTTCGCCTCGATCCGCTCGCGATAGCTGCGCGGAATGCGTCCGTCACTGACCACCAGGTCGAAGTCGCCGAGCGCCGCGAAATGCGCGGCGCGCACCACGTCGAACTTGGTATGGTCGACCAGCAGCAGCCGCTGCTGGGCCTGGCGCAGGACCTTCTGCTTGACCTCGACCTCGTTGAAGTTGAAGCAGGTGACGCCAAAGTCCTCGCTCACCCCGGCCGCCGAGACGAAGGCATGGGTGAGGCGCACGCCATCGAGCACCCCGGTCTCCAGGCGACTCTCGAAGATCTGGTTCTTGCGCTGGAAGGTGCCGCCGCAGACCACCAGGGTGCAGTTGACCTTCTGCTGCAGCTTGAGCAGCACATTGAGCGAATGGCAGACGGCGGTGAATTCCAGGTCATCGGGAATGAAGTCCACCACGAAGGGCGTGGTGGTCCCGCAATCGAGGAAGACGGTGTCGCCGGCGCGGATCTGCGCCGCGGCCAGCCGACCGATGCGACGCTTTTCCTCGACCTGGCGCAGGTCCTGTTCCACCACCTGGTAGCCGGGCGCCTCGCTGCCGCCGACATCGCGGGTGACATGACCGCCGAGCAGGCGCAGGCCGTCCGGCGGGAGCCGCAGGTCGCGTCTCAGGGTCATTTCCGAGACACCCAGCAGCTGGGCCATCTCGCGCAGGTGAATGGCGTGCTGATCCTGCAGCGCCTGGTGCATCAGCTTGAGCCGAGCGGCTTTCTTGCTATCCATGAGGGGTGCGCTACGGGAGTCCGACTAGAGGTGCAGGCCGCACCAACCAAGAATTCTGATCCGATCATACGCTACCCGTGCCTGAGGAGGCCCCATGCAGCTTGAACCCGGCGAACTCGCCAAGACCATCGACCATACCCTGCTCGCCGCCGATGCCCGCCGCGCCCAGATCGACCGCCTGTGCCAGGAGGCGCGCAGCCATGGCTTCTATTCGGTGTGCGTGAATTCCGCCCAGGTCCCCCAGGCCGCGGCGCAACTGGCCGGCAGCGCGGTCAAGGTCTGCGCGGTGGTGGGCTTTCCGCTCGGCGCCGGGCTGAGCGCGGCCAAGGCCTTCGAGGCCGCGCAGGCCATCGCCGCCGGGGCCGGGGAGATCGACATGGTGCTCAACCTCGGCTGGCTCAAGGATGGCCTGCTGGAGGAGGTGTCCGCCGACATCGCCGCGGTGCAGGCGGCCTGTGGCGCGGTGCCGCTCAAGGTGATCCTGGAGACCGGTCTGCTCGACGAGACCCAGAAGCGCCAGGCCTGCCGGATCTGCCGCGACCTCGGCGTCGCTTTCGTCAAGACCTCCACTGGTTTCGGCCACGGCGGCGCGACCCTGGACGATGTCCGCCTGATGCGCGAAGAGGTGGGTCCGGAAATGGGCGTGAAAGCCTCCGGCGGCGTGCGTGACCGCGCCACCGCCCAGGCCATGCTGGACGCCGGCGCGACCCGCCTGGGGACCAGCTCGGGCGTGGCCATCGTCAGCGGTGGCGAGGGTGGGGCGGGGTACTAGAGCAGGACGCCTGTAGGTTGGGTTGAGCGCAGCGAAGCCCAATGATGCCGACTTGTGTTGGGCTTCGGCGGAGGAGCCGCCTCAGCCCAACCTACGGGTGCTACCCCGGCCCCTGCCGGTACAGCTTGGAATCCTGGAAATCCCCTGGCGCCAGCACCTCGCCGACCAGGATCAGCGCGGTGCGACGGAAATCCTTGTCCCGCGCCCGTTCGACGATGTCGGCCAGGGTGCCCCGCACGCTGTCCTGGTCCGGCCAGCTGGCGCGGTGGACGATGGCCACCGGGCAGGCGGGGCCGTAGTGCGGCAGGAGGTCGGCGACGATGCGCTCCAGCTGGCCGACGCCCAGGTGGATGGCCAGGGTCGCGCGATGCCGCGCCAGATCGGCCAGCGCCTCGCCTTCCGGCATGGCCGTGCGGCTGGCGTAGCGGGTGAGGATCACCGTCTGGCTGACCCCGGGCAGGGTCAGCTCGCACCCCAGCAGGGCGGCGCAGGCGGCGGTGGCGGTGACGCCGGGAACGATCTCATAGGGAATGCCCAGCGCCTGCAGGCGGCGGATCTGCTCGCCGATGGCGCCGTACAGCGAGGGATCGCCGGAATGCACCCGGGCCACGTCCTGGCCGCGGGCATGGGCGGCGGCCAGATGGCCGACGATGGCATCCAGGTCCAGGTGGGCGGTGTCGATCACCGTCTCGGCCTGGTGACCTTCCAGCACCGCGGGCGGTACCAGGGAGCCGGCATAGAGGATCACCGGGCACTGGCGGATCAGCCGCTGGCCCTTGACGGTGATGAGGTCGGGATCGCCGGGGCCGGCGCCGATGAAATGAACGGTCATGGGGTTTCCTCGGCCAGGGCGGCGAGCAGGTCGGCGACGCTGGCGAATTCACGATCGACGCTGGGCAACTCGGGGCGGCGCAGGATCAGCACCGGCAGACCCCGCTCGCGGGCTACCTGCAGCTTGGGCTGGGTGGCGGCGCTGCCACTGTTCTTGCTGATCAGCACATCGAAGTCGCCCTGGGCGAAGAGCGCGCGCTCGGCCTCCAGGGCGAAGGGGCCACGGTCGGCGATGATCCGCGCCCGGATGTGACCGGGATGGGCGTCGAGCAGGCGCAGGGTCCAGAACTGCTGGGCGGGGATTTCTTCCAGGTGCTCCAGCGGTTCGCGTCCCAGGGTGAAGAAGGGGCGGACAAAGGGTGCCAGCGCGGTCTGCAACTCAGCCCAGTCGGCCACCTCGCGCCAGTCGTCGTCGGCTCCTGCCTGCCAGCCGGGGCGGCGCAGGGCCCAGCAGGGGATGCCTGCGTCAGCAGCGGCCTGGGTGGCGTTGTGGCTGATCCGGGCGGCGTAGGGATGGGTGGCGTCCAGCAGCAGTTCGATGCCTTCACTGTGGAGAAAGGCGGTCAGCCCCGTGGCGCCGCCGTAGCCGCCGACCCGCACCTGGCAGGGCAGGTCCTGGGGCACCCGACCGAGGCCGGCCAGGCTGTAGATAGCCTGCTCCGGAAGCTGGCGGGCGATGGCGAGGGCTTCGGTGGTGCCGCCGAGCAGGAGGATCTTCATGGGCGGTCTTCCGTAGGAGCGGCGGAGGCTTCGTCATGCATGGCGCGCCCTCACCCCCGGCCCCTCTCCCCGAGGGAGAGGGGAGGAAAGGCGGTGCCTGGGGGCTAGCGGCGGAGTAGGGGTATTGGTCTCGCAGACGGCTTTCCCGCCGATGATCACAGCGTGCTCAGCAAGAGTCGTAGGCGTCAGCCCGGACGCCAGACTTCCAAGCCACCACCAAACCACCCCCTCTCCCCCGCGGGGAGAGGGCTGGGGTGAGGGGGCAAGGGGCCGTTCACAGTCTTCGGGGATGAAGGAGGCACGCCTAACCGCCCCCTCGCCCCCACAGGGAGAGGGCTGGGATGAGGGGGCAAAGCGCCGCGCACAGTCTTCAGGGATGAAGGAGGCACGCCTAACCGCCCCCTCGCCCCTACGGGGAGAGGGCTGGGGTGAGGGGGCAAGGCGCTGCTTGCCGCCGCGGATCAAAGGGTCACACCAAGCCACCCCCTCTCCCCTCGGGGAGAGGGTTGGGGTGAGGGGGCCACGTCCAACCCTCACGACTTCACTACCTCCAGCAAGGTGATAGGCAGCGCTGCACGCCAGGTATCGAAGGCGCCCAGCGGCTGGGCCTGGGCTACCTGCAGGCGGGTCAGGTCGCCGCCGTGGCGTTCGCGAAAGGCCACCAGGGCGGCTTCGGTCTGCAGGGTCACGGCATTGGCGACCAGGCGACCACCCGGTCTCAGGGCCGCCCAGCAAGCGTCCAGCACCCCCGGCGCGGTAAGGCCGCCACCGATGAAGATGGCATCCGGCGTGGCCAGGCCGGTCAAGGCCTCCGGGGCCTGGCCGGCCACCAGCTGAAGGGCCGGGGCGCCGAGGCGGTCGCGGTTGTGGAGGATATGGGCCTGGCGACCGGCGTCGGCCTCGATGGCCAGCACCCGGCAGCCGGGATGGCTGCGCGCCCATTCGATGCCGATGGAGCCGCAGCCGGCGCCCACGTCCCACAGCAGTTCGCCGGGGCGCGGCGCCAGGCGGGCCAGAGTCACGGCGCGTACGTCTCTCTTGGTCAGCTGGCCGTCGTGGCGATAGGCGCTGTCCGGCAGACCGGGGGTGAGCGGCAGGCCCGTCTCCCCGGTCTCGCTCAGGACCTCGATGGCCACCAGGTTGAGCGCTGCCGCTTCGGCCAAGGCCCAATCCTGGGCACGGCCTGCGATCCGTCTTTCCAGAGGGCCGCCCAGGTGCTCCAGCACCTGCAGCTGGCTGGCGCCAAAGCCCTGGTCCACCAGCAGCGCGGCCAGGGCGGCAGGGCTGTGGCCGTCGTTGCTCAGCACTAGCAGGCGGGCGCCCGGGTGCAGATGGCGCACCACGGCGGCCAGGGGCCGGGCCACCACCGACAGCAGGGTAGTGTCCTGCAATGGCCAGCCGAGGCGAGCCGCGGCCAGGGAATAGGAGGAGGGCGCCGGCAGCACCTGCAGTTCGTCGGCCGACAGCTGGCGCGCCAGGCTCGCGCCGACACCGAACAGCATGGGATCGCCGCTGGCCAGCACGCAGACCGGGGTGCCGCGGCGGTCCAGGACCGGGGCCAGGGCGAAGGGCTGCGGCCAGGGCTCGCGGGTGGCGCGGATGCAGGGTGGCAGCAGCGCCAGCTGGCGCGGACCGCCAATGACGACCCCTGCCTCCAGCAGGGCGCGGCGAGCCTGCTTGCCGAGGCCGGGGTAGCCGTCTTCGCCGATACCCACCACGGTCAGCCAGGGGATCATGAACACACCTCATCGAACGTCAGCCGACCGGGCGTTTTCAAGGGGTCGGGCAAAGCGGGCATAATAACGTCTTTCCCCGTTCAGCCCGACCTTCCGCCGTGAATCCTCCGTCTCCTTCCGCCCTCGTCCCGCGGCCTTCGGCCTGTCCGGGACTGCTGCGCATCGTGCCCGCGCGCGATGGCGGCCTGTGCCGGGTGAAGTTGCCGGGGGGGCAGCTGACGGCAGGCCAGGCGCGGGCCATTGCCGCCGCCAGCGCGCGCTGGGCGAGCGGGGTTCTGGAGCTGACCAACAGGGCCAATCTGCAATTGCGGGGCGTGCATCCGGACGGCGCCGCTGCCCTGGTGGCCGCCTTGCAGGCCGCCGGTCTGGGTCCAGCCGATCCCGCCGCCGATGACGTGCGCAATCTGCTGCTCAGCCCGTCGGCGGGTCGTGATCCTCAGCAGCTGCGCGACGTCCGCCCCCTGGCCGCCGAGCTGCTCGCTCTCCTGGAAGGCGACCGCCGCCTGCATGGCCTGTCCGCCAAGTTCGCCCTGCAACTGGACGGCGGCGAAGCCCTGGCGCGGCTCGACCATCCCCACGATATCTGGCTGTCGGCCCGCGCCGAGGGCTATGTCCTTGGCCTGGCCGGTACCCCGCTGGACAGGCCGGTTGGGCTGATCGCCCCGGGCCAGGAGGTGGCGACCGTCGCCCGGTTGCTGCATCGCTTCCTCGACCTGGCCGGTCCCGAGCAGAGCCGCATGCGCCAGCTGCTGGCGCAGCGTCCGCTCGTGGAATTGCTGGCGGGGTTGGACCTGATGCCAGTGCCGCCCAGCCCGCGCGCGCCGGCCAACACCGCGCTGCGCCTGGGTAGCCGTCAGCAGCGCCAAGCCGGCTTCAACTGGATCGGCGCCCAGCCCGCCCTGGGCCGCCTGCCGGCAACGAGCCTGACTGCGGTCGCCGACCTGGCGGAACACCACGGCAATGGCGACCTGCACCTCACCCCCTGGCAAGGTCTGCTGCTGCCGGACGTACCGGTCGACCAGGCCCCCGAGCTGCTCGCCGCGCTGAAACGGCTAGACCTCACCACCGATCCCGCCGCGCCCCTGGCCCGGCTGGTCGCCTGTACCGGCAGCGCGGGCTGCGCCAAGGGCCAGGCCGACACCAAGGGCGATGCCCTGCGCCTGGCCGAGCGGCTGCCCGCGGGCGTCGAGGTGCACCTCTCCGGTTGCCCGCGCAGTTGCGCCCTGGCCGGACAGGCGCCCCACACCCTCTTGGCGGTGGCCCCCGGTCGCTATGACCTCTTCGTGCGCGACGCCACCCAGCCCGGTCCGGGCCGGCGGCGCGCCACCCATTTGTCCCTCGACGAGGCCGCCGCCTGGCTGGCCCGGAGTCCCAGTGATGCTTGAATACGAACGCGACGGCCAGGCGATCTATCGCCAATCCTTCGCCACCATCCGCGCCGAAGCCGATCTCTCGGCCATCCCCGCCGACCTGGAAAAGCTCGCCGTGCGGGTGATCCATGCCTGCGGCATGGTCGACGTGGTCCAGGACCTGGCCTTTTCCCCGGGCGCCGGGGCGGCTGGGCGCGCGGCCCTGGCGGCCGGCGCGCCCATCCTCTGCGATGCGCGCATGGTCGCCGAGGGCGTCACCCGTACCCGCTTGCCGGCCAATAATCAGGTGATCTGCACCCTCCACGACGAAGGCATCCGCGAACTGGCCGTGGCCCAGGGCAACACCCGCTCGGCGGTGGCCCTGGAGCGCTGGCGGCCGCATCTGGCCGGCAGCGTGGTGGTGATCGGCAATGCCCCCACCGCGCTGTTCTACCTGCTGGAAATGCTCGACGCCGGGGCGCCCAGGCCGGCGTTGATCCTCGGCATGCCGGTGGGCTTCGTCGGGGCCATGGAGTCCAAGGACGCCCTGGCCGCCGACAGCCGCGGCGTGCCCTATGTCATCGTCCGCGGCCGGCGGGGCGGCAGTGCCATGGCCGCCGCGGCGGTCAACGCCCTGGCCACGGAGGTGGAGTGATGGCGGGCCGCCTGCTCGGCCTGGGCGTCGGCCCCGGCGATCCGGAACTCATCACCCTCAAAGCCCTGCGCCTGCTGCAGGGCGCGCCGGTGGTGGCCTATTTCGTCGCCAAGGCCAAGGCCAACGCGGGCCAGGGCGGCAATGCCTATGGCGTCATCGAGGGCTATCTGCTGGACGGCCAGCAGCGCCTGCCGCTGGTCTATCCGGTGACCACCGAGAAGCTGGCGCCGCCGCTGTCCTACGAGACGGTGATCGCCGACTTCTACGACACCGCCGCCGCCCAGGTGGCCGACCATCTGGACGCCGGCCGGGACGTGGCGGTGATCTGCGAGGGCGATCCTTTCTTCTACGGCTCCTACATGTACCTGCACGACCGCCTGGCCGAACGCTACGAGGCTCAGGTGGTGCCGGGGGTCTGCTCCATGCTCGGCGGCGTGGCCATGCTCGGCCTGCCGCTGGTCTATCGCAACCAGACCCTGACGGTGCTCTCCGGGGTGCTCTCCGCGGAAGAGCTCAAGGCGCGCCTGACCAGCGCCGACGCCGCCGTGGTGATGAAGCTAGGGCGCAACTTCGAGAAGGTGCGCCAGGTGCTGCGTGAGCTGGGTCTGGACGACCGCGCCCGCTACATCGAGCGCGCCACCATGGACAATCAGCGCATCGTCGCGCTGGACGCCGTCGACCCCATGGCCTCGCCGTATTTCTCGCTGGTGGTGGTGCCGGGGGTGAAATGGAAGGGTTGAGCCCGGCCATCGTCATCCTCGGTCCCGGCGCCCTGGCCACCGCCCGCCGCTTGCAAGATGGCCTGCCGGGCAGTCTGGTACACGGCCTGGCCGGGCGGGTCGAGGGCGACGTCAGCTATACGAACTTTGGCGATCATCTGCGCGAGCTCTATAGGCAACAGCGCCCGCTGCTGGTGCTCTGCGCCGCCGGCATCGTCATCCGCAGCCTGGCGTCCTTGCTGGACGACAAGACCGCCGAGCCGCCGGTGCTGGCCGTGGCCGAAGACGGCAGCGCCGTGGTGCCGCTGCTGGGTGGCCTGGCCGGCGCCAATCGCCTGGCCCGTCAGCTGGGTACGCTGCTGAACGTGGCCCCGGCCATCACCACCAGTGGCGAACTGAGATTCGGCATCTGCCTGCTCGATCCGCCGGCCGGCTATGCCCTGGCCGACGTCGACGTGGCCAAGCACCGGGTGGCCGATCTGCTGGCCGGCGCCCCGGTACGTATCGAGGGCGAGGCGCCCTGGCTGGATGAGGTGCCCCTGGCCCGCGATCCCGCGGCGCGGCAGCGTATCCTGGTCTCGCCACTGGCCAGCGCTGACGATCACACCCTGCTGATCCATCCCCGCGCCGTGCTGGTGGCAGCACGCGCCGATGCCACCGCCACCGCCGTCACCGCGCTGCTCGCCAGCGCCGGCTATGCGCCGGGCGCCGTGGCGCTGCTGCTGGCGCGGGCGGAAGACATGGCCGCGCCCGGCCTCGCCGAGCTGAGCCAGACGCTGGCCGTACCCCTGAGATTCGTCGACGCCCGCACCCCGGACTTCGCCCGGGCGTCGGTGGCGCGGGCCCAGGCCCAGGGCCTCGCCCTGCACCTGCATGACCGGCCGCTGGACGCCGAGGACCTCGGCCAGCGCCGTGGGCGCCTCAGCGTGGTGGGCCTCGGCCCCGGCGCGGCGGAGCTCATGGCACCCGTGGTGCGCCGCGCCCTGGACCAGGCTCAGGACGTGCTCGGCTACGCCACCTACGTGCAGATGGCCGGTCCCTTGCGCCCGGATCAGCTGGCCCATGCCAGCGACAATCGCGAAGAATTGCAGCGCGCCCGCCACGCCTTCGAACTGGCCGCCAGCGGGCGCCAGGTGGTGATGGTGTCGTCTGGCGATCCGGGCGTCTTCGCCATGGCCGCCGCGGTGCTGGAGGTGCTGGAAGGCGCCGACGATCCGCGCTGGGCGGCGGTGGAGCTGGAGATCCTGCCGGGCATCACCGCGGCCATGGCCAGCGCCGCCCTGGCCGGCGCACCCCTGGGGCACGACTTCTGCCTGATCTCCCTGTCCGACAACCTCAAGCCCTGGGCGGTGATCGAGCAGCGCCTGCGCCAGGCCGCCGCGGCGGACCTGGCCATGGCCTTCTACAACCCCATCTCCAAGGCCCGGCCGCATCAGCTGGAGCGGGCGCTGGACGTCCTGCGCAGCTGCCGTCCGGCAAATACCCCGGTGATCCTCGGCCGCGACGTCGGTCGTCCGGGTGGCGGTCTCGAATACACCAGCCTCGGCGCGCTGCGCAGCGACATGGTGGATTCGCGCACCCTGGTGATCCTCGGCTCCAGCCATACCCGGCGTTTCAAGCGGGCCGATGGCGGTGAGTGGGTCTATACGCCGCGCTGGTACGATCCGGAATTGTTATAAAGTAACATTTAGTGCTTGAATCCCCGTCGCCGCTGGTTCACCCTCGGCGACCCTTTACATCCCTTGGTGGGAAGCCGGTGCAACTCCGGCGCGGTCGCGCCACTGTGAGCTTCGCGAGAAGCGAGCCAGACCTTGCCAGGGGACGTCAATTAGCTACCAGGGACGCGTCATCCCAAGGAGAGTCCATGTTTCGCCGTCTTCTGCCGCTGCTCGCCGCCGGCCTGCTGTGCGTTTCCCCCCTCGCCACCCAGGCGGCCACCGCCTATCCGCTGACCGTGCACAACTGCGGTCGTGAGCTGGTCTTCGAGCGCGCGCCCCAGCGCCTGGTCAGCCTTGGCCAGGCCAGCACCGAGTTGCTCCTGCGCCTGGGCGTGGGTGCGCGGCTGGTGGGCACCGGCGTCTGGTTCGGCGGCTTGCCTGCGGATCTGCAGGACGAGGGCAAGGGCATTCCGCGGCTGGCCGACAACGCGCCCAGCTTCGAGGCCGTGGTCGGCACCCGGCCGGACCTGGTGGCGGCCCAGTACACCTATCACGTCGGCCCTGGTGGCGAGGTGGCGGACTTCCCGCGCTTCGCCAAGCTGGGCATCGCCGCCTATGTGGCGCCCAGCGATTGCGAAGGCAAGGCGGTGACCGCCGATTCCAACAGCGACGGCAGCCGCAGCGCGCCCTTCGACATGCAGCTGGTGACCCGCGAAGCCCGGGAGCTGGCCGCCATCCTCGATGTGCAGCCGGCCGGCGAGCGCCTGGTCGCCGAGCTGGACCGCCGTATCGCCGCCGCGGGCGAGCAGGCCAAAGCCGCCGGGGTGCAGGGCCGCTCGGTGCTGTTCTGGTTTTCCAGTCCGCGGCTGGAAGGGGATCCCTGGGTCGCCGGCAACCTCGGGGCGCCGGCCTGGATCGCCCGGGCCCTGGGCCTGCGCAACGTGGTCGACAGCGCCGAGGAATGGCCGGCGGTGAGCTGGGAGCGCATCGCCAGTCTGGACCCTGACTATATCGTCGTGGCGCGCATGGACCGGCGGCTCTACCCGGCCGATGACGTGGACAAGAAGCTGGCCTTCCTGCGCAGCGATCCCCTGACCCGCGAATTGCGCGCGGTGCGCGAGAATCATCTGCTGGTGGTGGACGCCCCGACCCTCAATCCCTCGCTGCGGGTGGTGGACAGCGTCGAGACCCTGGCCGCCGACCTGGCCAAGCCGCAACCATGAGTCTGCCCCTGGCGGCCGAAGGCGCCCGGCCCTGGCGCTGGCTGCTGGGCCTGGCCGCGGTGCTGGCGCTGGCGGCGAGCGTGGTGCTGGCGGCGTCCTTCGGCGAGATGCCCATCGCGCCCCTGACCAGTCTGCAGGCCATCGCCAACGGCCTTGGCCTGGGGCCCTATCCGGTGGAGCGCATCGTCCAGGGCATCGTCTGGGAATACCGCCTCAGCCGTGCCCTGGTGGCCGCCTGCTGCGGTGCGGGCCTGGCGGTCTCGGGGGCCATCCTCCAGGCGCTGTTGCGCAACGCCCTGGCCGAACCCTATGTGCTGGGCCTGTCGGCCGGCGCCTCCACCGGCGCGGTGCTGGTAATGCTGCTGGGCGTCGGCGGCGGGGTGCTCGGCGTGTCCCTGGGCGCCTTTCTCGGCGCGGTGCTGGCCTTCGCCGTGGTGCTGCCCTTTCTCGGCAGCGGCGGCAGCACCCGCATCATCCTCGCCGGGGTGGCGGCTTCCCAGCTGTTCAATGCCCTGACCGCCTATATCGTCGCCACCGCGGCCAATGCCGAGCAGGCGCGCAGCGTGATGTTCTGGCTGCTCGGCAGTCTGGCCGGGGTGCGCTGGCCGGACGTCTGGCTGGCCGCCGGGGTGGTGCTCGCCGGGCTGCTGGTGTGCCTGGCCTGCGCCCGGGCGCTGGATGCCTTCGCCTTTGGCGAAGACGCCGCCGCCAGCCTCGGGGTGGCGGTGGGACCGCTGCGCCTGCTGCTGCTGGCCGTCACCGGCCTGATCACCGCCTGCCTGGTCAGCCTGGTGGGCGCGGTGGGCTTCGTCGGCCTGGTGATCCCGCATGTGGCGCGCTTCCTGGTCGGTCCGGGGCATGGTCGACTGCTGCCCACCTGCGCCCTGATCGGCGCCCTGTTCATGGTGCTGGCCGACATCGTCGCCCGCACCCTGGTGGCCAAGCAGACCCTGCCCATCGGCGTGGTCACCGCCCTGGTCGGCGCCCCGGCCTTCGCCTTCATCCTCTATCGCGCACGGGAGGTCCGATGAGCCTCGCCGCGCGCGACGTGGCCTGGAGCGCCGGCGGCCAGCCGATCCTCGCCGGGGTGACCCTCGCGGTGCCGCCCGGTGGGGTGCTCGGACTGCTCGGCCCCAATGGCTCGGGCAAGTCCAGCCTGCTGCGGCTGCTGGCCGGGCTGCGGCGGCCGGAGGAGGGTAGGGTCAGTCTCGACGCGACGCCGCTGGCCGAGCTGCGCCGGCGCGACCTGGCGCGCCGGGTCGCCCTGGTGGAGCAGCAGGCCGGTACCGAGGCCGATCTCTCGGTGGCCGAGGTGGTGCGCCTGGGGCGCACGCCCCATCGCGGTCTGCTCGACGCCTGGAGCGCGCGCGACGCCGAGGTCTGCCAGCGCGCCCTGGCCCAGGTCGGTCTGGTCGACAAGGCGGCACGGCGCTGGCACAGCCTCTCCGGCGGCGAGCGCCAGCGCGCCCAGATCGCCCGCGCTCTGGCCCAGGAGCCCAGCGAACTGCTGCTGGACGAGCCCACCAACCACCTCGATATCCAGCACCAGCTGGAGATCCTCGACCTGGTCCGCCGCCTGCCGGCGACCTGCGTGCTGGCCATCCACGATCTCAACCTGGCCGCGCTGTTCTGCGATCGGCTGGCGGTGCTGCGCGACGGCCGCCTGGTCGCCGAAGGCGCTCCCGGCGAGGTGCTGACGGCCGAGTTGATCCAGCAGGTCTGGGGGGTGAGGGCGCAGGTGACGCTGGACGGTCCCGACGGTCGGCCGTCGATCCGCTATCGACTGGGCTGACGGCGCCGCACCGGGCCGGCCCGTTCTTCGATCGCCTGCCTGAGCTGCTGGCGACCGCCCAGCCAGAAGACGGCTTCGGTGGCGATGAACAGCGGACCGATGGCCAGGCCGGCCAGGTCGTCGAGAAAGGCCGGCTTGCGCCCCTCGTAGTGGTGACCGACGAACTGGATGGCCCAGCCGACCAGGAACAGACCCAGCCCCCAGGCCAGCCAGACGCCGGTGGTCTGGGCCGCCAGCGCGGCACCTAGCCAGAGGGCGAGCGCGAGCAGGACGCTCATCAGCAGCCCCAACGGCCGATCCAGGCGCAGATAGAAGAGCGCCACCGTACCGGCCACCAGCACCGCGGGTGACAGCGGCCAGCCGGCCAGGCTGAAGACCGGTCGGGACAGCAGGATGGCCACCGCCAGCACGATCAGCAGGATGCCGGGGAAGTGGCTGGCGATATTGCGCGGATCGCGGTGGTAGCTCGCGTACTGGCTGAGATGATCTTCCAGGGTCTTCATCGACAGGCATCCAGGCGGCTGGGCGGGAAGCCTCAGCATGCACCTGGATGCCCCTGCGCGTCTGCGGGTGTCGGCAGAAATGCGATTGCGATAATCGCCCCCTCGCTCGATAATCGATCAAAAGCCTGCCGAGGATAGGGTCGATGGACGATAACCGCACCGCTCACGCCACCGGCCTGCCGCCACTGGCCGCGCCGCCGATCATCGCCTCGCCGGCCAAGCGCATCGAAGCCTTTACCGGCGACCCGAATTTCATGACCTCCCTGGCCCGCGGCCTGGCGGTCATCCACGCCTTCCAGGAGCGCAAGCGCCAGCTGACCATCGCCCAGATCAGCCATCGCACCGAGATCCCCCGCGCCGCGGTGCGTCGCTGCCTGCACACCTTGATGAAGCTGGGCTACGTCACCACCGACGGGCGCACCTATTCGCTGCTGCCCAAGGTGCTGACCCTGGGGCACGCCTATCTGTCGTCGACGCCGCTGGCGGTCACCGCCCAGCCGGTGCTTGATCGCCTCAGCGAGCAACTGCACGAGGCCTGCTCCATGGCCACCCTGGAAGGCGACGAGATTCTCTACATCGCCCGTTCCGCCACGCCGCAGCGGCTGATCTCGGTGGACCTCAGCGTCGGCAGCCGGCTGCCGGCCTATTGCACCTCCATGGGCCGCATCCTGCTCGCCGCCCTGGACGATGCCGCCCTGCACGACTACCTGGAACACGCCGACCTGCAGGCCAAGACCAGCCGTACCCTCTATCAGCCGCCGGCGCTCATCGAGTGTCTGGGCCAGGTGCGCCAGCAGGGCTACGTCATCGTCGACCAGGAGCTGGAAGTGGGGCTGAGATCCCTGGCGGTGCCCCTGAGAGACGCCGCCGGCCAGGTGCTGGCAGCGCTCAACGTCGGCACCCACGCCAGCCGGGTCAGTCGCCAGGAGCTGGAGACGCGCTTCCTGCCGGTGCTCCTGGCGGCCAGCCAGGAATTGAGCACCCGGCTGTTTCACTAGCGATTCCGGTCGATTATCGGCCATATCGCCGATAATCGAATTGTCAGCTGTCTGGGGTTGGGCTTAACGTCGGCGCAGTGGCGCAACACGCCGATAACAACAACACGAGCAGACCACCATGACGCACACCCTCGCGGGCGCCGTGCCCCTGGCCGATTCCTCGGCCACGGCGACAGCCGGCACCCTGGACGTCCAGCAGTTCATCAATCGCCAGGCGCTGTCCGCCTACCAGTGGCGCATCGTCGCCCTGTGCTTTCTCATCGTCTTTCTCGATGGCCTCGACACCGCGGCCATGGGCTTCATCGCTCCGGCGCTGTCGGTGGAGTGGGGCATCCCGCGGGCCAGCCTGGGGCCGGTGATGAGCGCCGCGCTGGGCGGCATGGTCTTTGGCGCCCTGGGTTCCGGGCCGCTGGCCGATCGCTTCGGTCGCAAGGGCGTGCTGGTGGTCGCCACCTTCATCTTTGGCGGCTTCAGCCTGCTGTCGGCCTTCAGCGGCAACCTCGAGCAGCTGGTGATCCTGAGATTCCTCACCGGCCTGGGCCTGGGCGCGGCCATGCCCAACGCCACCACGCTGCTCTCGGAATACACCCCCGAGCGTCTCAAGTCGCTGCTGGTGACCAGCATGTTCTGCGGCTTCAACCTGGGCATGGCCGGCGGCGGCTTCGTTTCGGCCTGGATGATTCCGGCCTACGGCTGGCACAGCCTGCTGGTGCTGGGCGGCGTGCTGCCCCTGGCGCTGGCCGTGGTGCTGCTGCTCTGGCTGCCGGAGTCGGCGCGCTACCTGGTGGTGCACGGCAAGAGCGCCGAGCGCATCCGCCGGGTGCTGGCGCCCATCGGCCGCGAAGCCGCCGAGGCGCGGCACTTCGTGGTGCCCGAGCAGCAGTCGGTCAAGACCGGCAACGTCTTCGCGGTGATCTTCAACCGCAACTACAGCGCCGGCACCCTGCTGCTGTGGCTGACCTATTTCATGGGCCTGGTGATCGTCTACCTGCTCACCAGCTGGTTGCCGACGCTGATGCGCGACGCCGGCGCCAGCCTGGAACAGGCCGCCCTGATCGGCGCGCTGTTCCAGTTCGGCGGGGTGCTCAGCGCGGTGTTCGTCGGCTGGGCCATGGACAGATTCAATCCGCACAAGGTGATCGGCCTGTTCTATGTCCTGGCCGGCGTCTTCGCCTACTGCGTCGGCCAGAGCCTGGGCCAGGTCGCCCTGGTCGCCACCCTGGTGCTGGTGGCCGGCATGTGCATCAATGGCGCCCAGTCGGCCATGCCCTCGCTGGCGGCTCGCTACTACCCGACCCATGGCCGCGCCACCGGGGTGTCCTGGATGCTTGGCATCGGCCGCTTCGGCGCCATCACCGGCGCCTGGATGGGCGCGACCCTGCTGGGCCTGGGCTGGACCTTCACCCAGGTGCTCACCGCGCTGCTCCTGCCGGCGGGTCTCGCGGCCCTGGCCGTGCTGATCAAGGGGGTGGTCAGTCACGCCGACGCGACCTGAGAGCCCGCTCCTAATCTGCTGCGCGTCGGCCAAGCTGCGTTGAAAAGGCCCTGGGTCGCCAGCCCGGTCGGAATGCTCATTGACCGTGGCTAACTCCGCTTCCTAGGGCCTTCGCCTTGTTTAGCTCTAGCTCGCGAGATTATAAGCGGGCTCTGGGAGCGTGGCGGGCGCTAGGCGCAGGCGCTGCCACCGCGTAAAGTTGCACCCTTTGCATGCGCCGCAGGCACCCGTCTAGAGCGGGTACAGACGTCCAAGGGGTTCCATGAAAGGTTTCGCTTGCAGCGGGCAGTGGGCTGTCCGGCTGGTAACGCTTATCGCTTGCTTTCTGATTGCGCCGGCCTTTGCCGAGACGCGGCAGGTGACCGACGTCCTCGGGCGCACGGTGACCATCGAGGCACCCGCCAAGCGGGTGGTGCTGGGCTTCCACTATGGCGACTACCTGGCGGTCGGTGGCGAGCAGGCCTTCGACGCCGTGGTCGGTGTCTCCCGCGGCGCCTGGGAGCGCAAGGTGCCGGCCAACTGGGCGCTCAACGTCGCCCACCGGCCCTCCCTGGCCAGCCTTCCCGATGTGGGCGAGACGGAAAACAACAGCTTCTCCGTGGAAAAGGTCCTCGCCCTCAAGCCGGATCTGGTGGTCTTGGCCGCCTGGCAATTCCAGGCGCTGGACAGCGAGGTCAAGCGCCTGGAACAGCTCGGCATCCCGGTGGTGGCGATCGACTACAACGCCCAGACCCTGGAGCGTCACCTGGCGTCCACCCGCCTGCTTGGGGTGATCACCGGCCAGGAGGCGCGCGCCACCGAGCTGGCCGACTTCTACGCCAAGGTGGTGCAGGACATCCAGACCCGCATCGCGGCGGCTCATCGCCCGAAACCGCGGGTCTATGCCGAGTTCGGCAACAAGGGCCCGGCCGAATACTCCTTCACCTATGGCCGCAACATGTGGGGCGCCATGGTCACCCTGGCCGGTGGCGACAACATCGCCGCGCCCTTCATCCAGTGGTGGGGGGTGATGAATCCGGAGCAGGTGCTCCTGGCCCAGCCGGAGGTCATCTTCATCTCCGGGCGCGAGGACAACAGCAATCCCACCGCCTTGCCCATGGGCCCCGGCGTCACCGCCGATGACGCCCGCAGCCACCTGCGCGCCTTCATGCAGCGACCGGGCTGGGCCAATCTGCCGGCGATCCGCGACGGGCGCCTCTATGGCGTCTACCAGGGCGCCTCGCGCAGCCTGGAAGACTTCGCCATGCTGCAATTCATCGCCAAGCAGCTCTATCCGGATCTGTTCCAGGACGTGGATCCGATGGCCAACTACCGCGAGTACTACCGCCGCTATATGCCGATCCAACCCGAGGGCACCTTCGCCCTAGGCCTGACGCCATGAGCGAGGCCGCGAACGCCAGCCACGGCAACGCCATCGCCGAGCAGCGCGCCCGCGAACGCCGCCGCTGGCGCGCCTGCGGGGTGTTTTTGCTGCTGACCCTGGCGGGTCTGGTGCTGGACATCGCCACCGGGCCGTCGCTGCTCTCGCCGCTGGAGGTGCTCAAGTCGCTGACCGGGCTCGGCGAGCGGCAGCCGATGACCGACGCCATCGTCCGCGACCTGCGCCTGCCGGTGGCGCTGATGGCGCTAGCGGTGGGCGCCGCCCTCGGCGCGGGCGGGGCGCAGATGCAGACGCTGCTCAACAACCCCATGGCCAGTCCCTACACTCTGGGCATGGCGGCCGCCGCCGGCTGTGGCGCCGCCCTCAGCCTGGCACTGGGCAGCTTCGGCCTGGGCGCGCTGATCGGCGTGCCGCTGGGGGCCTTCGCCTTCGCCATGCTGGCGGCGCTGTTTCTCTTCGCCCTGGCCTCGCTCAAGCGCACCGGCAGCGACACCATCATCCTCGGCGGCATCGCCCTGCTGTTCCTCTTCCAGTCGCTGCTGTCGCTGGTGCAATTCCTCTCCTCGCCAGAGCTGTCCCAGCAGATCCTCTTCTGGCTGTTCGGCAGCCTCGGTCGCGCCACCTGGACCACCCTGGCCATCGTCGCCGGGGTGACCCTGCTGTGCTGTCTCCTGCTCCTGCGCGATGCCTGGAAGCTGGCCGCGCTGCGGCTGGGCGAGGCACGGGCCGAGAGCCTCGGCGTGAATATCCGCCGGCTGCGCCTCAAGGTGCTGATCCTGGTGGCGGTGATGACCGCCACGGCCACCAGCTTCGTCGGGGTGATCGGCTTCGTCGGCCTGGTCGCGCCCCATATCGCCCGTTGGCAGGTGGGCGAGGATCAGCGCTTCCTGCTGCCACTGTCGGCCATCTGCGGCGCCCTGATGCTGTCCTTCGCCTCGGTGCTGTCCAAGTCGATCCTGCCCGGGGCGCTGTTTCCGGTGGGCATCGTCACCGCCATCGTCGGGGTGCCCTTTCTGCTCTGGCTCATCTTCGCCCCCCGCAGGTCCAGCCCATGATCCGCCTCCAGGACCTCGCGCTGAAGCGCGGTGATCGTACCGTCATCTCCGGACTCTGCACCGAGCTGCACGCGGGGCAGGTGCATGTGATCCTCGGCCCTAACGGCACCGGCAAGACCACCCTGCTACGCGCCCTGGCCGGTGACCTGCCGCTGGCGGCCGGCCGGATCGAGCGCGGCGCCAGGCGGTTGGTGGCGGGGGCTTCACTGCGTGGTCAGCGGGACGGCTGGCGCCAGGGCGTGGCCTACATGCCCCAGGATTCCCATGCCGAGGCGGCGCTGTCGGTGCTGGAGACGGTGGCCATGGGCAGCCTGGAACGGCTGACCCTGCACCTGGACGATGAGCTGCTGGAACGGGCGCTGGGCAAGCTCGACGAGGTGGGCATCGGCCACCTGGCCTCGCGCCAGCTGGGCGCCCTCAGTGGCGGGCAGCGACAACTGGTGTTCTTTGCCCAGGTGCTGATGCGCGAACCCGAGGTGATGCTGCTGGACGAACCGGTCAGCGCCCTGGATCTGCGGCATCAGATCAACCTGCTCGATCGCGTGCGCCACGAGACCCGGCTGCACCAGCGGGTGACCGTGGTGGTGCTGCACGACCTCAATCTGGCCTGCCAGTACGCCGATTCGCTGCTGGTGCTGGTCAACGGTGGCCTGCTGGCCGCCGGCCGACCCGCTGCCATCGTTACCGCCGACCTGCTGGAAGCGACCTACGGCGTGGCGGTGGACATCCTCCACGACCGCCAGGGCCGCCCGGTGGTGCAGCCGCTGACCGGTCAGGCCTTCAGCGAGGCCTGACTCCAGAGAGCCGTAAAGCGGCTAACAAAACGTAGCGAGCGGCTGTCAGGCGGGTGCGCGCGGCGCGCAGGAGCCGCAGTGTACAAGTGGTACATGAGGACTCCGAGCACTGCACGCGCCCGCCTGGCGGACGCGCAGTAGTTTTGTTGGGTGCTTTTAGAAGGTGTAGGTGAAGCCGGCTTGCACGGTGCGCGGCTCGCCCGGATAGCTGTAGGCGTTCCAGGAGCTCTCGTCGTAGCCCTTGTTGAAGACGTTGCGCACGTCCAGGTTCAGCCGCAGGTGCTCGTCGACCTTGTAGAAGCTCAGCAGGTCGGTGACCGTGTAGCTGTCCATCGTGTAGTCGCTGAGCGCGGTCTTCTGACCTTCGCGTTCGCCCACGTACTTGAGGTTGGCGCCCAGCCCCAGGCCACGCAGCACGCCGTCATGGAATTCGTAGACGTTGAGCAGGTTGACGGCATTGCGCGGGATGTTGGTCAGGCGTGTGCCGCGGGCCAGGGTGTTGTCCTTGGTGACCTCGGCATCGGTGAAGGCGTAGCCGCCGAGGATGCGCCAGTTGGGCGTCAGGTCGCCGGTCACGTTGACTTCGAAGCCGCGGCTGCGCACCTCGCCGGTAGCGACGTTGAAGGTGGGTTCGACCGGATCCGGGGTCAGGACGTTTTCCTTGACCGTATGGAAGATCGCCGTGTCGACGCTGAGGCGGCCGTCCAGCGCCGCCCACTTCATGCCCACCTCGTAGGCCTTGCCTTCTTCGGGATCGAAACCCCCACCTTGGAACGCCGCGCCGGTGTTGGGCTTGAACGACTTGGAGGCGCTGGCGTAGAGGGCCAGTTCCGGGGTGAGGTCATAGCTGACGCCCAGGCGCGGGGTGACGGCATTCGAGTCCTTGCTCCAGTCACCGCTGACAACCTGACCGTTGGCAAGGACCTGAGGTGGCCTCTTGTTATCGTAGTCGTGCTCGAAGCGCTCCAGGCGCACGCCACCCAGCACCTTGAGGCGCTCGGTGAGGGCGATCTGGTCCTGCACGAAGGCGGCCCAGGTCTTGAGCGTCTCATGGTCGTGGGTGGCAACGCGGGTCAGGGCGGGGCGCGGCTGACCCAGGACCGGATCGACCAGATTGACCGGATAGACGTTGGCGCCGCCGGGGGAGCGCTGGATGATGGAGCGGTAGTCATAGTCTTCCACCTCGATCCCGGTGATCAGGGTGTGGCCGAGGCCAAAGGTGTCGAAGCGACCGGTCAGGTTCAGCTGCAGGTCGCGATCGCTCCATCCCAGCTTGCGGTAGTTGAAGTTGCGACCCAGGGTCACGCCGTCGGCCTGCACGCCATTGGCTTCCACGGCATTGCCCTTGAGGCTGCCGTCGAGGTACTGGAAGCCGCCAGCCAGGGTCCAGGCGTCGTTCAACTGGTGCTCGAAGCGCAGCTGATAGGCCTCGCTGTCGCTGTGCAGCAGGTTGGTGGTGCCCTTTTCCCAGGCATTGGTGGAGCGACTGGCTTCGGCGCGCTGGGTCAGGTAGTTGGTGCGGCCGCGGTCCAGCGGGGCGTTGCTGCGGATGATGTCCGCCTCGAAGGTGATGAGGGTGGCGTCGGTGGCCTGCCAGCTCAGCACCGGGGCCACTTCGTAGCGCTCGTGCTCGACATCGTCGCGGAAGCTGTCGCCGCCTTCGGCGATCAGGTTGAGGCGATAGGCCAGGCGGCCGTCTTCATCCACCGGGCCGGTGGTGTCCAGGGTGCCGCGCCGTAGGCCCTGGTCGGTGAACTGGCTGCCGAGGGTGGTCTTGCGCTCGCCCAGCGGCTGCTTGGTGACCACGTTGAAGGTGCCGCCCGGATCGCTGCGGCCATAGAGGGTCGCCGCCGGGCCGCGCAGGACCTCGACCCGCTCCAGGGTGGCGGCATCCGGCGCGCTGGGATAGCCGCGATTCATGGGGAAGCCGTTGCGGAAATATTCGGAGCTGGTGAAGCCGCGCACCGTGTAGCTGGTCAGGCCCTGACCGCCGAAGTTGTTGCCACGGCCGACGCCGCCGGCCTGGTCCAGCGCCTGCTGCAGGCGGGTGGCGGAGAGGTCGTCGAGGGCCTCGCGGGAGACCACGCTCACCGACTGGGGCGTTTCGTGCAGCGGGGTGTCGGTACGGGTGGCACTGCTGGAGCGCTCTGCCTTGTAGCCCTGCACCGGACCGGTCGGCGATTCGGCCGCGCCGACGATGGTGAGATCGGACAGGGCTTGAGGCGAATCTTCTGCCTTTTCCTGGGCATGACCGGCGAGGGGGAGGGCACAGAGGGGCAGCAGATAGAGAGCAGGGACCAGCCGGCGCATTGTTATCGTCCTGGGGTTGGGGAGGCGGATTCTAGAGCGGGTTGCAAAGTGGATACAACTGCGAGTCGTTACCGCCTGAGACATATTTTCATCGGGCTGGTCGGTTCGCTGGCGACGTCCGGCCCGGGTGTCCGCGCCGAGGCGCCGGCAGACGTCTACCGGACTCGCCGCGGGAGGCGGGGCCGTCGCTTTTGCCGTAGCATGCCGCTCCTTTGCCGTCGTGACCGCCCATGAATACCGCCACCCTTGCCCGCCTCTCCGACCTGCTCCTGGTCGCCCTCGATCAACCACCCACCGAGGCGCGCCGGCTGGTGCACGGCCGCGGCCGGCTGCTGCCGGGGCTGGAGCAACTCACCGTGGACTGGCTGGAAGGCGTGGTGCGGGTGGGGTTGTTTCGCGAATTGCCCGCCGCCGAGCTGGAGGCCCTGCGCGCCACCCTGACCGCCCTGGGCGAGACCCCGGCGTGGCGCGCCAGCGCTGCCCGCAGCCTGCTCTTGCAGCATCGCTATCGCCTGGACGCCGCCAGCGAGGCGCTGATCGGCGCGCCGGTGGGGGAGCACATCATCCACGAGGACGGCCTGAAGTTCGGCCTGGACCTCACTCGGCACCAGAACATGGGGCTGTTCCTCGACATGCGCCTGGGCCGCCGCTGGGTGTGCGAGCAGGCCGCCGGTCTGCGCATCCTCAACCTGTTCGCCTACACCTGCGGTTTCTCGGTGGCCGCCCTGGCCGGCGGCGCGGCCCAGGTGGTCAATCTGGACATGGCCCGCGGGCCCCTGACCCGCGGTCGCGAGAATCACCGGCTCAATGGCCATGACCTGGGCAAGGTCAGCTTTCTCGGCCACGAACTGTTCAAGTCCTGGGGCAAGGTGCGCAAGCTGGGGCCCTATGACCTGGTGATCGTCGATCCGCCCAGCTTCCAGCAAGGCAGCTTCGCCCTGACCAAGGACTACGCCCGCATCCTGCGCCGCCTCCCCGAACTGCTCACCCCCGGCGGCCGGGTGCTGGCCTGCGTCAACGACCCCGGCGTGGGCGCGGACTTCCTCATCGCCGGCATGGCCCAGGAAGCGCCGAGCCTGGCCTTCGTCGAGCGCCTGGCCAATCCCCCGGAATTCGCCGACGAGGATCCTGAAGGCGGGCTCAAGGTGCTGGTGTTCGGGCAGGCTTGATCCTGACGTCGGTGTGATGCTTTGCGCTGATGGCGTCCCTTGGCCCGCTCTTCAACTCCGGCGGTAGGTGGCGAGCGCCTGGTACACGGCCGTTTCGAACTCCAGGTAGCCGTTGAGCGAAGGCGGATCGGCGAAGGGCAGGATCTGCGTAGCCCAGAAGCCGCCGATGCCGTTCTTGCGGTCGATCCAGTAGTAGAGGTTGGCCAGGCCGGCCCAGGCCAGGGAGCCGGCGGGGCGACCCGTGGGGGCGTCGGTGTCGTTGATCATGAAGGTCAGTCCCCAGGACTTCGCCATGCCGGGAAAGAATTCGGCAGGATTGGACAGCTGGGGAATGATGCCGGGAAGCCCCTTTACCTTGAGTCCGCCGAGCCCATTCGCGGCGGCCATCCGTACGGTCTCCGGCTTGAGCACCCAGCCACCAGGACCCTCGCCGTCGTTGAGCCACATGCGAATGAACTTGGCGTAGTCCAGCGCCGTGGAGTAGAGGCCGTGGCCACCCATGAAGACTTCCGGCGCCTGCGGCAGGATGAAGTCGTCAAGCGGGGTGAGTTGGCCGGCTGCGTCACGCTGATGCAGGGTGGCGAGGCGTTCGCGCATGTCGGCGGTAAGCATGAAGGCGGAATCATGCATTTCCAGCGGGGCAAAGATCCGCTCTGCGAAAACCTCGTCCAGGCGCCGCCCAGTGATGTGCTCGACCACCAGACCGGCCCAGTCGATGTTCGAGCCGTATTCCCATTGCTCACCCGGATCGAAGAGCAGCGGGGTTTCCAGTGCCGCGCGGGTAGCGGTGATGACGCTGGGTTGGCCATGTTCGGCGGCGAGGCGCTGATAGTGCGCATTGAAGAAGTCATAGCCAAAGCCCGCCGTGTGCAGCAACAGCATGCGAGTGGTGATCGCCCGCCGCGGCTCACGCAGGCGCGGTTGGCCATCGTCGGCGAAGCCTTCGAGCACCTGCAGCTTGCCGAGGGCGGGCACATAGGTGCTGGCGGGTGCATCCAGGTCGAGCAATCCCCGCTCCACCAGTTGCAGCACCGCGGTTCCGGTAATCGCCTTGGTAGTGGAGAAAATCGCGCACAGGCTGTCGGGGGTCATGAAGTCGGCACGGCCGAGGGTGCGCTTGCCAGCGGCGCCGACATAGAGGTTGCCATGTCGCCCGGTTGCTACCGCAGCAACGCCGGGCACACCGGGGGTGCCGTCGACGGCTCTGGTCAGGATAGCGTCCGCGGTCGCTTTGAGAGTGGCTGCCATCGTCTGATCTCGCTCTATCATTGTGCTTTCACGCCCAACCGGGCGCGTGCCGAGATCTTGCGATGGCCAAGGCCCCCGGGTGGTATCCGGCCTCGGCAGAGGCTGTCTGCCATCGGCAGATAACTCGGAGGATCAGACGTTGCTGCGGCGCAGGGTGTCTGATGGGCGCTCGCCGAAGCGCTGCCGATAGCTGCGGGCGAACTCACCCATGTTGATATAGCCCCAGCCCGCCGCGATGGCGGACACGCTGGCACCGGGCGGGGCAGCGCTCAGGGTTCGTCGCGCCCCTTGCAGGCGCTGCTCACGCAGAAAGGCGCTGGGGGGATAGCCACGAAAGGTCTTGAAGGTGGCACTCAGGGTACGAACACTGGCGCCCACGGCGTGGGCGACGTCGGCCATGGTGGGCAACTCGGCAGCGTGCTCGATCATGAATTGCTCGGCCGCCCGCACCGTGCGTGGAGCCAGACGGTGGCAGGGGTCGCTCAGATCGAAGCCGGCGCGCAGCGCCCATTCGTTGAGCAGGCGGACGCAGATGGTCTGCTCCAGGTGTCGGGCGAGCGGCCCTGCGGTCAGGTGCTCCGGCGCTTCGGCGATGGAGCGGGCAACATAATCCATCAGCCCCAACCAGCTCGATTCCGCACCGCCAAGGCCCACCTTGGCCTGCCAGAGTGCATCCCCGGGATTGAAGCCGAACCAGTCGAGGGCGGTTTGCTCCAGCAACGCGTGGGGAATGGTCAGATTAAATTGCAGATGGTTGGGGTCAAAATCGACCCAGTAGTCGGTACGGCTGCAGTCGACGACAAAGGAGCTGCCCACCGGAGTCTCCACCGCCTGCTCATGATTGATCCAGTGCCGCGCGGTACCGCCGATGGTAGTGGCGACAAAGGCGTTGCCGGCGTCCTGGTCCCAGTCCTTGATGTGTACCGGGATGCCATAGGCAAAGCGGGTGGCGGTAATGGAGCCGATCTTTGCCGAATGCATCGTCGAGGCCGGGGCAATGTGGCGGCCGATGGGCGCCACGTCGTAAGGCATGTACACCTCGCTCGACCAGGCCTTGATCTCGTCCCAGGCGTTGGAAAAGACCTTGTGGTGCTGGGCAATGGGCCGCCCCTGAGCATCGACGAGCAGTGCTCTTTCAAGCATGGGTTGTCTCCTGCAGGCGTATCCGCCTACTGCGCAGTCGTTTTCGTTCGACTATAGGGGACAGTTATTGCAGTGTCGATCAGGTGGCTAAAGGCTCTGGTCCCGCTATTGGCGGCCGGGCAAGCGCCGATAGAGCTGCTCGACCTTTTCCCGTGCCCAGGGCGTGCGGCGCAGGAAGGTCAGGCTGGACTTGATGGAGGGCTCATGGGTGAAGCAGCGCAGCGGGATGCGCCGACCGAGTTCTTCCCAGCCGTGATGCTCCACCAGGCGGGTGAGCAGGGCTTCAAGGGTGATCCCTTCCAGGGAGGCGCGGGGCTTGTCGGACATCGGCAGGGCTCTAGGTGAGGGCAGGGCAGTGTAGCCGTTGCGAGGCCGCGTTGCGCAGCGGAGCGGTCCCTGCCTGCCGAACGATGCTGTTCGATAATCGAACTGTTAATCGATTATCGGATTGTTTGCGTCGATAGGGCTTTGTAGTCTGACCCCAGACCGCCGCACCGGGCGGCGCCGACAACAAAGACGCGAGTCGACAATCCATGGCCCAGATCCTGTCCCTGAGCGAAGCCATCCAGCGCTTCGTCCACGATGGCGAGACCGTCGCCCTCGAAGGCTTCACCCATCTCATTCCGACCGCCGCCGCCCACGAGCTGATCCGCCAGAATCGGCGCGACCTGACTCTGGTGCGCATGACCCCCGACCTGGTCTACGACCTCTTGATCGGTGCCGGCTGCGCCAAGCGGCTGATCTTTTCCTGGGGTGGCAACCCCGGGGTCGGCTCCTTGCACCGGCTGCGCGATGCGGTGGAAAAGGGCTGGCCGCACAAGCTGGAGATTTCCGAGCACAGCCACGCGGCCCTGGCCAATGCCTATGTCGCCGGTGCCTCCAACCTGCCGTTCGCCGTCTTGCGCGGCTACCAGGGCTCGGACCTGGCCAAGGTCAATCCGGACATCAAGTTCATCGCCTGCCCCTTCACCGGCGAGCAGCTGGCCGCGGTGCCCAGCGTGCGCCCGGACGTCACCGTCATCCATGCGCAAAAGGCCGATCGCCAGGGCAACGTGCTGATCCAGGGCATCCTCGGCGTGCAGAAGGAAGCGGCCCTGGCCGCCCAGCGCTGCATCGTCACCGTGGAGGAGATCGTCGACGACCTCCAGGCGCCGATGAACGCCTGCGTGCTGCCGACCTGGGCATTGAGCGCGGTCTGCGTGGTGCCGGGCGGGGCGCATCCGTCCTATGCCCACGGCTACTACGAGCGCGACAACCGCTTCTACCAGGCCTGGGATCCGATCGCCCGCGATCGCGACACCTTTACCCAGTGGATCGACACCTACATCCGCGGTACCGCGGACTTCGCCGCCTTCCAGGCGAAGCTGGCTGCGGAGGCCTGAATCATGAGCGACTTCACCACCAATGAAATGATGACCGTGGCCGCCGCGCGCCGCCTCGGCAATGGCAGCGTCTGCTTTGTCGGCATCGGTTTGCCGTCCACCGCGGCCAACCTGGCGCGTCTGACCCATGCGCCGGACGTGGTGCTGATCTACGAATCCGGCCCCATTGGCGCCAAGCCCTCGGTGCTGCCGCTGTCCATCGGCGACGGCGAACTGGCCGAGACCGCCGACACCGTGGTGCCCACCGGCGAGATCTTCCGCTACTGGCTGCAGGGCGGGCGCATCGACGTCGGCTTTCTCGGCGCGGCCCAGGTCGACCGCTTCGGCAACATCAACACCACGGTGATCGGCGACTACCACCAGCCCAAGGTGCGCCTGCCGGGCGCCGGCGGCGCCCCGGAGATCGCCGGTTCGGCCAAGGAGGTGCTGATCATCCTCAAGCAGTCGCACCGCAGCTTCGTCGACAAGCTGGCCTTCATCACCTCGGTGGGTTTCGGCGAGGGCGGCGATCACCGCCAGCAGCTGGGCCTGCCGGGCAAGGGCCCGACCGCCATCATCACCGACCTCTGCATCATGGAGCCGGAAGCCGGTACGAACGAATTCGTGGTGACCGCCCTGCATCCCGGGGTGACCCGCGAGCAGGTGGTGGCCGCCACCGGCTGGGCCCTCCGCTTCGCCGACCAGGTCGCCACCACCGAGGCGCCGAGCGCCACCGAACTCGATGCCCTGCGCGATCTGCAGGCGCGCACCGCTGCCGCTCATGGCGGCCAGAAAGGAGGTGAGGAATGAGTCGCGCCGTCTATATCTGCGACGCCGTCCGCACCCCCATCGGCCGGCTCAACGGTGGGCTGTCCGCCGTGCGTGCCGACGACCTGGCGGCCATTCCGCTCAAGGCGCTGCAGGAACGCAATCCGCAGGTGGACTGGTCCACCGTGGACGAGGTGTTCATGGGCTGCGCCAACCAGGCCGGTGAAGACAATCGCAACGTGGCGCGCATGGCGGTGCTGCTGTCAGGACTGCCGGAAACGGTGCCGGGCGTGACCCTCAATCGCCTCTGCGCCTCGGGCATGGAGGCGGTGGGCCAGGCCTATCGCGCCATCGCCCTCGGCGAGATGGACCTGGTGATCGCCGCCGGGGTGGAATCCATGACCCGCGCGCCCTATGTGATGGGCAAGGCCGACAGCGCCTTCGGCCGTGGCCAGAAACTGGAAGACACCACCCTGGGCTGGCGCTTCGTCAATCCGGCAATGAAAGAGGCCTATGGCGTCGACAGCATGCCGGTCACCGGCGATAACGTCGCCGCCGACTATGGCATCAGCCGCGCCGACCAGGACGCCTTCGGCCTGCGCAGCCAGCAGCGCGCCGCGGCGGCCCAGGAATCCGGCTACTATGCCGAGGAAATCGTCCCGGTGACGATCAAGGGCAAGAAGGGCGACGTGGTGGTCGAGCGAGACGAGCATCCGCGTGCGGACACCACCGCCGAGGGCCTGGCCAAGCTCAAGCCGGTCAACGGCCCGGATAAGACCGTGACCGCCGGCAACGCCTCGGGCCTCAACGACGGCGCCTCGGCCATCATCCTGGCCTCGGCGGAAGCGGTGAAGAGGCACGGCCTGACCCCGCGTGCCAAGGTGCTGGGCATGGCCAGTGGCGGGGTAGCGCCGCGCATCATGGGCGTCGGTCCAACTCCGGCGGTGCGCAAGCTGCTCAAGCAACTGGACCTCTCCATCGAGGCCTTCGACGTCATCGAACTCAACGAAGCCTTCGCCGCCCAGGGCCTGGCGGTGCTGCGCGAACTGGGCGTGGCCGACGACAGCCCCAAGGTCAATCCCAACGGCGGCGCCATCGCCCTGGGTCATCCCCTGGGCATGAGCGGCAATCGCCTGGTGCTCACCGCGGTGCACCACCTGGAAAGGACCGGTGGGCGCCTGGGTCTCGCCACCATGTGCGTGGGCGTCGGCCAGGGGCTGGCGCTGGCGGTGGAGCGGGTGGACGGAGTCTGAGGCTTTGTCGCTGGGGCAATCGCGGCCATGGGCCGCTCCTACAGGGTCATTCTGTTGTAGGAGCGGCCGCTACGGCGCACCGGCATGGCCGCGATAGACCTCTATCGAGAGCGTCCGCTACAGCAAATCACTGAAACCTAATCCTCCCCATGCCCACACCCCCTGTAACCGCGTGTGTCTCCCCGAGTCCGAATGGCGGTAGTCTGTCTTCCGTCCATCCATACCTATAATTAAGGATCTCCATGAGCACGCATCCACATTACAGCTTCGAGGAGCGCAAGAAGCGCATCTTCGCCATCGTCGGCGCCTCGTCCGGCAACCTGGTGGAATGGTTCGACTTCTACGTCTACGCCTTCTGCTCCATCTACTTCGCCGCCGCCTTCTTCCCCAAGAGCGACCCCACCGTGCAGTTGCTCAACACCGCCGGGGTGTTCGCCGCGGGCTTTCTCATGCGGCCCATCGGTGGTTGGATCTTCGGTCGCATCGCCGACAAGTACGGTCGGCGCACCTCCATGGTCATCTCCATCCTGATGATGGGCGCCGGCTCCCTGGCCATCGCATGCCTGCCCACCTATGCCAGCATCGGCGTCGCGGCGCCGGCCCTGCTGCTGCTCGCGCGGCTGCTGCAAGGCATCTCGGTGGGCGGTGAATACGGCACCACCGCCACCTACATGAGCGAGGTGGCGCTGCGTGGCCAGCGCGGCTTCTTCGCCTCCTTCCAGTACGTCACCCTGATCGGCGGCCAGTTGCTGGCGGTGCTGGTGGTGGTGATCCTGCAGCAGGTCTTGAGCGACGCCGACCTGCGTGCCTGGGGCTGGCGGATTCCCTTCCTGGTCGGCGCCGCCGCTGCGGTGATCTCGCTGTTCCTGCGCCGCTCGCTGGAAGAGACCACCACCGCCGAGACCCGTGCCAACAAGGAAGCCGGTACCCTGAGCGGCCTGTTCAAGCACCACAAGGCGGCCTTCTTCACCGTGCTCGGCTACACCGCCGGCGGCTCGCTGATCTTCTATACCTTCACCACCTACATGCAGAAGTACCTGGTCAACACCAGCGGCATGGACGCCAAGACCGCCAGTGCCGTGATGACCTGCGCCCTGCTGGTGTTCATGCTCATGCAGCCACTGTTCGGCATGCTCTCCGACCGCATCGGCCGGCGCGCCTCCATGCTGCTGTTCGGCGGCCTGGGCACGGTCTGCACCTGGCCGATCCTCACCGCGCTGGCCAGCGTCCAGAGTCCCTTCGTGGCCTTCCTGCTGATCTGCCTGGCGATGGCCATCATCAGCCTCTACACCTCAATCAGCGGCCTGGTGAAGGCGGAGATGTTCCCGCCCGAGGTGCGCGCCCTGGGCGTGGGCCTGTCCTATGCGGTGGCCAACGCCCTGTTCGGCGGCTCGGCGGAATTTGTCGCCCTGAGCTTCAAGACCCAGGGGCACGAAGAGGTGTTCTACATCTATGTCTCGGTGATGCTGGCGGTGGCCTTCCTGGTCAGCCTGCGGCTGCCGCGGCAAGCCGCCTATCTGCACCACGACCACTAAGTCCGAGGAGTCCCCATGTCCAACCTGCTGTTCGACGCCTATTTCACCAACGCTGCCATGCGTGAGGTGTTCTGCGACCGGGGCCGACTGCAGGGCATGCTGGACTTCGAGGCGGCCCTGGCCCGTGCCGAGGCCGCGGTGGGGGTGATCCCGCAGGCGGCGGTGGCGCCCATCGCCGCCGCCTGCCGGGCGGAGCTGTATGACGCGGCCGAGCTGGCTCGCGCCGTGGTCAGTGCCGGCAACTCGGCCATTCCCCTGGTCAAGGCCCTGGGCCGGCAGATCGCCGCCCAGGACCCGGAGGCCGAGCGCCATGTGCACCGCGGCGCCACCAGCCAGGACGCCATGGACAGCGGCCTGGTGCTGCAGATCCGCCAGGCGCTGGACCTCTTGGACGCCGACCTGGCAGGGCTGGCCGAGGCCCTGGCCATCCAGGCCGAGCGCCATGCCGGTACCGTGCTGGCCGGCCGGACCTGGCTGCAACACGCAACGCCCGTGACCCTGGGCATGAAACTGGCCGGGGTGCTGGGCGCCATCACCCGGCACCGCCAGCGCCTGGCCGAGTTGCGACCGCGGGTGCTGGTGCTGCAATTCGGCGGCGCCTCGGGCAGCCTGGCCGCCCTGGGCGCTGACGCCCTGCCGGTGGCCGAGGCCCTGGCCCGGGAGCTGGGGCTGAGCCTGCCGGAGCAACCCTGGCATACCCAGCGCGATCGCCTGGTCGAGGTCGGTGCCTGGCTGGGCCTGGTGGCCGGCAGCCTGGGCAAGCTGGGGCGGGATCTCTCGCTGCTGATGCAGACCGAAGCCGCCGAGGTCTTCGAACCTTCGGCGCCGGGCAAGGGGGGATCGTCCACCATGCCGCACAAACGCAATCCGGTCGGCGCGGCGGTGCTGATCGCTGCCGCCACCCGCGCGCCGGGTCTGGTCAGCACCCTGTTTTCCGCCATGCCCCAGGAGCACGAGCGCAGCCTGGGCCTCTGGCACGCCGAGTGGGAAACCCTGCCGGAGCTGTTCTGCCTGGTCTCCGGCGCCCTGCAGCAGGCCCAGGCCATCGTCGCCGGGCTGGAAGTCGATGCCGTGCGCATGCAGGCCAACCTGGAGCTGACCCACGGCCTGGTGCTGGCCGAGGCGGTCAGCATCGCCCTGGCCGGACGGCTGGGGCGCGAGGCCGCCCACCACCTGGTGGAGCGGAGCTGCAAGCGCGCCGTCCAGGAGGGTCGCCACCTGCGTCTGGTGCTCGGCGATACCCCCGAGGTCACCGCCGAACTCTCCAGCGCCGAGCTGGATCGCCTGCTGGACCCCGCCCATTACCAGGGCCAGGCCCGGGCCTGGGTGGCCCGCGCCCTGGCCGAACACCGCACCCTGCCTACCCATTTCTGAATCAGAGGACTGCCTGATGCCCAGCGTACGTCTCGCCGATGGCGACCTGAACTACCGGCTGGAGGGCCCCGCGGGCGCCCCCGTGCTGATCCTGTCCAACTCCCTGGGCACCCACCTGGCCATGTGGGACGACCAGGCCGCCGCCTTCAGCGAGCGCTTTCGCCTGCTGCGCTACGACACCCGTGGTCACGGCGCCTCCCTGGTGACGCCCGGCCCCTATCGCATGGATCAGAACGGTCGTGACGTCCTGGCCCTGGCCGATGCCCTGGGTATCGACCGCTTCGCCTTCTGCGGCCTGTCCATGGGCGGCTCCATCGGCCAGTGGCTGGGCATCAACGCCCCCGAGCGGGTCACCCGCCTGGTGCTGTGCAACACCGGCGCCAAGATCGGCACCCCCGAGGTGTGGAATACCCGCATCCAGACCGTCGAAACCGGCGGCGAGCAGGCCATGCGCGACCTGCGCGACGCCTCCATCGGCCGCTGGTTCACCCCCGACTTCGCCAGCGCCGAACCGGCCAAGGTCGACCGCATCGTCGCCATGCTCGCCGGCACCTCGCCCCAGGGCTATGCCGCCAACTGCGCGGCGGTACGCGACGCCGACTTCCGCGAGGTGCTGGACGCCATCCAGGCGCCGACGCTGATCGTCGCCGGCAGCCACGACGCCGTGACCACCCCGGCCGACGGGCGCTTCCTGCAGGAGCGCATCCCCGGCGCCGAGTACGTCGAGTTTCCCGCCGCCCACCTGTCCAACGTGCAGATGGGCGCTGCCTTTACCCAGCGCGTGCTGGCCTTTCTCAGCGCCTGAAGGAGTCGATCTTGGACGAAAGAGAACGTTACGCAGCCGGCATGCAGGTCCGCCGCGCGGTGCTGGGCGACGCCCACGTCGATCGCAGCCTGGAAAAGCTGACCCCCTTCAACGAAGAATTCCAGGAGATGATCACCCGCCACGCCTGGGGCGACATCTGGACCCGCCCGGGTCTGCCGCGGCACACCCGCAGCCTGATCACCATCGCCATGCTGATCGGCATGAATCGCGAAGGCGAACTGCGCCTGCACCTGCGCGCCGCGCGCAGCAACGGGGTGACGCGGGAAGAGCTCAAGGAGCTGATCATGCAGAGCGCCATCTACTGCGGCATCCCGGCGGCCAATGCCACCTTCCACCTGGCGGAGGCGGTGTGGGATGAGTTGGGGGTGGAGTCGCTGGAGGGGTGAGTTTCCCCCTTTTGACCCCTGTTTGGATGATGCCCGCCGGGTTGGATTGGTGGCCGTAGGTTGGGTTGAGCGTTAGCGAAGCCCAACGCCTGTGCTATTGGGTGCCAGGGCTGGTTATCGAGTGCTTTGAAGGTTTTTGTTTCGCCCACCCGGGCGACTCACTTTTTGCAGTCGCCAAAAAAGTAAGCAAAAACGCTTGCCCCGACCATCCGGCCCTACGCTGCGCTCCGGGTCCGCTCACGCCAGCGCCGTTCCGGGGTCGGTCCAGATGGGCCGTCCATGGCCCACTGGACCTCTCACCGCATCCCTGCGGCTCGACCCACTCCACGACCCTGGCGTTCGCCCTGCTGAACGGGGCGATTCGCCAGCCTGAAAGTGTTGGTTGAATAACCCGTAGCCCGTAGCGTGGACAACGGCGAAGCCTTGTCCACTGTGCCCGATCAAGCTGTAGAAAACGCCACTACAACCTCACGCCTTTGGAATCGCGGCTATGCCGGTGCGCCGTAGCGACCGCTCCTACGGATCGGTGAACACCTGTAGGAGCGGCCCATGGCCGCGATAACGACAGCTGTGGGCGCTACGCTTCGGGAGTTTAGGCTTCCAGTGGAAAACGCTGCGCGGTTTTCCACGCTACGAATCGCTATGGGTTCTCCCTGAGAACACGAACTCCCAGGCTGGCGCCCCGGCCCCGTCAGTGAGGCCGAGTGCAGGTGTCGCGGAGGGGGATGCGAGGCAGGACGCCGAGCAAGGCGCGAGGGGCAGGAGGCCCCTTCGTGCCGCGCCCCAGGAGCGGCGCCGGAGCGCGGGGACCCGGAGCGAAGCGTAGGGCCGAACTGTTGGGGTGTGCTTTCTTTTGCTTACTTTTCTTTGCACAAGCAAAGAAAAGTGAGTCGCCGGCAAGGCGAAACCAGGGGCATCAGCAGAAATCAACAAACAGCCAGGGCATCTGCGCGGCGCGCAGTTCAAGGCTGAAATCATGCCCTTATCGCGGTCATGGACCGCTCCTACAGCAGGAGTTCGAAACTGTAGGAGCGGTCCATGACCGCGATAGGGCAGTCGCCCTGTACGAAGGTAGCCCTGCCCAGCCCGAGGGCTTCAGGCCTTACTTGGCCACTACCCGCGTAATCCGATCCCCCTCGGCATCATCCTGGCCCTTGGCCTTATTGACCGCGTAGACCACACCCTTGCCATCCACCACCGCGTGGTTGGGGTAGGTGCCCAGTTCCAGGTTGGCCTTGATGGTGCCGTCCGGATCGACCACGGTCAGGGTGCCGGCGCCGCGGTTGGTCACGTAGGCCAGGCGCTTGACCGGGTCGAAGGCCACGTTCAGCGCTCCGGCGCCGGTGGTGACGTTGTGCAGGGTCTTGCCGGTCTTGGCGTCGACGATCAGCAGGTTGTCGCTGCCCTGGGCGGTGATGAACAGGCGATCGGTCTGGGGATCGTGGGCCACGCCCATGGGGGTCTTGGCGCCCTGGATCGGGAAGACCTTCTCGACGGTCTCGGTCTTGGCGTCGATCACCGCGGCTTCGTTGGTCTTGAGGCTGACGGCGTAGAGCTTGTGCACCGCCGGGTCCAGGTGCATGCCGACCACGGCGAACTGCTCGCCGCGCACGCCCGACTCGATGGCGATGTGCTTGCGCACGGCCGGGGTCTTGGCGTCGAAGCTGACGATGTCCGGGGTCATGGCCGCCGAGGCGAAGGCGCGGTCGAGTTTCTCGTCGACCACCACGGTGTGGGCATGGGGCACGAGGCCGGGTTCGAATTGCTTGACCAGGCCCAGGTCGCTCTGGCGATAGACCGCCACGGTGTTTTGCCGGGTATTGGTGGTCCAGACGGTGCCGTTGCGATCGTCCACGCCCACGCCGTAGACGGCGTAGACACCGGCGTCCTGGCCCGGGGCGGCGGCCGGGGTGATCTGGCGCTGGATGGACAGGTCCTTGGGATCGAGCTTGAGCAGCTGCGAGACCTTGACCGGCGGGCGGCCCACGGCCGAGGTGACGAAGAGGGCGCCGGTCTTGGCGCTGCTGTCCACCTGGTAGAGGCCGGGGACCAGTTTGACCGCGGTGAGGCTATAGGCCTCGGCGCCGGACAACGGCACCACCGGCGAGACCTTGAGCGGGAAGACCGCGGCGCCCGAGGGCTGTGCGGTGCTGATGACGATGGGGTGCTGGCCGGGCGCGGCGTCTTCGGGGATGCGGATGGTCGCCTTGAAATTACCCTGGGCGTCGGCCACGTAGGCGGCGTCGGGGTTGAGCGCCACGCCACCGCGCGACAGGGTGATCTGCTGACCGGGGGTGAAGCCGCGGCCGTCCAGGGCGACCTCGCTGCCGGCCAGGATGGCGGTGCCGCTGACGGGGCTGGCCTTGATCTCGCCGTGGTAGTCCGGATCGGGGGCTTCGAAGCTGGAGCGCGCCTGGGCGGCCTGCCCGCCCAGCGCCAGCAAGGCGGCCAGCAGGGTGACGGAAAAGACGCGCCGGCCCTTGGCCGAAGACACTGGAGCGATGTTCATCAGGGATTCCTTGTAGCGGCGATCAAGATACCCGCGCCAGAGCGCCGGGCAGCGGAGGCCCTCCTGGGCTAGGCCATGTTAAGGCGAAAGCGAAATACTTGCATTTAGATTTGCAAGTTTTACACGTGGTCGCTGTCCGGGGTATCGAGGGTGCGCTGCATCAGGCAGGCGCCGGCGCCATAGCCGGCCAGCTTGGCCTCGAGCGCGGCGTCGGCCGGGACGGGATGATAGTGGTGGCGCTGCCAGTAGCCGATGGCGTTGGACAGCGACACCAGCCGACCCTGGCGCAGGCGGGCGCGCCGGGCCTGGCCCTTGGCGTGGCGATAGAGCCGTCCGGCCACACCCTGTCCCTGGGCGGCGGGATGCACGGCGCAGTCGTGCAGGAACCAGGTCGAGGCCGCGCCTGGCAATTGCTTGAGAGGGGCACCCAGTACCGGCGGCAGGCCGTCGTCCCAGGGATAGGCGATCAGATAGCCGCGCAGGCGATCCTCGACATCGGTCGCCGCCCAGCAGTGTTCCGGGGCGAGCTCCAGGCGATTGGCGTAGAAGGCGTGGTCTTCGAGCAGGTCGGCGGGGTAGTTGGCCGCCTGGATGGCGAGGACGGCCGGGATATCGGCGGGGCGCAGCGGGCGTATCGAAGGCATGACGAGGCGGGGAAAAGGTCCGGCCGGACAGTATGGTCACTGCCCGGCCGGGAGGCAAACGCCTCGGAGCCGTGGGTGGTGAGTCCCGTCGCTAGCCTGCGCCTTGGCGCGGGGGCCTGGATTCCAGCGGCGACCTTGGCGTGCCTGGCGCCGCCGCCGGCCCTAGAGCCTGTTCAGAATCTCGCGAGCTAGAGCCAAACAAGGCCTAGGCGGCCCCACGAAAATGGCTGAGGAAGCGGATCGGACCCGCGCTCGGGTTTACGAGTGATAAATGAGCATTCCGACGGGGCTGGCCTTCCAGGCCATTTTCAACGCCGTTTGGCCGACGCGCAGCAGATTTTGAGCAGGCTCTTAGGCCTTGGCGATCAGCCGCGAATTCCGCTCGTTCCTGAAGTGCAGGTCCTCGATCCGCTGGGTCGCGGTCTCGGCTTCCTGGCGGGCGGCGAGGATGAGGTCGTGGTGCGGGGACTTGGCGCAGACCGGATCGGCGTTGCGCGCATCGCCGGTGAGCATGAAGGCCTGGCAGCGGCAGCCGCCGTAGTCCTTTTCCTTTTCGTCGCAGGAGCGGCAGGGCTCGGGCATCCAGTCGTAGCCGCGGTAGACGTTGAAGCCGAAGGAGTCGTACCAGATGTGCCTGAGGTCCTGCTCCTTCACGTTGGGGAAGGCGATGGGCATCTGCCGGGCGCCGTGGCAGGGCAGGGCGGTGCCGTCCGGGGTGATGGTGAGGAACAGCTTGCCCCAGCCGTCCATGCAGGCCTTGGGGCGCTCTTCGTAGTAGTCCGGGGTGACGAAGATCAGCTTGCAGGGATGGTTCTCGGCCTTGAGACGCGCGCGGTAGTCATTGGTGATGCCTTCGGCGCGCTCCAGCTGGGCCTTGGTCGGCAACAGACCGGCGCGATTGCGCTCGGCCCAGCCATAGAACTGGCAGGTGGCGAGTTCGACGAAGTCGGCTTCCAGGGCCAGGCAGAGATCGATGATCTGGTCGATGCGATCGATGTTGTGCCTGTGGGTGACGAAGTTGAGCACCATGGGATAGCCATGAGCCTTGACTGCCTTGGCCATGGCCAGCTTCTGGGCGAAGGCCTTCTTCGACCCGGCCAGCAGGTTGTTCACCTGTTCGTCGCTGGCCTGGAAGCTGATCTGGATATGGTCCAGGCCGGCTTCCTTGAATTCGGCGATGCGCGCCTCGGTGAGGCCGATGCCGGAGGTGATGAGGTTGGTGTAGTAGCCCAGCCGGCGCGCCTCGCGGATCAGCTCGGCGAGGTCCTGGCGCACCAGGGGCTCGCCCCCGGAAAAGCCGATCTGGGCCGCGCCCAGCTCCCGTGCCTCGGCCATCACCTTGAACCACTGTTCGGTGGTCAGCTCGCGACCCTGGGCGGCGAAGTCCAGGGGATTGGAGCAATAGGGGCACTGCAACGGGCAGCGATAGGTGACCTCGGCCAATAGCCACAGCGGCAGGCCGACATTGTGCTTGCCTACCGCCGGCGGCTGCGGCAACTGCATGGGCACTCCAGGCAGCGAGGTATCAGCCGAGCAGGAGCCAGTGCTCTGCACGAGCGACCTCCATGAATTGTTCGACGTCGGCGCCCAGCTCGGGCACGCCGGGAAAGCGTTCGTCGAGGACGGCGATGATGGCGGCCACGTCACGCTGGCCGTCGATCAGCCCGCCGATGGCGGCGGCGCTGTCGTTGAGCTTGATCATGCCTTCGGGATAGAGCAGCACATGAGCGTCCTGCGCCGGCTCGAACTGGAAGCGATAGCCGGGGCGCCAGCGTGGCACCTGGGTGCGGTCGAAGCTCATAGGTCGATTCCTCGGTGCCAGCGACGCTCGGCGGTGACGCTGTGATAGGGCGGGCGGTGCAGTTCGTAGGCCATGCTCATGGCGTCGAGCATGGTCCAGAGGATGTCCAGCTTGAACTGCAGGATCTCCAGCATGCGCTGCTGGGATTCCCAGGTGGTGTAGTGCTGCAGGGTGATCTGCAGGCCGTGCTCGACGTCGCGCCGGGCCTGGCCCAGGCGGGTGCGGAAGTACTCGTAGCCGGCCGGATCGATCCAGGGATAGTGGGTCGGCCAGGCGTCCAGGCGCGACTGGTGGATCTGCGGCGCGAACAGTTCGGTCAGGGAGCTGCTGGCGGCTTCCTGCCAGGAGGCGCGACGGGCGAAGTTGACGTAGGCGTCCACCGCGAAGCGTACCCCGGGCAGTACCAGCTCTTGGGAGAGCACCTGCTCGCGGTCCAGGCCGGTGGCCTCGGCCAGGCGCAGCCAGGCCTCGATGCCGCCTTCGCTGCCGGGCTCGCCGTCGTGGTCGAGGATGCGCTGCACCCATTCGCGACGGATCTCGCGATCCGGGCAGTTGGCCAGGATGGCGGCGTCCTTGAGCGGGATGTTGACTTGGTAGTAGAAGCGGTTGGCCACCCAGCCCTGGATCTGCTCGCGACTGGCGCGACCCTGGTACATGGCCACGTGATAGGGGTGGTGGATGTGGTAGAAGTCGCCCTTGGCGCGCAGGGCGGCTTCGAATTCGGCGGGCGTGAGGGCGTTGGGCATGGCGTTCACAACTCGATGGACATGCCGTCCCAGGCGACTTCCACGCCCTGGCGCGCGACGAGGGCGCGTTCGGGGGAGTCTTCGTCCAGGATCGGATTGGTGTTGTTGATGTGGATCAGCACCTTGCGCTGGCGCTCGAAGCCGGCCAGCACCTCCAGCATGCCGCCGGGACCGCTTTGCGGCAGGTGGCCCATCTCGGTACCGGTGCGGGTGCCCACGCCGCGGCGCTGCATCTCGTCGTCGGTCCAGAGGGTGCCGTCCACCAGCAGGCAGTCGGCCTGGCCCATCAGCTCCAGCAGAGCGGCGTCCGGCTGGCCCAGGCCCGGGGCATAGAACAGCTTGCCGCCGGTGCGTCTGTCGTGGACCAGCAGGCCCAGGTTGTCGCCCGGGTGCGGATCGTGGCGATGGGGCGAATAGGGCGGCGCGGCGCTGCGCAGCGGGAAGGGCGTGAATTCCAGATTCGGGCAGGCCGGGATGGTGAAGCTGCCGCTCAGGGCGATGGGCTGCCAGCTGAGCCCGCCGTTCCAGTGTTCGAGCATGTTGAACAGCGGAAAGCCGGTGGTGAGGTCCTGGTGGACCATCTCGGTGCACCAGACCTCGTGGGGGCAGCCTTCGCGCAGGCTGAGCAGGCCGGTGGTGTGGTCGATCTGGCTGTCCAGCAGCACGATGGCGCGGATGCCGGTGTCACGCAGGGCGCGCGCCGGCTGCAGCGGGGCGAAGCCGGCCAGCTGGGCGCGGATGTCGGGCGAGGCATTGCACAGGATCCAGTTCACCCCGTCGTCGGACAGAGCGATGGAAGACTGGGTACGGGCCTGAGCCCTGAGGGTGCCCTTGCGGAAGCCGTCGCAATTGACGCAATTGCAGTTCCACTGGGGAAAGCCACCGCCGGCGGCGGAGCCGAGAATCTGGATATGCATGGGAAAGATCGAACCTGGAAAAAGTACGCCCCGGCGAACCGGGGCGTGGGGCGCATCAACGGTTGGCGAAGTACATGGTGACTTCGAAGCCGATGCGCAGGTCAGTGTAAGCAGGCTTGGTCCACATGGGAGGTCTCCTCTTTTGACTGCGAAAGCCGGAAGGATCCGGTCGTTAAGTCTAACAAATGTTACCTAGCTAAGGGTTTTTGCCGCGACGAATCGCTGGCGGTCCGGCGGACATAACTGTCTTACCGATCCTGCAACAGATTGACCGCCAAGGCCGGCCGACGCTCCCGGGAAAGTGTTGAAAGCTATGACATCCAGCCGGATGGCGCGTGGGCATTGGCCAGGGCGAAGCGCGGCGCGTCGGCGGCGGTGAGTTGCCGCCAGGCCTGCTGCAGGGCCTCGGCGTCCAGGGCGGCCAGGGCCTGCTGCAGGGGCCCGAGGTCCAGCGCCCCGCTACGCTGGAAGCCCCACCAGAGCCGCTCGGCCAGGGCGGCGCGCTGAGGGGTGGCGGGGCTGAAGTCGCGTACCAGCTGACGGCTGTCTTCTGCCAGCGTCGCAGCCTCGGCCTGCACCGCCTTGAGGCTGGCGGCCAGGCAGCCCTCGATTTCCGCGAGGATCTCCGCTGCCCGGGCCTGGGGCGACTGCACGCCGATCAGCAGGCCGCCGTGATCGCCCAGCAGGCGATAGGCGGAAAACACCGCATAGCCCAGTTGTCGCTCGCTGCGCAGGCGCTGGAACAGCGGTCCTTGCAGGCGCGCCGCCAGCAGCCGCCAGGCGGCTTCGGTAGTGGGTCGCGCATCGGGTTGCGGACAGAACAGCAGCAGCGCCTGCTGGGCGTCGGCGCTGGGTTCGTGGTGCCAGCGGCGACCGGTGCAGCCGGGCGGTTCGCCCAGCGGCGCTGCCCGGGGCCGAGGCGGCGGCGTGACGGCGGCCAGGGACGCCTGTGCCGCCCTGGGCAGACCACAGGCCAGGGCCTGCAAGCGCGCGCCTTCTTCATGCACTGTCAGCGGCGTGACCGCAATCAGTCGCTCGGGCAGGACCTTGAGCAACTGGCGGATCAGCATGGGCTCGATCGAGGCTGCGGGGGCCGGCTGGGAAAGGTCCAGCGCGTTCGTCAGGCGGTCGAGCGCCTGCTCCAGCACCGCCGGCAACGCCGTGGCCCACCCTTGCAGCCGCAATTCCCAGGGCGCCCCGGGCGGACTCCAGCGCAGGCTGACGCCCGCTTCGGCGGCCAGCCGGGGTAGCGCGCCCAGCACCTGGACATCGGGCGCGACCGGTGCCGGTCCCGGCCATTGCCAGCGCAAAAACAGCAGGCCTTCGCGCTGCTGAGGGGCGAGGGCCTGGCTGATCGGCCAGGGCTGCCTCGTCGGGGCGCTTGGCGTGCTGGGCTCAATGAGCAGCGGATTGGGCGATGGCAGCGCAAAGGTGGTGGTGACGGGCGACGCCCGGTTCGGTGCATCGGTCAGGCCGGCGGCGAAGCCGCTGAGGCGCTCCGGGACCAGTTGCGCGAGCAGCCGTGGCCAGGCGGCCCGGGCGGCAGGGGAGAGCGCCGGCTGTGGCCAGGCGTCTCCGGGCCGATCCAGCCAGAGGCGCTCACCCAGGCGCCTTACCAGTGCCAGGGCGGGCAGGGTCGCCCAGAGGCGCTGGATGCGTTCGGCGTGGCCCTGCTGCAGGGCGGCGAGGGGTGTCTGGCGCAGGGCGTCAAGCCAGGCGAACAGGATGCCGGTCAGGTGGCTGGGACTGGCCTGGGGGCCGGGCGCGAGATCCAGCCGGAGCAAGCCCTGGTGCGCCTGGCGATAGGGCCAGGCGAGGCCTAGTCGTTCGGCCTGGCCGGCCTGGCGCAGGAGGGCGGGCAGGCCGCCGGGATGGTCGCCGAGCAGCAGGGTTTCCAGCAGCTCCGCCGCTTCCCAGCTGCCGGGTGGCAGGTCATCGAGGGCGAATTGCACCGCCAGCGTCGGGGGCGTTGTGGCGGTGGTCTGCCAGCGTTCGCCTGGAGCCGGGAGCGCTTGGGGCGCTACGGCGCTGGGCGCCGGGCCAGGGGGCAGCAGGGCGCCCAGTTCGCGGGCCAGGTCGGCCAGTTCGGCAAGCGGTTGCGGCCCGGCCAGCATTAGCAGGGCGTTTTCCGCCCGGTAGTACTGGTGCTGGAAGTCGCGCAGGGCCGCCTGGAAGGTCGGGCTCTGCAGCGGCAGGCTGTAACGGTTGCCGGCATGGAAGCCGGCGGCCGGATGGTCGGCGGGCAGGCCGGTGGCCAGGGCCAGGTCGCGGCGGGTATCGGCGCTGCGCGACCAGGCGATGAATTCGGCATGCAGCACCTCGCGCTCGCGGCGCTGGGCGTCCGCTGCCAGCAGGGGCGCGGCGAGCATGTCCAGCAGCCGGGCGAGTCCGGCGGCCAGGTGCTCGGGAGCGAGGGCGAAAAAGAAGTCGGTGGTGGTCTCGCGGGTGCTGGCGTTGAGTTCGCCGCCCAGGCGCTGCACCAGCGGCATCAGGCCGTCCGCCGCCGGATAGCGCCGGCTGCCGAGAAAGAACAGATGTTCGAGAAAGTGCGCCAGCCCCGGAAAGGCCCGCGGCGCCTGGTGACTGCCGGCGCCGATGCGCACCAGGGCAGCGGCCTGGGGCAGCTCGGGATCGTGCCGCAGGGCGACGGCCAGGCCATTGGCCAGGCGCAGCCGGCGGTGGAGGGGGGCGGAGGTGGGCATGGGGGTAGCTTAACCGAGTCCGAGGGAAGGTGATGGCGCGGGGTTTGCCCTCACCCCGGCCCTCTCCCAGGGGGAGAGGGGGAAGAGCGAGAGCTGTGCTTGGTTTGCCCTCTCCCTGGGGATGAGGCGCAGTCTCGACACCGTAGCGTGGAAAACGGCGCAGCCTTTTCCACTGGAGCCCTGGGTGCCAGGGGGCTCTCATCCCCGCGCTCTTCCGGAAGGAGCAAAGCCCTTCTCATGGAAAGAAAAAACCCAGGCGAAAAAAATCCCGGCTGGGCCGGGATTTCGGGGTGGGGCGAGGGGGATTCCAACAGGATGTCAAAAATGCTCGAAGCATCCTCGCCCCCAACCCTCTCCCGGAGGAGAGGGGAGCTCGGGCGCGGGCGCCCTTACTTCTTCTCGGGCAGGGCGAAGGCCATCACGTAGTCGCCCTGCTTGGTGCCCAGCGAGCCATGGCCGCCGGCATAGACCAGCACGTACTGGCGACCGTCCTTGCCGGTGTAGGTCATGGGGGTGGTCTGGCCACCGGCCGGCAGGCGGCCTTTCCACAGTTCCTTGCCGTTTTTCACGTCATAGGCGCGCAGGTACTGGTCCAGGGTGCCGCTCAGGAAGGCCACGCCACCGGCGGTGGTGACGGTGCCGCCCAGGCTGGGCACGCCCATGGGCAGGGGCAGCGGCACCGGCGAGTTGTCGCGCACGGTGCCGTTCTTGTGCTTGTAGACCAGCTTGCCGGTGGTCAGGTCGAGACCTGCCACATAGCCCCAGGCGGGTGCCTGGCAAGGCAGGCCCAGCGGCGACAGGAAGGCCGACAGGATCACGCCGTAGGGCGCGCCCTTGTTGGGCTGGATGCCCTCGGTCTCGCTCTTGCGCGCCGGCTGGTTGGCGATCTCTTCACGCGGTACCAGCTTGGAGGTGAAGGCCATGTAGCTGGGGTTGAGGAAGGCGATCTGGCGCACCGGATCGACCGAGATGCCGCCCCAGTCGAACACGCCGAAGTTACCCGGGTAGACGATCGAGCCCTGGGTGGACGGCGGGGTGTAGATGCCCTCGTAGCGGTGCTCGCGGAAGGCGATGCGGCACAGCGCCTGGTCGAAGGGCGTACCGCCCCACATGTCGCTTTCCTTGAGGGTCGGCGCGGCCAGGTTGATCGAGGAGACCGGCTGGGTCGGCGAGGTATGGTCGCCTTCCACCGCGCCCTGGGGCACCGGGGTTTCGGTGATTGGGTAGATGGGCTGACCGTTGGTGCGGTCCAGCACATAGATGCTGCCCTGCTTGGTCGAGGCCATCAGCGCGGGTTTCACGCCGCCTTCGGTCTTGATGTCCACCAGGGTCGGCTGACCGCCCACGTCCATGTCCCAGAGGTCATGGTGGGTGAACTGGTAGTTCCAGCGCACCTTACCGGTGGCGATGTCGAGGGCGACCACGCCGGCGCTGTACTTCTCGGAGGCCGGGGTACGGTTACCGCCCCACTGGTCGGGCATCTGGTTGCCCATGGGCAGATAGACCATGCCGACCTTTTCGTCGACGGCCATCATCGACCACATGTTGGGCGAGTTGCGGGTGTAGATGCCGTCGGCGGCGATGGGCGCGGTGGCGTCCGGATTGCCGCTGTCCCAGTTCCACACCAGCTTGCCGGTGTGCACGTCGTAGGCGCGGATCACGCCGGACGGCTCGTCGGTGGAGACGTTGTCGGTGACGTGGCCACCGATGATCACCAGGTTGCGGGTCACCGCCGGCGGCGAGGTGGAGTAGTAGCCGCCGGGCGTGAAGCTGCCCATGTTGGCGGTCAGGTCGACCTGGCCGTTGTCGCCGAAGTCGCTGCACACCTTGCCGGTGTCGGCGTTGATGGCGATCAGGCGGGTGTCGGCGGTGGGCAGGAACAGGCGGCGCGGGCAGCTGCTGGCGGCCGGGGTGCTCTGCTCGTCGACCGGGACGGCACTGCCGGTGGCCGGGCTCTGGCCCGCGGTGGTGGTGCCGGCATAGGTGGCGTCGTCGTGGTAGGCCACGCCGCGGCAGGTCATGTGCGCCCAGCCCTTGAAGCTGTCGGCGTGCTGGGTGCTCAACTTGGGATCGAAGCGCCAGATTTCCTTGCCGCTGTCGGGATCCACGGCGATCACCTGGCTGTGCGGCGTGCAGACATAGAGCATGCCGTTGACCTTGAGCGGGGTGTTTTCCGCAGTGGTCTCCTGGGGATCGTTCGGGCCGGGGATGTCGCCGGTCCGGAAGGTCCAGGCCGGTTGCAGATCCTTCACGTTGTTGACGTCGATCTGCTTGAGCGGCGAGTAGCGATCACCGAAGGCGGTGCGGCCATAGGAGGGCCAGTCGCCATCGGCGGCGGTCGGCGCGGCGCTCTGGGTGCCGGCGGTGTCGCGGCCCAGGTCACCGTCCAGACGGTTGTAGTTGACGAACTGGGCGACCAGGGCGACGACCGCGGCGATCACCAGGGAGCCGACCAGCGGCAGGCCGCCGCTGCGGCTGTCCAGCGGACGGCGGAACACCGGGATCAGCAGCACCAGGCCGAGGACGAACCAGAGCGCCAGGCGCGGCACCAGCTGCCACCAGTCGAACTGGACTTCCAGAACGGCCCAGGCGGTGGAGACCACCAGGAAGAAGGCATAGACCCAGACCCCGCTGGCCCGCCGGATGCACAGCAGGTAACCACTCAGGGCGAGCAGCACGCCGCCGCCGAGGTAGTATAGGGAGCCCCCGAGGGTGGCCAGTTTGATGCCCAGCCCCAAGAGGGCCAGGCCCAGGAGGATGAACAGGATGCCGAGTAACCTGGCAGGCAGGCCTCCCGGTCTCGCGTTGGAAGTGACAGTCATGGCAGCGCTCGCAATGCAATCGTGAAAAGAGACTTCGACTCGATCGACGACATCGCAAATCGGAACCGCATGCGGATCTGTCGTCTGCTACGTCTGAACCTGTTGTCTATCTTATTGTTCCACCCCTTCGCCGGCTTCCCTGGCAGGAAGCTAGAGCGGTCGCGCTGAGGCGAAGCGGGGGATGGATCGGGGGCGTCGTCTGAATCGGGCGGGTAGATAGTAAGCTAAGCATTGACTGATGTCACTTCGCGATGACGGAAGGAAGGGCCCCGTGGCGCGCCGTGCCTGCTACCATCGCGAGCCGTTCCCGCGATGCCTTCCGCCATGTCCGCTGCGCTTGCCCTGGTCCAGGCGACCTTCGACGTCACCGCCCCGGTCTTCGCCCTGGTGCTGCTGGGCTGCGTGCTCAAGCGGCTGGGCTGGATCGACACCCCCTTCATCAACACCGCCTCGGCCCTGGTGTTTCGCGCCACCATGCCGACCCTGCTGTTTCTCGGCATCCTCAAGGCCGATCTCGGCGAGGCGCTGCAGCCGCTGCTGCTGGGCTACTTCGCCCTGGCCACGGTGGCGAGTTTCCTGGCCGCCTGGGGCTGGGCGATCTGGCGCTGCCCCCATGCCGATCGCGGGGTCTACGTGCAGGGCGCCTTTCGCGGCAACTGCGGCATCGTCGGCTTGGCCCTGGCGGCGACCCAGTACGGCGACTATGGGCTGTCGGTGGGCGGGATCATGGCCGGCATGGTCATCCTCTTCTACAACGTGCTCTCGGCCATCGTGCTGGCGCTCTACAGTCCGCACCTGGAGGCCAACTGGCGCACCCTGCTGCGCAGCATCCTCGGCAATCCACTGATCATCGGCATCCTGCTGGCGATTCCCTTCGCCTATTTCCAATGGCAGCTGCCGCGCTGGCTGGACACCTCGGCGCGCTATTTCGCCGGGCTCACCCTGCCGCTGGCGCTGATGTGCATCGGCGCCACCCTGTCGCTGGCCTCATTGCGCGAGAGCAGCGGCCTGGCGGTGGGCGCCAGCCTGTGGAAGATCGTCTGGATTCCGCTGCTGGGGGTGCTGGGCGCCCTGGCGCTGGGCATCCAGGGGCCGGCGCTGGGCATCCTCTTTCTCTACCTGGGGTGCCCGACGGCGGCGTCGAGTTTCGTCATGGCCCGTGCCGCCGGCAGCAATGCCCAGCTGGCGGCGACCATCGTGGTGCTCAGTACCCTGGGCGGGATGCTGACCACCAACCTCGGCCTGCTCCTGCTGAAGGGATTCAGCCTGCTCTAGCCCGGCCGGCCAGACATCGGCGATGTGAGAACGTTTATCGGTTGTATCCGGCTAAAAGTCAGATTTGAGCGTAATAGTGCGACATCGATCGTCCCCCGGTCGGTTCGCCCTCTCGATGCCTATCGCAATAAGTAGTTGCAGGGAGGGCGGCCGCCCACTCTCCAGCCTTCCGCGTGGTATCCATGAAACGCTCGCTCCAATTCAGCCACAAGATCCTGCTGGCGGCCGCCCTGGTGGTGACGCTGGCCCTGGCCGGCTTCGCCAGCTTCAACGCCTATCTGCAGCGCCAGGCCATCACCCAGAGTCTCGAAGCCTCGCTGGGCGAGATCGGCCGCATCACCGCCGGCAACATCGCCTACTGGCTGGACGCGCGGGTCAAGCTGATCGACAGCCAGGCCCAGGCGCTCAGCCGCGACAGCAGCCCGGCCAACGTGGTGGGCCTGCTGGAAGAGAAGCTCTACACGAGCAACTTCGACTCCACCTACCTGGGTGAGGTCGACGGCACCTTTACCGACCGCCCCCATACCCCCATGGAGGCCGGCTACGATGCCCGGCAGCGCGACTGGTACAAGGCCGCGGTCAGCGCCGGCGGTCCCATCCTCACCGAGCCCTACCTGACCGCGCCGCCGCAGAGCTTTCTGTGCATCACCATCGCCGCGCCGGTCCTGCAGAACGGCAAGCTGATCGGCGTGGTGGCCGGCGACCTGGTGATGGACAGCCTGATGAAGATGATCACCTCGCTGGACGCCGGCGGTCTGGGCGAAGCCTTCCTGGTGGACGGCGACGGCAAGATCCTGGTCAGCAGCCACGCCGACCAGGTGCTGAAATCGCTCAAGGAGGTCTTCCCGGAGCAGACCCCGACCCTGGCCCCGGGCTTCCATCACGTCCTGCAGAACGGCAGCGAGCGGCTGGTGAGCTTTACCCCGGTCGCGGGCCTGCCCTCGGTCAAGTGGTACCTGGCCCTGTCCATCGACCAGACCAAGGCCTATGCCCCGGTGACCCAGGCGCGCAACCTGGCCATCGTCGCCACCCTGGTGGCGGTGGTCGCCATCATCCTGCTGCTGGGCTTGCTCATCCGCGTCCTCTTGCGCCCGCTGCATGACCTGACCCGCGCCATGGACGACATCGCCGAAGGCGAGGGCGATCTGACCCGCCGCCTGCCGGTGCAGTCCCGCGACGAATTCGGCGCCCTGGCCGAGGCCTTCAACCACTTCGTGGCGCGCATCCACACCTCGATCCGCGACGTGGCCCAGAGCACCGGCGAACTCAACCAGGGCACCCGCCGGGTGCTGGAAGCCTCGCAGTCGTCCATGCAACAGTCCGATATCCAGGCCCAGCGCACCACCAGTGTGGCTGCGGCGATCAACGAATTGGGCGCCGCCGCCCAGGAGATCGCCCGCAACGCCGCCCATGCCTCCGGCGAGGCCAGCACGGCGCGCGCCCAGGGCGAGGAAGGCCGCGAGGTGCTCGACGAAGCCCTGCACGCCATGCAGGCGCTGTCCGCCAAGATCGGCACCAGTTGCGAGCATATCGAGGCGCTCAACGGCAAGGCCGCCAACATCGGCCAGATCCTCGAGGTCATCCGCGGTATCTCCGAGCAGACCAACCTGCTGGCGCTCAACGCCGCCATCGAAGCGGCCCGCGCGGGGGAGGCCGGTCGCGGCTTTGCCGTGGTGGCCGACGAGGTACGCTCCCTGGCCAGCCGCACCCAGAGTTCGGCGCAGCAGATCCAGCAGATGATCGAAGAGCTGCAGACCGGTTCGCGCGACGCCGTGGCCCTGATGCAGGAGAGCCAGCGCCAGAGCGCCCACAGCATGCAGGTGGCCAAGCGCGCCGGCGAGCGCCTGGGCAGCGTGACCGAGCGCATCGGCGAGATCGACGGCCAGAACCAGTCGGTGGCCACCGCGACCGAGGAACAGACCTCGGTGGTTGAGACCCTGAACATGGACATCAGCGAGATCAACCTGCTGAACCAGCAGGGCGTCGACAACCTCCAGGCCACCCTGGCGGCCTGTACCGCCCTGGAAGCCGAAGCCGGTCGCCTGCAGCGCCTGGTGGGTGGCTTCCGGATCTAGCGCGGGCCAGCTGAAAAGAGCGTGCCGCTCCGCTCAAGTCGTAACGTACGTGCCCGATAACGAGTGACCGCCATGCCCTGAATCCGGCATGGCTCCACTCTGGCAACGGACGCAGACCTGTATGAAGCGACACCTGAAATTCAGCCACAAGATCCTGCTGGTCGCGGCGCTGGTGATCACCACCGCGCTGGCCGCTTCCGCCGGTTTCAATGCCTATCTGCAACGCCAGGCCATCGACCAGAGCCTGAGTGCCAACCTCGCGGAAACCGGCCGGGTCACCGCCGGCAACATCGCCTATTGGCTGGACGCGCGGGTCAAGCTCATCGAAGGCGAAGCCCAGACCCTGGCGCGCGATCGTTCGCCCGACGGCCTGGTCGGTCTGCTGGATCAGAAGATCTACACCGGCACCTTCGATTCCACCTACCTGGGCGAGGTCGACGGCACCTATACCACCCGTCCGCTGCGCAACCTGCCGGCCGGCTACGATCCGCGCAAGCGGCCCTGGTATGCGGCGGCCACCGCCGCCGGTGCCACGGTGCTGACCCCGCCCTATATCTTCGCCTCCTCCGGACAGCTGGGCGTGACCATCGCCACCCCGCTGCAGCGTGACGGCCAGCTGGCTGGCGTGGTGGCCGGCGACCTCAACCTGTCGGCGCTGGTGGAAATCATCACCTCGCTCAACGTCGGCGGTCTCGGCGAAGCCTTCCTGGTCGACGGTGACGGCAAGGTGCTGGTCAGCAGCCATCCCGAGCAGGTGCTCAAGACCCTCAAGGACGTCTTCCCCGAGCAGACTCCGTCCCTACAGCCCGGTCTGCACGCCGTCACCCAGAATGGCAGCGAGCGCCTGGTGAGCTTTACCCCGGTTAATGGCTTGCCCTCGGTCAAGTGGTACCTGGGCCTGTCCATCGACCAGGCCAAGGCCTATGCCCCGGTGACCCAGGCGCGCAACCTGGCCATCGTCGCCACCCTGGTGGCGGTGATCGCCATCATCCTGCTGCTGGGCCTGCTGATCCGCGTTCTGCTACGCCCGTTGCATGACCTGACCCGTGCCATGGACGACATCGCCGAAGGCGAGGGCGATCTGACCCGCCGCCTGCCGGTGCAGGCCCGTGACGAATTCGGCGCCCTGGCCGAGGCCTTCAACAAGTTCGTGGCGCGCATCCACACCTCGATCCGCGATGTGGCTCAGACCACCGGCGAGCTGAATCAGAGCACTCGGCGCGTGCTGGAGTCGTCGCAATCCTCCATGCAGCAATCGGATCTGCAGGCCCAGCGCACCACCAGTGTGGCCGCGGCGATCAACGAACTGGGCGCCGCCGCCCAGGAGATCGCCCGCAACGCCGCTCATGCTTCCGGCGAGGCCAGCACGGCCCGCGCTCAGGGCGAGGAAGGCCGCGAGGTGCTGGACGAAGCCCTGCACGCCATGCAGGCGCTGTCCGCCAAGATCGGCACCAGTTGCGAGCATATCGAGGCGCTCAACGGCAAGACCGCCAACATCGGTCAGATCCTCGAAGTCATCCGCGGCATCTCCGAGCAGACCAACCTGCTGGCGCTCAACGCCGCCATTGAGGCCGCGCGGGCAGGGGAGGCCGGGCGTGGCTTCGCCGTGGTAGCAGATGAAGTACGTTCCCTGGCCAGCCGCACCCAGAGTTCGGCGCAGCAGATCCAGCAGATGATCGAAGAGCTGCAGAGCGGCTCGCGCGACGCCGTGGCCCTGATGCAGGAGAGCCAGCGGCAGAGTGCCCACAGCATGCAGGTGGCCAAGAGCGCCGGCGAGCGGCTGGGCAGCGTGACCGAGCGCATCGGCGAGATCGACGGCCAGAACCAATCGGTAGCCACCGCGACCGAGGAGCAGACCTCGGTGGTGGAGACCCTGAACATGGACATCAGCGAGATCAATCTGCTGAACCAGCAGGGTGTCGACAACCTCCAGGCGACCCTGGCGGCCTGTACCGCCCTGGAAGCCGAGGCCGGTCGCCTGCAGCGCCTGGTGGGTGGCTTCCGCATCTGATTCGCGCGAAAAGTCCGCTAAAAGGGAGAGTCGACGTCAGGTCGGCTCTCCCTTTTTGCTGTCCGGAAGGTCAGGAAGACTTGCGTGAATGCCGATCTTTCCTCGACCACTCGTCAGAAACAGTAAAACTAATTAGCGCGTGAACTTGCTCTGGACTGCCGCTTTGCACGCACCCGCCGCTGCGCTTCAGCCCGGCGGCCGATCCGCGGTATCAAGAAAGCCTTTTTTCCCGCCGATGGGCTAGCTGTTACCGCCAGGTCTGGTGGAGGCCCCGTTCCGTTCGCGCTTCCCGCTCCTGGCACCGCCTAACCAACGGCGTGGCACCTTTTGCCACCAGGGGCTCCATGTTCAGCAGGCTGTGCAAATCCTCTCGCGTACGCTGGAGTCTCGGCGTCTTTCTGTTCGGCGTCCTGCTGACCAGCCTGACCATGCGCCATCTGACCGAGCGCAACGAGCGACAGGTACAGGCGGCCCTCAACGCGGCGGCGACCGACGTGCGCGAGCAGATCGCCGAGCGACTGCGGGTCTATGAGTACAGCCTGAGCGGCATGCGTGACGTCATCGTGGTGGCCGGCGCGGGGCTGTCGCGGGAACTGCTGCAGCACTATGGTCGTACCCACGACCTGAACCAGGAGTTTCGCGGTGCGCGTGGCATAGGTTTCATCCGCCGGGTTCCCGCCGGCGAGGAGGAGCGCTTCGTCCACGCCGCACGCGCCGATGGCTGGCCGGACTTCGCCATTCGCAGCTTCGCGCCCCACGACGGTGACAGATTTGTCGTCCAGTACGTCGAGCCGGTGGCGCTCAACCAGCGCGCCGTCGGCATGGATGCGGCGTCCGAGCCGGTCCGCCGTGAAACGGCGGTGCTGGCCATGCAACGCGGCAGCATGCACCTGTCCGGGCCAGTGGAGTTGCAGGCCTATCAGCCACCGGAGCGCGGCCTGCTGCTGATGCTGCCGATCTATCGTGACGGCCTGCTACCCAAGGACCCGGCGCAACGCGAGGGCGCCACCCTGGGCTGGTCCTATGTGCCCCTGAGCATCGAGGAGCTGTTCGGCAGCCTGCGCCTGGACATTCCGGGTCTGTTGATCCGCCTGACCGACGTGACCGAGCCTGCTAGGCCCACGCCGTTCTATACCCGTGGCGATACCCGTGAGCTGGCGGCCGAAGGACTTTCGGAGGTGATCGCTACCCGTGATGTCTATGGGCGGCGCTGGCAGATGGCCTTTACCGCCACCCCGGCCTTCGTCGCCGGTCTCAACTTGGTCTCCATACCTCTGGTGCACCTGGTCGGCAAACTGGTCAGCCTGCTGGCCGCCGGCCTCACCTTCGCCCTGCTCACCACCCGTCAGCGCCGCCGCCAGTATCAGCAGGACCAGGCCAACCTCACCGCGGTGGTGGAAAGCTCCTCCGACGGCATCATCAGCAAGGATCTCCAGGGCGTGGTACTGAGCTGGAACCACGCGGCGGAAGAGCTGTTCGGCTATACCGCCAGCGAGGCCGTGGGCCAGCGGCTGCTCGACCTGGTGGTGCCCACCGAGCTCGAACACGAGGAGTGGTCGGTGCTCGAACGCATCGGCCGCGGCGAGCCGGTGCCGCACTTCGAGACCCGTCGCCAGCACCGCGACGGACACCTGATCGATGTGCTGGTCAGCGTCTCGCCCATGCGTGGCCGTGACGGTCGGGTGGTCGGCGCCTCCAAGACGGTACGCGACATCTCGCTGCAGAAGGCCGCCCAGGCCGAGATCCTGGCGCTCAACGCCCGCCTGGAAGAGCAGGTGGCCCAGCGCACCGCCGAACTCAGCCAGACCAACCGCCTGCTCGGCGACGTGCTGCGCGCGGCCTCCGAGGTGGGCGTCATCGCCACCGATCGCGACGGCCTGATCACCCTGTTCAACGAAGGCGCCGAGCGGCTGCTCGGCTATCGCGCCGACGAGGTGGTCGGCACCTGGCACGCCAGCGCCTTCCACCTGACCGCGGAGCTGGAAGCCCAGGGCCAGGCCCTGAGCGCCCAGTATGGCGCGCCGGTCAGCGGCTTCCGCGTGCTGGTGGAGCGCTCCGAACGCGTCGGCGCCGAGGCGCGCGAGTGGACCTACGTCCGCCGCGACGGCGAGCACCGCGATATCAGCCTGGTGGTGACCACCATGCGCGACGGCGCCGGGCAGGTCAGCGGTTACCTGGGCATCGCCTCGGACGTCACCGAGCGCAAGGCCGCCGAGCAGGAGCTGGCCGCCAGCCTGGCACTGACCCGGGCGATCCTGGACACCGCGGTCAATCCCATCGTCACCGTCGACAGCGCCGGCCTGGTGCGCTCCTTCAACCCGGCTGGTGAGCGCATCTTCGGCTATCGCGCCGCCGAGGTGGTGGGGCAACCGGTCCGCCGGTTGATTCCCGGCTACCTGGCCGGCTACGAGGCGCTGTTCAGCTGCCCGCAGGAAATCCCCGACGACCAGGCCGGCCCGCAGGGCCAGGAGATGGAAGGGCGCCGCGCGGACGGCAGCGTCTTCCCCCTCACCCTGAGTCTGGGGGTGATGTGGACCGACGGCGAGCGGCTGGCAGTGGCCATCATTGCCGACATCACCGAGCAGAGTCGCCAGCGCCAGGCGCTCGTGCAGACCCGCGACCAGCTGACCATGGCCGCCGACGTCGCCCAGCTGGGTATCTGGTGCTGGCACCCCGACACCGGCCAGGTGCAGTGCAACGAGCGGATGTTCGAACTCTACGAGTGGACCGATGCCCAGCGCGCCGCCGGCATCACCTACAACGACTGGCGCTGCCGCGTGCACCCCGACGACCTGGCCAGCGCCGAAGAGCGCCTGGGCGCCGCCATGGCCGGTCGCGCGGTGTTCGATCCGGTGTTCCGCGTGCGCCGCCAGGACGGCTCGCTGCGCCACATCATCGCCGGCGCCCGCACCGAACGGGATCCGCGCGGCCGGGTGCTGCGGGTGGTGGGCATCAACCGCGACATCACCGAACAGCTGGAGCTGGAACACCGGCTGCGCGAGGAACGCACCCGCGCCGACCTGGCCAGCCAGGCCAAGTCGTCCTTCCTGGCCAACATGAGCCACGAGATCCGCACGCCGATGAACGCCGTGCTGGGCATGCTGCAACTGCTGCAGCGCACCGCCCTGGACGCCCGCCAGGGCGACTACCTGACCAAGGCCCAGCAGGCGGCGCGTTCGCTGCTCGGCCTGCTCAACGACGTGCTGGACTACTCCAAGATCGAAGCCGGCAAGCTGCAACTGGACGTCCATCCCTTCAGCCTGGAGCAGGTGCTGCGCAACCTGGGCGTGGTGCTCTCCGGCAACAGCGGCGAGAAGAACGTCGAGATCAACTACCAGCTCGAGGCCGGATTGCCCACCGCGCTGATCGGCGACAGCCTGCGCCTGCAGCAGATCCTCATCAACCTGGCCGGCAATGCCCTCAAGTTCACCGAGGCCGGCCAGGTGCTGGTCAGCGTGCGTCGGCTATCCCAGGTGGACGGTCAGCTGCGCCTGGAATTCTCGGTGCAGGACACCGGCATCGGTATCAGTCCGGCCCAGCAGGAACAGCTGTTCCAGGGCTTCACCCAGGCCGAGGCGTCGATCAGCCGGCGCTTTGGTGGCACCGGGCTGGGCCTGGCCATCTGCAAGCGCCTGGTGGAGCTGATGGATGGCCAGCTGCAGGTGGAAAGCGAACTGGGCGTGGGCAGCCGCTTCTGGTTCGATGCCGCCCTGGCGGTAGACAGCCAGGGCGAGGCCCAGCTGGCGCCGGTGCGCCGGCGGGTACTGCTGGCCGACGACAACACCCTGGTCGGCGAGGTGCTGGTGGAGACCCTGGCGGCCCTCGGCTGGCAGGTGGATCTGGTCACCAGCGGCGCCGCCGCCCTGGCGCGGGTCGCCCAGGCCCAGCAGCAGGCACAGCCCTATGAGGCGGTGCTGATGGACTGGCGCATGCCCGACGGCGATGGCCTGCTGGCGGCCCGGCAGCTGCGCGAGCGGCAGGCCGACCACCGCCCCAAGGTCATCATGCTCACCGGCTTCGGCCGCGACTTCCTTACCGAGGCCCAGCAGAGCGACGATGCGCCCTTCGACGACTACCTGACCAAGCCGGTGACCCCGGCGCAGATCGTCGAGGTGGTGGAGCGCGCCTTGGGCGCGGAGATCCCGGCCGGCGTGCACGCCGCCGCGGTGGTCGACGAAAGCCATCGCCTGGCCGGCCTGCGCCTGCTGGTGGTGGAAGACAATGCCCTCAACCGTCAGGTGGCCGCCGAGCTGCTGCTGGCCCAGGGTGCCCAGGTGGAACTGGCCGAAGGTGGCCTGGAAGGCGTCGAGCGGGTGCTTTCCGGCGCGCCGCTGGACGTGGTCATCATGGATATGCAGATGCCCGACATCGACGGCCTGGAGGCGACCCGGCGCATCCGCGCCGATGGGCGCTTCCGCACTCTGCCGATCCTGGCGATGACCGCCAATGCCTCCCACACCGATCGCGACGCCTGCCTGGCCGCCGGCATGGACGACCATATCGGCAAGCCCATCGACCTGGAATTGCTGGTCGCCCGTCTGCGGCGTCTGACCGGCCAGGAGGTGAGCGCCGCGCCCGCTGCCGTGCCGGTCGTCGAAGATCGCCAGGTGGAACCCCTGAGCCTCGTCCTGCGCCGCTTCGGCGGCGATGCCCGGTTGTTCGGCTCGCTGCTGGAACGCTTCGCCGAGGATTCCGTCAGCCTGTTGGACGGCCTCGCGAACGCCTGGCAGGCCGCCGACAGCGAGGCGGCGGTGGCGGTACTACACTCCCTCAAGGGCAGCGCCGGCACCATGGGTGCCCAGCGCCTGGCCGCGCGCGCCGCCGAGGGCGAACGCGCCGGCAAGGCCGGCGCGGGTGTCCCCCTGGAGGTGGCGGTGGAATTGACGACCCTGCGACAGCTGCTCGACGAGGCCCTGGCCGAGTTGCGCAGCGCCTTGGCCGAGGTCCTGCCGCCTGCCGTGCCTGCCCCTGCCGAAGCGGACAGCCCAACCGACGGAGACACCCCGGTCGACTGGCGCGCCCGACTCGACGAACTCGAAGCGTTGCTCAGCCAGGGCAATCTCGACGCCCTGGCGCTGATCGCCGAGCTGCCCGTGCACTGCCGCGCCGAAGCCCAGGTGCGCTACGACCTCTTGCGCGCCCAGGTCGAGACCCTCGACTTCGCGGCGGCGCTCACCACCCTGCCTGACCTGAAGGAAGCCCTATGACTCCGCCGACCGCCGAGGCCGCTGGGCGGCGCAGCAAACCCAAACTGCTGATCGTCGACGACCAACCGCTGAACATCCGCATCCTCCACGAACTCTTTCGCCAGGATTGCGAGACGCTGATGGCCACCAGCGGCGCCCAGGCCCTGCAACTGGCCCTGACCCAGCAGCCGGACCTGATCCTGCTCGATGTGATGATGCCCCAGCTCGACGGTCACGAGGTCCTGCGCCGGTTGCAGGCCGATCCGGCCACCGCCGCCATCCCGGTGATCTTCGTCACCGGCCAGGAGGGCCCCGACGAAGAGGTGACCGGCCTGGAGCTGGGCGCGGTGGATTTCATCAGCAAGCCGATCAATCCGGTCATCGTCCGCGCCCGGGTGCGCACCCAGCTGACCCTCAAGGCGCAGCGCGACGCCCTGCGCAGCATCGCCCTGGTCGATGGCCTCACCGGCGTCGCCAATCGCCGCCAGTTCGACGAGGCCTTGCTGCGCGGCTGGCGCCAGAGTCAGCGCGAAGGCACGCCCTTTTCGCTGATTCTCATGGATATCGATCACTTCAAGGCCTACAACGACCACTATGGCCACCTGGCCGGCGACCAGTGCCTGCGCCAGGTGGCCCAGGCACTGGGGCAGGGGCTGTTCCGCCCCTACGACCTGCTGGCGCGCTATGGCGGCGAGGAATTCGGCTGCCTGCTGCCGGGCACCGATCTGGAAGGCGCCACCCAGGTCGCCGAGCGACTGCTGCAGCAGGTGCGCGACCAGCGCCTGCCCCATGGCTATTCCTCGGTGACCGGCTACGTCACCCTGAGTCTGGGGGTGGCCACGGCGCTGCCGCCCACCGCCGTCAATCCGGCCGCCCTGATCACCGCCGCCGATGCCCAGCTCTATGCCGCCAAGCACCAGGGCCGCGCCCGGGTCTGCGCCGCGGAACTGGTCGGCTGAGGCGAGGGCCGCCAAAGCGCCCGCTCGGGTAACGCCGGGTAACAGAGGCCGTGGCTTTCTTCGCTGTCCAGGCTGGGCGGCGAGGCGGCGGACTGGCAGACTGCGGGCAGGGATTCTGCCGCCGGTAATCTATGTACGCCTTCACGCAACGCCAGGCCATCTTGGCCAGCTGGATCATCGTCTTCACCGCGCTCTATCTGGTTCTCCCGCTCAAGCTCCTGCCCAGCCTGCTGGCCGGCCTGCTGGTGTACGAACTGGTCAACACCCTGGCCGGGCGCCTGCAGCGTCATCTGCCCGGCGGCGGCGCGCGCTGGCTCGCCGTGGCCCTGCTCGGCACCCTGGTGGTGAGCCTGCTGACGCTGTTCTTTGTCTGGTTCACCAGCTTCATCATCCAGGAAGTGCAGAACCCCGGACGCCTGCTGGACAAGTTCATGGTGCTCACCGAGCGCGCCCGCGCCCAGTTGCCGCCGTCGCTGGATGCCTACCTGCCGGCCAACGCCGACAGCATGAAGCAGGAGCTGGTGGAATGGGTGCGCGCCCATGTGGCGCAACTGCAGCTGTTCGGTCGCGATGCGGCGCGGACCTTTGTCATCGTGCTGATCGGCATGATCCTCGGCGCCATCGTCGCGCTGCAGTCCACCCCCGATCCCGAGCGCCTGCGGCCGCTGTCCGGCGCCCTGCTGGTGCGTCTCGGCCTGGTGGCCCAGGCCTTTCGCAACATCGTCTTCGCCCAGATCAAGATCTCGCTGCTCAACACCACCCTGACCGGCATCTTCCTGCTCGGCGTGTTGCCGCTGTTCGACGTCCACCTGCCGCTGGCCAAGACCCTGGTGATCCTCACCTTCATCCTCGGCCTGCTGCCGGTGATCGGCAACCTGATGTCCAACACCCTGATCTTCATCGCCGGTCTGTCGCTGTCGATCTGGGTCGCGGTGGCGGCGCTGGGCTACCTGATCGCCATCCACAAGCTGGAATACTTCCTCAATGCCCGCATCGTCGGCGGCCAGATCAGCGCCCGTTCCTGGGAATTGCTGGTGGCCATGCTGGTGTTCGAGGCGGCCTTCGGCCTGCCGGGGCTGGTGGCGGCGCCGGTGTACTACGCCTATCTCAAGAGCGAGTTGAAGGCGGAAGGGCTGGTGTAATGGGCGGTCAGATCCGCGTCCTGGCGCTCTGCATCCTGCGTCAGGATGACCGCATCCTGGTGCGTGAGACGCAGGACCCGCATGATGGCCGACGCTTCTGTCGGCCCCTGGGCGGTGGCGTGGAGTTCGGTGAAACCAGCCAGGCGGCGGTGCGGCGCGAGATCCGCGAAGAACTGGGCGCCGAGCTGACCGAGGTCAGGCTGCTGGGCACCCTGGAATCGCTGTTCAGCTACGCGGGACGGCCGGGGCATGAGGTGGTGCTGGTCTACGCCGCCGAATTTGCCGATCGGCAACGTTATGCGCAGGCGGAGCTGCCCGGTCAGGAGAGCGATGGTGAGGCCTTCGTGGCTACCTGGCGCTCACTCGATTCCTTCGACGACACCTGTCGGCTGGTACCCGAAGGCCTGCTGGCGCTTCTCGCCAGCGCTACCTGAAGCCGCGCACCCTCACTGACGATCCAGATTCGACCACATGCGCTGCCAGAAGGCGCCGGCCTCCTCGTTGCTGGCGCGCCAGGTCTGTTCCAGGCGCAGGCGTTCGGGTGCTTCGAGATCCTCCGGGCAGGCCAGGTAGCGGTCGGCGGCGGCCTGGGCTTCGGCCTGCAGGCGGCGCCATTCGCGCACGTCATCCAGCCAGCAGCGGCCGGTGACGGTCTCGTAGTACTCGTGGGCGATCGCATCTTTGCTCATGGGGCGTTCCAGGCAGGGGATACAGCCCTAGACCGCCGCTGACGGCGGGGGTGCCCGCCTCAGACGTCGAAGAAATCCACGTGGCCGTTTTCCAGGGTGTAGTAGGCACCCACCACCTTGACCTGGCCCTTTTGTTGCGGCGCGAGCAGGGTTGGTTCGGAGGCTGCGCGCAGCCGCCTGACCGTGCGCTGCACGTTGCTGCGCACCGCCGCTTCCAGCAGATCCGGCGGATTGCCGACCCGGGCGCTGAGCACCGCCGGCAGGATGGGTTCGATCATGGCGCCGATGGCGCCGGGATAGAGGGCGTTCTGCTCCACCACCGCCACCGCGGCCTCCACCGCGCCGCACTTCTCGTGGCCCATCACCACGATCAGCGGCACCCCCAGCTGGCTGATGGCGTATTCCACAGAGCCCAGGGCGGTGGTGTCCAGGGTGTTGCCGGCGTTGCGCACGATAAACAGCTCGCCCAGGCCGCGACCGAACAGCAGCTCCGGCGAGACCCGCGAATCCGAGCAGGACACCAGCACGCAGAAGGGCGTCTGGCCCTTGGCGATCGCCAGGCGCCGGTCGCGATTGGTTTCCCCGTGCAGCGGCTGGTCGTCCATGAAGCCCTGATTGCCGTCGATCAGCCGTTGCAGGGCCTGCTCGGCGGTGAGGGTCGTGTGGGCCTTGGTCGGGGCCGCCAGGGCGGGCAGGGCCAGGGGTGCCAGGGCGGCGGCCAGCGGCAGGCAGCAGGCGCACTGGAGGACTTGGCGACGCGACAGGGTGGGCTTCATCGGGACACCTCTTGGCGTGGGGGCGTGCCGGTACTGCGGTCTCCAGCGCTTGAGACAACTATTGTCGTCCGCCGCCGATCCCGCCAGGCGCGGCGCCCGGTATCCGACCTGCGGAAAGGCGCCGGGCAAGAAAAAGCCGCGTCGAGACGCGGCTTCGGGACCTGCTCAGGCGGGCGTCACTGCCGCGCCAGTACCGTGCTGCGACCGGCCTTGGGTGCGCCGGGCAGAGGGCTCAGCGCGCCGGTTTCCAGCCAGCGGCGGACGCGGGTGGCGTCGGCCATGTGGGTGAACTTGCCAAAGGCGTCCATCACCACGAAGGCCACCGGACGACCGGCCATCACGGTGCGCATCACCAGGCAGTGACCGGCCTTGTCGGTGTAGCCGGTCTTGGTCAGCTGCACGCTCCAGTCGGCGTTGTAGACCAGGTGGTTGGTGTTGCGAAAGCCCAGCACATAGTTGGGGTTGTGGAAGGCCTGGGTCTTTTCCGGGGTGGTGCTGAGCTGGCCGAGCAGCGGATAGTGCTCGGTGGCCTTGAGCAGGGTGACCAGGTCACGCGCGGTGGAGACGTTGAGCGGCGACAGACCGGTGGGTTCGGCGTAGCGGGTGTTCTTCATGCCCAGGGCGCGGGCCTTGGCATTCATGGCGGCGACGAAGGCCCTCTGGCCACCCGGATAGTGGTGGGCGAGGCTGGTGGCGGCGCGGTTTTCCGAGGACATCAGAGCCAGTTGCAGCATGTCGCGGCGGGTCAGCTGGCTGCCCAGACGCACCCGCGAGAAGATGCCGCGCATGGCCGGATTCTCGCTGATGTCGATGTCGATGGTCTGCTCCAACGGCAGCTTGGCATCGAGCACCACCATGGCGGTCATCAGCTTGGTCACCGAGGCGATGGGGGCAACCTGGTCGGGATTCTGGGAAAACAGCACCTGGTTGGTCTTGAGGTCGACGACCAGAGCATGGTTCGAGGCCAGGCGCTGGGCGGTGGCGGCAGCCGCGGCCTTGACCTTCGGTGGGGTCTGGGCCAGGACGGCCGGACTCAGCCCGACCAAGCCAGCCAGCAGCAGGCCGGCAAGTTGATGACAGATCTTCACGGTGGTAGCTCTCAAAGGGGGCGGGATTAGAACAACCGCGAACGGCAATGCCCCTTGCAGATCAAGGACATTGCTCAGAGATTTCACGTCTTTTATCACCCGGAATGTCGGCTGGGAATCCGACAAGGCAGCTTTTTACACAGCGCGCTGGCAAAAAGTCACAATTAGTTGCAGATGGGCGACGGACGGCAGGGATGAGGGAGCGAAAGGGCGCCCGAGAGGCCTCGGGCGCCTTGCCTTTCAGTCGTGGGCTTCCTTGGCGGCGGGGCCAAGCATGCTGCCGGTGACCAGATAGCGCTCGTGCCAGGCCAGCGCCTCGGGCAGCAGGTGCGGGGTGTGCTTGCCATGGCTGCCGGCCAGGGCGCGCTCGAAGTAATCCGCCAGCGCCGGACGGAAACTCGGGTGCACGCAGTGTTCGAGGATGGCCCGGGCACGCTGCTTGGGGCTGAGCATGCGCAGGTCGGCCAAGCCCTGGTCGGTGACGATCACCGAGACATCGTGCTCGGTGTGGTCGACGTGGCTGACCATGGGCACCAGGGTCGAGATCAGCCCGTTCTTGGCGGTGCTCGGCGCCATGAACACCGACAGATAGGCGTTGCGGGCGAAGTCGCCGGAGCCGCCGATGCCGTTCATCATCCCCGTGCCCATCTGGTGGGTGGAGTTGACGTTGCCATAGAGGTCGGCTTCGAGCATGCCGTTCAGGGCGATGCACCCCAGCCGCCGCACCAGTTCCGGGTGATTGCTGACCCCCTGCTGGCGCAGGATGATGCGCTTGCGCAAGGACTCGGCGTGTTCGACGAAGCGCTCGATGCCCGCCGGACTCAGAGAAAAGGAGGTGGCCGAGGCCAGCTCCATCTTGCCGCTGATGAGCAGTTCCAGCATGCCGTCCTGGATCACCTCGGTGAAGGCGGTCAGCCCCTCGAATTCGCTCTCGGCCAGGGCTTGCATGAAGGCGTTGGCGATGTTGCCGACCCCCGACTGGATGGGCAGCAGATTGGCCGGGATGCGTCCCTGGCGGACTTCGAAGCGGAGGAAGTCCAGCAGGTGCGTGGCGATGGCCTGGGAGGCGGCGTCCGGCGCCTTGAACGGACTGTTGCGGTCGGGGGCGTCGGTCTCCACCACGGCCACCACCTTGTCCAGCGGCACTTCCAGATAGGGCGAGCCGATGCGGTCGCCGGGGTGCGCCAGTGGAATCGGCGTGCGGTGGGGCGGCAGGGCGCCGTCGGTGTAGATGTCGTGCATGCCGTCCAGGGCGTCGGGCTGCCAGCGATTGACCTCGAGGATCACCGCATCGGCCATGTCCAGCCAGGTCTTGTTGTTGCCCACCGAGGAGGAGGGCACCAGCAGCCCGTCTTCGCGAATGGCGGCGATCTCCACCACGGCCACGTCGATCTTGCCGAAGAAGCCATAGCGGACCTTTTCCGCCAGCTGGCCCAGGTGGATGTCCATGTAGTCCAGGCCACCGGCGTTGATGCGGCTGCGGAGCTCCGGATCGGACTGGAAGGGCACCCGCAACTCGATGCCATCGACCCGCGCCAGGGCGCCGTCCAGCTCCGGTGCGGTGGACGCGCCGGTCAGCACCTTGATGCGAAAGGGCTCGCCGGCGCCGTGGCTGGCGGTGATGCGCTGGGCCAGGGCGCCGGGCACGGCCTTGGGATAACCGGCCCCGGTGAAGCCGCTCATGCCCACGGTCATGCCGTGACGAATGAACTGCGCGGCCTGCTCGGTGCTCTGGCGCTTGGCGGCGAAACCGGGGTGGCGAATACGGTGGGGCATGACGACCTCTGCGGGTGTTATCGAAAGCACACTAAGAATGTGGATTCTACGCCGAAGGGATGCTTAGGTCCCTAAGCAAAAGGTCGGGTGGGAGGGGAAATTTTGGGGAGTGGGGCGTAGGTTGGGTTGAGCGACAGCGAAGCCCAACATCGCGAAGGTCGGTCGAAGTGCCTTGGCTTAATGGTGTCCTAGCTGTTCATCGTGGTCTGCTTGTGGCTCTTGTTTCGCCCACCCGGGCGACTCACTTTTTTCAGTCGCGAAAAAAGTAAGCAAAAACGCTTGCCCCGACCATCCGGCCTTCCGCTTCGCTCCAGGTCCGCTCACGCCAGTGCCGTTCCGGGGTCGGTCCAGATGGGCCGTCCATGGCCCACTGGACCTCTCGCCGCATCCATGCGGCTCGACCCACTCCACGACACTGGCGTTCGCCCTCCTGAACGGGGCGATTCGCCAGCCTGAAAGTGTTGGTTGAATAACCCGTAACCCGTAGCGTGGACAACGGCGAAGCCTTGTCCACTGATGGCGTCGGTGCCCAGCAGTGGAAAACGCTGCGCGGTTTTCCACGCTACGACCTCTGAACTTCGAATTCCCAGGCTTGCGCCCCGCCCCGTCAGTGAGGCCGAGTGCAGGTGTCGCGGAGGGGGATGCGAGGCAGGACGCCGAGCAAGGCGCGAGGGGCAGGAGGCCCCTTCGTGCCGGGCCCCCAGAGCGGCGCCGGAAAGAGGGGACCTGGAGCGCAGCGGAGGGCCGAACTGTTGGGGGTGTGCTTTCTTTTGCTTACTTTTCTTTGCACAAGCAAAGAAAAGTGAGTCGCCGGCCAGGCGAAACAAGAGCCGCCAGCAAACCCCTACAAGTAGCTAGGGCACCAAAGTGTTGGGCTTCGCTATCGCTCAACCCAACCTACGCCGATCCGCCCGGATCACCACGACCCGGGCATTGGGCACCGACAGCCCAACTACCCCTCACGCCACCATCATGATCCACGGCACCCCGATCCCCAGCAGCACCAGCAGGAACAGCGCCCCGAAGATCGTCCCCAGCCGCCAGTAGTCGGCGCTGGGCAGGTAGCCGCTGCCGTAGTACACGGGGCTCGGCCCGGTACCGTAGGGGGTGATGATGCCCATCAGCCCCAGGGAGGTACCCAGCAGCAGGGCGAACACCGGCAGGTCGATGCCGGGGATGCCCATGCCGGCGGCCAGCATCACCGGCAGCAGCGCGGTGGTGTGGGCGGTGGAGCTGGCGAACAGGTAGTGGGCGAGATAGAACACCGCGACCAGCACCACCATGGCGGTACCGGCATGGAAGCCGCCCAGGTGCCCGGCGACCCACTGGCCGAACCAGGCAACGAAGCCGACCCGGGTCAGGCCGTCGGCCAGGGCCACCAGGGTGGCGAACCAGGCGAAGGTGTTCCAGGCGGCCTTGTTGCCCAGGGCGTCGTTCCAGGTGATGACCCTGAGCAGCAACATCAGCACGATCACCAGGATGCCCACCAGCGCCGGATCGGCCCAGGCGGCGCCAAAGATCCACAGCGCCAGGGCGCCGATCACCAGGGCCAGCAGCAGCTTTTCGTCGCGCGTCAGCGGGCCGAGTGCGGCCAGTTCCTTGGCCGCCCACAGCGGCACCTGGTCATTGCGCTTGATCTCCGGCGGATACAGCCAGTAGGCCAGCAGCGGCAGCAGGGCCAGCAGGAGGATGCCCATGGGCGCGGCGGCGATGAACCACTGGCCCCAGCTGATGTGCACCTGGGCGGTCTTCTCGATCAGGGCGGCGGCCAGCAGGTTGGGCGCCAGGGCCGTGAGGAAGAGGGTACTGGTGACGCAGGTGGAGGAGATCGCCACCCACATCAGGTAGGAGCCGATGCGCCGCGCGCTGGGGTCGTTGGGCCTGGAATCGTAGAGCAGCGGCAGGTTGCGGATCACCGGGTAGACGGTGCCGCCGCTGCGGGCGGTGTTGGACGGGGTGAAGGGTGCGAGGGCCAGATCGGCCAGCATCACCGCGTAGCCCAGGGTCAGGGTGCGCCGGCCCATGGCCTTGACCAGCAGCAGCGCGATGCGCCGCCCGAGGCCGGTCTTCTCGTAGCCCAGGGCGAACATGAAGGCACTGAAGATCAGCCAGACGGTGTTGTTGGAAAAGCCCGCCAGGCCCCATTTCAGCGCCTCCTGGGGCGCGCGGAAGCCTGGGGTGGCCAGTTGCGCCGGACTGAACAGCACCCAGGGCGCCAGCAGGGCCGCCAGAGCCACGCCGATCAGGCCGATCACCGCGCCGGGCAGGGGCTCGAGGATCAGCCCCACCACCACGCCGGCGAACAGGGCGAAGTACAGCCAGGCATGGACGGGCAGGCCGTCGGGTGCCGGCAGCAGCGCCAGCAGTCCGGTGACGGCAAGGGGCAGCAGGAATTTCCAGGTGGTACGCATCGGGCGCTCGCAGATTCCGGTGGTCTCGGGAAACCGGCCTGGGCCGGGACGGCTGACGCTGCGGTTCCAGGGGCGGCGCGGTCAGCGGCCGCCAGCTTTGCAAAGGCCGCGGGCCTTTCCCAGCGTTCTGGCCGTGGTCATTCGTCGCAGTCGGGCGGGCTTAGGTTCCCCTGGCATTCTTTCGCTATCGAGAATTACTTGCAACAACGCCGGGGCTCCTGTCGGCGTCGATTGCGCCAAGGCCCTGCGCTGGCGAACAATCAGGCGTTCCGCCAACGACAACAATACGAGGAGCGACACCATGAAATACCGCCTGGGAGAACAGCGGGTCGAGGCCCATCCACAGAGCTGGGTCGCGCCCACCGCCGCGGTGATCGGCAAGGTACGCCTGGATGAGGGTGCCAGCGTCTGGTTCGGCGCGGTGCTGCGTGGCGACAACGAGCTGATCCATATCGGCCCGGACAGCAATGTCCAGGACGGCGCCGTGCTGCACACCGATCCCGGCTCGCCGCTGACCCTGGGACGCGGCGTCACCGTCGGCCACCAGGCCATGCTGCATGGCTGCGAGATCGGCGACGGCAGCCTGATCGGCATCCACGCCGTGGTGCTCAACGGCGCGCGCATTGGGCGCAACTGCCTGGTGGGCGCCAATGCCCTGGTCACCGAAAACGCGGTGATTCCCGACGGCTCCCTGGTGCTCGGCTCGCCGGCCAAGGTGGTCCGCGCCCTCAGCGAAGCCCAGCAGGCGCAGCTGGCAGCCAATGCCCAGGTCTATGTGGCCAATGCGCGGCGCTATCTGGAGGAATTGTTCGAGCAGGGGGAGTAGGGCGACCGAGAGCCGCGCTTCGCGCTGGATGACCCCCTCTCCCTCGGGGAGAGAGCCGGGGTGAGGGTCAAGCCGCTCCAGCCTGTTGGGCTTCGCTGCGCTCAACCCAACCGACGGCGATACCCGTAGGTTGGTTTGAGACGGCTCCATCGTCGAAGCCCAACACCGGCTGCGTAGCGTGGAAAACGGCGCAGCCTTTTCCACAGGGAGATCAGGTGCCAGGCGCGCCCTCACCCCCGACCCTCTCCCAGGGGGAGAGGGGGCTGTCCGAGCAGGCGTTTGGGCCGAGCCGCTCCAGCCTGTTGGGCTTCGCTGCGCTCAACCCAACCTACGGCGATACCCGTAGGTTGGGTTGAAACGGCTTCATCGTCGAAACCCAACACCGGCTGCGTAGCGTGGAAAACGGCGTAGCCTTTTCCACAGGATAGATCGTGCCAGGCGCGTCCTCACCCCGACTCTCTCCCGGGGGGAGAGGGGGCCGTTCGAGCAGGCGCTTGGCGCCATTGGCGACTACGGTAAGCCTCTACCTCACGGCTTCTCGAACCGATAGAACAGATTCGGCTCGCTGACTACATAGAGCTTGCCCTGGTCGTCCATGGCCACGCCTTCGGCCTGGGGCACGCTGCGGCTCAGGCCGTGCTGGCCGCGCAGCAGTGACAGCGAGCTGATTGGCTTGCCGTCGTCGTCCAGTTCCAGCACCAAGCGCGACTGATCCGAAAGCGCCAGCAGGTGGCCGGTGCCGGGATCGAATTGCAGGCTGGAGAGATCGCGCACGAACAGCCGGCGATCGCGTTGCGGATCCGTGCGCAGCGACAGCGCCTGCAGGCCTTCGAAGGCTTCGCTGCCGAGACCTTCGATCTCGTAGATGCGTACCGGATCGCTTTCCTTGGCGACGAAGAAGCGCTCGCGCGCCGCGTCGTAGGCCAGGCCCTCGTTGCCGCGGTTGTCGCTTTGCACGTCGCTGAGGCTGAAGGGGTGGCTGACCTGGCGGTCGTCGATGTCCACCACCCGGGTGTCGGCGCCGATGCGTACCCGTACCAGGCGCTGGCGACGCTCTTCGCTGATCATGTAGACGCCGGGGGCGATGTACTCGATGGCTTCCGGATCGCTGAAGCCCCTGAGCTCCACCTGGCGCAGCAGGCGGCCGTCCAGGTTCAGTTCGAGAAAGCGCGCCGGCTTGTTGGTGACGCTGACCAGGGTACGGCGATCCGGATCGAAGCTCAGCGCCGAGACGTCGGTGATGCCGTCGCCGATGGGCCTGGCCTCGACGGTGACCCGGTAGCCCGGCAGCCACAGCGAGCGGGCCTGGCGGCTTTCGGCCTGGAGCTGGCTCTGGACGTTGAACCATAGGCGCTCGAACAGCCGGTGCTGCTGGGCCACCAGGGTCAGGGCCAGCAGCAGGGCCCCGCCCAGCAGGGCGCCCAGGGTGCGAGGGGAAAACAGCGAAAACATCGACAGGGTCCTGAGGCGGTAATGCCGCGCAGCCTAAGGGCGCGACCCTGAATTCAAGCTGAATAGGCGCTCATTGCGCCGCGCCGGACACCTTGTGAAACACGTGGAAGAGATTGGGTTCACCAATCATGTAGAGATTGCCGGCTTCGTCGAGGGCCACGCCTTCCGGTTGCTCCATGGTCGCCTTGAGGCCGTGCAGGCCGCTTCTGAGGCTGATGAAGCTGACCGGCTGGCCATCCGCGGTCAGCTCTACCAGGGTGTGGGACTGGTCGGACAGCGCCAGCAGGTGACCGGTGCGCGGATCGACCGCCACCGCGGAATAGTCGATCACCAACTGCTTGAGCGCAAAGGGCTGCAGGCTGCCGGAGACGCCGCGACCGTCGCTGGCCAGGGTGAAAAGGGCGGCCGGATCGCGTTCCTTGCTGAGGATCAGCCGCTGGCGCCGCGGATCCCAGGCGATGCCTTCGAAGCCCTTGTTGCCGGCGTCGGGAAAGCCCAGGTCGTGGTGTTCGAAGGTGTTGGCGTCCAGCTCGCGGGTGTCGTCGGCCAGCTGGAACAGCGACAGCCGCCGCTGGCGCTCGTCGACGATGGCCAGGCGCCCGTCTTCCAGTGCGGTTACCCCTTCGAGGTTGGAGACGTTGCGGATCGGGATGCGCCTGAGGATGTCGCCGGTCAGACTCAGCTGCACCAGGTAGGGGGTGCTGCCGGTGACGGCGAAGAGGGTGCGGGTACGGGGATCGTAGGTGAGGTCGGAGGTCTCGGCCTCGGCCAGACCCGGCAGCGGCTTGCCCTGGATCACCGCCTGGTAGTCCGGCAGCCAGACCGCCTGGGCGCGGACTTCCGGCGGCGTGCGGTATTCCTGCCACCAGAGCAGCGCCCGGTCGTTCCAGTGCCAGACGAAGGTGAGGATGATCAGCACCAGCAGGACGAAGGCGGGAAGGAGGCGCGACAGGAGGAGGCGGGGGAGTCTGGACATGCGGGCTCGGACGGCTTCTTGTTAGAGCGTCGCGGCCGTGCCGACACACCGTCGCCAGGCACCGGCCAGGCGACGGTGGGTGGCGGGGTTATAGCACGCGCGTTTCGAAGCGGCTAACGTCCGGCAACTCCAGCACCAGGTCATCGCCCACGTTGAGAGGTCCGACACCCACCGGCGTGCCGGTGAGGATGACGTCGCCCGGTTGCAGGGAGAAGTGCCCGGCGATGGTCTGGATCAGCGGCAGGATGGGATTGAGCATGTCGCGGCTGTTGCCGTCCTGGCGCACCTCGCCGTTGATGGTCAGGCGCACCGGGATGTCGGCCAGGTCTTCGAAGGCATCGCCCGGCACGAAGGGCGCGAGCACGCAGGCGCCGTCGAAGCTCTTGGCGATCTCCCAGGGATAGCCCTTTTCCTTGAGGCGGCTCTGCACGTCCCTGAGGGTCAGGTCCAGGGAGGGGGCGAAGCCGGAGATGGCATCGCGTACTTCTTCGGCCGACGGCTTCTTCGACAGCGGCTTGCCGATCAGCACGGCGATCTCGGCCTCGTAGTGCACCGAACCCTGATCGGTGGGGATGGCGAAACCCTCGGCCACCGGCACCACGCAGCTGGCCGGCTTGATGAACAGCAGGGGCTCGGTGGGAACCGGGTTGTTCAGCTCCTTGGCGTGCTCGGCGTAGTTGCGGCCGATGCAGACGACCTTGCCCAGGGGGAAGTGGATCTTGGTGCCATCGAGGTACTGGTGCTGGTAGGCCATCTTGTGCTCCTGGTGAGTGGCGTCTGCTGGCGATCTTAACCAAAAGCGGAGGCCGCGGCGCGGTCCTGGTCGCAAGGCGCTCATGGTCGCCCTGAGAAAGCTTCAGGTCGCAACCGGACCTGCATCCGGTGGCTCATGCTAAGATAGCGACCCCTTTGCCGCTGGCTGACCTGGCCTGCGCCGTGCCGGCATCCTTCTCCCTGGACATTCTGGATTCAACGCAGATGAGCAAGACTTCCCTCGACAAGAGCAAGATCCGCTTCCTTCTCCTGGAAGGCGTCCACCAGTCCGCCGTGGATATCCTCAAGTCCGCGGGTTACAGCAACATCGAGTACGTCACCAGCTCTCTGCCGGATGCCCAGCTCAAGGAAAAGATCGCCGACGCCCACTTCATCGGCATCCGCTCGCGCACCCAGCTCACCGAAGAGGTGTTCGACTGCGCCAAGAAGCTGGTCGCCGTCGGCTGCTTCTGCATCGGCACCAACCAGGTCGACCTGCAGGCCGCCCGCGAGCGCGGCATCGCCGTGTTCAACGCCCCCTATTCCAACACCCGTTCGGTGGCCGAGCTGGTGCTGGCCGAGGCCATCCTGCTGCTGCGCGGCATCCCGGCCAAGAATGCCTCCTGCCACCGCGGCGGCTGGATCAAGAGCGCGGCCAACTCCTTCGAGATCCGCGGCAAGAAGCTGGGCATCATCGGCTACGGCTCCATCGGCACCCAACTGTCGGTCCTGGCCGAGGGCTTGGGCATGCAGGTGTTCTTCTATGACGTCATCACCAAGCTGCCCCTGGGCAACGCCCAGCAGGTCGGTTCCCTGACCGAACTGCTCGGCATGAGCGACATCGTCACCCTGCACGTGCCGGAGACCCCCGCCACCCAGCTGATGATCGGCGAGCGCGAGATCCGCGCCATCAAGAAGGGCGGCATCCTGATCAACGCCGCCCGCGGCACCGTGGTCGACCTCGACGCCCTGGCCGCCGCCATCAAGGACGAGCACCTGATCGGTGCCGCCATCGACGTCTTCCCGGTGGAGCCGCGCTCCAACAACGACGAGTTCGTCTCGCCGCTGCGTGGCCTGGACAATGTCATCCTGACCCCGCACATCGGTGGCTCCACCGCCGAGGCCCAGGCCAACATCGGCCTGGAAGTGGCCGAGAAGCTGGTCAAGTACAGCGACAACGGCACCTCGGTGTCCTCGGTCAATTTCCCCGAAGTGGCCCTGCCGTCGCACCCGGGCAAGCACCGCCTGCTGCACATCCACCAGAACGTGCCGGGCGTGCTGTCGGAGATCAACCGCGTCTTCTCCGAGAGCGGCATCAACATCTCCGGTCAGTACCTGCAGACCGACGAGAAGGTCGGCTACGTGGTGATCGACGTCGACGCCGAGTACTCCGACCTGGCCCAGGAAAAGCTGCAGAACGTCAAGGGCACCATCCGCTGCCGCGTGCTGTTCTAAGCCGCCAGGTGGCATGAAAAAGCCTCGGTCGGGTTCGCCTGACCGGGGCTTTTTTTGTGAGGTGGTGTCTATGATCGCGGCCATGCCGGTGCGCCGTAGCGACCGCTCCTACAGGTATATCGTGCTTTTGTAGGAGCGGCCGCATCGGCGGACCGCCATGGCCGCGATAAACGCCGTAGCGTGGATAACGGCGCAGCCTTATCCACTGGCCGTGCATGAGCTCACCTGTGGAAAACGCTGGTGCGGTTTTCCACGCTACGGGTGGCTCAGCTCCGCTCCAGCCGCTCCACGCCCTGGGCGGTGCCCAAGAGCAGCACGTCCGCCGGGCGGGCGGCGAAGAGGCCGTTGGCGACCACGCCGACGATGTTGTTGATCCTGGCTTCCAGGCCCACCGGATCGACGATGTGCATATTGTGCACATCGAGGATGACGTTGCCGTTGTCGGTCACCACGCCGTCGCGGTACTCGGGGTCGCCGCCCAGCTTCACCAGCTCGCGGGCCACGTGGCTGCGGGCCATGGGGATGACTTCCACCGGCAGCGGGAATTCGCCGAGGACGTCGACGCGCTTGCTGCCATCGGCGATGCAGATGAATTTGCGTGCTACCGCCGCGACGATCTTTTCGCGGGTCAGGGCCGCGCCGCCGCCCTTGATCAGATTGAGGTGGCCGTCGGCTTCGTCGGCGCCGTCCACATAGAATTCCAGATCGCTGACACCGTTGAGGTCATAGACGGTGATGCCATGGCTTTTCAGCCGGTCGGCGGTGGCCTGGGAGCTGGCCACGGCGCCATCGAACTCCAGCTTGTGCTTGGCCAGCAGGTCGATGAAGAAGTTGGCGGTCGAGCCGGTGCCCACGCCGACCACGCTGTCGCGGGAGAGCTGGGGGAGGATGAGGTCGACCGCGGCCTGGGCGACGGCCTGCTTGAGCTGGTCCTGATTCATGGGGGTATCCGCGAAAACGGGTGGAGGGTCGCCGATTATAGCCGCTCGGACGGCCTGGCTAACCCACCCGGAGGTGCCCGTAGTAGACTTTTCGCCCCCGCCGCACCCACCGGATCGCCCCGCCGATGCTCGAACACTATGTGAAGAAGACCCTGCTCGCCCCCGTCTACGACGTGGCCATCGAGACGCCCCTGCAACCGGCGCGGGCGCTGTCCGAGCGGCTGGGCTGTCAGGTGCTGCTCAAGCGCGAAGACCTGCAGCCGGTGTTCTCCTTCAAGATCCGTGGCGCCTACACCAAGCTGGCCAGCCTTTCGGCCGAGGAAAAGGCACGCGGGGTGATCGCGGCCAGCGCCGGCAATCACGCCCAGGGCCTGGCCCTGGCGGCGCGCGAACTGGGCGTGCGGGCGATCATCGTGATGCCGCGCACCACCCCGGAGCTCAAGGTGATCGGCGTGCAATCCCGTGGTGGCGAGGTGGTGCTGCATGGCGACGCCTTTCCCGAGGCCCTGGCCGAGGCGCTGCGCCTGGTCGAGGAGCAGGGCTACACCTTCGTCCCGCCCTATGACGACCCGGACGTCATCGCCGGTCAGGGCACCGTGGCCATGGAGATCCTGCGCCAGCATCCCGGTCGCCTGGACGCCATCTTCGTCCCCGTGGGCGGTGGTGGTCTGATCGCCGGTATCGCCGCCTACGTGAAATACCTGCGCCCCGAGATCAGGATCATCGGCGTCGAGCCGGACGACTCCAACTGCCTGCAACAGGCCATGGCCGCCGGTGAGCGGGTAGTGCTGCCGCGGGTGGGGCTGTTCGCCGACGGCGTGGCCGTGGCCCAGATCGGCCACCACACCTTCGAGATCTGCCGGCGCTATGTCGACGAGGTCATCACCGTCAGCTCGGACGAGATCTGTGCGGCGATCAAGGACATCTACGACGACACCCGCTCCATCACCGAGCCCTCGGGCGCCCTGGGCGTGGCCGGGATCAAGAAATACGCCGAGCGTGAAGGTTCCGGCGGCCAGGTGCTGGTGGCCATCGACTCGGGCGCCAACATCAACTTCGACCGTCTGCGCCATGTGGCCGAGCGCGCCGAACTGGGCGAGCAGCGCGAAGCCATCATCGCCGTGACCATTCCCGAGCGACCGGGCAGCTTTCGCGCCTTCTGCGAGGCCCTGGGCCGACGGCAGATCACCGAATTCAACTACCGCTACCACACCGGCGAAGAGGCGCACATCTTCGTCGGCGTCCAGACCCATCCCCAGCGCGATCCGCGTGACGCCCTCATCCAGGGGCTGCGCGACCAGGGTTTCCCGGTGCTGGACCTGACCGACAACGAACTGGCCAAGCTGCATATCCGCCACACCGTGGGTGGCCACGCGGCGCGGGTCGGCCAGGAGCAGGTGTTCCGCTTCGAATTCCCCGAACGCCCCGGGGCGCTGTTCGACTTCCTCGAGAAGCTGGGCGGGCGCTGGAACATCAGCATGTTCCATTACCGCAACCATGGCGCGGCGGATGGGCGGGTGTTTGCGGGGTTGGAAGCCAGCCAGGCCGAGCGGGAAGAGCTGCTGGCGACCCTGGATGCCATCGGCTATCGCTATTGGGACGAAACCGAGAATCCGGCGTACCGGTTGTTCCTGGGCTGAGGTCTAGTGGTGTTGGGCTTCGCTGCAGGTAGGATGGACAACGGCGCAGCCTTGCCCGCCGTTGGCACCGGAGCCTGTCAGTGGAAAAGGCTGCGCCGTTTTCCACGCTACGGCGATGATCGCGGCCATGGGCCGCTCCTACAGGGAATGATGTTTTTGTAGGCGCGACCGCAGCGGCGAACCGCCATGGCCGCGATGCGCCCACAAGCCCATGCTGGACCAGACCGCCCCCTCTCCCTCGGGGAGAGGGCTAGGGTGAGGGCGGCCAGATACCGCCAGTCCTGCCCGTTGGGCTTCGCTGTGCTCAGCACCAACCTACGGGTAGGGTGGATAACGGCGCAGCCTTATCCGCCGTTGGCACCGCAGCTCGTCAGTGGAAAAGGCTGCGTCGTTTTCCACGCTACGGCGCTTAACCGCCCTCTCTCCCTCTGGGAGAGGGCTGGGGTGAGGGTGGCCAGACACCGATAGCTCCGCCCGTTGGGCTTCGCTGCGCGCAGCGCCAACCTACGAAGCCCGCGGCTCCACCCGGATATCCGTCAATCCGTGCACCTCCGCCTGGCGCAGGATGGCTGCGGCTGGGGCATCGGCGGGCGGCAGCGCCAGGCTGTTCTCGGCGTCGGCGCGCAGCTGTTCCAGCACGGCCAGGGCGGCTTCATGCGGGGCGAGACTGGCCTGCGGATGCTCGAGGTCGAGCTGGCGGGGCTCGCCGTCCTTGCGGTAGTGGACGCGAAACGTGGGCATGGCGGCAGCCTCTGGCTAGGTCTCTAGACAGACTACCCCGGACGCACCGCCGTTCCGACTTAGAAGCTATTCACGATCTGCTGCGCGTCGGCCAAACGGCGTTGAAAATAGCTTCGGAATGCTCATTTACCACTCGTAAACTCCCCTTCCTCAGCCATTTTCGCCTTGTTTGGCTCTAGCTCGCGAGATCGTGAACAGCTTCTTACTTGAGGATCACCAGCTTGCCCTTGAGGGCGACCCCGGCCATGAGGGCGCCGGCGTGGCACTCGTAGCGGGTGGGATCGCTCCACTCGTTCTTCTTGTAGTAGCTGGTGATGTCGGTGACCGCATTGGCACCGGCGGCCTTGGCCGCTTCCTGCAGGCGGATCAGCGCCGATTGCAGCACCCAGCGGCAGGCGACCTCGTCGGTCTTGTTGAAGGCGTTGGTCTTCTGGTTGGTGGTGATGCTGGAGTTGACCACCGTGGCCTTGCCCGGCACCGGGTTGCCGGCCAGGTAGAACTTCACGCTGCCATCCAGGCGCTTGGCGGCCAGGGCTTCCTGGACGACTTCGGCGAAGGGCAGTTGCAGGGTGGTGTCGCGGGCCTGGGCGGCGCCGGGCAGCAGCGCGGCCAGGCTCAGGGTGAGGGCGAGGGTGGAGGTGAGGATACGCATGGTGACTTCCTTGTGGTGGTGGGGATGACTGTTTAACCCAGAACGCCCGCTCCGTCAGCCGCGGGACCGGCGTTCTGTGCTATCGCGCAGGCCGCGAATGGTCACTCCGCGGCGGCTGCGGGGGCCGGCAACTGCAGTTGCCGGCGGATGTCGGCGTCGAGCAGCTGGACCCATTTGTTGTAGTTGCGATGGATGCGCTCGCCGTCGTAGTCGAGGCCGGCGCTGTCGCGGTAGCGGATCTGGTAGCCCTTGGTGCTGTAGGGGATGTCGACCCAGGCCTGGTGGCGATCGCGCACCACGATGCTGGCGACCACCAGGCCGGGGCTCTCCTGGCCGACGCTCCAGCCACGACGTTCCAGGGTATCGACGATGGCGCGGCGGACATCGGCGGCGTTCTCCACCCGATCCGCCGGAAAGACCTCCTGGGGCGTCACCAGGGGCGCGCGGGTGCAGGCCGCCAGGAACAGCAGAGCGGAGACGAGCAGCAGGCGACGCAACATGGGCATACCTCGGGATAGGGTCATCAGGACCAGCGGCGGAAGATCAGCGAGGTGTTCACCCCGCCAAAGGCGAAATTGTTGTTCATCACATGGTCCGTGCGCAGCGCGCGTGGCCCGCCACGCAGATAGTCCAGCTCGCCGCACTGGGGATCCAGTTCGTCGAGGTTGAGGGTGGGCACGAACAGCTCCTCGTTCATCATGGCGATGCTGAACCAGGATTCCAGGGCGCCGCAGGCACCCAGGGTATGGCCCAGGTAGCTCTTCTGCGAGCTGATGGGCATGCGGGCGCCGAACAGCGCCTGGGTGGCGCGGGTCTCGGCGATGTCGCCCTGTTCGGTGGCGGTGCCGTGGCCGTTGACGTAGCCGATGGCGTCCGGGGTCAGCCCGGCGTCTTCCAGGGCCAGCTCCATGGCGCGTTGCATGGTGGCCTGCTCGGGACGGGTGGAGTGCTGGCCATCGGCGTTGCTGCCGAAGCCGACGATCTCGGCGTGGATACGCGCACCTCGCGCCTGGGCGTGTTCCAGCTCCTCCAGCACCAGGATGCCGGCGCCTTCGCCGATCACCAGACCGTCGCGACTGCGGTCGTAGGGACGCGGCGAGGTGTGGGGGGCGTCGTTGCGCAGGCTGGTGGCATAGAGGGTGTCGAAGACCATGGCCTCGCTGGGACAGAGTTCTTCGGCGCCGCCGGCCAGCATCAGCGGCAGGCGCCCGAACTTGATGGCCTCGTAGGCGTAGCCGATGCCCTGGCTGCCGCTGGTGCAGGCGCTGGAGGTGGGGATCAAGCGGCCCTTGAGACCAAAGAACAGACTCAGGTTGGCGGCCGCCGTGTGCGGCATCATGCGCACATAGGTATTGGCGTTGAGGCCCACCGCGGCGTCGCTGAGCAGCATGTTGGCCAGGGCCTTGATGTCGTCGGTGCTGCCGGTGGAGGAGCCGCAGGCCACGCCCATGCGGCCGTCGGTGATGCGCGGGTCGTCCAGCAGCCCGGCATCGGCCAGGGCGCGCTCGCCGGCGGCTACCGTCAGCTGTGAGACCCGCCCCATGCTGCGCAACTGCTTGCGGGTCCAGTGGCCCGGCACCTGGAAGTCGACGATGGGACCGCCCAGACGGGTGTTCATCTCGGTGTAGCGATCCCAGGCGTCCATGCGGCGGATGCCGCTGTGGCCGGCGAGGAAATGGTCGCGGATGGTCGGCCAGTCACTGCCCAGGGCGGTGACGCCGGCCATCCCGGTGATCACGACGCGGCGCGCGCTCATCAGCACAGTCCTCCGTTGACCGCCAGCACCTGGCGGGTGATGTAGCCGGCCTCGGGGGCGAGCAGGAAGGCCACGGCGTGGGCCACTTCCTCGGGGGTGCCCATGCGCCCGGCCGGGATCATCTCGAGGATCTTCTCCACCGGCACGTGCTCGTCGAGGATCTCGGTGTCGATCAGCCCCGGGGCCACGCAATTGACGGTGATCTTGCGCTTGGCCAGCTCCACGGCCAGGGCCTTGGCGGCGCCGATCAGGCCGGCCTTGGAGGCGCTGTAGTTGACCTGGCCGCGATTGCCGATCAGCCCGGAGACCGAGGTGATGCAGACGATGCGCCCCGGCGCGCGGCGGCGGATCATCGGCATGACCACCGGGTGCAGCACGTTGTAGAAGCCGTCGAGGTTGGTGCGCAGGACCACATCCCAGTCTTCGCCGGTCAGCGCCGGAAAGGCGCCGTCGCGGGTCAGGCCGGCGTTGCAGACCACCCCGTAGTAGCCGCCGTGGGCCTCGGTGTCGGCCTCCAGGATGGCGGCGCAGGCGGCGCGGTCGCCGACGTCGAATTGCAGCACCCGGGCGCTGCGACCCAGGGCCTCGACCTCGGCGCGCACGGCCTCGGCTTCCTCGCGGCGGCTGCGGCAGTGCAGCACCAGGTCATGGCCGGCGGCGGCCAGGCGCAGGGCGATGGCGCGGCCCAGGCCGCGGCTGGAACCGGTCACCAGGACCGGAGCGGGGGCGACGCTCATGGCGCGGGCTCCTCTAGGTACAGATCCACCTGGGGTGGACGATAGACGTTCAGGCGAGCGCTGGCCTGGCAGCCAGGGCCCTGCAGGTGGCAGTCGAAGATGGCCATGCCATCGTCGTTTTCCAGCGCCGGCTGGGCGCGGATGCGCAATTCGCCACCGGCGGGAAAGGCCGGCACATCGCAGGCGAACTGGCGGGTGCCGAGCAGGAAGCCCAGCGCCGGCGCCTCGCCGCGACGGCGCGCCTGGCAGCCGGCGAAGGCGGCCACGCTCTGGGCCATCAGCTCCACGCCGATCCAGGCCGGCAGGGCACCCGCGGCATCGGTGAAAAGGCCGGGCCTTACCACCAGGCGGGTCTCGATGCCGCCCTCGTCGCAGGCGAGGATCTCGTCGATCAGCAGCATGTCGCCGGCGTGGGGCACCAGCTCGGCGAGGGTCCAGGGGATCATGGCGTGGCTCCGAGGATGAGGCTGACGTTGCTGCCGCCAAAGGCGAAGCTGTTGCTCATGGCGTGGCGGCGCCCGTCCAGGCGGCTGTCGGCATCCGTCAGCGCCAGCCGCGGCAGGGCCGGATCGGCCTGGCCGTCCCAGCGCTGCGGCGGCAACTGGCCGGCGGGATTGAGCCGCGGGTCCAGGGTCAGCCAGGCGAAGGCGGCTTCCAGGGCGCCGGCGGCGCCGAGGGTATGGCCGGTCAGCGGCTTGGTGGAAGAGCAGGGCACCCCGGCCGGAAACACCTGGTGGGTGGCCTGGCTTTCCATGGCGTCGTTGTGCGGCGTGGCGGTGCCGTGCAGGTTGAGATAGCCGATGTCCCCCGGTTGCAGGCCGCTGGCGCGCAGGGCCGCCTGCATGGCCTGGACGGCGCCGCGCCCGCTGGGATCGGGGGCGGAGATATGGTGGGCATCGGAACTGGCGCCGCCACCGAGCAGGGCGATGGGGCCGGGTTCGCGGGTCAGCAGGAACAGCGCCGTCCCCTCGCCGATGTTGATGCCGCAGCGATTGACCGAGAAGGGATTGCACAGCGATTCGCTGACCGCTTCGAGGGCGGCGAAGCCGTTCAGGGTCAGGCCGCAGAGGCTGTCGACTCCGCCGCAGAGCACGGCGTCGCAATGCCCCTGGACCAGCAGCCGGCGGGCGCTGAGCAGGGCGCGGGCGCTGCTGGTGCAGGCGGTGGAAAGGCCGTAGCAGGGGCCGCTCAGGCCCAGGTAGCGGGCGAGGAAATCCGCCGGGGCCACCAGTTCCTGCTGGGCGTACTGATAGCCCTCGGGCAACTGGCCGCTGCGCTGGTGCACGGCGATGCCCAGGCTGGCCTCGTGGATGCCCGAGGTGCTGGTGCCCAGCACCACGCCGATACGCGCCGGGCCGTGGCGCTCGATGGCCTGGCGCACCTGGGGTTCGATCTCGGTCAGGGCCGCCAGCAGCAGCTGGTTGTTGCGGCTGAAAAAAGGTGTCCACTCCAGCGGCCAGGCTGGCAGCGGCGCGGTGACGGTGCCCACCGGCGGCTGGCGCTCGGGAATCCAGCCCGCCGTAGGCTGCATGCCGGCCGTATCACCGGCGAACAGGCCACGGGCCACCTCGGCCTTGCCCTGGCCCAGGGCGCAGAGCAGGCCCAGGGCATTCAGGTAGGCGCTCAAGGCGTGGACTCCGGCAAGAGCGTCAGGCGATAGCTGGACCCATCCGGCGCCTGCAGCTCCAGGCGGTCGGCGGCGGGATAGCGCACCTGCCAGTCCTTGAGGCTGCGGCTGCCGTCGGCGGCCCTCTGCCAGTCGCCCGCGGTATAGGCCCGTGGCAACTGGTCGGTCGGGGTCAGGGCGAACAGCAGCACGCTGAAGAAGGTGCGCGCCCGGGGATTGGGCGGCAAGAGGCCGTCGGCGTGCCAGGCGCCGTCGATCAGTTGCTGACGCGCCTGGGGCACGCCGAGGGGATCGAACAGCGAAAAGCGCAGGGCGGCGCCTCCCGGCTGGATGGCCAGCAGCAGGGCGTCGCCGCCCTCGGCGGTCTGGCGCTCCACCTGGTAGACCAGGGCACGCGCCAGCGGCGGCGGACTGCTGGGCAGCGGCGGCTGGCTGGCGCAGGCGGCGAGCAGCAGCAGGCAGGCCAGCGCGAAGACGAACGGACGGGGCAGGGTCATGCAGGATGGGCCGAATTCAGCTGACAGAGCTCGACGAGCAGGCGCAGGCGCCGCCGGGGCTCCTTGACGAAGGGGTTGCGAACGTCCCAGGCGTAGCCGGCGAGAATGGCGCAGATCATGCGCTTGATCTCGGGATCGGCGTGTTCGAAATAGATGACGTCCTGGAAGCTGCCATCGTACCAGCCCTCCACATAGGCACGGAACGTATCGACGCCCGCCTTGAGCGGCCGGGCGAATTCGGCTTCCCAGTCCACCGACTCGCCGCGCAGCTGGCGATCCACCAGCGGTGCGGCCAGGCTGGCCGAGCGCAGGGCGATGGTCACGCCCGAGGAAAACACCGGGTCGAGAAACTCGGCGGCGTTGCCCAGCAGGGCGAAGCCGGGGCCGTGCAGGCGCTTGACGTTGGCGGCGTAGCCACCCAGTTCGCGCACCGGCGTATCCCAGACCGCATTGTGCAGCACCCGGGCCAGGCTCGGGGTCTCGGCCACCCAGTCGCGCAGACAGGTGGCGAGATCGGCGGCGCGTCCGGCATAGCGCTCGGCGGCGGCGACCACCCCGATGGAGGTGCGGCCGTCGCTGAAGGGAATGGTCCAGAACCAGACGTCCCGCAGGGTCGGATGGGTGGTGATGAGGATGCGCTGGCGGTCGAAGCCGGGATCGTCGATGCGATCCTCGACATGGGTGAAGAGCGCGCGGCGCACGGGGAAGTCCGAAGGCGCCTCCAGATCCAGCAGGCGGGGCAGCACGCGGCCGTAGCCGCTGGCGTCGAGCAGGAAGTCGGTGGTCAGCGCATAGGCCTGGCCGTCGTCGCCCTGCACCTCGAGCCGGGTCCTTTCGCCGTCTTTACCCAGGGTCACGGCGGTTACGCGCTGACCGTAGCGGATCGTAACCCCCTGGCGCGCGGCGTCGTCGGCAAGGATCTTGTCGAAGGGGCCGCGCTGGACCTGGAAGGTGCTGCGGCCACCACTATAGGTGTCGCGGAAGTCGAAGTCGGTGTAGCGCTCGCCCCAGGCGAAGGCCGCGCCAATCTTGGTCTGGAAGCCGGCGGCCTCGACCGCGGGCAGCATCCCGGCTTCCTCGACGAAGTCCAGGCTGTGGGAGAGCAGGCTCTCGCCGATGGAAAAGCGCGGAAAGTGCTGGGCTTCCAAGACCAGCACCGGATGGCCGCGGCGCTTGAGCAGGGCGGCGACCAAGGCGCCCGCCGGGCCGGCACCGATGACGATCAGGGGATGATGTTCAACCATGACGAAGGTCCTTTTCGTGGGAGACGGGGGGCGAGGCCCAGGGCGCCAGCAGAAAGCTGAACACCAGGCCCAGGCTGATGGCCAGGCCGAAGTTGGCGATGGCCGGGGTGCTGCTGAGCATCAGCAGGCCAAAGGACAGCCAGCTGCCGACGCCGGACAGCAGGCCGCCGAGCAGACTGACCGCCGCACCGCCGATGGCCTCGTGCATGAGGATGGCGTAATCCACGCCGATGGCGGTGATGAGCAGCAGGGCGAAGAGGCTGAACAGGGTCAGCGGCTGACCCAGCCAGCCCAGGCAGGCCAGGGCCGCCAGGGCCGCCAGCAGCGGCAGGCAGACGATGCGCAGCGCCGCGCGGCGGCCGAAGGCCCAGAGCAGCAGGAGAAAGATGGCGCCCGAGGCCAGCAGCTTGAGTTCCACCGCCAGGCGCTGGGTGTGGACGAACAGTCCGCGCAATTCGCCCAGGCGATCCACCAGTTGCACGCCGGGCAGGCCCTCGGCCTGCGTCTGTAGCACCTCGGCGTTGCCCAGGCCTTGCAGGCTGACCAGGCCGGCCGCGCCGCCCTCGGTCGTGCGGCCCAGCCAGAGCGGTCGCCAGGGTTCGCCCAGGGGGCCGGCCAGCGCCTGGTCGAGACTCAGGTCGGGCAGCTGCTGCAGTTGCTTGAGCTCGGCCTCCAGCGCCTCCGCCGGGATACCCACGGCCAGCAGCGGTTGCAGGCGTTCGCCCCAACCGGCCAGGGCCTGGCGCAATTCGGCCTGGGCCGCGGCGGGAGCGAGCAGACCGCTGAGCGCACGATAGCCCTGCAGCTGGCCGGCGCTGACCAGGGCGTCGAGGCGCTGGCCCAGGGCGGTCTGGCGCTCCAGCACCTGGTCGGCATCGGCGCCACGCACCAGGAAGAACTGGCTGGTGGGTTGCAGGCCGGTGAGACGGGCGATGGCCTGGGCTTCGCGGGTCAATGTCGGGTCCTGGCCGAGCCAGAGGCGCAGGTCGTTCTGCAGGTGCAGCTGCCAGACACCGGCGCCGCAAAAGGCCAGCAGGGCCAAGAGCAGCGGCAGGCTGCCGGTGCGGCCCAGCAGGCGCAGGCGCAGGTCGAGCAGCCGTTGCATGACGCGCAGCGGCGCGGCAGGCGGTGCCAGGTCCAGGCGCTGCCACCAGGCTGGCAGCAGGCAGACGGTGGTGAGGTAGGCGCCGATCAGGCCGGCGGCGGAAAACACCGCCACCTGGGTCAGCGCCGGAAAGGGCGTGCAGGCCAGCGCCAGATAACCGAGCAGGTTGGTGGCCAGGCTGAGGGACAGACCGGGCAGGGTCTCGCGCAGGATGGCCGTGGCGTCCCAGGGACCGCCCTTCCAGCTCTTGCTGAGATAGTGCAGCGGATAATCGGCGGCCACCCCAGTCAGGCTGGCGCCAAGGATCAGGGTGAGGGCGTTGATCTGGCCGAAGAGCAGCACGCAGGCGGCGCTGCCGGCCAAGAGGGCCACGCCCACCGCCAAGAGGCTGAGCAGCACCCGCCAGCGGCGGAACAGCCCCAGCAGCAGGGCCAGGGTACCGAAGGTGGCGAGGCCGCCGATCAGTGACATCTCGCGACTGGCGGTGGCCTGGCCGGCGGCGGCGTATCTCAGGCCGCTGGCGGCCAGCAACTGACCGCCGTCGGCCACCACCTCGCGGCGCGCGGCCTCGATCAGGGCTTCCACCCGCGGTGGGGCATCGAAGTCGAAGGCATCTGCGCGGGTGCGAGCACGAATCAGCGCCCAGCTCAGGCCGTCGCCCTGGGTCAGCAGCAGGCCGCTGCCGGCGTCGAATTGCACTTTGCTGGCCGGGGTGAGCTGGCGCTGCAGCAGCAGGCCGAGGCCGAACCAGTCCTGCTCCAGTGGCAGGGCACCGGCGCCGGCGAAGGGATCGAAGAGGGCCGCGGCGCGGGCTTGCAGATAGGCGTCGGGCGTCTTGATCAGCTCGTCGCGCGCCGGTCCTGGTGCCAGCGCCAGGCGACTGGCCAGGAGTTGCTGGCGCAGACCGGGCAGGTCAGGAGTGAGTTGCCACTGCACCCTTTCGAACAGCGGCTCCCGCGACAAGGCCTGGCCCAGGCGCTCGGCCAGGGCCGGCAGCCGCTCGCGCTGGGGATGACCGACCAGCAGCAGCACCTCGCGATTGAGCGGCTCGGCCATGCGCGCCTCGGCCTGCAGGGTCAGGGCATCACCGGCGCCCTGGGGCAGGAGCGCCAGCAGATCGGCGGCCACTGGCGGACCGTGCCGCCACTGCCAGGCGCTGAGCGCCAGCAGGGCCAGGAGCAACAGCAGGAAGGAGCGCTGCAGGCGGATCACTGGAAGGCCGCGCGCTGGTCGGCGGAGAGGGCGTCGCGGGCCTGGCCGTCCAGTTTGAGCAGGCTGCGATCGCCCTGGGTCTCGCGGATCTCCACCTGCTCCACCAGCTCACCACCCTCGATGAGGATGCCGTCGAACACCTGCTTGAGCAGGGCACCGCGCGGGGTCAGGCGCAGTTGCCAGTGGCGGGCGTCACCGCTCAGGGCCAGTTCGAAGTCGCGCTCCAGGCCGCTGCGATCGCCGCCGAGCACGGCGAGGAACAGCGCACTCTGGCGCGCGGCCAGGTCGCTGCCGGGCAGCGGCGTCCAGCCGGCGGGGGTCTCTTTGGCGATGGCGCCAGGGGTGATGCGATAGGTCTGGGTCAGCGGCTTCTCCAGCCGCCAGAGCAGGCCCAGGCCGCGGGCCAGGGTGAAGTGGCCGCTGCTGGTGAGCGGCTGCGGCAGGGCGCGCAGATAGCGCTGCTGGACGAAGCTGCCCGCGACCGCGGCCGGACGCGCCAGCTGGGCGGCCAGGTCGTCGAGGTCGAAGGCCTGGGCCAAGGGGGCGGCGAAGATGAGCAGCAGAGCGATCAGCTTGCGCATGCCAGGGCCCTCTCCACGGCGTCGATGAAGACCCTGGGCGAAGCCAGCTGCATTTCGCGGCTGGCCATGTCCACGGCCACCTGCACGGTGCTGGCGCGGGTCAGGCGCTCGCCGGTGGCGGCATCGCTGATCAGGTAGTTGAGCTTGAGGCGGTTCTCCCACTCCACCAGATCGGCCTTGACCCGCACGCGCTGCTGGAACAGCAGGGGACGGATGTAGCGGATCTGCAGGTCGATCACCGGCCAGCCATAGCCGGATTCGCGCATCTGCAGGTAGTTGTGATCGAGGCGGTCGAGCAGGGCGCAGCGCGCCACTTCCAGGTATTTGACGTAATGGCCGTGCCAGGCGATTTCCATCATATCGACGTCGAAGAAGGGGATCTGCATCTCCACCTCGACCTGCAGGGCACCGGTCTTACGCATAGAGCCTCCAGTGGCGGGCGCGGATCAGGGTCAGGGTCTGGCGCAATTCGGCCTCCAGGGCGCGGTCTTCGCGCAGGGGTGCAAAGGTCTCGCCCAGTTCGCGGTGCATGGCGGCCAGGGGCGCGGGCGGCTCCGTGCCCTGCTGGCGCCTGAGCCAGACGCCCTGCTGGGCAGCCAGCAGGGTGGCGGCGGCCACCTGCTCGGTGAGCTCCAGTACGCGCAGGGCGTCGCGGGCGGCGATGGTGCCCATGCTGACCTTGTCCTGGTTGTGGCATTCGGTGGAACGGGAAAAGACGCTGGCCGGCAGGGTGCCCTTGAGCGCCTCGGCGGTCCAGGCGCTGGCGCCGATCTGCACCGCCTTGAAGCCGTGGTTGAGCATGGCCCGCGCGGCCGGCGCGCCGGAGAGATTGCCCGGCAGACCGTGGTTGTAGCGCGCGTCCACCAGCAGGGCGAGCTGACGGTCGAGCAGGTCGGCGACGTTGGCCACCAGGGTCTTGAGGCTGTCCATGGCGCAGGCGATGTGGCCGCCATAGAAGTGGCCGCCATGCAGCACCCGCTCGTCCTCGGCGTCGATCAGCGGATTGTCGTTGGCGCTGTTGAGTTCGGTCTCGATGAACTGGCGCAGCCAGGGCAGGCTGTCGGCCAGCACCCCCAGCACATGGGGCGCGCAGCGCAGCGAATAGCGGTCCTGCAGGCGGTGCAGCGGCGCGGCCGGGCCTTCGGCGGCCAGGTCCGCGCGCAGCCAGGCGGCCACCTGGCCCTGGCCCGGATGGGGCTTGGCGGCGAACAGGCGCTGGTCGAAGTGCTCGGGATTGCCGGCCAGGGCCACCACGTTGAGGGCGGTGATGCGGGTCGCCAGGCGCAGCAGGTACTCGGCGCGGGCGAAGGCCAGGCAGGCCAAGCCGGTCATCACCGCGGTGCCGTTCATCAGCGCCAGGGCTTCCTTGGGCCGGAGCACCAGGGGCGTCCAGCCCAGTTCGGCGTGGACGTCGGCGGCTTCCCGCACCTCGTTGCGCCAGAGTACCTGGCGCTCGCCGCAGAGGGCGGCGGCGACATAGGACAGCGGGGTGAGATCGCCACTGGCGCCCACCGAGCCCTCTTCGGGGATCAGCGGCAGGATGTCTTCGCGCAGGAAGGCGGTGAGGCGTTCGAGCAATTCGACGCGCACCCCGGAAACCCCCTGGCACAGCGACTGCAGCCGCGCCGCCAGCACCGCGCGGGTCGCCGCCGGATCCAGGTGGCGCCCTAGGCCGCAGCCGTGGAAGGTATAGAGCTGGCGTGGCAACGCCTCGACCTGGGCGAGGGGCACGGCGACCACGCAGGAGTCGCCATAGCCGGTGGTGATGCCGTAGACCGAGCCCTCGCGGGCCAGCAGCGACTCGACGAAGCGCGCGCCGCGGGCGATGCCGTCGCGAAAGGCCGCATCGTCCTGCAGGTCGGCCCGGGCCCGGCCCTCGGCCAGGGCGACCAGGTCTTCGAGGGCGAGGGCCTGGCTACCAAAGCGCACACTAGCGTTCATCGCGACTCCAGAAGGGATAGAAGTTGAACCACTGCCGCGGCGCCTTGAGGCAATGGGCGGCGAGGCGCTCGGCATAGGCCTGGGCCAGGCCCTGGATGCCGGCGGCGCGCTCCTGGCGGCGCCAGCTTGGCGCCGGGGCGAAGTCTTCCAGGTAGAGGTGGTAGCCGTCGGCTTCGCGCAGGCAGAACAGCAGGTTGGTCGGGCAGCGCAGCAGGTGGGCCAGCAGCCAGGGTCCCTGGGGGAAGGGCGCCGGGGCGCCGAGAAAATCCACCGCCACGGTGCGCCCGCCATGCAGCGGCACCCGGTCGCCGGCGATGGCCAGCCACTCGCCGCGCTCCAGGCGCTCGCTCAGCTGCAGCATCACCGCCGGGTCCAGCTCGCTGACCTGGATCAGCCGCAGGTCGCTGGCGCCGGCTTCTTCCAGCAGGCGATTGAAGGCCTCGGCGTGGCGGGTGTGCACCAGCACGTTGAGGCGTACCCGCCGCCCCAGCTGGGCCAGGGCGCGACAGACTTCGAGGTTGCCCAGGTGGGCGGTGACCAGGATCTCGCCGCGCGGCCCGTGCATGCGGCTGTGCACCTGATCCGGGTCGTGCAACTGCACCTGATCCAGGCCGAGACGGCCGTTCCAGGCATCGAGCTTGTCCAGCAGGGCTTCGGCGAAGGCCATGAACTGGGCATAGCCGCTGCGCCAGCTGGGCTGCAGCTCGGGACGGCCGCTCCAGTCGGCCAGGCGCTGCTGGTACTCGCGGATGCCACGGCGGGCGCGGGCGCCGAACAGAAAGAAGTACAGCACGATCAACCGCAGCAGCGGGGCGATGGCGCGGCGGCCCAGGTGCCGCGCCAGCCAGGCGGTGAGGCGCATCAGCACGGGGCTGCCGCGCTCGCGCTGCTGCGCCCAGTGGCTGCTCATCCGCGCACCCGGCGCCAGAGCAGGCGCGGCGCGCGCAGCAGCATGCCGAAGAACAGCCGGGTGTGCATGCGCGAGATCAGCACGTTGTCCTGCCAGAGGCGAAAGTGCGAGCGGCCATCCAGCGGATAGTGCACCCGGGTCGGACGCCAGCGCATGGGCTGCTCGCGCCAGGCCAGACGCACCAGGATCTCCGGATCGAAATCCATGCGCTTGCCCAGACCGCCGGCGCGGATCACCGCCAGGGTCGGTGCCAGCGGATAGACGCGAAAGCCGCACATGCTGTCGCGGATCTCCAGCGACAGGCTGTTGATCCAGACCCAGACATGGGTGAGGTAACGGGCATAGAGCCGGCCCTTGGGCACCGAGTCGTCGAATTGCGGATAGCCGCAGATCAGCGCGTCTGGATAAGCCTGGGCCTCGGCGAGAAAGGCGGCCACGTCGGCCAGGTCGTGCTGGCCGTCGGCGTCCACCTGCAGGGCATGGCTGAAGCCCAGGCGCTGCGCCTCGGCGAGGCCGGCCATCACCGCGCCGCCCTTGCCCTGGTTGACCGGCAGGCGCAGCAGATGGATGTCGGGTTGCGTGGCCAGTTCGTCCATCACCTGTGCGCAGGCGGGGCTGGAGGCGTCGTCCACCAGCACGCAGGGCAGGGCGCGCTGGCGCAGCGCCTGGACCACCAGCGGCAGAGCGTGCTCGTGGTCGAACACCGGGATCACCGCGCAGGCACGAAAGCTCAAGACCGCGCCTCCTTGAGCAGGATGCGCCCGGACGAGCAGGCCGCCGTGCCCTGGCGAAAGGCGAAGTGCAACTTGCTGCGGCTGGCGTCGAAGTGGAAGGTCAGGGTCACCCGATCGCCGGGGCGCAGCAGCTGCTGGAATTTCAGCACCTCCATCCCGGCGAAGTCCGCCGGTAGATCCAGGTGCTGGCGCGCCATGCGCTGGGCCCAGCCCACCTGGACCACTCCGGGCACCACCGGAGCCGTGGGGAAGTGGCCGGAAAAGAACGCCAGGTCCGGCGCGACCTCCAGCTCCAGCCGCCAGCCATCTGCGGTCTGCTCGACACTGAGGGGCTCGATCTCCACCGGCCGGGGCTGGGCCAGCAGGCGCTCCACCTCGGCCTGGGCCAGTTTGCCCTGGGCGCTGTAGGGCAGCGCCAGCAGCAGGCGCCAGCGGCGCGGCAGGGCGATGGCCTCGCAATGGCCGACCAGGTGTTCGCGCAGCTCGGCCACCAGGACGCGGCGACCGCCGTTGCGCAGCTGGTGCAGGCCGCGCTCGCTCAGGGCCACCAGGGCGCCGAGCAGGGCGCGACCCTGCTGCACCACGCCCAGGCGGACATCGGCGATGGCGGGATGGCCGAGCAGCCGTGCCTCAAGGGCTGGCAGGGCGATGCGTTTTTCTTCCAGCTTGACGATGCGATCCAGGCGGCCAAGCAACTCGAAGCGACCGTCGCCCAGCAGACGCACGTCGTCCATGGTCTGCTCGCGCACGCCTTGGGGCAGATAGGGCGAGGTCAGCCAGAGGGCGCCCTCGGCATCCTGGCCCAGCTCCAGGTCGGCAAAGGCCTGCCAGGGTTGCGGGCCTCGCCGCCAGGCGATGCCGCCGGTCTCGGAGCTGCCATAGACCTCGGTGGGATAACGACCGAAGCGTTGCTGACAGGCCTTGGCGGCCGCGCCTGGCAGCACGCCGCCAGAAGAGAATACCTGCACCACCTGGCCGAGCACGGCATCGTCGAGATTCTCGCCCAGGCGCTTGAGCAGTGCCGGACTGCTGATCCACACCGCGCGCCGGCCCTGGCGCAGCAGGGCGGCGGTTTCGCGCTGCAATTCCTCGGTGAAGGGCAGCGCCTGGCGGGCGAAGGGCCGCCCGGCGCAGAGCGGCCAGAGCACCCGGAACAGCAGGCCATAGATGTGCTGGGTGGAGACGCTGCCAAGGACGGTCGCCGCGCCAAGGGACGGGCCCCAGAGGCACTCCAGGGCGGCGACCTCGTTGGCCAGCTGGAACAGCTGCTTGGCGATGAGTTTGGGTTCACCGCTGGAGCCCGAGGTGCTCAGGGTCAGCAGCGGCGCCTGCAGATCGAGCCGGGCGGGCGCCAGCGGCACGGCAGCGGTCCAGCCGTCGAGGTCGTCGAGCCAGGCATCGAGCGTCGGCGCCAGTCGCGCGCGGGTGGCAGGCTGGGCATCGGCCGGCAGGATCACCTCGATCCCGGCGCGCCAGGCACCGAGCAGGGCGCAGGCCAGGTCTTCGGCATCGTCCAGATGCAAGGCCAGGCGCCTGAGACCGGCGTTCTGGAAGGCGGCCGCCAGCTGCAGGGCGCGTTGCCTGAGCGCCAGGTCCAGCGGGCTCGCGGGCGCGAGCAATTCGGCCAGGGGGGTAAAGGTCATGGCAGCCTCCGCACGCGCTGGCGGACCAGCCATTCGCCGGCGAACAGCAGGCCCATCAGGCCATAGGCGATGACGCCGGTATAGAGCGTCCACCAGGCCAGCGGCGCCCACAGTGCCAGGCCGGCGGCGGTCAGGGCGTTGAACAGGAAGAACAGGCACCAGACCTGGGTCACCCGGCGGGTGTAGCGCACCGCGCGCGGCGGCAGCTCGGGTTCGCGCAGCCGCGCCAGGCGCTCGATCAGCGGCTGGCCGCGCAGCAGGCTCAGGCCGAACACCGCCAGCAGGAAGAGGCTGAGCAGCACCGGATACCCGCGCAGCAGGACGGCGGCGTCGCTCAGGGCCAGCAGCAGGCAGAAGCCCAGGGCGACCAGGGCGGTGCCGCGCTGCAGGCCGTTGAGACCGGGTTGCAGCAGGCGCAGGCCCCAGAGGGCGCCGAGGCCGGCGGCGAAGAGGCGCGGCGAGAGGTGCTGCAGGCCGAAGTAGACGGCGAAGGGATAGGCCAGGCCGAGCAGGAGCAGCAGGGCACTGGCGACCAGGCCCAGGGGAGAGCGGGAAGGCAGGGCACTCATAAGCGGCGGATCAGGCGTCCGCCTGGCTGATGCGATGGACAGCCTCGACCACGTCCCCCACGGTGCGCACCTGGCGGAATTGCTCGGCGGCGATCTTGTGGCCGGTCTGGCGGCGCAGGCGGTCGATCAGGTCGACGGCGTCGATGCTGTCGATCTCCAAGTCCTCGTAGAGGTTGGCCTCCAGGGTCACCCGCTCGGGCTCCAGCTCGAACAGCTCGACCAGGGCGCTGCGCAGGGTCTCGAAGATGGCTTCACGGCTTTGCATGGCGATCTCCTCAGGCGGCGCGCTGGGCGGCGACAAAGGCCGCAAGGGCGTTGACGTTGGCGAAATGGGTGCGGGTGTCCTTGGCTTCGGCGTCGATGCGGATGCCGTAGCGCTTCTGGATCGCCAGGCCCAGCTCCAGGGCGTCCACCGAATCCAGACCCAGGCCGTCGCCGAACAGGATCTGGTCGTCGCCGATGTCGTCGACGGTGACGTCCTCGAGGCCGAGCGCCTCGATGATCAGGCCTTTGAGCTCGAGATTGAGATCAGTCATGGTTGCCGGTTTCCTTCAGGTAGAGCTGGTGCAGCTGGTCGTTGAGTTCACGCGACGCCAGCGGCAATGGCCGCCCGGCGAAGGTGGAGGGATCGATGTCGGCGCCGACCTCCAGTTGGAAGTCGAAGCGCCGCGCGGGAATGCGATACCAGGGCGTGGCCTTGGTCAGGGTGCTGGGCACCACGCGGATGACTACCGGGGTGATGCAGCGGGCGCCGCGCAGGGCGATGGCCGCGGCGCCGCGATGGAAGCGCGGCGGCTCGCCGGGGGTGGTGCGGGTGCCCTCGGGAAAGATGATCAGCGTCTGGCCGTCGCGCAGGGCGTCGGCGGCTTCGTCGAGCATCTCGGCGCTGCCGTTGTTACTGATGTAGCCGGCGGCCTGGATCTGCCGCTTGAGATAGGGGTTCTGCCAGAGGCCCTGCTTGACCACGCAATTGGCGTCGGGCACCAGGCCGATGAGCACCACCACGTCGATCAGCGAGGGGTGGTTGGCGATGATCAGCTGGCCCGGACGCCCCAGGCGCTCGCGGCCCTGGATGCGCAGATTCATCACCCGGGTCAGCACCATGAAGGCGACGAAGAAGCGGAACAGCCGGGCATTGGCCCGCCGCGCGCGCTGGCGGCGGCGCAGGGGATCGCCCGGCAGCGCCAGCAGCACCGGCAGGATCAGCAGGCGAAAGACCAGGGCGCCGCAGCCGAACACCACGAAGTTGAGCCCCGTGGCCAGCAGGCGGTAGCCGTAGTCCAGGCGGCCGCTCATCCGCGGGCCTCCGCCTGCCAGTGCCAGGCCCGTCCGGCATAGGCGAGGTGCAGGGCGCCAGGCGCTTCCAGCAGGCGCAGCAACTCCAGAGCGTGGGGCCAGGCGCTGGTCGCGGCCTCCGCCGGAGCCGGCGCGCCGCTCAGGCCATGGCTGCCGCCCGGGGTCAGCAGCAGGCCCACGGCATAGGGAAAGGGGACGTCGTCGATCTGGGGGGCATAGAGGGTCGGCGGGGCCTCCTCGGCGATCACCACCAGCACCCCGCTGGCGCCTTCGGCGAGCAGGGTGCAGGCCTCCAGTACGGCGTGTTCGAGGCCGTCGCGACCGGTGGCCAGGGCGTTCATCTCGCTGTGGTCGCCGCGCAGGATCGACCACTGGCCGATGATGGCGTTGTGCACCGAAAGGCTGAACTGGGTAGGCGAAAGCGGCTCGCCACGGGCCAGTTCCTGGAGGATGGCCAGGGTGCGCGGGGTCTCGCCATGGCGCGAGGCGAAGATCAGCGGCAGCGGCTCGCCATGGGCGTCGGCCAGCGGCCAGGCCACCTGGAAGGTCATGCGCGCCAGCCGACTCAGGCGGCGCCGCTGCATGGCCGGCAGGAAGCTGGCATCGGGCTGGCTGCCGTCGTCCGCCGGACGCCAGGGCGCGGCGCACCACTGCCGCCAGGCGTCCTGGTCGCCAAGACCAGGTGCCCAGGCGCGCCAATCGCTAATCTGGAAGTGCATGTTCACAGCCGAATCTACCCCGGAGCCTTACGTGCTTGCCGTTTCATCTATCCCTGATGAGCAGGGTATTGCAGCGTTCGGCGCGCATTATCCAAGCGGCTCCCACCCTAGGCAAACATTTGTCTGAACTTTGCGAAGGGGTGACAGTCGCGCCGCCAAGCCAGAGACAGGCTAGCGTGGCGGGAGGTAGAGGGCCCCTTTTCAGGGAACGAAACGCCGCTCCGTGCGACGAGCGGCAGCGTAAAGCACGATTTATGGGAGAGGGGTGAAGGTAAAGGCGAAGCTGTGGCTGAAGGTTATCGCGATTAGGGCCGATTCGGCGGCTCCAGGGCAGTTTTCTCCTGCCTGGAGCAGCGGCGGCCCGCGATCAGGCCTTCGGCAGTGGCTGCAATCGCGACAGCCGAATCGCCACGGCGAGGGCCGCCAGCAGCAGGGCGCCGATGAACAGACCGACCCCGGTCCAGCCACCCAGGTGCCAGCAGAAGCCACCCAGGGTGCCGGCTACGCTGGAGCCGGCGTAGTAGCTGAACAGATAGAGCGACGACGCCTGGCCCCGCGCCTGGCGCGCCCGGCGGCCCACCCAGCTGCTGGCCACCGAGTGGGCGCCGAAGAAGCCGAAGGTGAACAGCAGCATCCCCGGCAGTACCAGCCACAGCGGGGTGAACAGGGTCAGCAGCAGGCCGCCGAGCTTGAGCACGATGGCGGCGGCGAACACCCGCCGCCGACCGAAGCGATCGGCCAGGCTGCCGAACTTGGCCGAGCTGTAGATACCGGCCAGATAGACCAGTGAGAGGACGCCGATCCAGGCCTGGCTGAGATGATAGGGCTCGGCCAGCAGGCGATAGGCGATGTAGTTGAACAGGGTGACGAAGGCGCCCATCAGCAGGAAGGCCTCCAGGAACAGCCAGGGCAGGCCAGCGTCGCGAAAGTGCAGCGCATAGCCGGCGAGCAGGCTGCGCGGCCGCAGCGGCCGTGGCTGGAAGCGTTTCGACGCCGGCAGGCTGCGCTTGAACAGCAGCGCTGCCACCAGTGCCAGCCCCCCCAGGGCGCCGAGGGCGATGCGCCAGGAGACGAAGTCCACCAGCACCCCGCTGATCACCCGGCCGGACATCCCGCCCAGGGCATTGCCACTGATATAGAGACCCATGGCATAGCCCAGGTGCTCGGGGTGCACCTCCTCGGCCAGGTAGGTCATGGCCACCGCCGCCACCCCGGCCAGCGACAGCCCGACCAGCGCACGGGTCACCAGGATGCCGTCCCAGGTGGGCATCAGGGCGCTGAGCAGGGTGAAGGCGCCCGCAGCGAACAGCGCATAGACCATCACCGACTTGCGCCCGATGGCATCGGAGATCGGCCCGGTCACCAGCAGGCCGCAGGCCATCAACCCGGTGGCCAGGGACAGCGACAGACTACTGGCCGCGGCGGTGAGGCCGAAGGCCTGGGAAAAGATCGGCATCAGCGGCTGCACGCAATAGAGCAGGGCGAAGGTGGCGAAGCCGCCGCAGAACAGCGCCAGGGCGGTGCGCAGGAACTGCGGCGTGCCCTTCTCGATGAAGACGTCCGGTTCGTGGTGGGCTTCGTTGGCGGCGGGCAGGGTGGCCAAGGTGGGGTGGATGGCGTGGCGGACGACCGGGACGTGTTCACGGGTACCTCAGGACAGGTCTGATCTCACCACCCTAGGCTGGTGGCTGCCATATATCCAATATATTGTCCGTCTCGATTGATAGGTTCTACGACTCAATGGAAGACGTATGGAATTGCGCCACCTGAGGTACTTCGTGGCGGTGGCTGAAGAGCTGCACTTCGGCCGCGCCGCCGAGCGCCTGAACATCTCCCAGCCACCGCTCAGCCAGCAGATCCAGGCCCTGGAAAGCGAACTGGGCACCCGCCTGCTGGAACGCACCAACCGACGCGTCGCCCTGACCGAGGCCGGCCGGCTGTTTCTCGACGAGGCCCGGCAGATCCTCCTGGCCAGCGAGCGCGCCGCCGAACGGGTCCGTCGCGCCGGCCGCGGCGAGACCGGGCAGTTGCAGGTGGGCTTCAGCGCCTCTTCGCCCTTCGTCGCCACCATCCCCAAGACGCTGTTCGCCTACCGCCGCGCCTATCCCGAGGTGCGCCTGCAACTCCAGGAGATGAGCAGTCGCGAACAGATCGACGCCATGCTCGCCGGCAACCTGCAGATCGGCCTGATCCGCCCCATCGAATTGCCCGACGCCCTGGTGGCGGTCGAACTCTTCCGCGAACCCCTGGTTGTCGCCCTGAGACACGACCATCCCCTGGCCAGGGGCAGCGGCCCGCTGCCCCTGGCCGCCCTCGCCGCCGAGCCCTTCGTGTATTTCCCGCGCAGCTTCGGCACCGGTCTCTACCAGCAGCTCCACAGCCTCGCCGCCCGCGCCGGCTTCACCCCGCGCATCGTCCAGGAGGCCAGCGAGGTCCTCATCATCCTTGGCCTGGTCGCCGCGGGCCTCGGCGTCACCGTGCTGCCCGCCACCTACCAGCGCACCCAGATGGAAGGGCTGGTGTATCGGGAATTGGATGATCCGGAGGCGACTTCGGCGGTGTGGTTGCTCAGGCGCCGGGATGAGGTGTCGCCGCAGGCAGAGGCGTTTGTGGGGTTGTTGCTACACAATGAATGATGGGTTACTTATCAATTCTAGGGCTTGCATAGTATTTTTGCCTGCACGCCATATTCTTTACAGCAGCTAATAAATGTATTGATAAGCCAGATGAGTTGAGTTGTGTGCGGCTTGCACTGTATGCCTTCTTCGATTTCTCTAAATGATTCTATTAGCTCGGTTTTCTTTATAAAAGGAGTGGCTAGCACTATTTTCTTTAATGAGTTGGGGTTGTTTTCAACTATCTTTAGTGCGCTTTCAAGCTCGTTCCAGTCGTTCGCGCGTGTCACTCTTTTTATCTGGGTGTCTTCGTAGTTGTTGATCCATTTGGTCTCGTATTTTATTCGATAAGTTTCAGTGTTGGCTTGAGTTCTGCCTATGTTTTTTAGGGCCTGAGCAACTACTTCATGAAATGCACTGGCTCCTTGGGAGTCTTTTTTTATGAACTTCGAATGTATAAAGGATATTGATGGGGTAGGGCTTGTGTAGTCTATTGCTATGTGGTCAGCCCACTCATCATTCATGTCGTCACAGATGATGATTTCGTGATCTTCACAATATGTGCTTTCGATAGATCTAAACAGAGAATTTTCTGGGAATTCAGTGATATTTGGGAGGTGGGGCTTTTGTTTTTCACTGAAGATTTCTCCCAAATCAAAACTGTCATCAAAGACGTTTAGTATTGACGGCAGGCTATTGACTAAATTTCTATCCTCGAAGCAGGAACGAGAGTAGTAAGAGTAAGTGGGCGTGTCAAAAACCGCAGAGAAGGGTTTCGTTTTGTTTAGATAGGAATTTAGGGTGATGTCGGCAACGCCATCCTCTGCCAACGTTATGCTTTCGAAAATTTTGCTTTTAATTGATATGGATCGAGTTGACGTTTTTACGGACGAGCCCGTATTGCGTCCTTTTGACTTTAGAAAATTATTTTCTATTAATAGTGGGGACTTCAGTGCACCAAATAAGTGGTTTGCCTTTTCTTGACTAAGAGTTGCCCCATTGACGTATAGAAAAAGCTCGCCCTTTTCTATTTTTTCTTCTATTTCACTGGTATCTATAAGTAGTGCTGATAGGTTGTATCCTTTTTCTAATATATCGCTCAGATTTATTGGGGATGCAAAGCTGTTAATGAATGTGCTGCATCTTGTCGTTCTTTTTATTTCTTCTTTTGTCTCGAATGCCCAGTCTACTATTTGATCGAAATTGGATTTTTTGTCTCTATATCCTATTCGGGCAGTATTGGGTGTCAAGGTGAAAACTTCTTGTCCTGATTTTAATCGGAAATTGCTTGGTATGGCTCTGCTTGAGTAATTCGATGAAACTATTCCGTCGAGATTTTTTGCTTCGAGTGACCGAGAGCGTATAACAGCATTTGATATGCTCATATTTTTCATGGTTACTCGCTCGTATTCAGGATTTTTGTCTCCTTGGAAATGGCAAAATTGTTCGTATTCGAAGTCCTCAATAAACTCAGAAAGACCAGTCTCTGGTAGGTCTGCGTTTTTTTTGAAAACCACCAGGGTATCGTCAAATTCAATTAAAAGAACAAAAGAAAATTTAATCTCTCTTAAGTCTGTTCCCTGTAAAAAGGAGGGTTCGGTACTGATTTTGAAACATACAAATGAGTAATGGATTTCTATGTGGCTTGGTGTGATGTAGTTTGTTTTTATCTCTTTTGCAATGTAATTGCCAATCTTTTTTTTCGGAAGCATTTCCTAAAGCTAAAATAATTTTTGTCTTTGTTAAAGGTTTTTTAAGTTTATAAAATTGTGCGCTTTTGGTTGTTGATATGTCATTTATGTTCAATTTAAAATCCTTTTCATTGTTGGGGTGGAGTATTTTGGTCTATTGCTTTCCTAATTCTCATCGTCGCTGTTGACGAGGCTTGATACGTCATCACCAACCGATCAATCGCCCGCGTCATCGCCACATACAGCAACCGCGCCTCATCCGCTTCCGGCTCGCCCTGCTTGGGCATCTCGCCTAGGCCCGGAATCAGTACCAAGCCGAACTCCAGTCCCTTGCTGGAGTGCATGCTGACGATCTTGACGCTGTCCTCGGCGTCGTAGAGTTGGCCGCGGCCCCTGGTGCTGGCGCCGGAGCGGTAGGGGATGGCGGCCTTCTGGAGTTCGTATTCGGCCTGATGGGCCTGGCTGGTGCTGCGGTAGAGGATGGCCATGTCGCTGAGCAGGCGGCCGGCGGCCTGTTCGTCGCGGATGCGGGCGATGAGCAGGTCCCACTCTTCGCGGTCGCTGCCGCACTGGATGAGTTCGGGGAAGGGGCCACGGCGACCGGCGCTTTCCGGGGCGATCAGGGGTACGCCGTCTTCGCTGGCGTCGCGGCTGGTCAGCAATTCGGTGGCGAAGGCGCGGGCGACGGACAGAATTTCTACCGTATTGCGGTAGTTAAGCTTGAGGATAGTGGTGCGGCCCTGGGCCTGGATGCCGACGCTGGCAAAGCTGAAGTCCAGCGCCTTCTTGCCGCCCTTGCCGCGGTAGATGGCCTGGGCGTCGTCATAGAGCACCAGCAAGGATTGGGTGCTGGGGTCGACCATCTGCACCACCAGCTTGAACCACTCGGGGGCGAAGTCATGGCCTTCGTCGATCAGCACGGCGCTGTATTGGCCGCGAGGAATCTGGCCGCGCTCGACGCCGGCGATGGTGCGCAGCACGTACTGCTCCATCTTGGCCGCCACCGGCAGGCGGTGATCCGGCTTGTCCACCTGGTAGGCGGTAAGCATCTCGGCGCACCAGGCGTGGAAGTTCTGCACCACCACCCGCTCGCCCAGGCCCTTCTGCTCGATCACCTGGCGCAGCCGGCCGGCCAGGGACTTGTTGTAGCAGAGCACCAGGATGGGTTTAACCGAGACCTTGGCCAGGTGGGCGCAGCGATAGCCGAGGATCATGGTCTTGCCGCTGCCGGCGGCGCCGTGGATGACGCGGTGGCCGTCGCCCAGGGAGCGGGCCAGTTGTTCCTGCTGCAGGTCCATGACCTTGATCAGGCTGGGCAGGGGCGCTTGGGCGGCGTCGAACAGGCCGAATTGGCCGGGTTGGCTGTTGACCCGCACCTCGGGATAGAGGTGATACCGCACTCGGTCGATCTGCGGCAGGCTGAGGGCGCAGGGAAAGACGTGGGGGAACATGTCCCAGAGGCGCTGCTGGAAGGCTTCCGGGTCGGCGGACTCGGTCATCTCGTCTTGGAACAGCACCCGCTGGGGATCGAGGACGTCGGCGAGGTCGGTCTGCTCGAATTGGCGGCGGGTGATGCCAGTGAGCACCACGCCCCAGCCCCAGGGCATGATCAGCTGGCCCGGATGGGGCGAGCCGGCGCTTTGGCGTAGCAACGGATCCTTCTTCAGCAGCAGGTCGACTTCGAGGATGTAGGAGCGGGCTTGCAGCAGGGGATTGGCAACGGTCTTGAGGCCGCCCTGGGTGTGCAGGCGCACCTTGCCGTGGGTGACGGATTCGAGGGTGGCGAGCTTCCAGTCCTTGACCTCCAGCACCAGGATGCCGCGCCGTGGATGGAGCACGACGAAATCCGGATAGCGGGCCTTGGGGCCGACCGGGACATTGCTCCAGCAGAGGTAGTCGTCTTCGAGCAGCTTTTCCAGGCGTTCGGCGAAGCGGCGTTCACCGGGCGTATCGAACTGGCATTGGCTGCGAGCGGGGAAAAAGCGGGCCATCGGTCATCCATCCGAGGTGCGGGTCAGGGTGCAGTAAAGCGAGACCTGACGCACAAAAATCCTTTCGTCATACGTTAGCCACGCAGGCGAAGCGGGTAAAGCGAGGGAGGCCGTTTGCGGGGCGACTGGACCGGTTGGCCGACCGATGGTGGCTGGCAGGTGGCCGGTATTGGGTTCTCTTGGGTGGGTATAGGGGTTGTTCGAGGTCTGGTTTGCCCTCACCCCGGCCCTCTCCCTGGGGGAGAGGGGGCGTTTGGGCGGGGTGCGGTGGGTAGGGTTGTTGGGCTTCGACGGTGGAGCTGTCTCAACCCAACCTACGGTGATGGGCTGTCCTCGCTCTGTGGGAGGGGGCGTTTGGGTAGGGTGCCGTGGCGTGTTGGGCTTCGACGGTGAGGCTGTCTCAACCCAACCTACGGTGATGGGCGAGGGAGAGTTTTTGGGGCAGGTATGGTGCGGTGGCGAGCGTAGGTTGGGTTGAGCGCAGCGAAGCCCAACAGGACCCAGCCCGGTCAGTAGTAGCTGCGCATCACCGAGATCCCGGCCTCCAGCACGTCCCGCCATTCCTGGCGCAGTGCGGGAGAGAAATCGGGGTCGTGCTCGGCCAGGGTGGCGAGCAGGCAGTCGACCCAGAGGTCGTAGAGTTCGGCGTCGATGTCCAGCCGGGCGCGGCAATGGCTTTCGCCGAGCTGGCGCAGCCGGGTGGCGGGCATGCCGCGGGCGACGAGGACCAGGTTCATGATGCCGTGGCGCAGCAGCAACTGCTGGGCGGCCATGTCGGTGTGGGCGAATTTCTCCCGCACCCGGGGCGAACTGGCTAGGAAGCGCTGGTAGAAGTCATCGAAGAAGGCGGGGCTGGCGCAGCAGCGTCCGTAGCTCAGCATCACGTTCTGGGCCGGCAGCATGCGGATTCCTGGGCGGGCATGAAGCGGCGCAGCCTGCCTGGGGACGGGGGCCGGCGTCTTGATCCGGGTCAAGGCAACAGCCAATCGGCAGCGCTGAAACATTTTGAACCAACTCGCGCGGCGGCTTCTCTACCTTAAGCGCAGCGATCGCCGAGAAACCCCTACTCCAGAGGGCCTGGTCCGTCGCGGCGCCCCTATCGTCCCCCTGGAGAAACCCATGAGTCCGACCCCTCTGCTAATCGGCTTCGTCATCATGTCGCTCGCCTCCCTGGCCATCTATGCCAAGGGCGCCCACCGCGGACCGCTGCGTGGCCATACCCTGGTCCACGCCGCCGTGCCCTTCATCGCCGCCACGGCCTATCTGGCCATGTACCTGGGGGTCGGCAACCTGATCAAGCCGGACGGCAGCATCACCTATGTCGCCCGCTACCTGGACTGGACCTTCACCACGCCGCTGCTGCTGGCCGGGGTGGTGAGTTCGGCCTATCTGGGCGCCCGCGAGCAGGAAGGCCAGGCCGGTTTCGTGGCCTCCATCGTGACTCTCGATGTGGTGATGATCGTGACCGGTCTGGTCGCCTCTCTGGCGCCTTACGGCACCATCAAGTGGGTGTTCTTCGCCTGGTCCTGTGCGGCCTTCGTCGGGGTGCTCTATCTGCTGTGGAAGCCGCTGGCGACCCTGGCCGGGCAGCATGCCGCCATCGGCGCGGCCTATCGCAAGAACGTCGGCTTTCTCAGTGTGCTCTGGCTGATCTATCCGGTGGTCTTCGCCGTGGGCCCCGAGGGCGTCTGGGCGGTGAGTGATGCGGCCACGGTCTGGGTCTTCCTGATTCTCGATGTGCTGGCCAAGGTGGTCTACGCCTTCACCTCGGAGCGCAATCTCAAGACGGCCCTGGCGCGGTCTGGCGTCTGAGCATGACGGCCATCGGGCGCGGCGGATGGCTGTTGCTGCCGGCCGCCGGGCTCGCCAGCCTGGCGGGTGGGGCAGGGCAGCTGGCCTTCGCACTGCTGGTGGGCCTGGGGCTTGGGCTCCTGCATGGCGCCAGCGATCTGCGCCTGGTCGCTCCCGCGCGGCGCCTCGCCTTTCTTGGCAGCTACCTGGCGACGGCCCTGGCCTGCCTGCTCTGCTGGCAACTGGCGGGGACACTGGCGCTGCCACTCTTCCTGCTGCTGTCGATCTGGCATTTCGCCCATGAAGACGAACTCCTCGCCGATCGGCTGAGTGCGCTGGCGCTGGGACTGTTCATCGTGGGTGGTCCGGCGGTGCTGCACGAGACGGCCGCGGCCCGGCTATTGGCGCTGGCCATGGGGGCGGATGCCGCTCCGGCGTTGGCCGAGTGGCTGGCCAGGCTGCTGGTGCTGGCTGGAGCCCTGGCGTTGCCGGTGCTGCTGCTGGCCGCCTGGCAGCGTCGCTGTCCCTGGCTGGCGGCCACGCTGCTGGCAGTGGTGCTGGCGCCGCCTCTGGTCGGTTTCGCCCTGGGCTTCTATCTGCTGCATGCAGCGCCCCAGACCGGGGTACGCCAGCGGCTGCTGGGAGCCCCTACCTTCACGGCCTATCTGCAGCTGACCTGGCCGATCCTGCTGGGCGCGGCCGTCTTCACCCTGGCAGGTGGCCTGGTCTTCGTGCTGCAGGAGCGCACCGGCATCCGGGCGCTGTTCGCCGTGCTGGCGGCCTTTGCTGTACCCCACATGCTGGTGCTGCCGCGCTTTCTCGCCCCGGGTGCCGAGGCCGCACCGCGCTCAGGGCCGCAGATGGTTGAGCGGTAGCTCGGTGCTGGCCAGGATCTGGTTGAGCACGAAACTCGAGCGCACGCTGGAGACCCCCTCGATGCGCGTCAGGGTACCCAGCAGCAGTTGCTGATAGTGCTCCATGTCGGGCACCACCACCTTGAGCTGATAATCCGCATCCATGCCGGTGACCAGGCAGCACTCCAGCACCTCGGGACACTGGGCGATGATCCCCTGGAAGTTCTCGAAGCGCTCGGGGGTGTGCCTGTCCATGCCGATCAGCACGAAGGCGGTCAGCGACAGCCCGAGCTTCTTGCGATCCAGCAGAGCGACCTGGCGGGTGATGTAGCCACTGTCTTCCAGCTGCTTGACCCGTCGCGAGCAGGGCGAGGGCGACAGGCCGATGCGTTCGGCCAGTTCCTGGTTGGAGAGGCGCGCGTCGCGCTGCAGTTCTGCCAAGATTTTCAGATCGAAGCGATCGAGTTTGTCCATTTTGCATGCCTTGCGCTAGCCGATTGCGCCTAATGCTAGGTTTATGGCCAGGGATTGCGCAAGAGGTGGGAAAGAAGCTGTACAACGCAACCCGCTGCTGGCAGCAGGGGCGTAAGCTGAACTCAACTTCGATAGCCCGGTAGAGCTGTCCACCGAAGGCGCCCCAGGAGGGCCTTTCGCATCGCCAACGACGGTATCCCGTCCGCCGCGCCCGGGCCCGCCCAGGTCACCATTCCTGGTCGATCGCAGCCACCGTCACGAGCGGTGCGAGAGGACAACGAATTCAAGGGGAGGCCGTAAGGTCTCCCCTTTTCTTTTGGGTGGAAGTTTTGGCGTTGGGCTTACCCTCACCCCGGCCCTCTCCCAGGGGGAGAGGGGGCGTTGGGGGAGGTTGGGTGGGAAGAGCATCGCGGCCATGGGCCGCTCCTACAAAAGTCCAGGCTTGTAGGAGCGGCCGCCTCGGCGGACCGCCATGGCCGCGAGCAGACCTTCAGGCTTACGCCTGCCCGGGCGGCTGCTTATCCACGGTCAGGGGCGCGTCGCTGGCGAGGTATTCCTTGGCTTCCTCTTCGCTGGCCACCGAGGGCGGCGAGCCGCGCAGGGGTTTGCCGGCGGTTTCGCGCACGGTGAGCATGGTCAGGATGCCGATCACGGCCGCCGCCATCAGGTAGTAGGCCGGCACCAGGGGGTCGCCGGTCTTTTCCACCAGCCAGGCGGTGACCAGCGGGGTGGTGCCGCCAAACAGCGACACCGAGATGTTGAAGGCGATGGACAGGGCGCTGTAGCGGATCGGGGTGTAGAACAGCGCCGGCAGGGTGGACGGCATGGTGCTGGTAAAGCAGGCCAGGGCCACGCCCAAGAGCATCAGGCCAAGGAAGATCAGCCAGTCGTGGCCGCTGCCGATCAGCTTGAGGCAGGGAATCGCCAGGACCAGGATCGCCAGGCAGGCGCCGATGATCATCGGCTTGCGGCCCAGGCGGTCGCTGAAGAAGCCGCCGAGGATGTTGAGCGGCATCATCACCACCATGACGATGAGGATCAGCAGCAGTCCCTTGGTCTCGGCGTAACCCATGGTCACGGCCAGGTAGCTGGGCATGTATGTCAGCAGCATGTAGTCGGTGACGTTGAACACCAGCACCAGGCCGATGCACTTGAGCAGGGCGACGCGATGCAGGGTGAACAGCTCGCGCAGGCTGTGCGCCGGACCGTCCGCGGCCTTGCCTTCGTTGGCTTCGGTATGGGCCTTGAACGCCGGGGTCTCTTCCAGCTTGAGGCGCATATAGAGGCCGAGCAGGCCGAGCGGGCCGGCGATAAAGAAGGGCACGCGCCAACCCCAGTCGAGCAGCTGTTCCTGGGTCAGGGCCGCGGTGAGCGCCGTGACCGTTCCCGCGCCGGCGATATAGCCGGCCAGGGTGCCGAATTCCAGCCAGCTGCCCATGCGTCCGCGGGTCTTGTCGGTGGCGTATTCGGCGATGAAGGTCGCCGCGCCGCCGTATTCACCCCCGGTGGAGAAGCCCTGCACCACGCGCGCCAGCAACAGCAGGGCCGGTGCCCAGATGCCGATGCTCTCGTAGCTGGGGATCAGGCCAATGCTGAAGGTGCCCAGGGCCATCATGATCATGGTCAGGGCCAGCACCTTCTGGCGACCGTACTTGTCGCCCAGGGGGCCAAAGACCATGCCGCCGATGGGGCGGACCAGGAAGGCCACGGTAAAGGTGGCGAAGGTGGCGATCAGCTGGGCGGCGGCATCGCCATCGGGAAAGAAGACCTTGCCCAGGGTCACGGCCAGGTAGCCATAGACGCCGAAGTCGAACCATTCCATGGCGTTGCCGAGGGCGGCGGCGCCGACGGCCCGCTTGACCAGAGAATTGTCGACGATGGTGAGGTCGTCCGGTTTTACCTCATGGCGGCGCTTGAACCAGCCAACGTGATGATGGTGTTTCGACATGTGTTTTCCTCCTTGCGTGGGGCCATAGACCCGAGCGGACCGCTAGAAGTGCGATGACAGAGGGGCAGAAACTTCCCCGTCGCTTCCAGGGATCGACCCGGGAATGCCTGCACGGCCCTGGGAGATTCCAGGCTCGGGCGGCCGCTCCGCCCTTGCGGCCTCCGCGTTTCCCGGCTCGCCCTCGGCAGTCTGTGGCGGCCGTTCGATGGCAGAGGGGCGCGCGGCTAACGGCCAGGCTGGGGCAGTGTCCAAGCCTTGGGGTACTCTGGGTCATCCCCTCGTGGAGCCGTGCGATGAAATCGCCTGCCGTGCTGTGTGCGCTCGTCCTTTTCGGCGTTTCCCTGTGGAACGCCGCGCCCGCCTGGGCCGACAACAACTATCGCCTCGGCGGCGGCTACGTGACCCCGCCACCCGGGGCCCAGCCGCCGCCGATCGCTCCCGCCGGCAACGCCGGGCGTTGGCAGGGCGGTGGCCAGGGTGACTGGAATGGAGGTCCGCCCGGGCGTGGCGACGGTCCTGGGCGCGGCAATGGTCCGGCGCTGGAGCGCTGGGAGCGCAACGACCCCCCGCCACCGCGGCCGGGCTATCAGCCGGCCTGGCAGGATCGCCCCGTTCCCTTACCGCGCCCCGGCTATATGCTGCCGGCGCCCGACCAACCGGGGCGGAACTACCCGCCGCCCCCGCCCCCGCCACCGCGTCCGGAGCGGGATCCCCAGTGGGCCGGTCCGCGTCCGGGCTGGGGCGCCAATCCCCAGTGGCGACCGGGCTTCGAGGTGCCGGGCGTGCCGGCCGGCTTCACCCGTGTCTGGTACCGCGACAGCCAGTACTACTATGCCGACGGCTACTGGTATCGCCCCCAGGGGCCGCGTTATGTGGTGACCCTGCCACCGACCGGGGTGCGGGTCAGCGTCCTGCCGGCCTTCGCCGAGACCCTGTGGATGGGCGGCACCACCTACTACTTCGCCGCGGGCAGCTATTACCGCACCGATCCGGGCGGCGGCTTCGTCACCGTCGCCGATCCCACCGTGGCGGCCGTGCCGGCCACGACGGCAGCGCCTGCGGGAACGGACTACGACGCCTATGACGTCACCGCCTATCCCCTGCAGGGGCAGTCGCCGCAACGCTACGCCACGGATCGCTACGACTGCCGGCGCTACGCCGCCGGGGAGTCGGGCTTCGATCCCGAACGACCCGGCGCGGTCGGCGATCCCTATCTCACCCCGCGCTTTCGCCAGGCGCTGGCGGCCTGTCTGGCGGGGCGTGGCTATCGCGTGGAGTAGCTGTCAGGTGGAGTAGCCATTAGTCGTTGGTCAGCTGCACCAGGGTGAACAGCCCGCAGGGCGGCACGCTGCTGCGACGGGCGCGGCGCAGGTCTTCGCGGGAGAGGATGGAGTCCATGGCGAAGTCCGGGTGCCAACCGAGCTTGCGCGAGGCCGGTGCCAGGGCCTTTTCCGCCAGCAGTCGCAAGCCGCTCTCGGCCTGGAAGTGATTGACCAGCAAGAGGTGACCCCCCGGCTTCACCACCCGGCGCATCTCCTGCATCAGCTTGCGCGGATTGGGCACCACCGAGGCCACGAACATGGCCACGGCGATATCGAAGGAGCCGGTGGGCAGGCCGGTCTCCTCGGCATTGGCTTCGAGCAGGGCATCCACCGTGGTGATGTCGTCGCGAATGACCCGCTCCCGGGCCTTGGCCAGCATGTCGGGCGAGAGATCGATCCCGGTGACGCGCTTGTCGGCGCCATAGTGGGGCAGGGCCAGCCCTGTCCCGACACCCACTTCCAGTACCCGGGTACCCGTCAGGGCATTGACCGCCGCCACCGCGCGCTTGCGACCGGGGGCGGAAACGCCGCCGAACACCCGATCATAGACATTGGCCCAGCGCCGGTAGGCGGAAATGATGGCGGCATTGTCCAGCGCGGAGTGCGGTGCGGACGTGTCGGCGGTATTCAGCGAATAATCGATTTTCTTCGAGTCGTGCATAGCGGCCTTGTCATTGTCGGTAGATGAAAGCAGAGGCGTTACGGAGCTAACTCTGAGCGGTGTGCAATGGTGGAAAGTTGCGGCCCGTTGATGGGAACAGGCGCTTCGCTATTTCGTCGAGCGGATTGGAAGTGGCTCTTTCGTTTTTGTGTCCAGGAGCTGCAGGTCAGGCGTGACGGTAGCTCCAGATAGGATCGTTACTGTTTTAGAACAATCGCACGGTGTTTGGCTAGTTGTGTCGGGCGTTATCTCGCCTGGATGAGAAGTTGGTAGTTCTAATTGTTTTTGATTGTTCGTTCTTTCAATTTAAAAATCAGTTTATTGTTTGTTTGTTCAATCAAATCAGTTGTGGGCTGAAAGTGAGGCCGTTTTTACGCTTCTGTGGCGTAGTAGTAAGACCTTGGTGATGGGATAGGGTCAGGTAAGGACGAGAGAAGCAAATCGCAGAGGATATTGCAGGCGTGGAAGAATCAAGCGTGTGGGGCAAAGAGGGCGGATGCCGTTCGTACGGATTGTCCGTGCTGCATCCCCACACCGACTCATCCATGTCCTTGAGTCTCAGCAGGTCTCAAGATCGGGCTTGTCGGCGTGCAGGTTTCTCTCCAGCAAGAATCCTTGCGATTCGAACGCCATTACCTATCGTTAGGCTATGGGCACGAAAGGCTAGGTCCTTATTCCTACGGCTTTTTGTGTTGGCTTGGCTGCCGGTCGCCGAGCTTTGCGCAAGCTGAGAATCTGGTGTGTGGTAGTGGTCCAATCGAGCGTGAGGCCCAGCATGCTGCTAGGCAAAGCGTTTGCCTAAAGCGCAGCAACTTGGCCTGGCAGTTTGAGTATGGGTGTCAGGCATAACACCCGCACGTCAGACCTGGCGTACCTTCTTCAATCAGATTCCCGATCTCTGAGGTAGCGATGCGAGCACGAGGCTTTACCCTGATCGAACTGATGGTCGTCGTGGCGATTGTTGGCATCCTGGCAGCCATTGCCTATCCGACTTATCAGACCTCTGTGCTGCGCTCCAACCGCAGCGAGGGGCAGGCACTGCTCAACGAGGCGGCGGCACGGATGGAGCGCTTCTATGCGCAGAACAATGCCTATCCGGCGAAGGTAAAAGACCTAAACATTGTCAATACAAAGACCAACCCCGGCAGTGACAGAGTGTTCTCCAGCAGCGGGTACTACGAACTGACGATTTTAACCAGCGCTGCTGGTAGTGCTGGCTATAGCAGTGATGGTCCCTATGTGCTGACCGCACTGCCCAAGGGCAGTCAGGAAAAAGATTCCTGTGGCAATCTGATACTTAACGCTCAAGGCGTCAAAAAGGTATCGAGGGGTGATCCCACTGACTGCTGGCGCTAATCCTCCCGTCCCAGCACCAGGCCGGCATCCCGGTCCTGTTCCACGCGATAGCCGCCGAAGCCCAGGGTGACCCGCTGGGTGGCGTCGGCCTTGCCGGCGTCGCGGGCTTCGTGTTCGACCACCAGGCGGTTGAGGCGGTTGAGCAGGTGCATGGATTCGTCGTAGGCGGTGCGATAGAGGCTGAGCGTGGAATCCTCGGTCAGGTTGTGGCCGTAGACCACGTGAAAGGTGAAGTCCGGCGCGGCGCGGTCCTGCAGGTAGAGGCGCTCGAAGCCGGCCAGCAGGTCGCCGGTGAAATGGGCCAGCAGCCGCCCTGCGCCTTCCTGGCTCTCGGTGCCGCGCAGCAGCGAGCGGGGGGTGAGCACCACCCGGTCTTCCTCGTCGAGGCGGGCATAGCCCTTGCGCAGCCATTCATCCAGCACGGTACGGGCGCGCACGTCGCTACCGACGCTGGCGACCAGGGCGTCGAAACTCTGTTCGCCGCCACGGCGCTGGGTGCGGGGGAGGGGGCGCAGATTGCCCTCGGCATCGAGCAGATCCAGCCGTGAGGTCCAGGCGCTGAGCACCTGCCATTCCAGGCTTGGCGTGCAGGGCGTACGTTCCGGGCTGGCCTCGCGCAGGGCTCGGACCTCGCGGCGCGGCAGGCCGGTCAGCACCGAGATGCGGCTGTCGGAATTGGGCTTGTCGCGCAGCGGTTCGAAATCCTGGGCGACCTCGAAGTAGGTCTGGCGCAGCAGGCGATCGAAGGTCTGGTAGGTCACGCCGGAGGCGATGGCGATACGCACCAGCCGACCGATCAGGCTACGCAGAAGCAAGGGTACCTTGGTGGAAAGCATGGGGGACTCGACACGGCAGACGCCTGCCCATCTTCGCGGCGCCTTGAGCGCCCGTCAAACCGGCCGGTCACAAAGTGTCGCGGACGCCACTCAGGCTGTCGTCCGCGGGGCAGGGCCGTGGCTAGCCAGGAGTGCCCGATTCGGTCGCACCGGCCACGTCCGGATCGTCCGGAAACTCCTCGGGTTCCATGTCCGCATAGGGCAGCTCTTCGGGCGGCGGGGTGTTGCTGGGGTTGTCGTAGGTCTTCTGGTCGGCGTCGCTCATGGTGGCTCTCCGGGGTGGGTGTGGAGATATCGAACCCCTCTGGGCGGGGCCGTTCCCGAGCGGCTGTCGACAGCGACCTCGTGTCGGCCGGGTGGCCAGCGCTCGAACGTCGTTAGCGCGATAGCGGTCTAACGATCAACCGTCTCATCCGAATGACGGCGCCCGAGGATTCCCGTGATGACCACGCCCACCGCTGTCCATCCGCTGCCGTTCCAGCCCGCCTTCGAACAGGTGCCGGATGATGAAGCCGAAACCGTTCGCGAGATGGTCGCGGCCATGAGAGACATCACCGAGACCACCTACGCCAATGGCGGCCATGCCATCCGCAGCGTGCACGCCAAGAGTCACGGTCTGCTTACCGGCCGGGTGGAGGTGCTGGACGGCCTGCTGCCGGCCTATGCCCAGGGCGCCTTCGCCGTGCCGGGCAACTATGCCGCGGTGCTGAGATTCTCGACCAATCCGGGCGACATCCTGGCCGATAGCGTCTCCACCCCGCGGGGGCTGGCGCTCAAGCTGATCGACGTGCCGGGCGAGCGCCTGCCCGGCAGCGAAGGCCAGGTGACCCAGGATTTCGTCATGCAGAACGCCCCGGCCTTCACCGCGCCGGATCCCAAGACCTTTCTCAAGACGCTCAAGCTGCTGGCCAAGACCACCGATCGCGGCGAGGGCCTGAAGAAGGTCGCCTCGGCAGTGCTGCGCGGTACCGAGAAGATAGTGGAAGCCTTTGGCGGCGAGAGTCCGACGCTGAAGAGTCTGGGGGGCCACCCGGAGACCCATCCGCTCGGCGAAACCTTCTACACCATGGTGCCCTTTCTCTACGGTCCCTATTTCGCCAAGCTCAGCGTGGTCCCGGTGGCGCCCGAGCTGACCGCCCTGACCGATGCCCCGGTCGAGGTCAACGGCAAGCCCGACGGCCTGCGCGAGGCGGTCAATGCCCATTTCGCCCGGCACGGCGGCGTCTGGGAGATCCGCGTGCAGCTGGGCGTCGATATCGAGCAGACACCCATCGAGGACGCCTCGGTGGTCTGGCCGGAAGACCTCAGTCCCTATGTGACCGTGGCGCGCCTGGAGGTGCAGCCGCAGCCGGCCTGGAACGAGGCGCGCTCGCGCGAAGTGGACGATGGCATGGTGTTCAGTCCCTGGCATGGCCTGGCTGCGCACCGCCCGCTGGGCGGCATCATGAGATCGCGGCAACCGGCCTACGAGATGTCGTCGCAGTTTCGCAGCGAGCGCAACGGCTGCCCGTTGCACCATCCGCGCGGACCGGTGGAGCTGTAACGCGGCTCAGTTGAGCGTGGCGAGCTCGGCGTCGTCGAGTTCGCGGGCGCGTATCGCCGCCGGGCGGGACACCAGCCCGGCGACATAGCGCTCGAAGTGCGGACGTTTATCGATGGTGCCAAAGGCCATGCCCCAGGCAAGATGGGCGCCGACATAGACGTCGGCGGCGGTGAAGCGGTCGTCCACCAGGTATTCACCGGGGGCCAGGGCGGCGTCGAGGGTGTCGAGCACCTCGGCCAGACTGCCATAGCCCACCGCGCCGCGCTTTTGCGGGTCTTCGGGCAGGACGACGCCCAGCGCCTGGTTGGTGGTGGCCGCCTCCAGCGGACCGGCAGCGAAGAACAGCCAGCGGTAGTAGGCACCGCGCGCCGGATCGCTCAGCGGTGGGGCGAGCCCCGCAGCGGGAAAGGCGTCGGCGAGATAGGCGCAGATGGCGGCGGTCTCGGTCACCACGGCGGCGCCATGGCGCAGCGCCGGCACCTTGCCCATGGGGTTGATGGCGCGATAGGCCGGGGATTTCATCGCCGGCCCGTAGTCGACCCGTTGCACCTCGTAGGGTTGTCCGAGCTCCTCCAGCAGCCAGCGCACGATGCGTCCGCGCGACATGGGGTGGGTATAGAGCACAGGCCGGTCGAACATGGTGAAGCTTCCTTGAGTTGTCGTACCCCTTAGCATAGGTAGGCCCTCATCCAGCGTCCATTCGCAGGAGAGCCGGTACCCATCTGCTAAACTGGTAAACCTTTACCAGCCGTTTCACAGGACTCCCGTGCCCTCATCCTTCGATTCCCTGCCGCTGGCCGAGGCCATGCAGGCCAATCTGGCCGAACTCGGCTACCTGAGCATGACGCCCATCCAGGCGGCCAGCCTGCCCATCATCCTCAAGGGCCAGGACCTCATCGCCCAGGCCAAGACCGGTTCGGGCAAGACGGCCGCCTTTGGCATCGGCTTGCTGACGGGACTCAATCCGCGCTATTTCGGCTGTCAGGCGCTGGTGCTCTGTCCGACCCGCGAACTGGCGGACCAGGTGGCCCGCGAACTGCGTCGCCTGGCGCGCACCACGCCCAACATGAAGATCCTGACCCTCTGTGGCGGCATGCCGCTGGGGCCGCAGATCGCTTCCCTGGAGCATGGCGCCCAGGTGATCGTCGGCACCCCGGGGCGGGTGCAGGAGCACCTGCGCAAGGGCACCCTGGTGCTGGACGGCCTCAACGTCGCGGTGCTCGACGAAGCCGATCGCATGCTCGACATGGGCTTCATCGACGCCATCGCCGACATCCTCAGCCAGACGCCGGCACGGCGGCAGACGCTGCTGTTCTCGGCGACCTATCCGGAAGGCATCGAGCGCCTGGCCCAGGACTATCTGCGGGCGCCGCTGCGCATCAGCGTCGAGAGTCAGCACAGCGAGACCCAGATCCGCCAGCGCTTCTACGAGATCGCCGCCCAGGATCGCCTGGCCGCCGTGGTGCGCCTGCTCCGGCACCATCGCCCGGCCAGCGCCGTGGCCTTCTGCCAGACCCGCCAGCAGTGCCAGGAGGTGGTCGAGGCGCTGCATGCCCAGCGCATCTCCGCGGCCGCCCTGCATGGCGACCTGGAGCAGCGCGAGCGCGACCAGGTGCTGGCGATGTTCGCCAACCGCAGTCTCTGCGTGCTGGTGGCCACCGACGTGGCGGCCCGCGGCATCGACGTCGCCGGCCTGGAGGCCGTGATCAACGTGGAGCTGTCCCGCGATCCGGCGGTGCACGTGCACCGCATCGGCCGCAGCGGTCGGGCAGGTGAGCAGGGCCTGGCGCTGTCGCTGGTGGCGCCGGCCGAGGCCAGCCGCGCCCAGGCCATCGAGGTGCAGCAGGGCTCGCCGCTGGACTGGCAGCCCCTCGGCGCCCTGCGCGACACCCCGGAGCCGCTGGTACCGGCGATGCACACCCTGGCCCTGGCGGCCGGCAAGAAGGACAAGCTGCGCCCCGGCGACATCCTCGGCGCCCTGACCGGCGACGCCGGCCTGCCCGGCGCCAAGATCGGCAAGATCACCCTGTTCGACAACCAGGCCTATGTCGCCGTGGAAAGAGACATCGCCCGCCAGGCGCTGCAGCGGCTGAGCGAGGGCAAGATCAAGGGGCGGTCGATCAAGGTGCGGATGTTGTAGGGGCGAGTTGGCCCCTTCGCATCCTGGTACATCCTTCGGCAGGGGCTTTATCGCGGCCATGGGCCGCTCCTACAGGTACGGACACTCCTGTAGGAGCGGCCCATGGCCGCGATCAGTTCACGTCTCTATCCCCATCCGCCGCCGGGCGCGATGCGAGGAGCCGTTACGCACGGCCCAGCGCAGCACCGGGGCGGTGGCGCCTATGCCCGTGCGAATCAGCTGCCGTTGCAGCGGACCCTGGTGGAAACCCAGCTCCGCGCTGGCCCAGTCGGGCAAGAGGTCGATGCCGGCCTGCATCATCAGGGCGCCGAAGGGCTTGGCCAGGGCGCTGGGCGCGGGCGCCTGCAGCAGCACCTGGCAGACCTCGCGGCTGCGTTCGTCGCACACCAGCTGCGGGCGGATCGCCTGGTAGTAGGCGGCTATCTCCGCCCGGGAGCGAGGCACCTCCGTTGCGCCCAGGCGTTCGGCGACCAGGGCGATCTCGGCGTAGTAGCGATCCTGTTCGGCGCTCGGCAGCTGGGGATCGAAATAGCGCAGATAGGCCGCCAGGAAGTGACTGACCTCGGCCACATGGACCCAGGTCAGCAGCGCCGGGTCTTCGGCGCTGTAGGGGCGGCCGTCGGCGGCCTGGCCCTGGATATGCCGGTGGATGGCCTTGACCCGGGCGATCAGTCGCTCGGCATCGCCGCGGCTGCCAAAGGTGGTGGCAGCGATGAACTGACCGGTACGCCGCAGGCGGCCGAGCATGTCTTCGCGAAATTTCGAGTGGTCCCAGACCCCGGCCAGGGCCAGCGGGTGCAGGGTCTGCATCAGCAGGGCGGCGATGCCACCGATCAGCATGCAGGTGAAGTCGCTGTGCACCCGCCAAGGCACGCTGCCGGGTCCGAACAGCCCGGGATCGCCCGGCGGCTGCTCGTAGTCGACCTCGCCCAGGGCCAGTCCGGTAAGGCTCATCACCTGCTGCTCGATACGGCTGCGGATCCGCTCCATGGACTAGCGCGGCAGCAGGTAGAGCGCCGCGTACTGCAGCAGCATGATGGTCTTGCCATCCCGCAGCCGGCCGTCGCGGGCCATGGCCAGGGCCTCGTCGAAGGGCAGTTCCAGCAGCTCGATGTCCTCGCCTTCCTCGTGCAGTCCACCGCCGTCGGCGATGCGCTGGTCGGCGCGGTATTCCCCGGCGAAGAAGTGCAGCAACTCGGTCACCGAGCCGGGACTCATGAAGGCGTCGAACAGGTGCTGGACGTTGTCCAGGCGGTAGCCGGTCTCTTCCTCGACCTCGGCCTTGATGCGCGCTTCGGGGGCGGCCGCGTCGAGCAGGCCGGCGGGGGTCTCCACCAGCAGGCCGTCGTCCAGTCCGTTGCCCAGGGTCGGCAGGCGGAACTGGCGGATCAGCAGCACGGTGCGTCGCTCGCGGTCGTACAGCAGGATGGTGGCGCCGTTGCCGCGGTCGTAGGTCTCGCGGGTCTGACATTGCCAGCTGCCGTCGCGGCGCAGGTAGTCGAAGGTGGTCTTCTTCAGCAGGCCCCAGTCGGCGGAAAGGGTCTCGACCTGCTGGATGCGAATGCGGGAGGTGTCGGGCATGGGGGCTCGTCTGGACAGGAGGCGTCGGGCCACGGTAGCAGAAGCGCTGCCTTTCTAAGGCATGCCCCGCAGCCCCGGGTTCCACCCAGTCGTGAGGGCGGCTGGCCTCCGACGTCTAGAACCAGCGGTCGTTCTTCTTGCGACCCCGGGTCATGGACGGCAGGATCAGACCGGCCAGCAGGCCGGCGCCGGCGATGCTGCCGCCATAGACCATGTACTGCATCAGCGCCTGCTTGTTCTCGTTGCCGAGCTTGGCCTGGGTGCTGCGCAGTTCCGACTGGGCCTGGGTAAGCTGGGCGTCGAGGTCCTTGCGGCGGCTCTCCAGTTCGTCGATCTGCTTCTTGCGCGAATCCAGGGTCTCCTGCATGCCCTGGACGCGATTCTTCCAGCTGTCGTCGATGGTCTTGAGCTGGCCGCTCAATTCGGCCACCTGCTGTTCCAGCTGCGGCAGGCGCTCGGCCTGGCCGGGCTTGGCCTGCAGGTCGGCATTGGGGATCCAGACGGTGCTGCCGCCTTCGCCGCGCACCTGGCTGTAGTCGCCCTGGGTGCTGATCAGCTCGACCTTCTGCCCGGACTTGAGGGTGCCGACGATGCGATAGCCATCGGTGGGACCACTGCGGACATAGGTGGTCAGGCTGTCGCTGACCCAGCGGGCAGTGCCTTCCTGGGCCACGGCGGTGCCGGCCAGGGAAGCGAGGGAGGCAGCCAGGCAGAGGCCGAGATGCGGTAGGCGGGACAGCAGGCGAGTTGGGGACATGGGCATGATCGGGTCTGTATGCATGAGCTGAAAAGATGAAGGCCGTGATGAACAAGCCGGATTATTGTGGGGCAGTACCCTAGCAAGCCGCCGCGATCTATCCGCCAACCCGTAGCGCCCTCTGTTCGAGACGGTGAAGCAGTTCAAGCTTTGGCGGCGGAAAGCGACGGTCAGTGTCATCTTGCCGCCATGCGGTAGGCGGTAAAAGCGGCAAAGCCGTTCAGGATCTTGCAGCGGCGGTTCAGAGCCGATGGAGCAGATCCAGACTCAGGGCCGCGAGCGCGCCCAGGCCGGCGCAGCCGAAGGCCAGTGCCTTGCCCCACCAGCGTTTCCAGGCGATCGCGCCGGCCACCATGCCCACCCCGCAGAGCAACAGGCCGGACTTGAGATAGAAGTCGGACCAGGCGAGCAGCTGATCGATGAAGTCGAAGAGGTCTTGGAATTCCTGCGGCATGGGGCCTCCTGGCGCGCTGGCGCTATTGAGTCGCCGGGGCCGCGGTCGTTCCCTGGCAGTCCGCCGCCAGCAACCGTTCCGCCGAACCCTGGTCGCCCGGCTGGCTGCCCGCGCGGCCGGCCAGCAGCAGGAACTGGCGGCTGGCGTCCCGGCTCGGCAAGGCCACCACCGCCAGTGACAACCGTGGATCCGGCAGCGGATAGGGCGGCTGGCTGGCCAGGGCTTGGAAGAAATCCGCGGCTAGCAACTGGGCCTCGCTCAGCCGCCGCGCCTGATAGCGACTGCCCGCCAGCGCCTTTGGCAGCGCGCGCCAGTGTTCGTCCAGAGCGGGTGCCAGCCGCCAGAGCTGCGCGCGCACTTCGGGCCGCAGACAGGCCAGGTGCACATGCAGCTGATCCTGGCTGCGCCCGCTGGGGGCATTGAGGGCCAGGGCGATCCGATCGTCCGCCACCGGCGCCCGACCCCAGGCGCTCAGGTACCAGCGCTGGCGCCAGGCCAGAGCGAACCAGTTGGGTTGGCCGGGCTGCCACAGCGCCGGGCTTTCCAGCCCGCGCAGGGGCCGCAGCGGTACCAGGATGAAATGCTGTCGCTCACCGGGCGCGCGCAGCACGGCAAAGCCGGGATCCTCCACCACCTGGCGACAGGGCGCCGCCAAACCGGTGAGCCGGGCATTGGGCACGCACAGCCCGGTCGTGACCTGGCGCAGCAGGTCGCGGCTGGCACAGCCCGTCAGCGCCAAGCCCAGCATCAGCAGCGGCAACAGGCGCCGCCACGACGAGCGGATGCGGCTCGGCAGCGAACAACTGCGCGCGCGGCGCTTCCAATGGCTATCAGGGCAACGCACTGGGAGATCAGTCATGGCCAATGGTTGGGCCGGAGACGGCGCGGTTCAGGAACAGATCGACAGCACGGTGGACGATGCGGTGCAGCGCGCCCGCAGCCGTCTGCATCGGGGCGCGAGCCTCACCCATTGCGAGGAATGCGGCGACGCCATCCCCGAAGCCCGCCGCCAGGTGGTGCCGGGCGTGCGCCTGTGCATCCGCTGCCAATCCGAGCAGGATGCCGAAGACCAGCGCGCCGGCGGCTACAACCGGCGGGCGAGCAAGGACAGTCAGTTGCGCTAGGACCGAGCGCGTGAACGCCGGGCCGATTTGCAGCCCCAGCTCGACGTCGCCCGGCATCAGGGCGCTGCCGGGATCTGCAGGCCGCGTTGCACCGCCGGGCGGGCGAGGAAGGCGTCGAGGGCGCGACGGACCTCGGGGAAGTCCTGGAAGCCGACCAGGTCGGCCGCCTGGTAGACCTCCAGCAGGGCGCGGATCCAGGGGAAGGTGGCGATGTCGACGAGGCTGTAGTCCGCGCCCAGGATCCAGTCGCGGCCCTTGAGCTGGCCCTCCAGCACGCCGAGCAGGCGCCGGGCTTCGGCGACATACCGCTCGCGGGGACGCGGGTCCTCGATGTCCTTGCCGGCGAAGGTGGTGAAGAAACCGAGCTGGCCGAACATGGGGCCGATGCCGCCCATCTGGAACATCAGCCACTGGATGGCCTGGTAGCGCCGCGCCGGGTCCTCGGGCAGCAGGCGCCCGGTCTTTTCCGCGAGATAAAGCAGGATGGCGCCGGATTCGAACAGCCCCAGGGGTTCGCCACCGGGGCCGTCGGGGTCGAGGAGGGCGGGGATCTTGTTGTTGGGGCTCAGGGAGAGGAATTCCGCGGTGTGCTGGTCGTCCTGGCCGAAGTCGATGCGATGCACCTCGTAGGGCAGGCCGAGTTCTTCCAGGAGGATGGCGACCTTGACGCCGTTGGGCGTGGGCAGCGAATAGAGTTGCAGGCGCTCGGGATGCCGGGCCGGCCAGCGGTGGGTGATGGGAAAACGCGACAGATCGGCCATGGTGGACTCCTGGCAAGGGGACGGTTCTGGGTGAGACCGGTCGGCGCGGCCCGGGTTGCCAGCTCTTCAGCGAAGCGGAACTTAGCGCGATGCCTACCTCTCCATCTGAGGAGTGCCTTCAGCCCCGCACCGAGGACTTCCCATGCTCCCCCACAGCCAGCAGGGCAGCGGTTCGCCCACCTTCGTGCTCATGCACTTTCTCGGTGGCTCGCACCGCACCTGGTTTCCCACCGCCCCCTACCTGGACGGCGAACACCGCTGCGTGGCGCTCAATACGCCGGGCTTCGGCGATGCCGCCGCGGTCGAGGGCTACAGCGTGGCCGAGATGGCCGATCAGGTGGATGCCAGCATCCGCGCCCTGGGCCTGGATCGTTGCATCCTGGTCGGCCATTCGATGACCGGCAAGGTGGCCGTGGTGCTGGCGGCGCGGCGACCGGAATACCTGGTCGGGCTGATCCTGGTGGCGCCTTCGCCGCCCGGACCGCAGCCCATGAGCGAGGCGGATCGCGATGCCCAGCGCGCCTATGGCAAGAGCCGGGCGGAGGCCGAGGCCTTCGTCGACGAATCTAGTGCCCACCGCCTGCCCGATGCCATCCGCGAAGTGGTGATCGCCGATGCCCAACGGTTGAATCTGCAGGCCTGGCGCGCCTGGGTCGATCACGGCAGTCGCGAGGACTGGAGCGAGCGGATCGACACCCTGGACTATCCGGTGCTGCTGGTCTGCGGCGCCGACGACCAGCAGGTGCCGGGTCCGGACGAGCAGCGTCGCACTACCCTGGCGGCCTTTCCCAACAGCCGCCTGGAGGTCATTCCCGGCGCCGGTCACCTGATGCCGCTGCAGACGCCCCAGGCCCTGGCGCGGCTGATGCTCGATTTCGCCCAGGCGCTCTGACCGGTGGATTCGCTGACCCAGGCCGTGCTCGGCGCCACCGTCCAGACCGCCCTGCTAGGTCGCTGGCAGGGGCGGCGCGCCATCCTCTATGGCGCCGCCCTGGCCACCCTGCCGGATCTCGATGTGATCATCGATTACGGCGATGCGGTCAAGGAAATGACCTATCACCGCGGCTTCAGCCATTCGCTGTTCGTGCTGACCGGACTGGCCCTGTTGCTGACCGGGATCTGCGGTCGCTGGCGCGATCCCGGCTACAGCCGGGGGCGCCTGTTCCTGACGCTCTGGCTGGTGCTGGTCACCCATCCCTTGCTGGATGCCTTCACCACCTATGGCACCCAATTGTTCTGGCCGCTGCCGACGACCCCGGTGGCCTGGTCCAGCGTCTTCATCATCGATCCGCTCTATACCCTGCCGCTGCTGGTGGCGGTGCTGGCCGGGCTGCTGGTCGGCCCGCGCGGACGCCGGCCGCGGCTGGCCGTGGCGGCGCTGGCACTGTCCACCGTCTATCTGGGCTGGACCCTGGTGGCCAAGTACGCCGCCGAGCGCGAGGTACGCCAGGTGCTGGCGGCCCAGGGGCAGGCAGATGCCCGCCTGTTCAGCGCGCCGCTGCCGTTCACCAGCCTGCTCTGGCGGGTAATGGTGGATGACGGACCCGAGCGCTACCGGGAGACCTGGGTGGGGCTGTTCGACGATCGCCCACCCGCCTTGATCCCGCTACCGCGCGGTGGCGAACTGGCGCCGATCCTGGCCGATTCGCCGGCCGAGCAGCGGCTGCGCTGGTTTACCGATGACTGGCTGCGCTACGACCGCCTGGGCAACGACCTGGTGGTGACCGATCTGCGCCTGGGCGCCACCGGCTACCACAGTTTCCGTTTCGTCCTGGCTCAGCGGGAGGCAAGCGGTTGGCGACTGGTCGCCGAACCCTCACTGTGGCCGCGCGAGCGAGGAGGACGCGAACAGCTGGCAGTGGTCTGGCGCAGACTCTGGCATCCGGAGCTGCCGGCGCCGGTGGCGGACTGGGCCGCGCGACTGTCGCGAATGCCGGACTGACGCCAGGCCTCCAGCAGCAGTCGCCACCAGGGGCGCCGGGCCTCACGCAGGGCGGTATGGCGGTCCAGGCCGATATCGGCCAGTTCCCGGTCGGTAAGGTCCGGCAGGCTGCGGCGGGTGGTCAGCTGGCGCTGGAACAGCAGCCAGCAACCGCTGGCGCGCGTCTGGTCGTGAAGGCTGGGGTCTCTGGGCATGGCGTCTCTCCTGGGTTGTCTCCATGCTCCGCCGCCAGCCGCTTCAGGGGCAGACCCAGGCCGATGGGTTGTCCGCCATACAGCTGCCTTACAGCGCTCAGCTGTATGGTGCACGGCATGGCCATCTGTATGGCGCGCGATGCCTGTCCGCGCCGCTATAGTCCGGGCATGAATCGCTATCAGCTGTTGGCCGATGCCCTCGGCCGCCGTATCGAACAGGGCCTCTATCGACCGGGCGAACGCCTGCCGTCGGTGCGCGCCCTGGCCCAGGAACACGGGGTCAGTCTGGCCACGGTGCAGCAGGCCTATCGGCTGCTGGAAGACCGTGGCCTGGTGGAGCCCCGGCCCAAGTCCGGCTATTTCGTCCGCCTGGAAAGACGCGCCATCGAATTGCCGCGGGTGACCCGGCCGGCGCGCTGGCCGGTGGAGGTGTCCGGTTGGGAACCGGTGCGGGAGTTGATGACCTCCACCCCGGATTCGGTGCGGGTGCAACTCGGCCGCGGCCTGCCGGACACCGAGGCGCCGACCCTGGCCCCCTTGCTCGCCGGCATGGCGCGACTGGCGCGGCGGCCGGGCAATGCCGGACTGTCCTACGACAGCATCCAGGGCGTCGTGGCGCTGCGCGAACAGGTGGCGCGGCTGCAACTGGACGCCGGCTGCGTGCTCACCGCCGATGACATCGTCATCACCAGCGGCGCCCACGAGGCGCTGGCCATCGCCCTGCGCGCCACCTGCCAGGAGGGTGACATCGTCGCGGTGGACTCGCCGACCTTCCACGGGGTGATGCAGACCCTCAAGGGCCAGGGGCTCAAGGCGCTGGAAATTCCCACCGATCCGCGTACCGGTATCAGCCTGCCGGCGCTGGAACTGGCCCTGGAGCAATGGCCGGTGCGCGCCATCCAGCTCACCCCCAGCTGCAACAATCCCCTGGGCTATTGCATGCCCGAGGCCAACAAGCGCCAGCTGGTGGCCCTGGCGCGCAAGCACGACCTGGCGGTGATCGAGGACGACGTCTATGGCGACCTGCTCTACAGCTATCCCCGGGGCCGGGCGCTCAAGGCCTTCGACGAAGACGACCGGGTGATACTCTGCAGCTCCTTTTCCAAGACCCTGGCACCGGGCCTGAGGGTCGGTTGGGTGGCGCCCGGGCGCTATGCCGAGCGCATCCTGCACCTCAAGTACATAGGCACCGGCTGCACCGCGCCCCAGCCGCAACTGGCCATCGCCGAATTCATCGCCGCCGGCCACTACACCGTGCACGTCCGGCGCATGCGCGCCCAGTACCAGCGCAATCGCGACCTCATGAGCGCCTGGGTGCAGCGCTACTTTCCCGCCGGAACCCGGGTCAGCCAGCCCCAGGGCAGTTTTCTGCTGTGGGTGGAGTTGCCCGCGGCCTGCGACAGCCATCGACTCAATCGCGAGTTGCTCGCCCAGAGCGTGCAGATCGCCTGCGGCAGCATCTTTTCCGCCTCGGGCAAGTACCGTAACTGTCTGCGCCTGAACTATGCCCAGGCCCAGCGTCCGGGGATCGAGGAGGGCGTGCGGCGCGTGGGCGAGGCCGCCTGCCGGCTGCTCGACGAGGCGCTACCGCGGGCGCTGGCGGCGCCGGTCTAGCCGAGTTCGGCGAGCTCGCTGCAATTGCGCCCGCGATGCTTGGCCCGGTAGAGGGCAGCATCGGCTTGCGCCAGCAGGCGAACCGGGACGCCTTCCGCCAAGCGCGGCGTGACCGCCACGCCGAAGCTGGCGGTGACCGGCAGCGCCTCGGTCGGGCCGACGGCGAAGGGCCTCTCGGCGATGCCGCAGCGCAAGCGCTCGGCCAGCGCCAGGGCGTCGGCCGGCTGGGCCACGTCGGCGAGCACGGCGAACTCCTCGCCACCGATCCGGGCGATGTGATCGCCGGGGCGTAGCAGCTCGCGGCAACGCTGCGCCAGTTGCTGCAGCAGCAGATCGCCGGCGGCATGACCGTAGGTGTCGTTGATGCGCTTGAAGTGATCGATATCGAAGGCGATCGCCGCCAGCTGCCCGGCAGTGCTGGTAACCCCCTGTGCCAACTCGCGTTCGAAGGCGCGTCGATTGGCCAGACCGGTGAGGTAGTCGGTCTCCGCGCGAATGCCCAGTTCGGCGATCAGGGCGTCGCGCTCCTCACGCAGCCGGTCGGCCTGCAGCAGTTCGTCCTCCAGCTGGGCGAAGGCGGCGAACAGGCTGCGCGGGTCGTCTTCGGCCACTGTCCCGAGCGGTCGGGCGCGCCGGCTGAGGCTGAGCAGCCGCTGGGTATGGGCCAGCAGCGGCGTCAGCAGGCGCTGCTTGAGCAACAGCAGGCCGGTGCCCAGCGCCAGCAGGATGCCCACCGCCGCGGCGATGGTCAGCCACAGCCGCACTTGGGCTTCGCGCGCCAGGGTGTCCGCTTCCTCGCGGGCCAGGCTCAGGGCCTCGTCGCGCAACTCCAGGATGCTGACCATGGTCGGGACATAGCCCTGGGCGAAGCTGGCCGCACTGGGCGCCGTGCCGGTCGTCAGAGCGGCGAGGGTCTGGTGGTACCAGTCCAGGCCTTCACCCAGGTAGCGCTCCTGCACCTGCATGAAACGATCGCGCTCGGGGCGGCCGGGTGCCAGATTGAGATTGCTGCGCAGGAGGTCCATCAGCTGGTTGATGCGGCCCTGGGTCTGTAGCAGCTGAACGTGCTCCGCACCCGTGGGCAGACGCTCCGCCTGCAGCGCTGGGGTCAGCAGCGAGCCCAGGCGTCCGGCAGTGTCGCGCAGGCGCGCGGCCAGCTTGGCATTGACCAGGTAGATGGCCACGGCCGGGCTGCGCTGGATGAGGTCGTGCAGGGTGAGATCGGCGGTGATGAAGTTGCTGTCGAGGGCGCGGAACATGCCCTGGACCACGGTGGCGATATCCTGGCGCGCGGGATCGTCCGGCGTCGCCCGGAGGCGCTGGTCGACCCGGGCGCGGGCCTGCAGGAGCGTTTGATAGCCTTTTTCCGCCTGCTCGGCGGTCATGCTGCATTGCTGGCAGTCCTGCAACAATGCCTGTAGCTGGGCGAAGCGCTCATCGCTCAGGGATCGGGCCCGCGTCAGCAGGCGGGGATCGCCATCGCGACCGCCGAGCAGAGCATTGGTCGGGCCACGCTCGGCGGAGATGGCTTCCACCAGCCGCAGCGCCTCTTCGTAGACCGGCAACTGATCCCGGGTCAGGCGCATGCTCGTCGAATTCTCATGGGCTTGCTGCACGAGCAGGGCCATGCCGCAGGCGGTGGCGAGCGAGGTCACCACCAGCAAGGCATTGATCAGTCGATTGAGGTGAGCGGTCAGCAGGAAACGGCCAGACATCAGGCGACACCGAAGCGAGCATGCCCAGGAGGCGAGCCGATTCCGGACAGCGGGGGAGTCAGGCTCTCAAGGTACGCCGATCTTAAAAGGTCTGGCTTTCAAAACGTATACAGCCGGGGTCGGGCGGATTGGTTATTGCGCCAACGGTCATGCCGGCAGCATGAGTGGCATGGCGATCACGAAACCTTGTCAGGCAGACGAGGTGGTACTCACCCTCTACACTGGCCCTTTTCGCGAGGTCCTGCCATGCCACCCCGTATCTATCTTGCCGGCCCCGAGGTCTTTCGTCCCGACGCCGTCGCCCAGGGCGAGGCGCTCAAGGCGCTGTGCACTCGTCATGGCTGCACGGGGCTGTTTCCGCTGGACAATGCCATTCCCCCGGAGCTGACCGAGCCCGGGGCGCAGGCCGCCTGGATCTATCGGGCGAACCTGGCGCTGATCAGGCAGGCGGATGGCGTCCTGGCCAGCCTGGATTTCTTTCGCGGCGCCGAGCCTGACAGCGGCACCTGTTTCGAAGTGGGCTACGCCGTCGCCCTGGGCAAGCCGGTGGTCGGCCATGTGCCGGAAGCGGGCAGTCTGGCCGAGCGGATTCGCGCCCGCCATCCCGAGTGGGTGGGCAAGGGGCTGCTGGACCGTGACGGCTGGACGCTGGAGGAATTCGGCCTGCCGCTCAATCTGATGCTGGCGGTGCCGGCCAGCATCGTCGTCGGGGGGGCGGAGGAGGCTCTGGCGGTATTGCGCGAGCGGCTGGGCTAGTAGACGGGGGCGTGCGACCCTCACCTGGCCCTCTCCAAGAGGGAGAGGGGGTGGCGGTCAGTCCAGTGGAAAAGGCTGCGCCGTTTTCCACGCTACGGAGTTTCGCCCCGTAGGGGGAACGCGGTCTGAACGGAATCAGCCGCGCGCCAGGGGTGCCAGTTCGTCCAGGCCGCTGTGGCCGTCGGCATAGGCCGCGCGGAAGCTGTCGCGCTGCTGCCAGCGCGCCCAGAAGGCCGCCAGGTGCTCGAAGCGCTCGTCCAGGGGCGTCTGGTTGGTAGGGAACTTGGAAAAGGCGATGGCGGTGCACAGGGTGATGTCGGCGAAGGTTGGCGCCGCGCCGCCCAGCAGCCACTCGCGGCCGTCGGCCAGGTGCCGATCCACCAGCGCCGCGTGCATCAGCGCTTCCTTGCGGCAATGCTCGCCCCATTGCGGATTATGGGTCAGCTCCAGCTTGTGGCCGAGGCCTTCGTGCTGCACATGGAACATGGTCACGATGCGATAGAGCACATGGACGAAGATGCGGTCATCCCACATGGCGTCCTGGCCCTGCTCAAGTGGCGTCTCGCCCAGCACCTTGCGCCCGGGATGGCTGTTGTCCAGGTAGCGGGCGATGGCCGCGCTCTCGGCCAGGTAGCCGCCTTCGGCCAGTTCCAGGGTCGGGGTCTCACCCCAGGGATTGCGCTTGAGGTGCTGCCACTGGCGTTGCTCGCCTTCGGGCGCCATCTTCAGGATGACCTCCTCGAATTGCTCGGCGATGCCCTTTTCATGGATGAACAGCCGCAGCCGTTGCGGGTTGGGAAAGGCGGACGGCGAGGTGAAGAGGCGTAGCTTGGCCATGGCGGGCTCCGGAAGGGACGGTGACGAAGCATGCGACTGCGGGCAGCCGTGCCGTGTTCGTCTGAGGTGACCAAGAGTACCGGGCCAGGGCGGGGGAGCAACAGCCAACTCGCTGTATGCCCTCCATGCAAAGAGTTGATTGGTCAGGCCGGCATTCGGCTCACGAGGCTGGCGACGATCCGTTCGCGCAGCCAGGCATGGGCGGGATCGCGGTGCAGGCGTTCGGGCCAGAGCAGCAGCATGTCGAAGCCCGGGATGGCCAGGGGTGACGGCTGGACCTGCAGGCCGGGATGATTCAGGGCGATCTGGGCGGGCAGCAGGGCCACCAGATCGCTGACCAGCAGGACACTGGCCAGGGTGGCGAAGTGGGGCACCGACAGCACCACCCGCCGCGCGCGGCCCTGCTCCCCCAGCAAGCGGTCGGTGACGCTGGCGAAGCCGCCACCGCTCGGCGAGACCAGCGCCTGATCCAGTTGGCAGAAGGTGTCCAGGGACACGGGTTGCTGCAGGGCCGGATGGCCGCGCCGGCCCGCCAGCAGATAGTGTTCGGTGAACAGCAGGCGCTGGCGCAGACCCGCTGCGGCGGTATCGGCCACGTCCAGCGCCAGGTCCAGGTGATCCCCCTCCAGCTGTTCGGCGAGCAAGGCGGGCTTCTTGTCCAGCAGCGCCAGACGGATACCGGGCGCCTGCTGACGCAGGTCAGCCAGCAGCGGGGTGAGCAGGGTGGTCGCACTGTGGTCGCTGGCGGCGATGCGCCAGGTGCGCTCGGCGCGGGCCGGTTCGAAGGGCGCGGCCGGTGCCAGGGCGTCTTCCAGCGCGGCCAGGGCCTGGCGCAGCGGTTCGCGCAGGGCCTCGGCACGTGCCGTGGGGCGCATGCCCCGCGGTCCAGGCAGTAGCAGGGGATCGTCGAGCAACTGGCGTAGACGGCCGAGTTGCAGGCTGACGGTGGGCTGCGCCAGGTTGAGTCGGCGTGCGGCGCGGGTGACGTTGAGTTCGGCGAGCAGGGCGTCGAGGGTGACCAACAGATTGAGGTCGAGACGTCTTAGGCTATTGTGCATGGCAATGGCTGCTGTTTCGGTAATTCATTTTCAGCATAGCGCGAGCGCTTCTAGTCTGGGCACCTCTTCCTCACGAGGTGATCCCCATGAAGGTCCTGCTGGTCTACGCCCATCCCGAACCCCGCTCCCTCAATGGCGCGCTGCGCGACTTCGCCGTGGCCCATCTGCAGGCGGCCGGGCACGAGGTCCAGGTCTCCGATCTCTATGCCATGGGTTGGAAGGCTGCCCTGGATGCCGCGGACGCCCCGCACCTGGCACCCGGCGAGCCCTTCGATGCGGTCGTCGATTCCCAGCGCGCCTATGCCAGTGGTGGACAACCGGCAGACATCGCCGGCGAGCAGGCCAAGCTGCTATGGGCCGACGCCGTGATCCTGCAATTTCCGCTGTGGTGGTTTTCCCTACCGGCCATCCTCAAGGGTTGGGTGGAGCGGGTCTATGCCTGCGGCTTCGCCTATGGGGTGGGCGAGCACAGCGATAGCCACTGGGGCGATCGCTACGGCGAAGGCACCCTGGCCGGCAAGCGCGCCATGCTGGTGGTGACCTGTGGCGGCTGGGAATCGCACTACAGCGCGCGTGGGATCAACGGCGGCCTGGATGACATCCTCTTTCCCATCCAGCACGGCATCCTCTTCTATCCCGGTTTCAGTGTGCTGCCGCCGTTTCCGGTCTATCGCACGAGCAAGGTCGAAGCGGCCGCCTTCGAGCGGCTGTGCCAGGCCTATGGGGCACGGCTGGACGGACTGGCCACGGATGAGCCCCTGGCGTTCCGCCGGCAGAACGGCGGGGACTACGAGATTCCGGCGCTGACCCTTAAGCCCGAGCTGGCGCCGGGGCGGACGGGGTTGGGGATTCATCTGCGGGAGGCGTGAGGGCTGGCGCGGCCTGGTTTCCGTGGCTCGGAGCTCTTACCGTCGGTTGGCGCTGAGCGTGGCGAAGCCCAACGGCGGAGTTGGGCCTTGGGTGGTGTTGGGCTTCGCTGGCGCTCAACCCAACCTACGAGAACCGTGCCAGACGCCGTAGGTTGGCGCTGAGCGTAGCGAAGCCCAACAGCGGGGCTGGGCCTTGGGTGGTGTTGGGCTTCGCTGCGCTCAACCCAACCTACGAGAACCGTGCCAGACGCCGTAGGTTGGCGCTGAGCGTAGCGAAGCCCAACGGCGCCCAGGATTGAACAGCCTCGTTGGGCTTCGACGATGGAGCCGTCTCAACCCAACCTACGTGACTACGACGCTTCAGTGGAAAAGGCTGCGCGGTTTTCCACGCTACGGACTGTAGGGTAGACGACGGCGCCGCCTCGTCCACGCGAATCGTTCAAGGCAAGTCGCCTCAGTTGGCTCTCTTGCTGTCCACCTGGTCCAGGCGACCGCCGCGGAAGGTGAGGAAGTACAGCATGCCGTTCCAGGGGCCGTAGGCCCATTCCTCGACGAATTCCACCTGGCGATAGCCGTAGCCGTCGGTGACCTGGCGTTCGCCCAGCGGCGTGACGCTCAGCGGGTCGCCGCACTTGCCGCGGACCTCGTGGGTGGTGGAGCCGGTGGAGACCAGGGCGCTGCCGCAGCGCAGCGACGCGGCCTGGTTGGTGCCGGTGGCGAGCAGGAGCAGCAACAGCAGGGGGCGCAGGTTCATTGGCGCTGGAACTCGATGCGAGAGAGGCGATTGGCTTCGAAGGTGAGGATGTAGTTGGCGCCGTTCTTCGGGCCGTACACCCATTCTTCGATCACCGCCTCGCGGCGTTCGTTGCGGCCCAGTTCGTAGCCCACCAGATCGCGATGAGCGGGTTCGCCGCATTTCTGCAGCACTTCGAAGGCGCGATCGCCCCGGCTGACCAGGGCGTTGCCGCACCTCATGGAATCAGCGGCGGCGCCGGTGGCGACCAGCAGGGTGAGGGCGGCGAGCAGGCAACGCATGGGGGTCTCCTGACCGGTCAGAGCACCCCGAGCTGCAACTGCGCGGCCGTGGGCGATTCACCGGATTGGGCTTGAGTGCTGACGTCCAGCAGGTAGACCCGCTGGGCATCCAGTTTCGCCGTGTCCACCAGGTAGGTCTTGATGGCACCCGCGCGCTGCTGGGCCAGGCTGCGCAGGAGGCCGTCGTTGCCGCTCCAGGCTTCGAGCACCGCCTGGCGTAGGCGCGCCGTGCGGGTGGCATCGTCAAGACTATCCCATTCCTGCGGCGGTTGCGCCTGCAGTCGCAGGCGGTACAGGCCTTCCAGCAGGGGCGCGCGCATGTCGGCGGGCACCTGCAACTGGCTGGGATCGGCCGGGACCTTGTCGCCGCGACGCTGCAGCAGGTTGAAGTACTGGGTCTGGAAGTCCTTTTCCAGCTGGCTGGCGGCCAGGGCGCGCCCATCGCTGGCGGCGCCGGCATGGCCCTTGACCTCCACCGTCAGCTGCGGGCGCTGGCGCAGGGCCGCGGCCAGCTTGTCCAGCTCGCCGCGGGCCTGGGCCGAGAGGCTGGTGCTGCCGGGGGCGAAATCGATGGCGCTGAGATCCGCCTCGTGCCCGCCGACCAGTCCCGCCAGCATGCGGAAGGGTGCCTGGATGGCGCGGCTGAGCACATTGCGCAGGGTCTGCCAGACCACCGGCATGACGCTGAAGTTGGGGTCGGCGAGATTGCCCGCCACCGGCAGGCGCAGGTCGATGCGACCGTGGCTGTCCTTGAGCAGGGCCACCGCCAGGCGCACCGGCAGGTCCACGGCGTCCTTGCTGTCCACCCGCTCGCCCAGTTCCAGCTGGTCGAGCACCACGTGGTTCTGCGCCTGCAGCTTGCCGTCGTCGATGCGGTATTGCAGGTCCAGGTCGAGGCGCCCCTTGCGCACCGCGTAGCCGGCGAACTTGCCGGTATAGGGCGACAGGGTGGTGAGTTCGACCTGGCGGAAATAGGCGGTCACGTCCAGCTGCTGCAGGGGATCGAGGGGATCGAGGCGGCCCTTGATCTCCACCGGGGCGAAGCGGTCGACCTTGCCGGCGAGGTGGATGTCGGCCGGCTTGGAGGCGGCGGTGTCCAGGGTGCCGATGCCGCCTTCCAGGGACTGGATGTTGGTGGCGAAGCCCGGCTTGAGGCTGTTGTCGGCGAAGTCGGCGCTGCCGTCCTTGATGCTCACCCCGCCGATGCGGATCTGCAGCGGTGGCGAGCTGTCCTTCGACTCGCTCTTCGGCTGGGGGACCAGCAGGGCGCTGAAGTTGTTGCTGAGGTCTTCGTTGATCACCAGGGTGCCATAGGGCTTTTCCAGGTCGATCTGGTCGATCACCAGCCGCTTGCCCAGTTCGAAGGCGATGCCCTGCAGGTCCAGCAATTGCCAGCGCATGAAGTCCTGCTGGTGCAGGGTATCGAGCACGTGCACCTGGGTGACCTGGGCCGTGCCGCTGACGGTGAGGCCCAGGGGTTCGCCCGGAGCCAGGGCCACCTTGAGCCGGCTGGCCAACTGGCCGCTGCGGATCTCCAGGCGCACATAGGGGCTGAGATAGGGTTGGGCCTGGCGCAGGTTGAGTTCGTCGATGCCGATGTCGAAGCTGCCCTGCAGGGGCGTCAGCGCCAGCTGGCCGTTGGCGGTGATGCGCCCGCGATCACCCAGGGTGGTCTTGAGCGCCAGGTCGAAGGGCTTGCTGCCAGCGCTGTCGAAGCCTTTTACGGCCAGGTCCAGGCCGCTGAAATAGAGACTGGCCGGCTCCTGGGGTACGCGGTCCACCAGGTGCAGCTGGTTGTCGCTAAGCTGGGCGTCGTCGAGGCGCACGCGCCAGCCGGGGCCGCCGCTGCTCGGGGCGTCGCTGGCGGGAAATAGCTTCTGCCAGTCGAGGGTGCCGTCCTGCTCGCGATTGCCCCAGGCATCCAGGCCATTGCCGCGCAGGCGAGCGATGGAGACCTCGCGCTGCTGCAGATCCAGGGCGATGCCCTCGGCGGCCAGGCGCTTGAAGCTGGCCTTGGGTTCGGCGTTCACCGCCTGCACGGCGACGTCGTCGAGCGCCAGGCGGCCCTGGCTGACCTGCAGTTGCAGGGTCTTGCTTAGGTCCAGGCGGTAGTGGGCGCTGGCTTCCAGGCGGCCCTTGCCCAGCGCCAGGGGTAACTGGTTGCGCACATAGGGCCACCAGGGCGCGAGGCTGACGCCCTTCAGCGTCAGGTCGCCTTCGCTGCGCAGCGGCAGGAGATCCAGGCTGCCTTTCCAGGTGAGCTGGCCGCCTTGGGCGGTGGTGGCGGTCAGTGCCAGCTGGCCGGGAGTGTCGCCGCTGCGGGTGCGGAACTCCTGCAGGGTGGCATCCAGGGGGGTGAAGGTGGCTTCCACCGGCTGGGCGCCCTGGGCATCGAGGAAATGCAGGCGGCCCCCGACCAGGGCGATGCGCTCGATGTGCACCGGAAAGGGCTGGCCCGGCTCCGTGGCGGCCGGCGTCGGCGTGACGGGGGTAGCGGGCTCGCTGCGCCAGAGCTGAGCCAGATTGACCTGGCCGCCCTTGGCGATGCGCAGATCGACCTGGGGCTGGTCGAGGCGCACCTCGGTCAGGTGCAGGGTGCGCCGCCAGAGGCTGTCCCACTGCAGGTCGGCCGAGAAGCCTTCGGCGGCGATTAGAGGATGCTCCGCCGGGCCGATCAGCAGCTTTTCGGCGTGCAGTTGCAGGGTGAAGGGATTGAACCTCAGCGCCTGCAGACTGGCCGGCTGGGTGAGGCGCTCGGTCAGCGTCTGGTTGAGGTAGTGCAGGGCGAGGCGCGGTCCGACCAGGAATCCGAGCAGACTGTAGAGGGCCAAGAGCACGAGCAGCACGAGGCTCGCTTTCACAATTCTGGACATGCAGGCATCTGGGACGGCGAAGGTGCCCGGATTATGGCACGGCACCCCCGGCGACGAGGGCGGTGGCCGTCCCAAAAGCACTGCTGGCTATGCGAGCCATCAGGGACACGATTACAGGAGCGGTTGCAGGATCGCTCACATTTTCGCCAATCCGGACGAGTGGCGCGGACGCACGACCGATCAGTGGTCAGGTGGATGGGAAGGCTTCTGGTAGAGGCGTCGGGGCCTTTGCCGAAGGCTCTAACACGGCACTTTGCCATGATCCGCCCGTCGCTCCAGATTAAGTTTGACTTAAGGACCGCCGACTAGTCTCGCGAACAGGTTGCATTCTCAGGGAGGGGAGGCGGTGACGGGCTCGACGGCTCGCGGCGTGACGACAGGACGGCCAGGGCAACCGCGAATCGAGAATCCGCGTCGCCGGGAGTAGCAGATGTCCAGTCCGATCCAGCTCCATTCCATCCAGAAGAAGATCCAGTTCCTGCGCACCACCTTCAGCTATGTCGGCTGGTCGCTGTTCGGTCTGCTGCTGTGGGATGTGGCGGTGACGGTGGACGCCATGCTGTTCGTCGACGATCGCTTCGACCTGCCGCTGACGCCCCTGACCCTGCTGTGCTCGGCGCTGGTGGTGCTGATCAGCTTTCGCAACAGCAGCGCCTATGCCCGCTGGTGGGAGGCCCGCACCCTGTGGGGCGCCATGGTCAACAGCTCGCGCAGCTTCGGCCGCCAGGTATTGACCCTGATCGACGACCAGGGCAAGGCGCAGAACCGGGTCAAGGCGGTGCTCCTGCGTCGGCACATGGGCTATCTGCATGCCCTGCGCGCCCAGCTCAAGCGCCAGGATCCGGCCCAGGCGGCCGCGCCCTATCTGGCCCGCCACGAACTGGCGCTGGCCGAAGGCAGCCTCAACTTCGCCAACGACATCCTCGCCGGCACCGCCGAGCTGATCGCCAGCGAATACCGCCAGGGCCGGCTGGACAGCATCCGCCTGGCGCGGCTGGAAGAGACCCTGGTGGACATGTCCAACTGGCAGGGCGGCATGGAGCGCATCGCCAATACCCCCTTGCCCTATCCCTATGTCTGCTTTCCGCAGCTGTTCAGTTTCCTGTTCTGCATCGCCATGCCACTGGGCCTGGTCTCCACCCTCGGCTGGTTCACCCCGCTGGTGTCCACCGTGGTCGGCTTCATGCTGTTGGCCCTGGAGCGCATCGGCAGCGATCTGCAGGCGCCCTTCGCCGACAGCCAGCACCAGATCACCATGGACAAGCTGTGCGCCACCATCGAGGCCAACCTGCTGTCGATGCTGCGGCCGCGCAGCGAAGAGGGCAGCGCCGTGGCCCTGGCCCAGCCCGAGGCCGACGCCGCGCCGAGCCGACGGGTGGCCTGATCGGCGGCGTCACTCAGGGGACGCCGGGCCGCCAGGGTGGAAAACGTGCGGAAAGTCCCGCGCCAGAGGCATTTCTTTCTTGAGGGCACGGCACTAGCGCCGCTTCGCTCCGGTCACATTTTGCAATCTCCCCTGGCAGCGGTGGTTGGCTGGGGCCCAGCGGCGCCTGCCATGGGTCGCTGGCGGGCCGGGGCGAGAGGTGCCGTGGGACCTGCGTCCCGCGACCTATATCTCGCTACGGATGCCCGCTCATGTCCGAAACCCGTCTCCCGACCGCCGGGGCCAGCGCCGAACCCTCTCGCCGCGCGCGCCATGCCCTGGATGCCCTGAACTTCACCCTGGCCGACGTCCGCGACGGCCTGGGTCCCTATCTCGCCATCTACCTGATCGCCGTGCGCGGTCCGGGGGAGGGCTGGAACGAGGCCACCGCCGGTTTCATCATGACCCTCGCCGGCATCGCCGGGCTGATCGCCCAGACCCCGGCCGGCGCCCTGATCGACCGTACCCGCCACAAGCGCCTCATGGTCGGCGTCGCCGCCCTGGTGGTGACCCTCTGCAGCGTGCTGCTGCCCTTCGTCTCCAACTTCTATGTGGTGGCGGCCACCCAGTCGCTGGCCCACGCCGCGGCGGCCATCTTCGCCCCGGCGCTGGCGGCCATTACCCTGGGCATCGTCGGCCCCAAGGCCTTCACCAAGCACATCGGCCGCAACGAGGGCTTCAACCATGCCGGCAACGCCGTCTCGGCGGCGCTGGCCGGTGGCCTGGCCTATTTCTTCGGTCCCACCGTGGTGTTCTGGCTGATGGCGCTGCTCGCCGCGGCCTCCATCGTCGCCATCGTCCGGGTACCCCAGGACGAGATCGACGATGACCTGGCCCAGGGGCTGGGCGAGGAAAACGGTGCCCGCGATTCCCAGCCGGTGTCGGCCTGGCAGGCGGTGCTGGCCAATCGCAAGCTGCAACTGCTGGCGTTGCTGGCCGCCATCTTCCACCTGGCCAATGCCGCCATGCTGACCTCGGTCGGCCAGCAGCTGACCCATATCGTCGGCAAGGACAGCGCCACCTCGCTGGTGGCCGTCTGCATCGTCGCCGCCCAGTGCGTGATGGTGCCGGTGGCCATCCTGGTGGGGCGCAAGGCCGATGTCTTCGGGCGCAAGCCGATCTTTCTCTTCGCCTTCGCCGTGCTGGCGATCCGCGGCGTGCTCTACACCTTTTCCGACAGCCCCTACTACCTGGTGGCGGTGCAACTGCTCGATGGCATTGGCGCGGGGATCTATGGCGCCCTGATGCCAGTGATCGTCGCCGACCTGACCCGCGGCAGCGGACGCTTCAACGTCAGCCAGGGTGCCATCGCCACCGCCCAGGGGCTGGGCGCGGCGATCAGTGCCACCATCGCCGGGATCATCATCGTCCGCTTCGGCTATGCGGCGGCCTTCACCACCCTGGCGGCCATCGCCGCGGTGGGCTTCGTGCTCTATCTGCTGCTGATGCCGGAGACCCGCGACGAGCACGTCGCCGGGAAGGCGGCGCGTTCGACCGGTACTGTGGTGGGAGGCTGAGATGGCACGCCAGGATGACTTTCTCGCCTTCGCCCATATCGGCGATCTGCACTTGACCACCGCCGAGGCCGACAACGCCCGGGACCTGCAGACCCTCCTGCAGCGCCTGCGCGGGCGCACCGAACTGGATTTCGTCTATCTGCCCGGGGACAACGCCGACAACGGCACCGCGGAGCAGTACCGGCTGCTCAAGCGGCTGCTGGACGGCTTTCCGCTGCCGGTAACGGTTATCACCGGCGATCACGACATGGAAGGCGGCGATCTCGGCCCCTTCTATACCGAGTTGCAGGTGCCGCAACTGCCGTATTCCAGGGAGGTGGGCGGGGTGCGTTGCCTGTTCCTCGACATGTGCGGACCGGGCACCGGCGGGCCGGATTTCCGCCTTGGCGGCGAGCAGCTGCAGTGGCTGGAGCAGGAGTTGCACCAGGCGACCCGGCTGGAGCAGCGCTGCGTGGTCTTCATGCACAGCTATCCGGCGGATCTGCAGGAGCCCGGCGAGGCCGAGCGGGTGGCCCGGCTGCTGCACGAGGGCCCGGTGCGCCTGGTGGAGATCGGTCACACCCACTACAACGAACTGGCCCACGACGGCGGCGTGCTCTATGCCGCCTGCAGATCCACCGGTCAGATCGAGGAAGGCGGTGTAGGATTCGCGCTGGTCACCCTGGATGGTCCGGCGGTGAGCTGGCGCTTTCGCGAATTGCCCGACGGCTGGCCCTGGGTGCAGATCACCGCGCCTGGCGATCCCCGCCTGAATGGCGCTGGCGTGGCCGAGGGTCGCGAGTGCCGGGTGCTGGTGCTGGGCGACGCCGACCTCACCGCCTGCGAATGGCAGTGCGACGACGGCCCCTGGTGGCCGCTGCAACCGTTGGGCAAGGGTCGCTACCAGGGCGATCGGCCGGTGCCGGAAGGGACGCGGCGATTGCAGGTGCGGGTCAGGGACGCCCGCGGTGGCGAAGATGTCGACCGGCTCGAGCTGGACGGCGGTCACCGGCCGCTGGCAGCGCCGGCCGACTGGGGTTCGGATCGCACCCAGCTGGGTGAATGGCAGGCCAAGGGCGTGCTGGGGACCCAGCTGGGACCCAATCGCAATGGCCGCAAATGGTGAGGTCGGCAGCGCCGACCTCGCGACTCGAGTAGAAGGAACAGCGCTTTCATGGGGTCCATCGTCACCACTCCCCACGTCCTGACGTGGGTCATCGCCGCCCTGGCCACCCTCGGGGTGGTCTCGCGGCCCTTCGGTCTGCCGGAGGCGCTGTTCGCCGTGGCCGGTGCCGTGCTGCTGGCGCTGTTCGGCCTGTTGCCGCTGGACGGCGTCTGGCACGGCATCGCCAAGGGCACCGACGTCTATCTGTTTCTGATCGGCATGATGCTGCTGGCCGAGATCGCCCGCAAGGAAGGGCTGTTCGACTGGGTCGCCGGCCACGCGGTGCGCGCGGCCAAGGGCTCGGCGTTGCGGCTGTTCGCGCTGGTCTATGGCGTCGGCATCCTGGTCACGGTGTTTCTTTCCAACGACGCCTGCGCCGTGGTGCTGACCCCGGCGGTCTACTACGCCACCCGCGCGGCGAAGGTGAAGAATCCGCTGCCCTATCTGTTCTCCTGCGCCTTCATCGCCAACGCGGCGAGCTTCGTGCTGCCGATCTCCAACCCGGCCAACCTGGTGGTCTTCGCCGAACACATGCCCGAGCTGAGCCGCTGGTTGGCGCTGTTCACGGTGCCGTCGATCCTGGCCATCGCCGCGACCTTCCTCACCCTCTGGGCGACCCAGGCCAAGGTCCTGCGTGCCGAGCAGCTGTCCGCAGGGGGCGCGGTGGACGCGCTGCCCACCACCGGACGCATCGCCGGCTGCGGCCTGATCCTGACCATCCTGGTACTGCTCGGTGCCTCGGCGCTGGATCTGGAGCTGGGTCTGCCGACCTTCCTGGCCGGCTTCGCCACCTTCCTGGTGGTGGTGGCCTGCAAGCGCGGCGGCGGTCTGGAGTTGCTCAAGCACATCTCCTGGGGCGTGCTGCCGCTGGTGGCCGGGCTGTTCGTGCTGGTGGAAGCCCTGGAGACCACCGGAGTGCTGCAGGCGCTGGCCAATCAGCTGCAGGCCGCCGCCCAGGCGACCCCGGAGCGCGCCGCCTGGGGCGCCGGGCTGCTGGTGGCCTTTGGCAGCAACCTGGTCAACAACCTGCCGGCCGGGCTGCTGGCCGGGGCGGCGGTGCAGGCCGCCCATGTCTCGGAAAAGATCGCCGGCGCCGTGCTGATCGGCATCGACCTCGGCCCCAACCTGTCCATCACCGGCTCCCTGGCGACCCTGCTGTGGCTGGCCGCGCTGCGCCGCGAAGGGCTGTCGGTGAGCTTCTGGCAATTCCTCAAGCTGGGCGCCGTGGTGATGATCCCGGCGCTGTTGCTGGCGCTGGCTGCCTTGATCCATCTGTAGGGCTCTGACGGACGGTTTCCGGGCGTAGCGGCTTTGCCGCTGCGCCTGGGGCACTATCGGGATACCTCTGCCAAGGAGCGCTATTCATGGCCATCGCCCGCTACACCGGCTTCGCCCAGGCCCTGCACTGGCTGACCGTCGCCCTGCTGTGTCTGCTGTTGCCCTTTGTTTGGGTGGCGGAGAACTTTCCGCCCGGGCCGGTGCGAACCCTCTGGTACCTGCTGCACGAATCCACCGGGATCTCGGTGTTCCTGCTGATCCTGATCCGCCTGACCTGGCGCTGGCGGCATCCGGCGCCGCCGGCCAATCCCCGCGACGGGCGCCTGCTGCGGCTGCTCGCCGGTCTCAATCACGGCCTGCTCTATGCCGTGCTGCTGGTGATGCCGGTGACCGGCTACCTGATGGCCGGGCAGGGCCAGCCGGTGCCGGTGTTCGGGCTGTTTTCCCTGCCGGGTTTTCCCCGTCGCGAAGCCCTCGGCATCCTCGCCAATCGCATCCATGTGGCCGGTCAGTTCGCCGTCTATGGCCTGGTGCTGCTGCACGTGGCGGCGGTGGTCTGGCACGTGGCGATCCGCCGGGACGGGACGCTGGAGCGGATGCTGCCCGAGCAACGCCTCTAGGTTCTGTACGAAAACTGCCTGCACTCGGTGATGCGTCGTTGAAAACCGCTTCGGAATGCTCATTTACCACACGTAAATTCCGCTTCCTCAGCGTTTTTCGCCTCGCCTGACCTTCGTTCGGCGACTTTTCGTACAGAACCTAGGCGCTGCCTTCCACCCGCTGCCGGTCACGCTCCAGCAGAGCAGGGAGGGTATCGCGCAGATGGTCCACCAGGGTGCGGATCTTGGCGTCGAGAAAGCGCCGCGAGGGATAGAGCGCATGGATGTCCAGGGCATAGAGCCGGTGCCCGGGCAGCACCCGTTGCAGGCGGCCACTGGCCAGACCCTCGACCGCGGCGTACAGCGGCAGGGCACCGATGCCCAGGCTGCTGGCCACGGCCTCGGCCAGGGCATCGGCGGTGTTGACCTGGAAGGGCGGTCGATCCACCGCCACCTCGGCTAGGCCCTCGGGCCCTTCCAGCAACCAGCGATCCGGCGCCATGGCGCGATTGACCAGCCGCAGGCAGCGGTGCCCGGTCAGCTCCGCCGGGGTGGTCGGTCGGCCCTGGCGTTCCAGGTAGGCGGGCGCCGCGCAGAGCACGCTGTGGGTGCTGCCCAGGCGCGCCGAATGGAAGGCCGAGTCCGGCAGGCCGTCGGCCAGGATCAGCGACAGGTCGTAGCCTTCCTTGAGGATGTCGGTGAAGGTGTTGGTCAGTTGCAGATCCAGGTCGACCTCGGGATAGCGCTCGCCATAGCTGGCCAGACTCTGGATCAGGTAGTGCTGGCCGAGGCCGGTCATGGTGTGGATGCGCAGCCGCCCGCGCGGCACGGCCAGGGCGTGGCGGGCCTCGGCATCGGCTTCGTCGAGGTCGGCGAGGATGCGCTGGCAGCGCACCAGGTAGCGTTCGCCGGCCTCGGTCAGGCGCAACTGGCGGGTGGTGCGGTGCAGCAGCCGGGTCTGCAGGTGCTGCTCCAGCTGGCTGACCGCTCGCGACACATAGGCGGTAGTGAGTTCCAGCTGGCGCGCGGCGGCGGTGAAGCTGCCGGTCTGGGCCACGCAAGCGAAGGCGCGCAGATTGAAGAGATGATCCATGGGCGGGGCAGGGCGGTGGAAAGGGCCATTGTGGGCCATTACCCGCCCGTTGGTTAACGCTCTTTGCTGTCGCACCCGGCTTAATCCGGACGGACCCGGCTTCCTAGAATGGCCGCCGAGGCGCCGCGTCTCGCCCCCTCCCGTCGATCCCGTCGTTGCCCAGCATGCCCCTCGCCTCGCCGTTGCCCCTGCGGCCCTCCCGCTCCGTTCCGCGCCAACGCTGGCTCAGCCTGAATGCCTGGCGCCGCGCCGCTCGCGAATGGGCGCGTACCGATGGCCAGACCTGGGCCTTCATCGCCAAGGCGCTGCTGGCCGCGGCCCTGGCCCTGTGGCTGGCCTATCGCCTGGAACTGCCGCAACCGAGCACCGTGCTGGTCACCGTCTTCATCGTCCTGCAGCCGCAGAGCGGCCAGGTGCTGGCCAAGAGTTTCTATCGCATCCTCGGCAGCCTGGCCGGCCTGAGCTTTACCGTGGCCGCCATCGCCCTGTTCGCCCAGGAGCGGGTGCTGCTGCTCGGCGCCCTGGTGCTGTGGATCGGCTATTGCACCCGCGGGGCGGCGCGCTATCGCGACTTTCGCAGCTATGCCTTCCTGCTGGCCGGCTATACCGCCTGCCTGGTCGGGCTGCCGGCGGTGGCCCAGCCCCAGGGCGCCTTCTTGCAGGCGATCTGGCGGCTGCTGGAGATCGCCCTGGGCATCTGCTGCGCCGGGATGGTGAGCGTGGCGATCCTGCCGCAGACCACCCGCGGCGTGCTGCGCCGGACCCTGGCGCAGCGCCTGCGCGACTTTCTCGCCATGGCCCATGACGGCCTGCTCGACCGCCTCGACGCCGAACGCTTCGCCGCGCTCAGCGCCCGCTTCGCCGCCGATTCCGTGGGTTTCGAAAGCCTGCGCAGCGCCAGCGTCTTCGAAGAGCCCTATCTGCGGCGCCGTAGCGGGCGCCTGGCGGCCCTGGGCAATCGGCTCATGCTGCTCAACACCCGCTTTCATGCCCTCTACCAGTTGCTGGAGCGCCTGGCCGAGCGCCCGCCGGCGGTGCGTCAGGCCCTGGCGCCCGCCCTGGAACTGATCGCCGCCGCCCTGGCGCCAGGCCTGGGTCGGCTACCGGAGGAGCGGGATCTGCGTCGGCTCAACGAGCGCCTGGCCGCAGAGCGCGAAACCTTGATGGCGGCGATCCGCGCCGGTCGCCAGCAACTGGCTCGCACGGCGCCTGCGGTCGAAGTCGATCGCCTCGACTACGACACCGCCGCCGAATTGCTCTATCGCTTCGCCGAGGATCTGCACCTGCTGCTGAATACCCAGCTGGAGCTGGACCTGCCGACCGGCACCGCGCCCAGGACGCGCGAGACCTTCACGCCGCTCGCCAGTCGCGCGGTGGCCTGGATGGCCGGGTTGCGCAGCGCCCTGGTGGTGCTGGGCGTGGGGCTGTTCTGGATCGAGACCGCCTGGCCGAGCGGCGCGGCCTGCACCCTGGCGGCGGCGCTGATCTCGGCGCTGGCCTCCACCTCGGCCGATCCGCGCCGCTATTGCCTGCAGCTGGCCGGTGGCACCCTGGTCGGGGCCCTGGCCGGCGGTCTGCTGCACTTCCAGGTGCTGCCCTGGATCGATGGCTTCGCGCTGTTGCTGCTGGTGCTGGCGCCGGTGTTCACCGCCGGCGCCTGGCTGATCACCCGGCCACGCCTGGCCGGCTATGGCACCGGGCTGATGGTTTGGTTCTGCTCGGCGGCGCTGCCGGGCAATCTGCCGCGCTACGACGCCGAGCTCTTCTGCAACACCTACCTGGCCTACCTCGTGGCCTGCGGCGTGGCGGCGGTGGCCGTCAGCGTGCTGCTGCCGCCCAGCCAGCCCTGGGTCTGGCGGCGGTTGGAGGCTGCCCTGCGTGAGCGCCTGGTCCACGCCATAGGCGCGCCCCTGGCCGGCCTGAGTGGCCGCTTCGATTCCGGCCTGCGCGATCTGCTCAATCAGGTGCAGGTGCTCACCGTGGGCCAGCCGCTGGTGCAGCGGCAGTTGCTGCGCTGGACCTTTCTCAGCCTGGAACTGGGCCACGCCATCATCGAGTTGCGTCTGGAACAGGCCGCGCTGCCGCCCTTGCCCTGGTATCGCGAACAGCGCGCCTGGCGCCTGGCGATCCGCGCCCTGGGCCGGGCGCTGGTGCGGCTGGCGCGCCAGCCCGATGCCGCCAACCTGGCCCGCGCCCTGGGCGCCGTGGACCAGGCCATCCTGCTCGCGCATCAGGCCCAGCGCCACCTGGAGCCCACGCCGGGCGACTTCGACCGCTCGCCGCTGCGGCGCATCGCCAGCTACCTGCACGTCATCCGCACCTCGCTGCTGGCGCCGGATTCGCCCCTGGCCGGGTACCTGCCGCAGCCCCGGCCACCGGCGCGCGACGAAGGCTAGCCAGCAGCTCGCCAAAATCCGACTAGGCTTACGGACGGGGAGGGCCAGCAGGCCCTCTGCCATGCGACTTTCGGCACAACCAGAACAAGGCCCGCCTGCCCATGCCCGTCCGCTTCGTCCGTCCGCTGCTCTGTTCCGCCAGTTTTCTCCTGACGCCCCTGGCGTCTGCCCTGGAAGCCCCGGGCGCCCCCGGCGCCGCACCCTTCTGGTCCTATTCCGGCAAGACCGGCATCGGCACCAGCTACGAGGCCTATCGCGATGGCGCCTACAGCGACCAGGCCAGCACCGGGCGTGTCTCGCGGGTCTGGTTTTCCCTGGCCCAGGGGGTGGTCACCGAGACCATGCAGGGCCTCATCCACGAGGCGCAGCTGCGCGAGATGCAACTGGTGATCCGCGGCCCCGACTTCACCCACCTGGAGCGCGACGACACCGACAGCCGCATCGAATACCTGGCCACCGATAGCGCCGGCCGGCCGACTTCCCTGGCCTACCGGATCGTCAATCGCGACCGCCAGGGCCGCTACGAGATCGAGAAGCACGTCTTCACTGACCCGGACCAGGACACCCTGGTCATGCGCGTCATCTTTCGCAGCCAGGATCCGCGCATCCAGCCCTATCTCTATGTCGATCCGGCGCTGGCCAACAGCGGCAGCCATGATCGCGCGGCGGTGAAGGGCGCGGTGCTCTACGCCAGCGAAGGCGAGCACGCCCTGGTGGTCAAGGCCAGCCAGCCCCTGCAGACGCCCACCGTGGGTTTCGTCGGCAGCTCCGACGGCCTCGACGACCTGCGCCGCAACGGCAAGCTGACCCAGCTCTACAGCAGCACCGGCGACCAGGCCGGCAACGTCGCCATGCTGGCCAAGCTGCCGCTCAAGGGCGCCGAGACCACCCTGGACGTGGTGGTGGGCTTTGGCGCCAATCCGCGCCAGGCCGAGGCGGCGGCGGATGCCACCCTGGCCCGCGGCTATCAGAAGGTGCTGGCCCACTACAACGGCGAGGGCGATGCCATCGGCTGGCAGGACTACCTGGCCAGTCTCGATCAGCTGCCGCGCCTGCAGGCCCAGGCCGGCGACGGCGGCAAGTTGGTCAACGCCAGCGCCCTGGTGCTCAAGGCCCAGGAAGACAAGACCTACGCCGGCGCCCTGATCGCCTCGTTGTCCAATCCCTGGGGCGAAACGGTGCCGGCAGCCAAGGGCACCACCGGCTACAAGGCGGTGTGGCCGCGGGACTTCTACCAGTGCGCCATGGCGCTGCTGGCGCTGGGCGATCGGCAGACGCCCAAGGTCGCCTTCAGCTACCTCAAGCAGGTGCAGGTGGACGCCAATACCGCGCACAAGCCGGCCGACAGTTCGGCCTTCATCCACCAGCAGAAGCAGGGCGACGAGATCCGCGCGCCCGGTGCCACCGGCTGGTTCCTGCAGAAGACCCACGTCGACGGCACCATCGAATGGGTGGGCGTGCAACTGGACCAGACCGCCATGCCGATCATGCTCGGCTATCGCCTCTGGCAGGGCGGCCTGCTGGGTGACGCCGAGATCGATCGCTGGTATCGCGACATGCTCAGGCCCGCAGCGGATTTCCTCGCCCGCGACAGCCAGGTCAACCTGGGCTGGAACACCTGGCAGGTCAAGCCGCCGCAGACCCAGCAGGAGCGCTGGGAAGAGCAGTGGGGCTATTCGCCGTCCACCACCGCGGCGGTGATCGCCGGGCTGGCCACGGCCAGCGAACTGGCGCGCCATGCCGGCGACGAGGCCAATGCCAGCCGCTACCGCGACACCGCGCGGCGCTATTCGAGCCAGGTGGAAAAGACCATGGCCACCACCCAGGGCAGCCTGGGCGCTGGCAACTACTACCTGCGCATCACCCAGAATCCCGACCCGAACGACAAGGGCAAGCTGGTGGACAACAACAGCCGTCCGGGTCTGCCGGAAGACCAGGTGCTGGACGCCGGTTTCCTCGAGCTGGTGCGCTACGGCGTGCGGCCGGCCGGCGATCCCCTGGTGCAGAAGAGTCTGGCGGTGCTGGACGACGAGGGCCTGCCGGAGAATCTGCGGGTCAAGTACAGCTTCCAGTACCCAGGGGTGCAGGGCACCTTCCCCGGCTGGCGCCGCTACGGCAACGACGGCTATGGCGAGAGCGAAAGCTCCGGCATCAACTTCCCGGCCACCGAGCAGCCGGTGCCCAACTCCGGACTGCGCGGCCGGGTCTGGCCGATCTTCACCGGTGAGCGCGGGCACTACGAGCTGGCCCGCCTGGTCCTGCAGGGCAAGCCGGATGCGGCGGCGCTCGGCAAGCTGCGCGACACCTACGTCCGCGGTCTGGAACTGTTCGCCAACGCCGGCCTGATGCTGCCCGAGCAGGTCTGGGACGGGGTGGGCGACAACCGGCGCCACGGCTACACCAAGGGGCAGGGCACCGATTCGGCGACACCCCTGGCCTGGTCCCATGCCGAGTACGTCAAGCTGCTGCGCTCGATGGCGGATGGACAGGTGTGGGATCACTACCCGGTGGTGGCGCGGGCACTGGCGCCCTGAGACAGGCCTGGACGCAAGAGCTACCCAGGTGGCCAATGCTGCCTTTTTGGCAACGAGTGCAGCCCAAAAGGCAGCATTGGCTGACGTCGAGATCGGATTGCCTGCTCTCGATCACGGACGCCGACGAACGGCATGCAGCCGTGAAGCGGCGCGCCAGAGCCGCAGATGGAGGCCAACGAAACGTCTAACCCAAGGGAACGCCTGTAACAAGACTTGTCTGATGGGCGTTCTCGCGCTTTCCTGAGGCGGGCGGATCCTTCCGTTCGCCGTTGTTCTCCTCTCTTTCCGGTCTCTCTGCCCTCGGTCGCGTACCGCGCGGTAGCGTGCCCGGCTGTCTTGCTTTTCTCTCGCTCGCTCCGGCGACCGCTCAGGCGGTCTGGGGGCGGGTCTTTGCCTGCTCCTGTCGAAAAGGTCACGGATATGACTGACGTCGCTCTCCCCATCGCCCTCTACCTGGGCACCCTGGTGCTGCTGGCCTTCGCCCTGCGCCGCAGCCCGCTGCTGACCGAGGAGACCCTGGTGCGCTCCTCGCCGCTGGATGCCCTGCGCGGCATCCTCGCCACCGCCGTGGTCTGCCTGCATTTCGTACTGACCTATCACCTCAAGGCCGAGGGCCAGTGGCGCGAACCCGACAGCGACCTGCTCTACAACATGGGCGTGGTGCCGGTCTCGCTGTTCTTCATGATCACTGGCTACCTGTTCTTCGGAAAGGTCTACCGGCGCACGCCGGACTGGGGCGAGCTGCTGAGGTCGCGGGTACTGCGGGTGATGCCGCTGTATCTCTGCGTGGTGGCCGTGGTGGTGCTCTTCACCCTGATCCGCACCCACTTCGTCATCGCCGACGGCCAGCGCTTCATGCTCGAACTGTTCAGCTGGGAGCTGTTTTCCGGCTTCAGTCTCAATGGCCTGGAGGAGAGCGGCTGGATGACCGCCGGCGCCCACTGGACGCTGCGCTACGAGGCGCTGTTCTATCTGGCCCTGCCGCTCATCGCCGCGCTGTTCAATCGCCGCGGCTTCGGCCTGCCGCTGCTGATCTCGGTGCTGCTGGTGGGCGGTCTGGTCGCCGCCGGCTATCACTATCACGTGCTGGGCGCGCGCTTCGGCCTGCTGTTCCTGCTGGGTTTCCTGCCGGTGTTCGTCAAGGTCCATCGGCCGGCGCTGCTGGCCTGGCTGCGCACGCCCCTGGTGGCGGCGCTGTCGCTGGCGCTGGTGGCCTATGCCATGACCCAGCCGGACTACAACCTCAGGCAGATGCTGGCGCTGGCGCTGCCCTTCGCCGCCATGGCCGCCGGCAACGACCTCTTCGGCCTCCTGCGCAGTCGCGGCCTCAAGGTGCTGGGCGAGATCAGCTACAGCCTCTATCTCACCCACGGCCTGCTGCTCTATGGCCTCTTCACCCTGCTCAACCTGGGGTCGGTCGAGGTCCTGGGTACGGTCGGCTTCATGGCGCTGCTGCCACCGGTGCTGGTGCTCGCCTGCCTCTTGTCGATGCTCAGCTACCGCTGGATCGAGCGTCCGCTGATGCACCTGGGCCGGGCGCCACGGCCTCGGCAAGTGCCGGCGTAAGCGCCGGCGCCGCCCCGGGGTACTCCAGCAGAAAGGCCAGCCCCTGGGCGCAGGAGGCTTCCACCTTGAGCGCCAGCAGGTCGTCCGCGCGGGTGCGGCCATAGCCTAGGGCGGCGATGGGCAGGCTGGCGTGGGCCGCGGCCTGGGCGAAGCGAAAGCCCGAATAGACCATCAGCGACGAGCCCACCACCAGCAGCGCATCGGCGCGGCTCAGGTGGGCGAAGGCGCGCTCCACCCGCGCACCGGGCACGTGTTCGCCAAAGAACACCACGTCCGGCTTGAGCAGGGCGCCGCAGCGCGGGCAGTCGGGCACGCGGAAACTCATGAAATCCACGCCTTCCAGATCGGCATCGCCATCCGGCGCGGTAGCCGCGTCCAGTTGCAGCCAGTCGCCATTGAGTTCACCTAGCCACTGCTGGAATTCCTGGCGCGGCAGGCGCAGCTCGCAGCCCAGGCAGCGGATCTGGTCGAGGCGCCCATGCAGGTCGATCACCGCCTCGCTGCCGGCGGCCTGGTGCAGGCGATCGACGTTCTGGGTCAGCAGCATCTCCACCTGGCCGCGCCGCTCCAAGGCCGCCAGGGCCTGGTGGGTGGTGTTGGGCCGCGCCTGGCAGAAGCGCGGCCAGCCGATCAGGCTGCGTGCCCAGTAGCGGCGGCGCAACAATTCGTCGCCGACGAAGGCCTGCAGGGTGACCGGTTGCGGGCGCTTCCAGGCGCCGTCGCGGTCGCGGTAGTCGGGAATGCCGGAATCGGTGCTGCAACCGGCACCGGTGAGCAGGAAGATCCGCTCGTGCCGGGCGATAAAGGACTGGAGCTCGGGCAGGGACATCGTGCACCTGGGATTGCGGGCGATATCCCCAGCTTGGAAAGGGTTATGCCGCGAGGCAAGCCGCAGCTGACGAACGCCCTGTCCGCGCTGCGGCGAGTGGCCTTTAGAAGACCGGCACGTAGATATAGATCTGCGAATCCTGGGCATCCACCCCGGTGAAGGCCTCGGTGTAGTGCTCGAAGCAGGCGCCGGGACGGGGTTGCAGGCCGCGCGCCGGCAGCAGCTCGGCGAACAGCCGGCCGAGGCTCTTGGCCACGCTGGGCGCGGTGCCCAGGTGCACGTAGCGGGCGTAGCGGCCTTCCGGCAGTTCCTGGCGCACCATGCCGGCGGGCAGCGGGGCGCCCGGTGCGGTGGCCACCGCGGCCAGGTAGTGCATGGTGCCGGCCTGGCGCCAGCTCAGGCCGTACCATTCGGCCTCGCCTTCGCGGCCGGTGATTTCCCCGGCGCGGTCGGCGAAGCGCCGCCAGAGGGCGGCGATGTCTTCGCCCTGGCCGGGCTCGAACAGCAGGCCGGTCACTTCCAGGGCGGGATGGTCGACGATTTCCAGCGACATGGGACAGACTCTCTCGAAGATGGCTTGAAGGCCGCCACCTTACTCCAGCGGCGCCGCGCGGTCAGCCACGGCGGCCGTCGGACTAAAGGTCGCAGCCGCTGCCAGGGCATATCTCTGATTCTGCGAAGAGCGTTCGCTGCTTTTGTTAAAAAGGCTATGGCTTGCACAACAGTCTTTTCTACGACATGGGCGACGACAAAAGACGCGCCTACGAGAAGTCTAGTTGAAGCTAGTCAGCACAAGAGCTTTTTACCTATACACCAAGGCCCTGGCCTACGACCTCGCGGCTGCAAATGGATTTCATTCTGGCAGAGAGGACGTCAGCTTCAATCTCTTTCCATTGCGAGAGATCGGACTAGGACCGACTCAGCGTCTATGGGGAGCGCTTGGAAATGAGAAAAAATGATGGCTACCCAACCCTGGCACGCCCCTCTTCCCACACCCAACACCCTGGATCACGGCGAGCACACTGAGCACGCCGAGCACACTCGAGCACGCCGAGCACCGCATCTATTAATTAAATTTAATAAAATCAATGGTTTATAATTTTTTTACGCGCGATATGGCGCAATTCAAATGTTTCAGATAGCTTGATACGAGAATTTTGAAGGGCTGTATCGTTGATTAGCGCACATGAAAATGCGTGGTATGAACGCGTAATGACGGTTTGTCATCTTGAGTGGATGAAGGGAAACTGAGCTCAAGATAAAGCGAATGAGGTTTGCAGAATGGCTAATGCAAAGCAAGCAGCAAAGCGACGTCTAACAATGGCGGAGCGTGCTCAGCAATTAATATTGGTTCACTTTCCCGATATTGCCGAAGCATGGATATGGACGCGCAAAACTCACGATGGCTTTAGCACGATTCCTCGAACTCTGCCAATTGCGATGCAGATCATCGATGCTCAGTCGAAGGGACAGCCTGCTGGACACGTGCTGTTTTGTTTATGGGCGCGTATGCCCGATCATCCAGTGATAACAATAGAGAATCCTAGTACTTTTGCTGCTGAGGCAGGGTTTCTCGGCGAGCGGGCTGTAGACACTTGGCGTCGTAGGATGAAAAAGCTTCGTGAATTGAAATTTATCATCTCAAAGCCAGGAGCATCCGGTGAGTTTCACTATGTGATGCTCACTAATCCTAACGCTGCGGTTGAATTTATGTACGAGAACGGCAAGGTTCAAAGTGGTCTGTATAGCCGTTTCATCGAGCGTTTGCCGGAGATTGGCGCCTATAGCGATATTGAGGCGTTTCAAGAGTATTTGAAGAAACTCAAGGAGCAGGAGAAGGCTGCGACATTGGCTGATGAAGACATGAAAAAGACAGCGAATAATTCAGTTCCGGCTTCCAAGAAAAAACGAATAATAAGGCCGAAGGTGGTCGTATAGAGAGTTGAAGGTTGTTAAATATCCAGGCTCCCTAAGGGTGACAGTCTTAGACTGGCTGGGTTTGAATATTATTATGGTCGATGTTGTTTTGTTGCAATGCTGAAGTAAAGATTTCGAAAGGAGGCTGTATATGCATGTCGCGAAGAGAAGAGTAAGGGGCATCGAGTGCTAGCCCATCCACCTCGATGCCCTCGAAATTAAAAGCTTTAGACAGATTTGATGTTTGCTTTCGTCTGATTAGAGCTGTGATGGTGCGACGCTAACGTAAGGAACTATGAAAGGAGGCCGCATGCGGGCCGTGAGGAGAAGAGTCATAGGTATCCAGATGCAAGCCTACCCATCTAGATGCCCTCAAAACGAAAAGCCCTGAACCAGCGTAGGGTCGAGTCTCCACTGGTCAGGGCTGTGGTAGTGCTGCATTAGGGTGCTAGACACCAATTGGAGTCTAGCACCTTTTATTTTTCCGTACAGTATGGCAGGGCAAGATATCCAATACGGCATCGGCGAATCCTAAGTCAGATCAAACGGCAGATTTTTATCTATCAGATATGTATACGATATGTGCTACAGGGGTAGGCGTAGGCGAAATCGAAAGGCGACAGCCGGGGCTGGGGAGGATTGGCCTAACGAGTTCACTCCCTGAAGTTCTGTGTCCGATTTCCACGCCGTTCCTAAGTGGCGGATTTACTTGATGTCTTCCACCTGGATTATTAGCCAGTGACCCAAGTGTTGTTCGATGAGCGCGAACGGGCGACCCGCGCACCAGATGTTGACTCAGGGCCGTGAAAGCCGTGTTCGGCCAAGCACCAGCGCTGGATGCGGTGCGATGATCTCGCCAGCCTAGCGCTGCACTTCGCCCTGGCGAGAAAGGCTTATACGCCCGGCCGTTGCGATCCGCGTTCCATCGCGGCGGCTCACATGTCTGCCGACAGCGCCTGGGTCAGCGCCAGGCCCGCCAGGCGTGCACTTGCCAGCAAGCGCTTCACGCTCTGGCCATGCCGCGCGCTGGCAGAGAGTCCGGCCATGGTGGTGATGACGAAGTCGGCCAACTCCTCAGCACGCTGCGGCTGGCAGGCGGCGATCCGGGCCCTGATCAGCGCCTGGGCCGCCTGGTGGTAACGGTCGGCTGCCGCGCGGGCCTGGGGATCGTCGGAACGAGTGCCCTCGAGCACCAGGCAACCGGTCGCGCCGGGATCGACCGCATAGCTGCGCGCCGCCTCTTCCAGCACCTGCGTCAGGGCCACCGCCAGAGACTGCTCGGCCTCCAGGATCTGTCTTAGCAGCAGGGCGCCATTCGAGATGTAGCGCTCCAGCACCCGTTGGTACAGCGCGAGCTTGCTGCCGAAGGCCGCATAGAAGCTTGGCGGCCTGATCCCGAGCGCCTGGGTCAGATCGGCCACGCTCACCCCGTCATAGCCCTTTTCATGGAACAGACGCTGCGCCTGGACAATGGCCTCGTCCGGATCGAAGCGGCGCGGTCGCCCGCGAGGTGCGGCTTTATTTGTAGTGATCATTACAAAAATACTTTGACAGCGGATCCGAGAGGCTTATTGTAGCACCCACTACATTAATCAGGAGGCTGACTCATGAGCGATTTCGCAGGCAAGAAGGTGTTGGTGCTGGGTGGCAGTCGCGGCATAGGCGCCGCCATCGTGCGACGCTTCACCGCCGCCGGCGCCCAGGTGATCTTTACCTATGCCAGTTCCCGGGACGCCGCCCAGGCGTTGGCCGCGGAGACCGGTAGCATCGCCGAGCTGACCGACAGCGCCGACCGCGACGCGGTGATCGCCCGAGTGCGCGCCTGTGGTCCGCTGGACGTGCTGGTGGTGAATTCCGGCGTGGCGCTGTTCGGCGATGCCCTGGAACAGGACCCGGACGCCATCGATCGCCTGTTCAGTATCAACATCCAGGCGCCCTATCACGCGGCGGTCGAGGCGGCGCGGCAGATGCCGGCAGGCGGGCGGATCATCGTCATCGGCTCGGTGAATGGCGATCGCATGCCGGTGCCCGGCCTGGCCGCCTATGCCGTGAGCAAGTCGGCCCTGCAGGGCCTCGCTCGCGGTCTGGCGCGGGACTTCGGTCCACGCGGCATCACCGTCAACGTGGTGCAGCCGGGCCCCATCGATACCGAGATGAATCCGGCCGATGGCCCCATGAAGGAGCTGATGCACAGCTTCATGGCGATCAAGCGCCACGGCAGCGCCGACGAGGTGGCCGGCATGGTCGCCTGGCTGGCCGGCCCCGAAGCCGGCTTCGTCACCGGCGCCATGCACACCATCGACGGCGCCTTCGGCGCCTGATCGAGCACGCGACCGGCGCCGAGTGCGGCCACCCTAGCCGTAGCGCTTGAACGCCTCGATGGCCAGGCCGTTGCCGATGTTGCCGAAGCGGTCGCCGTCCACCAGGCGGGCGCCGGGGAAGCGTTTGGCGAGGGCCTGGCGCAGCGCCGGGATGCCGCTGGAGCCGCCGGTGAAGAACAGGCTGTCGACCCGCGCCGGATCCAGATCGGCGCGGGCCAGCAGGTCGTCCACGCCGCGGCTCAGGCGCTCCAGTTGCAGGGCGATGGCGGCGTCGAACAGCGGCCGTTCCAGATCCGCGGCCAGGCCGGTCTCGATCCGATCCAGGCGCAGGGTACGGCGCCAGTCGTCGGTCAGGGCGATCTTGGCGTCTTCCACCTGGATCGCCAGCCAGTGGCCGGCACGCTGTTCGATGAGCTTGAACAGGCGATCCATGCAGCGGGTGTCCTGGGCGTCGTATCTCATGTCGCGCAGGCCCAGCACGCTCTTCTTGGCGTAGACGGCGTTGATGGTGTGCCAGGTGGCCAGGTTGATGTAGTGGCTGGTGGGCATGGTGGCACCACTCTTCATGGCGCTGCCGTAGCCCAGCAACGGCATCACCCCTTCCAGGCTCAACTGGCGGTCGAAGTCGGTACCGCCAACGTGCACGCCGCCGGTGGCGAGGATGTCGCCGGCGCGGTCGGCCAGGGCGCGACGCTCCGGCGCCAGGCGCACCAGGGAGAAGTCCGAGGTACCGCCGCCGATGTCGACGATCAGCACCAGTTCCTCGCGCTCGATGCTGCGCTCGTAGTCGAAGGCGGCGGCGAGGGGTTCGAACTGGAAGGAGATGTCGCTGAAGCCCACCTGGCGCGCCACGGCGGCCAGGGTGTCCTCGGCTTCCTGGTCGGCGACCGGATCGTCATCGACGAAGTGCACTGGACGGCCCAGCACTACGGCGTCGAAGGGGCGATCGGCCTGCTGTTCGGCGCGCTGCTTGAGGGTGCCGAGAAACAGGCCGAGCACCTCGGTGAAGGGCAGGGCGCTGCCGAGGATGCTGGTCTCGCCCTTGAGCAGGTTGGAGCCGAGCAGACTCTTGAGCGAGCGCAGCAGACGCCCCTCGTAGCCTTCCAGGTATTCGTGCAGCGCCTGGCGGCCATAGGCCGGACGGCGCTCCTCGGCGTTGAAGAAGATCACCGAGGGCAGGGTGGCCTTGCCCTCTTCGAGGGGCAGCAGGACCTCGCCCGAGGGCCTGAACCAGCCGGCGGTGGAGTTGGAGGTACCGAAGTCGAGGCCCAGGGCGCGGGCGGGTAGAGCAGCAGACATGTCAGGATCCGTAACGCGAGCAGCCGCGCAGTTTAGCCGAGACGCGCCTGCAGGCGAACCCTGGCCGGATGCCAGCAGGGTGGGCCCGCGCGTCTGCGGGACTGAAGCGGGTGCGGGCGCGTTGCGGCGTCAGCCCCGGCGCGAGCGGTCGCGCGATTCGTCCAGGGTGCAGACATCATCCTGGCAGCGCCGACTGCCCTCCGGATGGGGTAGCCAGGTCAGACCCGGGCGCAGCTTGAGGAACAGGCTATAGCCCAGCTCCAGCAGGGGCCGCAACGGTCGCCAGGCCAGCGGCCGCGCCCAGTGGCCGAGGCCGGCGGTGCGCCAGCTCCAGTAGGTGGCCTCCAGGCCCTTGAACCAGCGGCCGTCGGCATCCCGGGCGTGCAGCAGATCGAGCATGGCCTGACGCGGCGGCGCATCGACCGGCGCCTGGCTCGGATAGTCCGGCGCGGCCAGGTCCACCAGCTGCAGTTGGCTGGGGTCGGCATGGCGCCGCAGCCAGGCGATCTCGCGGGCGCACAGCGGGCAGGCGCCGTCGTGAAAGAGGGTCAGGGGCAGGCGGGGTGCGTGCATCGTGAACTTCCCAGGGGTCTTGCCTATCTGGACCGGCAGGCAGGGCTGCCGTTGCGCTTTCCGCCGAACGGTAAGCGCAACGGCGCCTCGTGGCGAGTCGGAATCAGAGACGCCGGATGACGGCACTGTACGCAATTAATCAGCGAGGTCGGTATGGATCTGGGAATCAAGGGGCGCGTCGCCCTTATCACGGGGGCCAGCGGTGGCATGGGTCTGGCCACGGCGAAGCTGCTGGCCGAAGAGGGCGTCAAGCTGGTGCTCTCCGACCTGGAGCAGGGCAAGCTGGAAGAGGCGGCCAAGGGCCTGCCGGGCGATACGCTGCTGATCGCCGCCGACATGACCGACCAGGCTGCGGTGGACCAACTGGTGGAGCAGGGTGAATCCCGCTTCGGCCAGATCGACATCGTGGTGCACACCGCCGGCGTCACCGGCGCCAAGGGCGATCCCCTGGAACTGGCCGATGCCGACTACGAGGAAGCCTGGGCCACCGACTTCTTTTCCGCCGTGCGCGTCGGTCGCGCCGCCATTCCGCGCATGCGCAAGCGCGGCTGGGGTCGCTTCGTCTGCATCACCTCGGAAAACGCCGTCCAGCCCTATTGGGAAGAAGCCGTCTACAACGTGGCCAAGGCCGCCCTGGCCGCCTTCATCAAGAACCTGTCGTACAAGGAAGCGGCCCACGGCGTGCTGTGCAACACCGTGTCCCCCGCCTTCATCGAGACCGGCATGACCGATGGCATGATGGAAAAGCGCGCGGAGGAAAAGGGCGTCTCCTTCGAGGAAGCCATCGAAAGCTTCCTCGACGAAGAGCGGCCCGGCATCGTGCAGAAGCGCCGCGGCAAGGTGGAAGAGGTGGCCGCGGCCATCGCTCTGCTGGTGTCCGAGCGCGCTTCCTTCATCAATGGCAGCAACTTGCGCGTCGATGGTGGCTCGGTCCAGGCGGTGCAGAACTAAGGTTAAAAAGTGCCTGCGCTCGGTGATGCTGCGTTAAAAACCAGCTCGGAATGCTCATTTACTATTTGTAAACTCCGCTTCCTCGCTGGTTTTTGCCTTGCCTGACCTTCGCTCGGCGACTTTTTAGCAAATCCTTATCGAGGCTGGCGGGACGGCTCTTCGGCCGTCCCGTTTTCCTGCTGGCGGCGCACGGCTTCTTCCAGCGGAATGAATTCCACCTGGCGATCCTTGACCACCGGCGGCAGGGTGATGCCCATGGAGACATAGATGCTGGTGAACATATCGATGCCCATGTCCGCCGGTTTCACCCAGTCCACCGGCACATAGAGCAGCCCGCCACCCACGGGGACGGGCGCCGAAGGCACCAGCACGGCGTGATAGTGGCGACCCTCGATGTCGATCACCGCTGGATTGGGCAGCAGCGCCAGCACTGCCACGCCCTGACCCCCGAAGAAGCACCACACCGGACTCATGGCGCGGATGTCCGCCCCGCCTTCCTTGCGATCGAGCAACTCGACGAAGCGCTCGGCCAGGCCATAGAGCTTGCCCACCACCGGAATGCGGCGAAAGGTCATGTCGGCGAACCAGCCCAGCGGCCGACGCAGGCCCAGCTTGACCGCCAGCCCCAGCGGATAGAGCAGCACCAGCAGCAGCAGGGTGCCGAGGCCATAGGCCGCCATGGAATTGCCGACGAAGGGATGACCAACCGCCACGAACAACCGGCCCAGGGTGGTGTTGGGGCCGATCAGGCCATTGAGGAAACTGACGATCCAGCCGATCAGCGCCAGGGTCAGCACCAGTGGCAGGAGCAGCAGCAGGCCGGCCAGCCAGGTGGAGACGATGCTTTCGATACCGCGGCGAACGAAGGGCATGCAAGAACTCGACGGCTAAAGCGCCATTCTATACGGGCCAGGCGCGCTCAGCGTCGGCCTGGCCCGACTTTCTCAGTGCGCCGCCGTTATAGCCAGCGGCGATAGAAGGCGGCTTCCTGTTCCAGGGCATCCGCCTGGTTGGCCGCTCGGCGAAAGCCATGGCCTTCGTCGGGATAGCGCCTGACCACCACCGGTATGCCACGCGCCTCCAGGGCCGCGGCCATGGCGTCGGTCTGGGCGGGGACCACCACGGCGTCCTTGAGGCCCTGCAGAAAGATCACCGGTGCCTGGATGCCCTCGGCATGCAGCAGCGGCGTCCGTGCCTCGTAGCGCGCGCGATCGGCCTCGGGATCGCCGATCAGCCAGTCCAGGTAGTCGGCCTCGAACTTGTGGGTGACCTTGGCCAGCGCCAGGGGATCGCTGACGCCATAGAGGCTGGCGCCGGCGCGAAAGACGTCGTGGAAGGCCAGGGCGCAGAGCACTGTGTAGCCGCCGGCGCTGCCGCCACGGATAAAGGCTCGCGTCGGGTCCACCAGGCCTTGGACACCCAGGTGGTCGACCACCGCGCAGGCGTCCTCGACGTCCACCACGCCCCAGCGCAGGTGCAGCGCCTGGCGGTAGGCCCGGCCGTGGCCGCTGCTGCCGCGATAGTTGAGATCGGCCACGGCGAAGCCCTGGCGCACCCAGAACTGGATGCGCGCATCGAACACCGGATAGGTGCAGGAGGTGGGACCGCCGTGGATGCTGACCAGCAGCGGCGGCGGGCCCTCGCCGTGCCGCTCCGGCAGATAGAGAAAGCCCTGGGCTTGGCCGTCGCCGCTGGGATAGCTCAGCGGCTGGGGGGCGACGATGGCGCTGTCGCCCAGGGGCGCGACGCCGCCGGTGACGATCTCCACCGCGCCGCTCTGGCGATCGATGGCCAGCACCGCCGAGGGGCGCGTGGGCGCCGCGGCGATGCAGTAGCAATGGCTGTCGTCCAGGGCCAGCCCGCGGAAACGGCTGAAGTCCGCGGCCAGGCGGCGGGTCTCTCCCGCTGCCCGGCGCTCGCCGAGCACGCCGAAGCCGCCTTCCTGCCAGGTCGCCAGCCAGCCTTCCGCCGTCGGCAACCAACTGGCACCACCCAGTTGCCAGGGCGCGGCGGCATGATCCGCCGCAGGCGCCTCCTGGGGCGCGAAGCCCGCCGCGGACTCGCACCAGGGCTGCCACCAGCCCTGGCGATCGCTCAGCGCCCAGAGCCGCTGCTCGCTATCGAACAGCGGCTGTTGCAGCGACTCCTCGGGATCGGCCGACACCACGGTGGGCGCACCGGGACATCCCTCGGCGTCCAGCGTCGCCGTCAGCAGCCGGGTGCGGGTCCAGGGCTGGTGGGGCCTGTCCCACTCGATCCAGGCCAGGCGGCTCCCGTCGGCGCTGGTGCGCGGTGCGGCATAGAAATCCGCGCCCTCGGCCAGCACCTGGCGTGCGCCACCGGCACTCAGGGCGACCAGGCGATGGCGCGGCGGCTGCTCGCGGCGATCCTCCTCGACCGCCAGCACCTGCTGCCGGACACCATCCCAGTGCAGATCGCCGTAGCGCCAGGCCTCGCCTCCGGCCAGCCATTCGGGCGCGCCGCCATCCCGCGGCTGGCGATAGACCGCCTGGTCGGCTTCATTGACGAACAGCGGTCCCTGGTCCCCCAGGCAGAGGGCGCCGCCGCCGTATTCATAGACCTTGCTGCGCAGGCTGAACCCCGCCGGCGTGAGGCAGCGCGGCCCGGCGCCGGCCTCGCGGACCCAGAGGCGGGTGGCGCCATCGGTGGGATCGTATTGGCTCCAGTAGAGGCCGCTGGCATCGACCTTGAGTTCGGCGAAGTCGATACCGGCGGCAACGGCCTGGGCCGGCGTGAGCGGGGTAGGGGCGGTCATGGCGACTCCAGAGATAGGCACAGCCGTTTAGCCTAGCAGCTGGGTGGCGAGGGCTGGGTGAGGGAGGCCACGCCGTTGGGCTTCGCTGCGCTCAACCCAATCTACGAGGCTGCGGCGCTATTCCCCCTCTCCCTCTGGGAGAGGGCTGGGTGAGGGCGTCAGGCTGTTGGGCTTCGCTGCGCTCAACCCAACCTACGAAGCTGCGTCGCTTTTCCCCCTCTCCCCTTGGGAGAGGGTTGGGGTGAGGGTGTCAGGCCGTTGGGCTTCGCTGCGCTCAACCCAACCTACGAGGCTGCGTCGCTTTTCCCCCTCTCCCTCTGGGAGAGGGCTGGGGTGAGGGTGTCAGGCCGTTGGGCTTCGCTGCGCTCAACCCAACCTACGAGGCGTGCGCCGCGTTTCCCCCTCTCCCTCTGGGAGAGGGCTGGGGTGAGGGGGAGCCCGTTCGACGCCCGTGCTAAAACAACCCCAGCTGCTCCCCTGGCGGGGCGAACTGGCTGCAGTCCAGGCCTTCGCCCTCGCGGCGCTCCAGGCCGAAGCGGCGGCGTGCCAGGCGAAAGCGCTGGGCCAGCAGCTCGGCGAACTGACCTTCGCCCTTCATGCGGATGCCGAAGCGACTGTCGTAGTTCTTCCCGCCGCGCGACTGCCGGATCAGGCTCATCACATGGGCGGCGCGTTCGGGAAAGTGCGTCTGCAGCCATTCCTCGAACAGCTCGACGATCTCCAGCGGCAGTCGCAGCAGCGTATAGCCGGCCGAGCGGGCGCCATGATCGCGGGCCGCTTCCAGTAGGGCTTCCAGCTCATGGTCGTTGATCATGGGAATCATCGGCGCCAGCAGGGCGCTCACCGGCACCCCGTGCTCGTCCAGGGTGCGCATGGCCCGCAGCCGGGCCTGGGGCGCAGCGGTGCGGGGTTCGAGGATGCGCTTGAGGTCATCATCCAGCGTGGTGAGACTGAAGGCCACGCGCACCAGGTTGCGCTCGGCCAGCTGCACCAGCAGATCCAGGTCGCGCAGGATCAGCGCGCTCTTGGTGATGAGGGTCACCGGATGGCGATAGCGCAGCAGGATCTCCAGCGCCTGGCGCGTCAGCTGGTATTGCCGCTCGATGGGCTGGTAGCCGTCGGTGTTGATGCCCAGGGCGATGGGCTGCGGCTGGTAGCCCGGCTTGCTCAGCTCCGCCTCCAGCCGCTCGGCCAGATTGGTCTTGGCGATCAGCTGGGTCTCGAAATCGATGCCGGGCGAGAGGTCCCAGTAGGCGTGGGAGGGGCGGGCGAAACAGTAGATGCAGCCATGCTCGCAGCCGCGATAGGGATTCACCGAGCGATCGAAGCCGACGTCCGGCGACTGGTTGCGGCTGATCACCGTCTTGGCCGTTTCCTGGCGGACGGCGGTGGTGAAGGTCAGCGGGGTGGCGTCCTCGTACCAGCCATCGTGCTCGACCTCGCTGCGGGTGGCGGCAAAGCGATTGTGCGGATTGCTGGCGGTGCCACGACCCCGTGGCGGGCGCTGGGGCTGAGTCATGTCAGGGCCTCTTGCTGTATCTTTGTACAGTATAAGGCCTGGGCGATCCGGGCAAGCGGCGGCGGTCGGCTGGGCGGGCGGGCGGAGCGGCCGCCCGCCCAGCCGCCAATCGGCGTCCTACAGTACCGAAATCGGGTAGTTGAGGATGATGCGGTTTTCGTCGAAGGAGCCGCTGGCGCTGTAGTCGCGTCTCATGCTGGAGTTGCGCCAGCGGATCAGCAGTTTCTTCAGCGGCCCGCTCTGCACCTCGTATTGCACCTCGGATTCGCGACCCCATTCCTTGCCGTCGGTGATGGCACCGGTATGGACGTTGTCACCGCTGAGGTAGCGGTTCATCAGCGTCAGGCCGGGGAGGCCGAAGGCGGCGAAGTTGTGGTCGTAGCGCACCTGCCAGGAGCGTTCCCGGGCGTTGTCGTAGCTGGAGTTGTAGCTGTCGTTGGCCAGGGTGCCGCCGCTGGTGCCGTTGACCCTCATCCAGGCGCTGTCGCCACTGACGCGCTGCAGGCCGACATAGAAGGTGCCGCCGCCCTGCTTGGCCGAGAGCAGCGCATAGGCGGTGCGGTTGTCCAGGGCGCCGGCTCGGGCCGAGCCGTCGTCGTCGCCGATGAAGTAGCCGAGGTTGGCGCCCAGGGTCCAGCTGCCCACCGGCTGGTAGTGGATCAGGTTGATGAATTTCTGGTGGTAGATGTCTTCGAGCTGGGCGTACCAGAGGCCGACTCGGGTGCGCTTTTCGTTCAAGGTGTATTCGCCGCCGACGAAGTTGAAGCGGTCGGAGGTGGCATTGGCGCGGCCCTGCATGAACATGTCTTCCATGCTGGCGTCGTTGCGCGGGCTGTTCTGCCGCATCTGGCCGCCCCAGAGTTCCAGATTCTGGATCTCGGTGGAGTGGATCTGCGCGCCCTGGAAGGTCTGCGGCAGCGAGCGGCCGTCGTCGGACCTGAGGATCGGCAGCACGGCGAACCACTCGCCGACCTTGATATCGGTCTTGGAGACCTTGGCCTTGGCGGCCACCGCCAGGCGCCCGAAATCCTTGGCCGGCTCGTTGCCGGCATGGGTCGGTAGCAGCTGGGTGCCATAGGTGCCGGCGCCACCGTCGAGCTTGACCGAATAGAGCCCCAGGGCATCGATGCCGAAGCCCACCGGCCCCTGGGTGTAGCCGGAGGTCAGGCCGAAGATGAAGCTCTGGGTCCATTCCTCGGCCTTGTTCTGCGCGGTGTAGGCGGGGTCGACGAAATTGCGATTGAAGTAGAAGTTACGCAGGTTGAGATTGGCCTTGGTGCCTTCGATGAAGCCGTCCGCGGCCCACAGCGGCGTGGTGCTGGTGAGAGCGGCGAAGGCGGCGCAGGCACGGGCGAGCCGGCCGGAAGCGAGTCGAGTGCTCATGGTGTTCCTTGTTCTTGTAGGTAAGGGGTGCCCTGCCGGCGCGGGGGCGGCATCTGACGAGGGCGGGTCGGGCGGTGAGGCGAGGGACGGCTAGGAGGGGGCAGGCGACATGAGGGATTCCTTTCTTATTTGAATTATCGGAAAGCAGCGACCGAGGCGTTCGGTTGTGTAGTTATATGACAACGTATGTCTTACGGCAAGGCTACCAAGGTAGCAGAGCGGAGCCCTCGCCAGGCGAGGGCTCGCGAGGGGTCAGACGCTGGCCTTGAGGCTGTCCTGGCGGGCCGTGTCGTAGGAGTGCTTGTCCATCTGCAGGGCGCCTGGCTTGCCCAGGTCGCTCATGGGCACCCGGTAGGTTTCCGGCGAGAGGTAGGCCGCCAGGGCCGACAGGCAGGTCACGCCAAAGGCCAGGCCGCCGACCACCAGCCAGATGTTCTCGGTGCCGGGCGGGGCGACCAGGGTGAACAGCGCCGGCAGCATGGCGGTGAACATGGTGCCGATGTTCTGGGCGATGGCCATGGCCGAGACGCGGTAGCGGGTCTGGAACTGCTCCGGGTAGAAGCTCGGGAACACCGCGTTGTAGCCCTGGTAGACCACGCCCCACATCAGCAGCGACATGAGGAAGGCCAGCGGCAGATTGTGGATGCTGATGGCGTAGAGGTAACCAAAGGCCAGCAGACCCGAACCCAGGGCGCCGCCGATCATGGTCGGCCGGCGGCCGATGCGATCGGAGAGGTTGCCGACGAAGGGGATCACCAGCACGGCGACGATGTTGCCCACCACCGGTATCCACAGGTAGACGCTCTTGTCGAAGCCGATGCCGTAGGCCGGCTGCACCGCATAGGCGGCGCCGAAGATGGTGGCCACCACCGGGATGACGTTCATCAGCGCCATCAGTGCGACCAGAATCATGGCCTTCCAGCTGGTGCTCAGGGCTTCGCCGATGGGCGAGCGTCTGGCCACGGTGGTGGTGCCGGTCTTGGCTTCTTCCTTGACGAAGGCGGGCGTCTCATGGACCTCGCGACGGATGATGAAGCCGGCCAGCAGGACGAAGGCGCTGAGCAGGAAGGGGATGCGCCAGCCCCAGCTGTTGAAGGCGTCGGCGGGCATGAAGTAGGCCAGCGGCAGGAAGATCGCCGCGGCCATCACCTGGCCGGCCTGGACGCCCTGCAGGGTAAAGCTCGCATAGTAGCCGCGCCGTCCGAAGGGGGCGTGTTCGAGCACCATGGAGCTGGCCCCGGAGATCTCGCCGGCCACGGCGAAACCCTGGATCAGGCGCAGCACCACCAGCAGGATGGGCGCGAGGATGCCGATCTGGTGGTAGGTGGGCAGCAGGCCCACGGCCATGGTGGCGATGCCCATGAGGAACATGCACAGCAGCAGGACGTTCTTGCGGCCGCGGGTATCGCCCCAGTGACCGAGCACGAAGGCACCCACCGGGCGGGCCAGATAGCCCACGCCATAGGTGGCGAGGGAGGCGACGATGGCCATCTTGGGATCGCTGGAGGGGAAGAAGATCTGCGGGAAGATCAGCGCCGCCGCCTGGGCGTAGATGAAGAAGTCGTAGTATTCCAGCGCCGAGCCGATCCAGCCGCTGGCGGTGGCTTTCTTGGCTTGGGAGCCGGGGGTGGGGGAGGCGGTATTGGCCATGGTTGTCTCCGGAATTTTATTGTCAGGCCAGGAGGGTTTCAGCGCCGCGCACGAACTCGCTCGGGTCGCGGGAGCCGAAGATGGAAAGGACGGGAGGACCTAGCCTGGCCGTCGCCGACTGCGCGCGGTGGGGCTGCAGACGAGACGGGGGACGCAGGATAACGTGGATAGCTGGGGCATGGACGCACACTCTTGTTTGTCTTGTTATGGTCGACGCGGCGGAAGCGACGAGCGCTGGGCTCTGCGATCATAGTGCGAGGCGCTAGCGGGACTGGTCAATTCGCCGGATGCCCAACTGTTCGATCAGCGAACAGAAACTAACCGGTTCGTACATAATCCATTGTTGGGTCGCCGGGCGCCACGAATAATCGGCACCAGACCCGACCGATCCGCGTCACCCCGCCCTGGCCCAGCCCGCGGAGTGGCCGTTCAACACAGGAGCACCGGCATGCAGCGTTCCATCGCGACCGTATCCATCAGCGGCACCCTGACCGAAAAGCTCGAGGCCATCGCCGCGGCGGGCTTCGACGGTGTGGAGATCTTCGAGAACGACCTGCTGTATTCCGGTGCCAGTCCGCGGGAGATCCGCCAGCGCGCCCAGGACCTGGGGCTGGCCATCACCCTGTTCCAGCCCTTTCGCGACTTCGAGGGCAATCGCCGCGAGCGGCTGCAGCGCAATCTCGACCGCGCCGAGCGCAAGTTCGACCTCATGCAGGAGCTGGGCACCGACCTCGTCCTGGTGTGCAGCAACACTGCCGCCGACAGCCTGGGCGACGAGCGCCTGATCGCCGACGACCTGCAGCTGCTGGCCGAACGCGCCGCCCCGCGTGGCCTGCGCATCGGCTACGAAGCCCTGGCCTGGGGGCGCCACGTCAACACCTGGCAGCAGGTCTGGCGGCTGGTGAAGGCGGTCGATCACCTCAATCTCGGCGTGCTGCTCGACAGCTTCCACACTCTGTCCATCGGCGGAGATCCGGCGGGCATCGCGCAGATTCCCGGGGACAAGATCTTTTTCGTGCAGATGGCCGATGCGCCCGTGCTGCAGATGGACGTGCTGGAGTGGAGTCGGCATTTCCGCTGCTTCCCGGGGCAGGGCGAATTCGACCTGGCCGGCTTTCTCGCGCCCATCCTGCAGACCGGCTACCAGGGGCCGCTGTCGCTGGAGATCTTCAACGACGGTTTCCGCGCCGCCCAGACCCGCGCCACCGCCGCCGATGGCCTGAGATCCCTGCTCTACCTGGAAGAGCAGACCGCGGCGCGGCTGCAGCGCGAAGAGACCCCGGTGGCGGCGCCGCTGTTCGCTCCGCCCGAGGCGCCGCGCCTGGAGGGCACCGAATTTCTCGAATTCGCCGTGGACGACGTCCATGGCGCCCAATTGGCCGGCTGGCTGGGCAAGCTGGGCTTCGCCCGGGCCGGCCGGCACCGCTCCAAGAACGTCACCCTGCTGCGCCAGGGCGAGATCAACTTGGTGCTCAACGCCGAACCCTATTCCTTCGGCCACAACTTCTTCGAGGCCCATGGCCCCTCGCTGTGCGCCATGGCCCTGCGCGTGCCGGACAGCCAGGCCGCCCTGGAGCGCGCCCAGCAGTACCGGGCGCAGCCCTATCGCGGCCTGGTCGGCCCCAACGAGCGGGAGATCCCGGCGGTGCGGGCGCCCGATGGCAGCCTGATCTACCTCGCCGATCGCGGCGCCGACGGCCGCAGTCTCTATGACACCGACTTCGACGTCAGCGCCGGCGCCAGCGGCGGCCTCGGCCTGACCCACGTCGACCACGTGGCCATCGCCCTGCCGGCCGATGCCCTGGACAGCTGGGTGCTGTTCTACAAGAGCCTGTTCGACTTCAGCGCCGACGACGAGGTGGTGGTCCCGGACCCCTACGGCCTGGTCAAGAGTCGCGCCCTGAAGAATCGCGAGAGCAGCGTGCGCCTGGCGCTCAACATCTCGGAGAATCGCAACACCGCCATCGCCCGGGCGCTGTCGAGTTATCGCGGCTCGGGGGTGCACCACATCGCCTTCGCCTGCCAGGACATCTTCCAGGCGGTGGAGCAGGCCAAGGCCGCCGGGGTGCCTCTGCTGGAGATCCCGATGAACTACTACGACGACCTGGGGGCGCGCTTCGATTTCGACGACGACTTCCTCAGTCGGCTGGCCTACTACAACGTCCTCTACGACCGCGATGCCCAGGGTGGCGAGCTGTTCCACGTCTACACCGAATCCTTCGCCGACCGCTTCTTTTTCGAAATCCTCCAGCGCAAGGATTACAGTGGCTACGGCGCCGCCAACAGCCCGGTCCGCCTGGCGGCCATGCTGCAGGCCCGCCAGGGTCGCCCGGCGCCCGTGGAATTCTGAGCCAGGCGGGCACCCTGGGGTGCCCGCGCCTCTCCTCCAACAAGAGTCAGCCCGATGCAGGACACCCCGGCGCTCGCGCCCACGCTCCGTACCCCGCGCAAGAACAATCCCGAGAAGACCCGCCAGGCCATCCTCGCCGCCGCCGTGGCCGAGTTCGCCGACCTGGGCCTGAGCGGGGCGCGGGTGGACGCCATCGCCGAGCGCACCCACACCTCCAAGCGGATGATCTACTACTACTTCGGCAGCAAGGAGCAGCTCTACCTGACGGTGCTGGAAAAGCTCTACAGCGACGTGCGCGGCAACGAGGCCGAACTGCCGCTGGACCGCCTGCCGCCGCTGGAGGCGATCCGCACCCTGGCGGAATTTCTCTTCGAGCACCACCGCAGTCACGACGACTTCATCCGCGTGGTGAGCATCGAGAACATCCACCGCGGTCGCCACCTGGCCCAGTCCGAGACCATCTCCAGCCTCAACTCCTCGGCGCTGGAGGCCCTGCGCCGCATTCTCGCCCGCGGCGAAGCCAGCGGCGAGATCCGCAACGGGCTGGACGCGGTGGATGTGCACCTGCTGATGTGCTCTTTCTGCTTCTACCGAGTCTCCAACCGCCACACCTTCGGCCGCATCCACGACATCGACATGGAAGAACCGGCGGTACTGCGCCGCCACAAGACCATGATCGGCGATGCCATGGTGCGCTACCTGCAGCCTTAGGGTTTCGGGGAGACCCTCACCCCGGCCCTCTCCCAGAGGGAGAGGGGGCGTCTGACCGAGGCTTTTGGTTGTCGGCATGGATTCGTAGGGTGGAAAACCGCGCAGCGTTTTCCACGCACACGTCCGAGCAATCTTCTCTCTGAGAGAGGGCAAGCTCCGTAGGTTGGGTTGAGACGGGTTCATCGTCGAAGCCCAACGCTGCCGGATACCCCGCGTTGGGCTTCGCTGCGCTCAACCCAACCTACGGAATCATCTACCCCCTCTCCCTCGGGGAGAGGGCTGGGGTGAGGGCAAATCCCGCTTCATAGGTTGGAAAACTGCGTAGGTCGGGTTGAGACGGCTTCACCGTCGAAGCCCAACGCTACCGGATACCCCGCGTTGGGCTTCGCTGCGCTCAACCCAACCTGCGGAATCATCTACCCTGTAGTGGTCCACTCACCCCGGACACCTTTTTAGGCGAAGATGATCGCCACACAGAGGTGTTCCATGAGCAAACAACGTCGTTCTTTCACGCCCGAGTTCAAGCGCGAGGCCGCAGGTTTGGTGCTG